>JAZJXM010000048.1:0-11848 GCA_040390915.1 Pseudomonadota bacterium
TGCCTGCAACCCTCTATAGCTTAGTCAAGCAACTTATTCCGGACAGCAGTGCGCGTTCGCGAGGACGACGTTGGTTTGTGCTCGGTTGTCGTTAAATTCGCAGCTCCTGGGTAACTCAATACGATATAGTGGCGCCTTATTGTTTTGGCATCGAGTCCCATGATTCGTTTTCTTCAGTCCTGCTTCATCATCGGCATGCTCTCGCTGGCGTCCGCCTCCAAGGCCGACCAAGCGCCGTATCCACCGGGATTTACCGCATCGCGCGTCATCGACCCCGCCACCGGCAAGCAGGTCCAGGTCATCACAGGCGGCAAGCCCGGTGCGCCCACCGTGGTGCTCATTCACGGCCTCGGCCCGCAGGCATCGGGAAGCTGGACGCCTGTGCTGCCGGCGCTCGCCGCGCACTATCAGGTGCTGATGTTCGACCTGCCCGGTTTCGGCCGCTCGGAATTGCCCGATGCCGCCCTGTCACCGAAACGCTATGCGGACCTGGTGCACTGGCTGATCGCGCAACAGACATCGGAACCGGTGTTCGTGGTCGGCCATTCGCTCGGAGGCGCCATCGCGCTGCGCCATAGCCACGACTACCCGCAGCAGGTCAATCGTTTGCTGCTGATCGATGCGGCGGGGATCTTGCAGACGACCGTGTTCACGCGCCATTTGAGCCAGGTGCCGGGCAAGGCGACGACGCTGCCGCTGCTGCGCCAGTTGGCCGAGCGCGGCAGCCGGCTGCTGAACCACGTCTCGGGACAGTTCCAGGATCTGGGTGCCGGCAAGGCGGGCGCACTGGCGGCCATGGCCGGCTCGGACCAGGCGCGCGGCATGCTGTACAAGGACAGCAGCACCATCAACGCCGTGCTGGGGCTGGCGAACGAAGACTTCAGCCCGTTTGTCCGCGAGCTGCGGGTGCCGGTATGGATGCTGTGGGGCGAACTCGATACGGTGGCCCCGCTGCGCACCGGCCAGGCGCTGCGCTGGCTGCTGCCGCAATCGCAACTCGACATCCTGGCCGAGGTGGGCCATGTTCCCATGCGCGACGCCAGCGCCAAGACCGGTGAATGGCTGCTCAAAGCGATGGAAGAGCCGCTGCCGTCAGCGCTGGCGCAGCAACAGGGCGCGTCGCAAGGCGATGCCGTCTGCAAGGACAAGAAAGACGTCGTGTACCGCGGCAGCTGGCGCTCGATCCGGCTTGAGCACTGCACCAACGTGACTATCGAACAGGCCACGCTTGGCCAGCTGGTAGCGGTCCGCAGCAGCGTCACTATCGACAACGTGAGCATACAGTCGCAAGGCACCGCGCTCGAAGCGAAGGATGCCAACATCGCCGCCACCGGCTTGCGCATTGAAGCGCCGCGCGCCTGGAATCTCGACAACAGCCGGCTCGACCTGGCGGCGGTGCAGCTGCAGGCCGCAGAGCTGGGCGAGGACAAGAACGGTTCGCTGCTTTACCTGTCGCTTGGCCATTGGTGCGACGGCGTCGACGAATGGCGCCTGCACGGTGTCTGGAAGACCCGCGCGGGCAAGCTCGAACCACAGTTTCGCAAGGCGCGCGCCGGCAGTTGCGGCGTACCAGGCACACCCTCCAATCCTATCTTGAGCAAAGGCTCGCAATGAAGCAAATCGTCAAAGCGTTACTTCTGATATCCCCGTTGATGCTGGCCGGCTGCGTCAGCATCGAACTGCCTCACCTGGTGTCCGATACGGCCAACGCCAGCGTGAACGCGTACCAGAACCTCAAGGGCAAGAAGAAGGGCGAGCAGGACCCCAATGTGCTGGCCTATACCTACGTCGGCAATAACGACCAGACGGTGAGCGAAGTAAAACAACGCTGCGAAACAGAAGCGGCGCGCCAGCTGCGCCAGCGCAGCAACAACGCGGAACTGCGCTATACGGTGCTCGATAACGAGATCGTTGCGGCCAACGGCACCATTTCGGCCAACTGCAGGATCGCAGTGGCAAAATAAACTTGCCGTCGTTGCTCGCTTTCGGACATTGCTGTCCGGCGATTTGATTTGCAAAATTCTACGTCGTCCTCGCGAATGCGGGGACCCATGATGAGCATGGTCAGCATGGGTCCCCGCATTCGCGAGGACGACGTTCCGGGAAGCAGTGCGCTTTCGCGAAGACGACGGCTTTTCTTATGTACGCAAGCGTACAGACCAGCTCGTTGCCCAGCAGTACCTTGAGTGTCAGGCCCTCACGTTTGTCCGGGCCGGCATCTTTGAGGTCTGCCATGCCAATTGCCCCCACAATACCGCACGACGTCGCCGACACGTCCGGGCGAGATACCGAAATCGGCCGCCAGGAAGCGCGCCTGAAGGCCAGCGCCTTGCAGAACGCCGTTTTCAACAGTGCCAATTTCTCCAGCATCGCCACCGATGCGCGTGGGCTGATCCAGATTTTCAACGCCGGCGCCGAGCGCATGCTGGGCTATGCCGCGGCCGATGTCGTCAACCAGATCATGCTGGCCGACCTGTCTGACCCGCTGGAACTGCTGGCGCGTGCCAAGGCGCTGCGCCAGGAACTGGGTATCCCCGTCATGCCCGGCTTCGACGCCCTGGTCCTGAAGGCCTCGCACAGCATCGAGGACATTTACGAGCTGACTTTCTTTCGCAAGGATGGCAGCCGCTTTCCAGCCACCGTTTCAGTCACCGCGCTGCGCGACGATCAGGAGGCCATCATCGGCTACCTGCTGATCGGCACCGACAACACGGCACGCAAACAGGCCGAGGAAGCGCTGCTCAAGGCGGGCGCCTTGCAAAGCGCGATTTTCAACAGCGCCAATTTTTCCAGTATCGCCACCGACGCCAAGGGCGTAATCCAGATTTTCAACGTCGGCGCCGAGCGCATGCTGGGCTACACGGCGCTGGAAGTGATGAACAAGATCACCCCGGCCGATATCTCCGACCCGCAAGAGGTGATCGCGCGCGCCGAAGCGCTCAGCGTGGAGCTGGGCACCCCGATTACACCGGGCTTCGAAGCGCTGGTGTTCAAGGCTTCGCGCGGCATCGAGGATATCTACGAGCTGACCTATTTCCGCAAGGACGGTAGCCGTTTTCCCGCCATTGTGTCGGTCACTGCGCTGCGCGATGACCAGGACGCCATCATCGGCTACCTCTTGATCGGCACCGACAACACTGCCCGCAAACAGGCCGAGGAAGCGCTGCTCAAAGCAGGCGCCTTGCAAAGCGCGATTTTCAACAGCGCCAATTTCTCCAGTATCGCCACCGACGCCAAGGGCGTGATCCAGATTTTCAATGTCGGCGCCGAGCGCATGCTGGGTTACACGGCGCTCGAAGTGATGAACAAGATCACCCCGGCCGACATCTCGGACCCGCAAGAGGTGATTGCACGGGCCGAAGCGCTCAGCGTGGAACTGGGAACGCCAATTACGCCAGGCTTCGAGGCGCTGGTATTCAAGGCTTCGCGCGGCATCGAGGACATTTACGAGCTGACTTACTTCCGCAAGGACGGCAGCCGCTTTCCCGCCATTGTGTCGGTTACCGCACTGCGCGATGACCAGGATTCGATCATCGGCTACTTGCTGATCGGCACCGACAATACGGCGCGCAAACAGGCCGAGGAAGCGCTGCTCAAGGCGGGTGCCTTGCAAAGCGCGATTTTCAACAGCGCCAACTTCTCCAGTATTGCCACCGACGCCAAGGGCGTGATCCAGATTTTCAACGTCGGCGCCGAGCGCATGCTGGGCTACACGGCGCTCGAAGTGATGAACAAGATCACCCCAGCCGACATCTCGGACCCGCAAGAGGTGATCGCGCGCGCCGAAGCGCTCAGCGTGGAGCTGGGAACGGCGATTACGCCGGGCTTCGAGGCGCTGGTATTCAAGGCTTCGCGCGGCATCGAGGACATTTATGAGCTGACTTACTTCCGCAAGGATGGCAGCCGCTTTCCCGCCATCGTGTCGGTGACCGCGCTGCGCGACGACCAGGACACCATCATCGGCTACCTGCTGATCGGCACCGACAACACCGCCCGCAAACAAGCCGAGGAAGCGCTGCTCAAGGCGGGCGCTTTGCAAAGCGCGATTTTCAACAGCGCCAACTTTTCCAGTATCGCCACCGACGCCAAGGGCGTGATCCAGATTTTCAACGTCGGCGCCGAGCGCATGCTGGGCTATACGGCGCTCGAAGTGATGAACAAGATCACCCCGGCCGACATCTCGGACCCGCTGGAAGTGGTGGCGCGCGCCAAGGCCCTGAGCGAAGAGCTGGGCACGCCGATCACGCCCGGCTTCGAAGCGCTGGTGTTCAAGGCTTCGCGCGGTATCGAAGACATTTACGAACTGACCTATATCCGGCGCGACGGCAGCCGCTTTCCGGCGGTGGTATCGGTAACCGCGCTGCGCGACGCCCAGAACACCATCATCGGCTACCTGTTGATCGGCACCGACATCTCGGCCCGCAAACAGGCCGAGGAAACGGCGCAGGCGGCCTTGCTGGCCAAGTCGCAGTTCCTGGCCAACATGAGCCACGAAATTCGCACTCCGATGAACGCGATCCTGGGCCTGACCAGGATCGTCATGGAATCGGACCTGAAACCAGAACAGCGCGAGCAGCTCGACAAGGTGAGCCGCTCAGGCCGGGCGCTGGTGCGCATCATCGACGATATCCTCGACTTCTCCCGGATCGAAGCGGGCCGATTGACAATCGAACTGATACCGATGCGGGTCGAAGCGGTGCTGCTCGAAGTGGCCGAATTGCTCGGCCTGCAGGCCGAGGACAAGGGCTTGCAGCTGTCGCTCAATATCGACCATGATGCGCCGCTGCTGGTGATGAGCGATCCGTTCCGGCTGGTGCAGGTGCTCAACAACCTGGTGGGCAATGCGATCAAGTTCACCGAGCGCGGCGAGATTCACATCGGGGTCCAGGTGGCGCACCGCAGCGACGACGCGATCACGCTGCGCTTTAACGTCAGCGACACCGGGATCGGCATCGAGCCGGACCAGGTCGGGGTGCTGTTCCAGCCGTTCTCGCAGGCCGATTCCTCCACCACCCGCAAATTCGGCGGCAGCGGCCTGGGACTGGCGATCGTCAAGAAACTGGTTGGCCTATTGGGCGGCCAGGTCACGCTCGACAGCGTGCCGGGCAAGGGCACCAACATCGCCTTTACCATCGTGGCCGGCATCGCGCCCGAAGAAATCGGCAACGTGACCCACCTGGGACGCGAGCTGCAGCAAATGCGCAGCAAGCGCGTGCTGGTGGTGGACGACCAGTCCAATTCGCGCCATATCCTGTCGCTGCTGCTCAAGGCCTGGGGCATGGAAGTGGTGGAGGCTGAAAATGGCCCGGACGCGCTGGCCCAGGTGGCCGAGGCGATCCGCATCGGCCGCCCGTTCTATTCGATGCTGCTGGACTGGCACATGCCGGGCATGAGCGGCTTGGCCGTGGCGGCCGAGCTGCGCGAACTGGAACGGGCCAGTGGCTGCACCCAGCCGCTGCCGATCCTGATGGTCACGGCCCACAACAAGCCAACGTTGATGCAGCAACCGGAAGCGGCCTACATTACCGGCGTGCTGACCAAGCCGGTGATACCGTCGTTCCTGTTCGACGCCCTGTTGCACGGCAAGGTGAGCCGCCCGCGCACCGTGGTTGAACCGAGCATGCAGCGTTTTGACGGCGTGCGCGTGCTGCTGGTCGAGGACAACGAACTCAATCAGGAAGTGGCGGCCAGCATCATCCGCAAGCGCGGCGCCACTTTGACCATCGCCTCGCACGGCAGCGAAGCGGTCGAACTGGTGCAAAGGCAAACCTTCGACCTGGTGCTGATGGACTTGCACATGCCGGTCATGGGCGGCATCGAGGCCACGCGCCGCATCCGCGAACTACCGCAAGGAAAACACCTGCCGATCGTGGCCATGACCGCCGCCGTGATGGCCGAAGACCGCGAACGCTGCCGCGCGATCGGCATGGTCGACTTTATTCCCAAACCGGTCGAACCGGAGGACATCGTCAAGGTGCTCAGTACCTACACGCGCGCGCGGCGCGAGCTTGCGGCCGGCGCGCCGCTGGTGCTGCAGACGGGCGAGCCGATCCTGGAATTGGTGCAGGGCTTGCGCCGCCTCGATGGCGACCGCGTGCTGCAGCAACGCTTGCTGTGCAATTTTGTCGACAGCTACCGCAACCTGATCGCGCGCCTTAATGCGCTGTTGACCGAAGGGCGCACCGACGACGCCATCGACCTGATTCATTCGGTCAAAGGCATCGGCGCCAACCTGAGCGCCATCGCGCTGGCCGAAGCATGCCGTCACCTGCTTGAGGAATTGACGGCGTCCGCGCCGCTGCTGTCGCGCCCGGCTTTTGAAGCCACGCTGGCACTGACGCTGGTGCAGATGGATATCCAGATCGCCGCCTACGTGGCGCCGGGCCGGCCCGCACTTGGCGCCGCCGGGCTGATGTCGCTGGCCGAGATGCTCGCTTCGCTCGACCCTTATGTCGCCAGCCAGGAAATCATCCCCGACGCGCTGCTGGCGGCCTGTCAGCACATGGCCGACGCCAATCTGCCCGGATCGCCGTTGCTGCGCGAGCTGCAGCATCATTTCGACCGCTTCGAACACGCCGACGCGCTGGCCACGTTCGCGGTATTGAAAGCCAAATACGGGGAGCTGGCATGAAAAACGCCCCCGACAAAATGCTGATCTTGCTGGTGGACGACCTGCCGGCCAACCTGCACGTGATGGTGTCGGCACTCAAGGCCGAGTTCCGGCTCAAGACCGCCACTTCTGGCGCATCCGCGCTGGCGCTATTCAAGGACCAGGCCGAATTGCCGAAACTGGTGGTGCTGGACGTGAAGATGCCCGGCATGAGCGGCATCGACGTGCTGCGCCGCATGCGCGCCGATCCGCATACCTGCGACATTCCGGTGATCCTGGTGAGCGCCGACATGTCGGAGCAAAACCAGCTGGCCGGCTTGAACCTGGGCGCCGACGACTACCTGGTCAAGCCGATTTTTCACGAAACGCTGATCGTACGCGTGCGCAACCTGATCCAGCGCAACGAGGAGCGCATTCAGCTGCGCCTGGCCGGCCATGTTTTCAATTTCAGCGGCGAGGCGATGCTGATCACCGACACCAACAACAATATCGTCGACGTCAACGCCGCCTTCATCACGCTGACGGGCTTCGACAAACACGAAGTGATGGGAAAAAATCCGCGCCTGCTGGCATCTGGCAAAAACACGGTGGAAGAATACAAACTGATGTGGGACACCATCCTCAAGGACGGCTGGTGGCAGGGCGAATTGTGGCAGCGCTGCCGCGACGGCAGCGTCCATCCGCGCTTCATGACGATCTCGGTGGTGCGCGACAAGCTGGGCGACATTGAATTTTTTCTGGCTAATTTCGTCGACATCAGCAGCTACAAGGAGTCCGAGCAGCGCGTGGCGCACCTGGCCCACCATGACGTGCTGACCGGGCTGCCGAACCGGCTGCACCTGCAAACGTTTTTGGCGCAATCGATCCTGATCGCCAAACGCCGCTCGGAACAGCTGGCGGTCATGTTCCTCGACCTGGACCGCTTCAAGAACGTCAACGACACGCTTGGCCATACGGTGGGCGACGAATTGCTGATCCAGGTGGCCGGACGGCTCAAGTCCTGCATCCGCGACTACGATGTGGTAGCGCGCCTGGGCGGCGACGAGTTCGTCGTCATCCTGCGCGGCGCCGACATCTTGCAGGACGCGATCGCGGTTGCCAAGAAGCTCAATTTCCAGCTTAGCCAGCCGTTCGAGATCGGGCCCCACACCTTGCACACGTCGACCAGCATCGGCATCGCCCTGTACCCGGACAACGCGGAACACATGGACGACCTGATGAAGAATGCCGATACCTCGATGTACTATGCCAAATCGGACGGCGGCGACGGGTTCCGTTTCTTTTCGCCGGCCATGAACCAGGGCGCCCACGAGAAGCTGAAAATGGAGAGCGAGCTGTTCGTGGCGATCGAACGCCAGCAGTTGCGCCTGCACTACCAGATCCAGGTGGACGAGAACAACCGCCCGCTGGGCGCCGAAGCGCTGATCCGCTGGCAGCATCCGGAGCGCGGCCTGGTCAAGCCGGCCGCCTTCATCCCGATGATCGAAGCGACCGGCCTGATACTGCCGATCGGCCACTGGGTGCTCGATACGGCCTGCAGCCAGCTAAGACTATGGCAGAACGATGAACTCACGCGCGAGCTGGTGCTGGCCGTGAACGTGAGCGCCCGCCAGTTCTCGCAACCCGATTTCGTCGACCAGGTGCGCAGAATCGCGCAGCGCCACGAGATCAACCCGGCGCTGCTGAAGCTGGAAATCACCGAGAGCATGCTGCTCAAGAACGTGGACGAGGTAATCGCCATCATGCGCGCCTTGCGCACGCTGGGGGTCGGCTTCTCGCTGGACGATTTCGGCACCGGCTATTCCTGCCTGCAGTACCTCAAGCGCCTGCCGATCAAGCAGATCAAGATTGACCGCTCCTTCGTCAACGACCTGGCCACCGATGCCAGCGACCAGGCGATCGTGCGCACCATCGTCGCGCTGGCGCACAACCTGGATTTGAACGTCATTGCCGAAGGGGTCGAGACGGAGGAACAGCGCGACATCCTGCTCAGCATGGGCTGCACGCACTTCCAGGGCTACCTGTTCGGCAAGCCGGTGCCGATCGAAAATTTCGAGGCGATGCTCAATGCGCTCGCGTCATTTCACGACGCGCTGCGCGCGCCGATGCAGGACTGGCAGGCTGCCAGGCGAGACCTTTGGTGGCGCAAACCGGTACCTGCCCGGATTCGGTAGCAGCGCTTGATTGACAGGGCAACAATGGGACTATCCCTTTTTAGAGATCGTCGCCATGAACCAGTGTTCCGCTTTCCCCGTCGTCAATGATGTGCATTCCGCCCTGAACGCCACGCGCGTGGCCAGCATCGTCACCCCGCGCAGCATGGCCGAAATTGGCGAAGCGATTGCCGCCGGCGCCGCCCAGGGGCTGCCGATCGCAATCTGCGGCGGACGCCACGCGATGGGCGGGCAGCAGTTTGGCGAAGGCGCGCTGCTGCTCGACATGGCGCACATGAACCGCGTTCTTGCCTTCGATAACGCCAAGGGCCTGATCGAAGTCGAAGCCGGCATCCAATGGCCGGCGCTGATCGACTATCTTGAGAGCGCACCGGGGCCGTCCTGGAGCATCCGCCAGAAGCAGACCGGCGCCGACACGCTCAGCCTGGGCGGCTGCCTGTCGTCCAACGTGCACGGGCGCGGCCTGCGCATGCAGCCTTTCATCGCCGATGTCGAATCGTTTACGCTGATCGACGCGTTCGGCGTGCTCAAACGCTGCAGCCGCCAATGCAACAAAGACCTGTTCGCCCTGGCGATCGGTGGCTACGGCCTGTTTGGCGTGATCGCCAGCGTCACCTTGCGCCTGGCGCGGCGCCGCAAGATGCGGCGCGACGTCACCGTGCTGCAGCTAGCCGACCTGATGAACGCCTTCGACCAGCGCATCGCAAGCGGCTACGTGTATGGCGACTTCCAGTTCGCGATCGACCCGGACAGCGTCGACTTCATGCAGCGCGGCGTGTTCTCGTGCTATGTGCCGGTTGATGCGGCGACGCCGATGGGGGTTGATGACAAGCACCTGTCCGAGCAGGATTGGCGTGGCTTGCTGACACTGGCCCATACCGACAAGACAGCTGCCTTTGAATTCTACGCGGCGCACTACCTGGCCAGCGACGGCCAGGTGTACTGGAGCGACCGGCTCCAGCAAAGCACCTATCTGAACGGCTATCACGATGAGATCGACGGCGTGCTTGGACACTGCGGCTCGGAGATGATAGGCGAACTCTATGTGCCGCGCGCGCGGCTGGCCGACTTCATGGGCGCCGCTGCGGCCGACTTTCGCCAGCATGGCGTGGACCTGATCTACGGCACCATACGCCTGATCGAGCGCGATGACGAAAGCTTCCTGCCGTGGGCCAAGCAGGACTATGCCTGCATCATCTTCAACCTGCACACGCCGCACACGCCGGAGGGCACTGAAACGACCATGGAAGCGTTCCGGCGCCTGATCGACCTGGCCATTGCGCGCGGCGGCAGCTACTACCTGACCTACTCGACGGCGGCCAGCGCGCGCCAGGTACGCGCCTGCCATCCGAATTTCGACCAATTGCTGGAATGGAAGCGACGCTTCGATCCGCTGCAGCGCTTCCAGAGCAACTGGTACCGCCACTACCGCGACCTGCTGGCGGCGCCGCGCGTGGAGCTGGCGGCATGAGGCAGGATAAACCCAGCAACACGGCGCTGATCGTCGCCGCCGGCATGCAGCTGGTGCGCCCGGAGGCAGCGACGGCGGCGGTGCTGCCGTTCGAGGCGATCCGGCGCGGCGCGGCCGTGCTGCAGGCGGCGCATCCGCGCATGGCCAGCTTGCTGCGCCAGGGCTGGTTTCGCGCCCTGTGCCGCACGCTGGAGCGGGCCACGCTGCCCGGCATCAGCTTGCACTTCGCGCTGCGCAAGCGGCTGTTGCGCAACCATGCGCGCGCCGCGATTGCGGGCGGTTGTCGCCAGGTGGTGGTGCTGGGCGCCGGTCTCGACACGCTGTGCATGGAGTTGAAGGCCGACCATCCGCGCTTGTGCTGCATCGAGATTGACCACCCGGCGACCCAGGCTAACAAGCGGCGCGCGGCAGGCGAGGGCGGGCAGGGAATTCACTTTGTCGGGGCCGATCTGGCGCAACAGGCGCTGCGGACGGTACTGGCGGCGTGTCCGGCGTTTGACGATACGGCGCCGACGCTATTTGTGGCCGAGGGATTGCTGATGTACGTGCCGCTGGACGCGGTCGGCGCCATGTTCGCGCAGATGGCAGCGGCCGCGTCGGTCAGTCAGGTGGCGTTCACGTGGCTCGAGCCGCAGGCTGACGGTCGGCCCAATTTCAAGCGGCGCAGCCGGTTGGTCGACTTTTGGCTCAAGCTGCGCGCGGAGCCGTTCATGTCCGGCATGGCGCGCACGGAGCTGAAGCGCTTTCTGGGCAACGCCGGCTTTGTGCTGGACGCGGTGAACGAGAGCTTGGACCTGCTTGGGCCGGCGCAGCAGGCGGAGCTTGGGAACGACGCCTTGCCGCTGCCTGGGGAGTACTTGTGTTTGGCGCATACGGAAATGGGGAAACGTCGCGATCAGTAGCTTGGAAGTTCATTTTTTTGCTGCTATATTGGGTTCATGCCTACCATCGATCCCCGCATCGACGCCTACATCGCGGCGTCCCCCGAATTCGCCCAGCCGATATTGACGCACTTGCGCGAGGTGATCCACGCCGCCTGTCCCGACGTCGAAGAGACGATCAAGTGGAGCGCCCCGTTTTTCCAGTACAAGGGCATGCTGTGCCATATGGCGGCGTTCAAGGCCCATTGCGCGCTGGGGTTCTGGAAAGGCGCGCTGCTGTTTCCGGAGCTTGAAAAGGAATCGATGGGCCATTTCGGACGCATCACGTCGGTGAAAGACCTGCCGTCGAAGAAGGTGATCGCCAGTTACGTGAAGCTGGCGATGAAGCTGAACGACGATGGCGTGCAGACGCCGGCTCGGGTCGCGCCCAAGACGGCACGGCCTTTGACCGTGCCGACCTATCTGCTTGATGCGCTGGCCGCCAACAAGCCGGCGCTGGCCACCTTTAATGCCGGCAGCACCAGCTTCAAGCGCGAGTATGTCGACTGGCTGGAAGAAGCCAAGACTGACGCGACCAGATTGCGCCGGATGGAGCAGGCCGTCGAATGGCTGGCTGAAGGCAAGGCGCGAAACTGGAAGTACGAGAAGTGCTAGCCTAAAGCTCGTCGTCCTCGCGAACGCGGAGACCCATGCTGAGCGTATTCAGAATGGG
>JAZJXM010000048.1:11858-50867 GCA_040390915.1 Pseudomonadota bacterium
AGGACGACGTTTGTTGGTCCGGCTTATTTGTCGGTAACGACAAACTCCCCAAATGGCTTCAACTGTTCGGCCACTGCAGCCGGATCGCCCACCACCACGATCGACTGAATCTCGGGCGCGAAATATTTCTTGCCCATCTCGCGGATCTGCTCCGGCGTGACCTTCTGAATCATCGGAACATACTTGCCGAGGAATTCAGGCGGCAGGCCGATCAGCCAATTGTTGGCCAGCGTCGCCGCAACCGCCTTTTGCAGCTGGTTGGTGATCAGGTAGCCGCCGGCGACATAGCGCTTGTTCATCTCCAGTTCCGCTGCCGGCACCAGATCGACGCCGAGACGGCGGTACTCGCCAAGGAATTCCTTGAGCGCGGCGCCGGTCACTTCATTGCGCACGTCCGCTCCGCCGGCGATGGCGCCACCGTTGCGAAACGTGCGCGCGCCTGCATAGGCGCCATAGGTGTAGCCTTTTTCTTCGCGCAGGTTCTGATTCACGCGGCTGGAAAAGCCGCCACCGATGATGGTGCTGGCCAAGCGCAGCGGTACCAGATCGTCCGCGGGAGCGGAAATGCCAGGGCTGCCAAGGCGTACCGTCGACTGCACGCTGCCGGCACGCGCCAGCACCAGGTGGGACGGCTTCATGTTCAGCAGCGCCCCCGGCGTTTCCGGCAACGCCGCACCTTCTGCTTTCCAATCGCCGAAAGCGGCCGTGGCCAGCTTCATCGCATCGGCTTCGCTCACGCGGCCGGTGATGACCAGCAGCGCGCGGTCGGGACGGAAACGCTTGGCGTGTTCGGTGCGCAGGTAGTCCACACTGACGGCATTGATCGCCTCGACCGTCGGCGTGGTGGCGCCATACGGATGCTCGCCGTAGACGGCCTTGTTCAATGCGCGGTCGGCGCGAAAGCCCGGAGTGGCTTCGGATGCCTTCAAGCTTTGCAGCGCGTTGACCTTGGACAGCTGTACTTCGTTGGCCGGGAACGACGGCGTGCGCGCCACTTCAGCCAGCAGGTCGAGCATGGCGCCGGCGTGCGAGGTAAGCGCATTGCCGTACACCGTGATGCCGTCATGGCTGGCGCCGGCGCCCACGGTGCCGCCCATGCCTTGGGCTGCTTCAGCGATGGCGCGCGAATCGTGCTTGGCCGTGCCTTCATTGAGCAGGCCGGCCATGGTGTTGGCAAAACCCTGGTGCTGCTTGTCGTCGGCGGCAAGGCCGGCGCCGCGAACAGCGAGCACGAAGTCGACGCGCGGCAGGCCGCTGCGTGGCACGATCCACACCGTCAGGCCGTTGGCCAGCGTTTTCTTGGCGATCTGCGGGATCGGAATCGGTTTGTCCTTGCCATACGCAGGCAAGGTGGAAGACGCGCTGGCGGCCGCGTGGACTGCGGGCGCGAACAGCATTGAAATGGCGAGTGTCAGCATCAGCTTTTTCATGGATGCGCTCCTTAGTTCTTGATGACGGTTGGCGCCGGCGCAGGCTGCGGGGCGAGCTTGCGGTCGATGACGGTACGGTTGGCACGGGTCAGGTAGGTGCCGGCAACGCGCTGGATGTCGTCGGACGTGACGCCGTTGATCAGGGCCGGGATCTGGTTGGCCACGTTGGCGTCGCCCCACAAAGTTTGCAGCTTGGCCAGCGTGTCGGCGCGGTTGATAAAGCTTTCCAGCGTGTCGTACCAGTCGGCCAGCATGCGCGTCTTGACGCGCTTGAGGGTGGCGGCATCGACGCCGTTTTTGGCGACCTTGGCGATTTCCTCGTCCATGGCGGCCAGCAGCGCGTCGGCGCTGCTGTCAGGCTTGTACAGCGCGAACACGGTGAACAGGGTAGGGCCGTCGAATTCCCATGGGCTGGTCAGGCCGTATAGCGAGTCGATGTTGAGCGAGAGCTCGCGGCCCTTGACCAGGCCCTGGTACAGGATCGACGCGTCGCCACCGGCCAGCAGTTCGCCCAGCACCGCCATCGGGGCCTGGTCCTTGCTGCCGCGGTTCGGCATTTTCCATGCGGCCGCAATGGCCGGCACCTGGGCCAGCGTGTCGAACTGTTCGACCCGTTTTTCGGCCGTGCCCAGCGGCTCGCTGAAGTCGCCTGCAGGCGGCGTGGCGCGCTTGGGAATCGCGGCGAAGTATTTTTTGGCCAGCGCGAAGCCCTGGGCCGGCGTAACGTCGCCGGCGATGGCCAGCACGGCGTTGTTGGGGCCGTAGTAGTCACGGTGGAAGTTGCGCACGTCATCCAGGCTGGCGCCTTCGAGGTCCTTGAAGCTGCCGTAGCCGTCGTGGTTGTTTTCCCATTTCTGGAATGCCTGCTGCGAGATGTCGATCCACATGAAGCCGCCGTACGGCTGGTTCTTGACGTTGACGCGGATCTCTTCCTTGACGACGTCCTGCTGATTCTTGAGCGACTTCTCGTTGAAGTCCAGCGTTTTCATGCGGTCCGCTTCGAGCCACAGGATCGAATCGATCGCCGACACCGGCGCCGTTTCGATGTAGTTGGTGAAGTCGGGACGGGTCGAGCCGTTATTGCGTCCGCCGCCGCCGGTGATGGCCTTGTCGAATACGCCCTTGGGCGCGTTCGGCGTACCCTGGAACATCAGGTGTTCGAACAGGTGCGCGAAGCCGGTGCGGTTCTTCGGCTCCAGGCGCATGCCGACGTGGTACACGACGCTCACGCCGACGGTGGGCGAGCTGTGGTCGGGCGAGACGATGACGGTCAGGCCGTTATCGAGCTTTTGTACGCTGACCGGAATTTTCCAGCTATCGCTGTTGGCGGCCATCGCCGACAGCGACAGGGACACTCCTGCCAGTAAAACGGGAATCTGACGCATGCGCATAAACACCTCGACAAGTGGAAAACGACCTCCGGCGCAGGGCCGGTATGGCGAAGCATATTAATGGCTTGATGATCTTTCGGCAAATTTTTTCGGGCTTGCGGCCTGGTGCATATGTATATGCATGGCCCGCCCCGGCATGGGCCGCCATGCGCAAGCGTGGTGCTGCCGGCGCCGCCAAATGCGCCGATTTGGTGAGCCTGGCGCGTTAATGTACGGCAAAACGCTGGCACGGAAAATGCAACTTCTTTGCCATCGAATGCCGCGATCCGGCAAGACTTTTTACGAAGGAGGCGCCATGCTCGACCAGGCAAGCACTGCGGCACCGGCCCGCGCGGAAGCGTTTAGCCAGGATAAGCTGAGCGGCGACGTGTTCGGCGCCCTGATCAACCTGTCGGGGCGGCGCCGTTTTACGTCGCAGCGCGTAGTGCTGTACGCGGTGCTCGCCTCAATGGGGCACGAAGGCGCGATAGATGTCGCGCGTGCCACGCTGGTGTTGTTTCGCGACGCCCATCTGACGCTGGTGGAAGGCAAGGGCAACCTGCCCGGCATCTTTTGCGGGCAGCTGCGCGACGCGTATTTCGGCACCTTGCAGGGCGACCGCGTGATTCGCAGCTTCATTTCGCTGGCCGAAGCGACGCTGGCGGCGATCGTCGACGAAGCGCGCGGCGCGCCGGGCCTGCTTGACGAGCTGGTGCAAAGCGCAACGCCGCTGCTGAGCGTGCTCAACGGGCTGACGCTGGTCTATGAGGAGCAGTCCAAGCGCCACGCGCAGGCGCAGAAGCGCCAGATGCTCGACATGATGGGCGACATCAAGACCATTGCCAGGCAGGCGCGCATGGTGGCCTTCAATGCGCAGATTGTGGCGGCGCGGGCTGGCGACGCGGGCAAGGAGTTTTCGGTGGTGGCCAGCACCATGACCACCATCACGGCCGAAATTGATGACCTGGTGCATGCGGCGCTGAACAGTCCGTTGGCGCGTTAAAAAACGCCTCGCGCTATTGCTGGTCGAGCGGGCTGATCACACCCTTGCCGCCTCGGTTGAGCACGTGCGTGTAGATCATGGTGGTTTGCACGTCCTTGTGGCCGAGTAGTTCCTGGACGGTGCGGATATCGTAGCCAGACATCAGCAGATGCGTGGCGAAACTGTGGCGCAAGGTATGCGGCGTGACGCGTTTGTTGATGCGGGCGTCGATGCTGGCCTGGCGCACGGCGCGCTGCACGATTTGTTCGCCCACATGATGGCGGCGCACCGCATCCGAGCGCGGATCGCGAGAAAATTCTGACGCGGGAAAGACATACTGCCAGCGCCATTCGCGCGGCGCGTTCGGGTATTTGCGTTCGAGCGCGAAAGGCAGGTAGACGGCGCCCTTGCCGCGCTGCAGATCGTCGTCGTGCAGGTTCTTGACCTTGTCGAGATGCGCCTTCAGCGGCGTCACAATTCGTTGCGGCAGCATGGTGATCCGATCTTTGGCGCCCTTGCCATCACGCACCATCAGCTGCTTCATATTGAAATCAATATCCTGTACTCGCAAGCGGCACGCCTCCATCAAGCGCAGGCCGCTGCCATACAACAATTGCGCGATCAATTCCGGGACGTCGCGCATGCGGGCAAGCAAGGCTTGCGTTTCAGCGACCGTCAACACGGTCGGCAGATGGATCGGTTGCTTGGCAGCGACAATGTCGGTGAGCCAGGGCAAGTCCAGTTCCAGGACGCGCTGGTAAAGGAAAAGCAAGGCCGACTTGGCTTGGGATTGGGTGGACGCGGAAACCTTGAGTTCAACGGCCAGATGGGTCAGGAAGGCCTCCAATTCAGCTTTGCCCATGTCCTGTGGATGGCGCTTCCGATGAAACAGGATGAAGCGCTTGGTCCAGCCGACGTAGGCGTCTTCCGTACGTATGCTGTAGTGCAAGGTCCGTATCTTGTCGCGCACCTGGTCTAGCAACTTTCGCGGTTGTTCAGCCATGATGCTTTTCCTTTTCTTTAGGATGTGCGAAAGGAGAGCGTAGCCGTGGCTGAGGGGGCGGAGGTTGATGCACACGGCGTTATGCGACATACTGAGCGCTTTATTGCGTTAATTTCAACGCATACTTAACGTTGGGCCGCTTAGAAATGTTAGACGAGAAATATTTTCTGAAGGCGTTTCAAAATCCGATGGATAGGGCGCGGGCTACCCACGAGCTTGCTCAATTTGGGGAGCTCGCATTGCCGCTGCTTCAAGCTATTCTCAACGGGAGCGCGCGAAATGAATTTGGTGTTCCCTATCGTAACCTTGGAATGCCCATCGACTGCGCGCTCGTTACCATTCAATTGCTTGGTTTCTTGGCCGCGCACCTTGAAGCCTTAGTTCGTGTGGAGCTGGCGAATGGCCATCCATATGCAGAATCAGCTTTGGCGGCTATAGTGGCCCAACCTGGCAGTCGACTGGACAGCCTGCACGCTGCGCGTTCCGGCAGCCAGTTACTTTGAACGTTGGACTACGGAGAACGTATGAAGAGTCGTGTAGTAGCGGCAGCAGCATTATCCTTATCGCTGGCAGGTTGCGCGTCAATCTCTACGATCAATATCTCAAACCCCGGTCGCCTCGCTGCAAGCGGCTCTAAGTTTCCGGATCGCGCGACAATCTATATGTTCCGCGGAGCCAGCGGAGCCGGCGCGGTGTGGTCGTTTCCTGTGACACTGGACGAAACCAAAATCGGCTCAATTCGCAGAGAACAATATCTCGCTTTCCCAGCAATCACTGGTGCGCATTGGCTTGTAGTTGCCTGCCCCTCACTTTGTGCAATTCCAGGATTCAAGATCAACCTCGAAGCTACTGCTGGCAAGAGTTACTACTTCATGATTGAGCCAGACGTCGCTTTCCGCGGCAACACAGTCACAATGTCATCCTTGGTAACGCAGATCGACCAAACCTTTGCAGAGCGGCTCATGGCAACATATAAGGCGGCCGAGTTTAGCGGCCCGTAACCCTAACGACAATTCATTCAAGCCAGCGTTGGACGTGGTTTTTTGTTTCTTATTTCAAACGTCGTGGCTCCGCTCGGCGCTTGGGCCGCTGGCAGATCGAGGTGCTCAATTTCGGTAATGTTTGGCGCTCGGCGGCGTCGCGTAAAATGGCCGGGGTTGGCGTTTTAGTCGTGGCTTCAGGTCATGCGTTTCCTCCGCTTGGTGTTGGGTTAGTTGGCGATTTTGCGCTCGGCTACTTCGGTTGCACAAATTCGTTTGCAAGCACATGCGCCCGGTCCATCCCTGCACTCAAGGCGGACTGGCCGGATGTGGCGAAGGCCATCATTTAATTTCTGGGCGGCCAGCCGCTTAGTTCCACGGTAGTTGTCAACAAAGATGGAGCGTTTCTTCGGATTTGGTAGCCGCATTGAGTCGAGACTGCACTGATCACTTGCTATGAATCGGGATACTTGGATACTATAAATGGCTAGCCACTTATTCAACCCGCACGCGCTGATGCGCGCCGGGTAATCATCCGTAACACTGACATGAAGTCGCAACGACCGTCCCGACCGCCAATATTGGCACTGCGTCGTGCCAAGCGCGGCGCGAAGGAGGCCGAACTTGCCCAGACGCGTGCAAGCGAGCAGGCACGCGCGCAACGCGATTTGGCGAAGAAGCACGTTCTGGTGAATACCGACAATCTCCGCCTAAGCAACAGCTACGGCACGCCAGACTTTGTGATGCGAGGCTACTACCTCGACATGCCGTTCAACTGCAAATGTTGCGGAATCGAGCAGGTGTGGACCGAGACGCAGCAAAAGTGGTGGTACGAAAGCGTCAAAGGCGATGTCTGGACGAAAGCGGTCCTCTGCCGACCGTGCCGCAAGCGCGAGCAAGCGCGTCGTGCTGCAGCGCGAGAGGGGCATCTCGCCGGGCTAGCCGCAAAGGGCGGGAATGGGGATTAGCATAGTGCTCAAAGCGGACTGGTATGTATAAGTTCAGAAAGCTGCACGGTGCCGGGTGCGAATGAGTGTTGCATCGTTTGCGGGCAGCCGCCCAGACTTGAATTCTAAGGACATAGCGCCATGGCCAAGTATCTGATCTCCTTTCCCAGCGCAGCGATGGTGGTGCCAGAGGGCGAATTGGCGGCAGTGGGGCGCGACGCGCACGCCGTGATCGATGAGGCGAAAGCGGCCGGCGTCTACGTCTTCGCCGGCGGCATCGACGAAGCCGTGCCGCCCGTTCTCGTCGCAGCCGACGGCGCAGTCGCCGAGGGCGGCTACCCATGGGCGGCCCCGCTCGATGGCGGCTTCACGGTGCTCGAACTACCGTCCCGCGCGGAGGCCGTCGCCTGGGCCGCGCGCATCGCGAAGGCATGCCGCTGCGACCAGGAGCTACGCGTCTTCGGGTTCGACCCGCAGTCATGAAGGCTGCACGGCATGGAAAAATGGACGATATATGAAATCGCTGCGCCCCTTCACCTTATTGCTAACCGTCGCTTGCCTGCCCGCCATGGCGCAAGAGGTGACGGTTGCCTGGCGCGAGAAGCCGCCGTATCACTACACGCTTGACGGCGTCGAACGGGGCTTTCTGCTGGAGCGGGGCAAGCGCATTTTCCGCGCGGCCGGCGTGAAGGCGCGTTTCGTGGCCGAACCGCAGCAGCGCATCTGGTCGAATTTCAAAGAGGGCAAGGGCTACTACTGCTCGCTGGGCCGCTACCACAAGCCTGAACGCGACGCCTTTGCGCAGTACAGCCATGCGATCCACACCGACCCGCCGCAGTCGCTGCTCGCGTCGCCGGAGGCGCTGGAACGCGTGCGGGCGCACAAGACCTTCGCTTCGCTGTTGGCCGACAAGACGCTGCAACTGGGCTTGATGGAAGGGGGCAGCTACGGCCCTTATCTGGACGGCATGATCGAAAAGGCGGGCAATGTGCCCACACGGCGCACGGTCGATTCGAGCACGCTGCTGCGCATGGCCGGCGCGAACCGCATGGCGTACACCATTGCCGACCGCTACGGCTACGATTACCTGAAAGCGCGCGACCCGCAAGCCGCTGCGCTCACGCCTGTAGAGATGCCTGACATGTCGCCTGGCATGCGGCGTTTTCTGGTGTGCAGCCGGGATATTCCCCCAGAGGTGATGCAAAAGCTGAACAAGGCCATCGACAAGTTCAGATTCGCGGACAAGCCGCCCACCGCGGCTGAACTTGCCGAATAGACCTCCAACATCACGACAAGCTGTCGTCGGCATCCTGATGGCAGATTTGAGCGTTATACTTTCGAAGCCCGAGATGACGCCAACCCCAGCCGAACGGAGTAAAACGATGACGACGAGCCGCCGATCCTTTCTCAAAGCTGCAGCCGCAATAGGTGCTTCGCTCGCCTGGGCCGGCCCGGCCCGCGCTTCGCGGGTGCGCTGGCATGAGCGGCGCGACCTTTATCCCCAAGGCGTCGCCTCGGGCGATCCCGACCCCCACAGCGTCATACTCTGGACGCGGCGCCCGTTTGCCGATGGCATGCGCCAGCTGCTGACCGTCGAAGTGGCCGAGGATGAGGCATTTCACAAGATCATTGCGCACGCCAAGGCGCCGGTCTCCGGCGACGCCGACTGGACCGCGCGCGTGCTGCTGGGCGGCCTCGCGCCGGCGCACACCTACTGGTATCGGTTTGTCGACGCCGACGGCAACGGCAGCCGGGTCGGGCGCACCATCACGGCGCCCTTGCCCAACGATCCGCGCACGGTGAACTTCGCCTTCGTGAGCTGCCAGGATATCAATGAGGGCAAGCTCAACGCCTACCGCCGGATGATCTACGAAGATGAGCGCGCCGCTGCCGGCGATCAGCTCGGCTTCGTGCTGCACCTGGGCGATTTCATTTACGAGGTGGTCCAGTACCCGGAAGAAGTGAAGACCCGCTACGACCGCACGATCTATGAAGTTGCGCGCATCCCGGACGGCCACAAGGTCGGCAACTTCCACATTCCGCTCACTGTCGAAGGCTACCGCGCCATCTACAAGGGCTATCTTGCCGATCCCGACCTGCAGGACGCGCGCGCGCGCTGGCCGTTCGTGGCCATGTGGGACAACCATGAGTTCTCGTGGCAAGGCTGGCAAAGCACGGTCAAGGCGGGGGCGTTCGAGCAGGCCGGCCAGAGCGTCAAGGTGGCGGCCAATCAGGCCTGGTTCGAATATCTCCCCGCTCGGGTCTCGCGCGGCAGTCAGCTGCTCGAACGCTTCGATCCACCGGCCGTCCACGACGTTGCCGTCAAAGAGTTCGATGACCATGGGCTGGGGATGGAGCCGAACAACTTGACTGCCATTAACAGCCTCAAGGGCTACCGGGCGCTGCGCTATGGCCAGCACCTGGACCTGATCATTACCGATCAGCGCAGCTATCGCAGTGCCGACCCCTTCGCCGATCCTTCGCTCGACAAACTTGGCGGCAACGAGTTCCCGGAGATGTTTCCCGAGTCGGCCATGCAGATTCTGGACGGCGGGCGTGCCTTCAACGGCGGAAAACCTCCTGCGCAAGTGGGTTTCAACGATGCGCACGTGCCCAACCCGCAACGCAACGCGCCGCCGCAAACCATACTCGGGATGGAGCAGAAGGCGTGGTTCAAGGATCAACTGCGCACATCGACGGCGTCCTGGAAAATCTGGGGCAATTCGCTGGGCGCGCTCGACAAGCGTGCCGACCCGCAGAACCTGCCCGCAGGACTGACCAAAGAGGCTTGGCCGCCTGGCGCGTACGCAGCAATGGGCGGCGGTGATTACGGCACCGCCTGGGCCGAGCGCACTGAAATCTACCAGCTCGTGCGCGACGCCAAAATCACGGGCTTTGCGATCGTCTCGGGCGACCGCCACAGCTTCTGGGCCGGCTATGCGAGTGCGGAACTTCCGCCCGGCAAGTTCGATCCAGTCGGCTTGAGCTTCGTGGGCGGGTCGCTGTGCAGCCCCGGTGCCATGGAAGCCAATGAGCACAGGCTTGCCAAGGACCATCCCCTGCGCGCGCTGTTTCTGGCGGACAGGGCGGCAGGGGAGAAGCCGGACTGGACCTTCAACATGCTGCTCAAGCATGGTGTGCGCTCGTGCTTTGAATATGCCAGGAGCTTCGACCTCGCGCGCGCACGGTCGCTGTCGAACCCGGATCTGGCGCCGCACCTGCATTTCGTCGATCTTGGCGGGCACGGTTATTCGAAGGTGCAATTGTCGGCCAAAGAGATGCGCACCGAGTTTGTCTGCATCCCGCGTCCCATCACGCGCAGCGAACGGCCGGACGGCGGTCCGATCAGGTATCGGGTAGTGCATACGGCCGCCCTGTGGCAGAGCGGCGCGCGTCCGCAGCTCAAGACATCGGTGCTGGAAGGCGACATTGGTTTGTCGATGTGACGCACTCATGGCATGATCGCCCATCTCAGTCGACGAAAGATCGCCATGCCCGAACAACAGCTGCTGCAAGGTTCATGTCACTGCGGTGCAGTGCGTCTCACGCTGCCCTCGGCGCCGCAGCAGGCCACCAAGTGCAACTGTTCGCTCTGCCGCCGCCTTGGCGGCCTGTGGGCGTACTACGAATTCGGAACGGTCCGGATCGACGGGCACCCGGACAACACGGCCGAGTACATTTGGGGCGACAAGACGCTGCGCACCGTGCATTGCAAGACCTGCGGCTGCGCCACGCATTGGGAACCGCTGGTCCCCGAGCCAGGTGGCAAGCACGGCGTCAACCTGAACAACTTCGATCCGCGACTTCTGGAACAGGTTCAGGTGCGCCGCTTCGATGGCGCGGACACGTGGAAGTTCATTGACTGAGCCACCTAACTCTGAAGGAGACAGCATGACAGTCAAGCGCATGGATAATGTGGGTATCGTGGTGGAAGACCTGGATGCCGCCATTGTTTTTTTCACCGAGCTTGGTCTCGACCTTGAGGGCCGTGCCCCGATTGAAGGAGACTGGGCCGATGGCGTCACCGGCTTGCGCGGCATGCGCGTCGAGATTGCCATGATGCGTACGCCGGACGGCCATAGCCGGCTCGAGCTGTCGCGCTTTCTGGCGCCGGCCATTGCCGCCGATCACCGCGACGCCCCGGTGAACGCGCTCGGTTACCTGCGCGTCATGTTCACCGTGACGGACATCAATGACACCGTGGCCCGGCTGTGCCAACGTGGCGCCAGGCTGGTCGGCGACGTGGTCCAGTACCAGAACGTCTATCGCCTATGCTATATCCGTGGTCCCGAAGGCATACTCATCGGGCTGGCCGAACAGCTGACATGAAATGAAAGGGATAGAGGATGGCATCAATCGCGACTTTGGCGCTGGTATTGGGACTGGGTGTCGCATCGGCAACGCCGGCGCCGTACACATTTATTGAAGGCAGGCTGCCGGAGGATGTGCAGCCGGACGGGAACTCGATCGTGTTCGAAGGGCCGAAAGAAATGCTGGTCATCGATACCGGCCGCCATCCCGAACACACCGACAAGATCATCGCCGTGGCGAAGGCGCGCAACAAGCCAATTACCATGATCATCAACACGCATTGGCACCTCGATCATGCAACCGGCAACGCGCGCATCCGCGCCGCCTATCCGGGTGCAAAGCTGTACACGAGTACGGCCGTGCAGGGCGCCTTGCAAGGCTTCTTGATCCGCAACGTCGACAAGGCCAAGGCCAGGCTGCTCGATCCGGCCGTGCCGGAACCGCGCAAGGCCGATACGCGGCTGTACCTGAACGCGATCAATGATCCGGCCAACCTGATTCCCGACCAGCCGGTCACGGGGACGATGTCGGTCAAGCTGGGCGAACGCGAGTTGCGCTTGCATCTGGCCAAGCATGCGGCCACCGAGGGCGACGTCTGGGTTCACGATCCGGCCAGCAAGACCGTGTTCGCCGGCGATCTGGTGGTGGTGCCGCTGCCGTTTTTCGATACGGGCTGTGCGGAAGGCTGGCGGCAGGCACTGGCCGAAATTGACCAGCTGGATTTCCAGACCTTGGTGCCAGGTCACGGCTTGCCGATGGACCACGCCACGTTCTCCAGCTATCGCCATGCGTTCGATGCGTTCACTGTGTGCACTGACAGCACCCAGCCTGCGGCTACCTGTGTTGCAAGCTGGATGCAGCAGGGCGCGGCCTTCGTTGCCATGCATCCTGATCCAAAATACACGGAGGATGCGCTGGTGTACTACGTCGACCAGATTCTGCGCGTGCCAGCCAAGCGCGCCGAGTACTGCGGCTCTGCGGCGGCGCCTCGCCCACCATCTGGGGCGGGACGATGACAGATATCCAGCAGATTAAAGAAGAAATCCTGTCGCTGGGCAGCCGCGCGCATGGATTGACCGAATCGGCGTATCAGCAGGATGCGGCCATGCGCGGCGAGCCAGGGTGGGCCGGGAAGCAAAGGCTTTTGCTGGCTGATATGGCACTCCATTTGTTGCAGACATCTCTGCGCAATGGCGCGCTTTCCGAAGAGGACCTGAAGCGGAACTTGTTTTCGATTCTGACAATCTCGGACCAGTTCATGCCGGGCCACGACTTGAAGGCCGTCGCTGACGATTTGTACACCTGTTCGCCCCATGGGGAGCAGAATGCCACTTGAACTACCTGTCGCACGTGAAGCCGATACCCAAGATGCTGGCTGGACGCATGAAGCCAATCTTCTCGCTGGCGATCCTTTGGCAACTGGCGTCGGCCAGCCGATGGTCGCCGGCATTCGCGTTCTCTCGCTGGCAAAAGCGGCTACGCGGAGCTGAAACCGGCATGACTGAAGATGCCGTCAACCAGAATCCCGACCTGTTGCGGCGCCTGCTGCGCGCCAAGGATCGGATGGACGCCGCTTCGCACGAACACTGGCCGGTACGTCGCCTGGCAAGCGTGAGCCACGTGTCCGAGGCGCACTTCGCACGGTCATTCAAGGAGGCCTTTGGCGTTCCGCCGCACCGATACCTGCTGTCGCGCCGTATCGAGCGCGCCATGACAATGCTGCGCGACAGCAGCTTGTCGATCACCGAGATCGCGTATCAAACCGGCTGGCGCAGCCTGGGCACCTTCGGGCGCATATTTCGCGACATCACTGGCGACAGTCCGAGCGAGATCCGCACGCGCGCGCGGGCAGCGGCGGGCGACATCAGTAGCGTGCCGGCCTGCATCCTGAGCGCGGCGCACCGGCCCGATCTCAAGACCGCAGTTTTGGAGAAGCGGCGAAGTCTGGCCGGCGGTATAAAGGAGGTCCAGCCACCAACAGAGGAAATCCCATGAGCCAAGGTGTTCAGCAAGCAGGTGTATATGTGCGAGACCAGGACGAAGCGCTCGCGTTCTATGTCGACAAACTCGGGTTCCGCGTTCACACGGACGTGCGCAACGGCGACTTTCGATGGCTGACGGTGCAGCACCCGGAGCAGCCATCGTTCCAGCTAGGCCTGTTCATGCCAGGGCCGTCGATGCACGACCCTGCCACGGCGCAGGCGCTGCGCGCGCTGGTCGCCAAAGGGGCGATGCCGCCGCTGGTGCTGGTGGTGGACGACTGCCGCGCCGCCTGCGAACAAATGCGTGGCAAGGGCGTCGAGTTCACCCAGGAGCCGGTCGACCGCTACGGCACTGTCGATGCCGGTTTTCGCGACCCGTCGGGAAACGGCTGGAAGATGATCGAAGCGCGCGTGGCGGCATAAGGGAACGAACGATGATCGGCGCCACGAGCAATTCGATACGTCAGGCGCAAACCAGTTGCGTGCCATTGAGATCGCGGTAAAATGTCCTTCAATCCTTTGGAGCCACTGAGCATGGAAAATCAACTTGAATTCCTTGAAGCTGAAGCGCTAAAGCTCACAGGCGACGAGCGCGCGGCGTTTGCGCAGGTATTGCTTGCCAGTTTAGATTCGGATGCTGAGATCGACGAAGCTTGGGCCGCCGAATTAGAGCGCAGAGTTCTTGAGATCGAGAGCGGTGCGGTTCAAACCATCCCAATCGCTGACGCGCTAGCACAGGTTCGCGCTGCATTAGCGTGAAGCTCGTCATTGCGCCAGCGGCGCTTGCCGAACTTTCATGACGCTGCTGCTTTTTATTCCTTGAAAGCGAATGTCGACCTTGGCCTTGCATTTGTTACTGAATTTGAACGTGCTGCCGAGATTGTCTTAAGCAACCCAAAACTCGGCGTTGAGTTTCGCGGCCCGTGGCGACGGTATATTCTGCGACGGTTCCCGTTTAGCATCATTTATCGTACTGTCGCAGGCGAACTTCAAATTTTCGCAGTGGCGTACCACAAGCGCCGCCCTGGCTATTGGCTGAAGCGGAAATAACCGATCGGTCGGCGCTAAATCGCGTCAGCCAGGTGCTGCCCCAGCCGCTTGCCCAGGCAGAGTAGCGTCAACGTGGGCGGCAGCCCCCACGCCTGCGGAATAACGGACGCATCGCACACATACAGCCCGGCGCTGGCCGTTTGCAAGTTGCGGTCGACGCCTTCGCCAATGCGCACGCTGCCGCCCGGGTGGGCCGCAAAATGCCAGCTCTTGAAGATGTGTTTGGCGCCGCACGCGGCCAGCACCTCGCGCGCCATGCCGACCCCGCTGGCGAGCTTGGCGCGGTCGGACGCCTGCAAGCGCTTGTCGGCCCAACGCGGCCCGACGCTGCCGCCGATCTCGTCCCGGATCTTGACCATGATGGAGAGCGTGCGCCGGTGCGCAAACAGCCGGTCGAATCGCCCGACCTGGGCCGTGAAGCCCTGGTACATCGGCTTGGGCAAGGTCAGGTCGGCCAGCGAAATGCCTTGGTCGTCGTAACGCATGCCGGTCGCCATCGGCACTTCGGCGCCGCCGTCGATATCGTCGACGCTGCCCATCACTGCCACCACCGGGTCGCTGAAGAAGGCGCTGCTGCGCGGCCACAGCCCGGACGCGTGCAGCAGGCGCGGGCTGCCCAGGCCGCCGCCGGCCAGCACCACGATGGCGGCCATGGCGCGCTGGCGCTGGCCGCCACGCACATAGTCCACGCCAACGGCTTTGCCGTCTTCCACGACCGCGCGCCGCGCCGTGGCGCCATCTTGCAAGGTGGCGCCATGCTGCACTGCCTGGTCGATGAAGTCGCGCGCGGTCCACTTGGCGCCGAACGGGCAGCCGTACGCGCAACGCCAGCAACCGCTGCGGCAAATTTGCGGGCGGATCATTTTTTCCAGCTTGTTCCACTCCATGCCCAGCGAGCGCGCGCCGGCCATGATGCGGGTGGCCATCGGTCCGACCAGGCTATCTGGCAGCTGGCCGATCGGCAGTTCGGCGCGCAGTTCGCGCAGCACCGCATCGAGCGCGATGCCGTGCGCGGCAAACAGCGCCGCCGGCGGGTCGGCGGCGGTGGCAAAGTTGACGGTCGAACTGCCGCCGGCGCTCACGCCTTGCACCAGCAGTGACGCATCGCGGTGGATGAAGGCGCCGCGGCCGGGCACCGCGCCGATGCCGGCCATCTGCGCGGCGCTGCCTTGTTCGAGGATCAGCACGCGCCGGCCCAGCATGGCCAGTTCGCGCGCCACGCTGGCGCCGCCCGGGCCGCTGCCGACGACGATGGCGTCGTAGTGGGTGCTCTGGCTCATGGCGAAGGCTTCCTTGGAGTGGGCGTGGCAAAGGCCCACAGTATCGCTTGATCCCGCCTTTTCGTCGACTGGGTGGCAAAAAGTGCAGTTCGTCGCAATCCGGTGGAGGGCAAGGGGAGGGCTGGCTATAGTTCAACCATACCGCAAGTTGATTCACCCACAGGAGCCACATCATGAACATCGCTAAAAACATGGAAGCCATCTTCTTCGTCGCCATCGCCCTGATCAGCGTCACCAGCTTCGCCACCGCGTCGGCCGAAGCCTCGTTCAGCCGCGCCCAGCAAGCCAGCGCCGAGACCAAGATGCAAGTGGTCACCGTCAGCGGCAAGCGCCTGAGCGCCGCTGAAAAAGCCGCTGTCGCACAATAAGCTGGAATGCAAGACGCGTTACTGGTAACGTAAGTGTTTGGCAGTGCAAGAATAAAAATAATCCGGAGAAATACATGATGCAGTTTTGGAGACTCGGTGCCGCAGTGGCCATGTGCGCGGCGTTCGGCGCCGCACTGGCTTCGCCGCCGGAAATCGTGACCGAAACGCGGGCCGTCGATGTGCGCGTGGTGCGCGTCAAACTCGACGGGCTGATCGACCTGAAACTCAAGCAAGGCGCCGTGGCCGCGCTGGTCATCAGCGGCGACGCCAAGCTGCTCTCGCAAGTCATTACCGAACAACAGGGCGATACCCTGACCATTGGCAGCCAGGTCAAAGGCTTCAAGCTGGGCCGTCCTTCGCACAGCGTGCATGCCGAACTGACCTTGCCGGCGCTGCGCGAAGTGTCGTCCGAAAGCGTGGGCTGGACCGAGGTCAGCGGCTTTTCCGGTGACGCGCTCGACGTGACGCTGGAAGGCGCCGGGTCCATGAAAGTGAACTGCAGTTACCGTCTCGTGACCGCCGTGCTCGGCGGCGTGGGCAGCATGAATATCCAGGGCGCCAATAACGAAGGGATCGACCTGAACCTGCGCGGGGCCGGCTACGTGACGCTCAAAGGCAGCAGCAAATGGCTCAAGGCCAGCCTGGGCGGCCTGGGCGGACTGGACGCGCAGTATCTGCTGGTCGACTCCGTCGATCTTGACATCAGCGGCCTGGGCAACGCCAGCGTCTCGGCCAGCCAGGCGGCCAAACTGAAACTGTCCGGACTCGGTTCGGTCACGGTGCACGGCAAGCCGGTCAACCGCAGCGTGAGCGTGGATGGCCTGGGAAAAGTGAGCTGGAAATAACACGACTGCCATGAAAAATCTCTTCATTGCGATGACGATCGCATTCAGCCTGGCCGCCAACGCCACTGCTGGCTTTACCGAAGGCGCCAATGCCTATAACGCCAGGAACTATTCGCTGGCGCTCAAGGAAGTCACGCCGCTGGCCAAGGCGGGCCACGCCGATGCGCAGCATTTGCTGGGTCTGATGTACTACATGGGCCGTGGCGTCGCGCGCGACTACAAGCTGGCCCTGGGCTGGCACCGCAAGGCGGCCGATCAGGGGCAAGCCGACGCCCAGTACGTGGTGGGCGCCATGTATTACACCGGCAATGCCGTCACGGCCGATCCGAAATTGGCAGTGCCATGGTTTCGCCTCGCCGCCCAGAAGGGCCACGCCGAAGCGCAGCATGCGCTAGGGTTGATGTATTGCTATCACGCGGCAGGGTTGCCACAAGACAAGGTGCTGGCCTACATGCTGTGGTCGCTCGCAGCCGCGGGCGGCAACGCCAACGCGACCCAGCACCGGGCTGAAATCGCCAAGCGCATGACGGCCGAGCAGATCGAAGAGGGGCAATCCCTGTCGCGTGCGTGGAAACCGGGCATGGTGCTGCCGACCATTTCACGCACCGGTACCAGCGCCTGATTATTATTTTCAAGCTGTTGAGATAATCAATATTTGCAATGATCAGATAAGTCGACCGTATTATCTCGGCCTTGCCTGATTGGTTAATATTAATAGAATAAGAAGTGCGCGGCGTTCGGCACAAGTATGTTTTGCATACGTGCCGTTCGCCGCGCCGCTTGTCTGTTAGCGGCTCGCAACGAGCCGCGTCAGTGTGCCTTTGGACGAGGCGTCCGCCAATGCAGGGCGCCACAAGTACACTTCGGCGCGGATCGGTCCGCTGCCCTCGGCGTTGCTGATCCTGATCCGCATTTGCCGGTCCAGTCCCACGAATTCATAGGGCGAGGCGGCCACTAGCTGGCTGCGCTGGAAGCCGTCGATCTTGGCGTACATGCGGTTTCCCCATGTGCTCAGCGCCATGGTCTTGCCGTTTGACAGGGTATAAGTCCCCTGGATCTGTTCGAATTGGTCCGGCCACGAATTGCGCAGCTGCGCCGGCAGCTCGATGCGCGCAGGCCCGCCGGACACGCGCACTTCTTCGACCGGCGGCGCGCTTTGGGCCATGGCTAGCGCGGACAGCGAGCCCAAGGCCGCGGCAATAACTATTCTGTTCATGATTAACTCCACATCTCTGGAATCCGATAGGCGAGCGATCGGAATAATTTAGTATAGAGTGGGTTTTATTATTTGATAGGGATTTGGCTAATTTTCTTTTAATAACTATATTATGTGCTGCCGACACTTTCTTGTTAGTATTGGATATATTTATTCGCCCGGGAAAATTACACCGAGAATTAGTGCATCTTCGATAGATTTTGCTGGGGAGGGGGCTGCTGCGGAGGGGGTAAAACAACATCGCTCCCGAGCGGGAGCGATGGGACTTGCTACTGCGCTTGCTGATTACTTGATGGCGCGGCGGCGTGCGAAGCCAAAGGCGGCGAGGCCCAGGCCGAGCAGGGCCAGCGAGCCCGGCTCAGGAACGGTTTGCGTTGGTGCGACCACTTCGGCTTGATCGAAAGTGACTGTTGCCCAAATCGCTTGCGTGCCGGTATGGAAGAAATGCAGGTCGCCCAGTTCGATCGTCAGCAGGCCGCCGTTGCCGAAAGCGATCTGGATCGGATCGAACTTCATGAAGAAGTCTTCGGCAAGGTCGCTGGACAGGCCGCCAAACGCCTTGGTGGTGGCGGCATTGATGATGGACTGGCTCACAACACCGTCGAAGGTCATCTCGGCGCTAAATTGCAAGTTATCCGTCTCGTTGCCGTTGCCCTGGTTATCAGTGCATCCTGGTCCGCCTGAGCTGATGCACACTTCCCTGAAATTGACACTGCCAAACTGGAACTGGAACGACTGGCCCTCGAGGAGGTCAAACGAGCCTGGTAGTGCCGACAGCGCGAACAGCGCATCGAGTTGGGCGTTGCCTGTGCCGTAGCCGGTGCCGATGGTCAGGCTGCTGCCAGTCACCGAGAACGGCGTTGCGCCGGCAAGCGCACTGACCGATAGCAGTGCGGCTGCAAAAGCTGCGCGTGCGATGTTTTTGAAATTCATAGTGAAACTCCGGAAAATTAAACAAAAAACATTAAAGGTGATTCAAAAGCAACTGGATGAATACTAAGCAATTCCTGTGCCAGTTGGAATAATCTTATGTGAATCAAGGTCTTGTAATTTCTGGTATTTAAAAAAACATGATATGTGTAAAGAATTCCGACAGGAATTTTTCGTTATCATTCAATGAATGCCCGGTTTTCCCGTCTGCAGCGCGCTGCGCAGTGCTGTCGTACAATCGGCGTTTGATCCCGGAGGATGCACATGCGCGCCATCGAAATTCGCCAATTCGGCGGCCCTGAAGTCTTGCAGCTGTGCGAGCGTCCGCTGCCGGAACTCATGGCCGGGGAGGTGTTGATCAAGGTGCACGCGGCCGGCGTCAACCGCCCTGATGTGCTGCAGCGACTGGGTCACTATCCGGTGCCGCCCGGGGCGTCCGACCTGCCGGGCCTGGAAGTGGCCGGCGAAATTGTCGATGGCGACCTGGGCGCCGGCCCGTTCAAGAAGGGCGACATGGTGTGCGCGCTGGTGCAAGGCGGCGGCTATGCCGACTACTGCGCCGCCCCGCTGCAGCAATGCCTGCCCGTGCCGGCCGGGCTCACTCCGCTGGAGGCGGCGTCGCTGCCGGAAACCATGTTTACGGTATGGAGCAACGTCTTTGACCGCGCCGGCCTGGCTGGCGACGACACCTTGCTGGTGCAGGGCGGCAGTTCCGGCATCGGCGTGACCGCGATCCAGATGGCGGTCGCGTTTGGTCACCGCGTGTTCGCCACTGCCGGCAGTGACGATAAATGCAGCGCCTGCGAACGCATCGGCGCCGAACGGGGGATCAACTACCGCACCGAAGACTTCGTCAGCGTGGTCAAACAGCTCACCGGCGGCAAGGGTGTCGACGTCATTCTCGACATGGTGGCCGGCGACTACCTGGCGCGCGAGATCGATTGCCTGGCCGACGACGGGCGTATCGCGCTGATCGCCTTGCTGGGCGGGGCCAGGGCCAGCGTCGATCTGGGTCAGGTGCTGCGGCGCCGGCTCTCGATCAGCGGGTCGACGCTGCGCCCGCGCCCGGTCGCGTTCAAGGCGGCGATCGCCTGGCGGCTGCGCGAAAAAGTGTGGCCGCTGATCGAGTCGGGCAAGATCAAACCCGTCATTTTCCAGACTTTCCCCCTGTCCGAGGCGGCCCAGGCCCATGCCTTGATGGAAAGCTCGGCCCACGTGGGCAAGATCATGCTGCAAGTGACTTAATCTGCATCGCCCCTCGCCTGCGCAAGAGCGATGGGGGATTTTCGGCATAGTTTGACCGGCCCTTGAACGACGGTTAAAATAGCGGGTTAATTAAATCTGGGCTACTATGCGTCGCAAACTCGTCGTCGGTAATTGGAAAATGAATGGCAGCCTGGCCGTCAATGCAAGCCTGTTGAAGGGCATTGTGGACGGCTTGAATGGTGGTGCCGATAGCGCCGTCTGCGTGTCTGCACCCTACCTGGCCCAGGCGCAGTCGCTGCTGGCCGGGTCGCCCGTCAGCTGGGGTGCGCAAGATGTGTCGGCGCAAGCGTCGGGTGCGTTCACCGGCGAGGTGTCGACCGCCATGCTGGCCGATTTCGCGTGCCGTTACGTGATCGTTGGCCACTCCGAGCGGCGCGCTTATCACGCCGAGAGCAGCGAACTGGTCGCCAAAAAAGCGGTCGCCGTGCTCGACGCAGGCATGATCCCTATCGTGTGCGTCGGCGAAACGCTGGCCGAGCGCGAAGCAGGGCAGACCTTCGTGGTGGTGCGCAATCAGCTGGGCGCCGTGCTGGACCTGGTTGGCGAGCGCATGGCGCAGATCGTCGTCGCCTATGAGCCTGTATGGGCGATCGGCACCGGCAAGACGGCCACGCCCGAGATGGCGCAGGAAGTGCACGCCCGTTTGCGCGCGCAACTGGCCGAAAAGAATGCAATTGCCGCTGGCGCCGTGCAGATTTTGTACGGCGGCAGCATGAAGCCCGACAACGCCACCGAACTGATGGCGCAGCCGGACATCGACGGCGGCCTGATTGGTGGGGCGGCGCTCAAGGCGGCCGATTTCCTCGCCATCATCCACGCTGGCAAGTAACGAATTAATTTAAGTAAACGCAGTCAAACTCGGAATGGAACAGAAATGAACTCGTTGGAAAATCTGGTTGTAGTTGTGCAGGTTATCTCGGCCCTGGCGATCATCGGCTTGGTATTGATTCAGCACGGCAAAGGCGCCGACATGGGCGCGGCCTTCGGTTCGGGCGCTTCGGGCAGCCTGTTTGGCGCGACCGGTTCGTCGAACTTCATGTCCAAGTCGACCGGCGTTGCTGCCGCCATCTTCTTCACCTCGACCCTGGTCCTGGCAGGTTACGCCAACAAGCGCGGCGGCACGGTCAGTGGCGGCGTGATGGACCGCGCCGCAGTCCCGGCCAGCGCGCCAGCAGCGCCGGCAGTGCCGTCGACCTTGCCAGCGGCGCCAGCAGCAGTCACGGCGCCAGCAGCATCGGCGCCAGCCGCTCCGGCCGGTCAGATTCCGAAGTAAGCTGCCCATTGTTTTGGCAGATGTGCATTGACTCTTGATGCGCATCAAAAAATCATTCAGGTTTTTAAGTTTTATCCTTGTTTTAGCGCAAGTTTGCATTGAATACAGCACTGTAACAATGTAGAATAGCGCACTCAAGCCGACGTGGTGAAATTGGTAGACACGCTATCTTGAGGGGGTAGTGGGAGTAATCCTGTGCGAGTTCGAGTCTCGCCGTCGGCACCAAGAATTAACAAGAAGCCAGCAAGGGCTGCGCCTGAGCTGGCTTTTTTGCGAGGATCAGTCTGATCCTGGTGGTAGGCTTCAAGCCAGGGTCGTGAGACAGGGCGCTGCAGTATGCAGTGGTTCATTAACCGATCATTCAATATAGGCTCATCCGTGAACCTCGAAAATTACTTCCCCGTTCTGTTGTTCATCGTGGTCGGCATCGGCGTGGGCGTGGTCCCCCAGCTGCTCGGCTACCTGCTCGGTCAAAACAAGCCCGACGCGGCAAAACTTTCCCCCTACGAGTGCGGCTTCGAAGCGTTTGAAGACGCGCGCATGAAATTCGACGTCCGTTACTACCTGGTCGCGATCCTGTTTATCTTGTTCGATTTGGAAACGGCATTCTTCTTCCCATGGGGTGTCTCCATGCGTGAGCTGGGCTGGTCCGGTTTCGTCACGATGATGGTGTTCATCGCCGAATTCGTGGTCGGTTTTTGGTATATCTGGAAGAAAGGTGCCCTTGATTGGGAATAAGCCATGTCAATTGAAGGCGTATTGAACGAAGGTTTCATCACCACCACAGCCGACAAGCTGATCAACTGGGCGCGCACGGGATCCATGTTCCCGATGACGTTCGGTCTGGCCTGCTGCGCGGTTGAAATGATGCATACGGGCGCGGCCCGCTACGACATGGACCGCTTCGGCGTCGTGTTCCGCCCATCGCCACGCCAGTCGGACGTGATGATCGTGGCAGGCACGCTGTGCAACAAGATGGCGCCGGCGCTGCGCAAGGTCTACGACCAGATGCCGGAGCCGCGCTGGGTCATTTCCATGGGTTCGTGCGCCAACGGCGGCGGCTACTATCACTATTCGTACTCGGTGGTGCGCGGTTGCGACCGCATCGTGCCGGTGGACGTGTACGTGCCAGGTTGCCCTCCGACCGCTGAAGCGCTGCTGTACGGCATTCTGCAATTGCAGAACAAGATCAAGCGCACCAACACCATCGCCCGCTAATCATGACAAGTAAAATCGAAAAACTGGCCTCGACCCTGGCACGCGTGCTGGGCGAGGGCGCAACCATTAGCACCGCATTGGGTGAAGTCACGGTGGTTGTCAAAGCCGCCGACTACCTGGGCGCCATGCTGACCCTGCGCGACCATCCTGAACTCAAGTTCGACCAGCTGCTGGACCTGTGCGGCGTTGATTATTCGACCTACGGCGAAGGCACGTGGGACGGCTTGCGTTTTGCCGCCGTGTCGCACCTGCTTTCAATCGACCATAACTGGCGCGTGCGCGTGCGCGTATTCGCGTCCGACGACGAGATGCCGGTACTGGCCTCCGTCACCGGCGTGTGGCGCGCGGCCAACTGGTATGAGCGTGAAGCGTTCGACCTGTTCGGCATCCTGTTCGAAGGTCACAACGACCTGCGCCGCATCCTGACCGATTACGGCTTCATCGGCCATCCGTTCCGCAAAGACTTCCCGATTACGGGCTATGTCGAAATGCGTTACGACCCCGAGCAGAAGCGTGTCATCTATCAACCCGTGACGATCGAGCCGCGTGAAATCATCCCGCGCGTGATCCGCGAAGAAACCTACGGGACGAAATAATGGCTGAGATTAAGAACTACACCCTGAACTTCGGTCCGCAGCACCCTGCGGCGCACGGCGTATTGCGCCTGGTACTGGAACTGGACGGCGAAGTGATTCAGCGCGCCGACCCGCATATCGGCCTGCTGCACCGCGGCACCGAGAAGCTGGCCGAAACGCGCACCTATCTGCAGTCGGTGCCGTACATGGACCGTCTCGACTATGTGTCGATGATGAGCAATGAACACGCCTACGTGATGGCGATCGAAAAGCTGCTCGGCATTGAAGTGCCGGTGCGCGCCCAGTACATCCGCGTCATGTTCGACGAAATCACGCGTTTGCTGAACCACCTGATGTGGCTTGGCGCGCACGCGCTCGACGTCGGCGCCATGGGCCCGTTCCTGTACGCGTTCCGCGACCGCGAAGACTTGTTCGACGCCTACGAGGCCGTATCGGGCGCGCGCATGCACGCAGCCTACTACCGCCCGGGCGGCGTGTACCGCGACCTGCCGGACGCGATGCCAAAGCACAAAGCGTCGATCATCCGCAGCGCCAAGGCCATCGACGCGTTGAACGAACACCGTCAAGGCTCGCTGCTGGACTTCCTGGAAGATTTTTCCAAGCGCTTCGTTACCTACGTGGACGAATACGAAACCCTGTTGACCGACAACCGTATCTGGAAACAGCGTACCGTCGGCATCGGCGTGGTGTCGCCGGAAGACGCAAAAGCGATGGGCTTTACCGGCGCCATGCTGCGCGGTTCGGGCGTCGAATGGGATCTGCGCAAGAAGCAGCCTTACGCCGTCTACGACAAGATGGATTTCGACATCCCGGTCGGCACCAATGGCGACAGCTACGACCGCTACCTGGTGCGCATCGAAGAAATGCGCCAGTCGAACCGCATCATCAAGCAGGCCATCACCTGGCTGCGCGCCAATCCGGGCCCGGTCATGGTCGACAACCGCAAGGTGGCGCCGCCGTCGCGTACCGACATGAAGTCGAACATGGAATCGCTGATTCACCACTTCAAGCTGTTCACCGAAGGCTTCCACGTCCCGCCGGGCGAAGCGTATGCCGCGGTCGAGCATCCGAAGGGCGAGTTTGGTATTTACATCGTTTCCGATGGCGCCAACAAGCCGTACCGCTTGAAGATTCGCGCTCCGGACTATGCGCACTTGCAAAGCCTGGACGAAATGGCGCGCGGTCACATGATCGCCGACGCCGTCACCATCATCGGCACCCAGGACATCGTATTCGGCAGTATCGACCGGTAAGAAGGTAAAAACATGTTGTTATCAGAGCAGTCATACAAAAAAATCGATCGTGAACTCGCCAAGTTCCCGCCAGACCACAGAGAATCCGCGGTCATGGCGGCGCTCGCCATCGCCCAGGACGAAAAGGGCTGGCTGCCGCCGGAAGTGCTGCAGGACGTTGCCGACTATATCGGCATGCCTGCCATTGCGGTGCAGGAAGTGGCCACTTTCTACAATATGTACAACACCAAGCCGGTCGGCAAATTCAAGATTTCGGTGTGCACCAACCTGCCGTGCCAGTTGTCCGGCGGCGAGAAGGCAGCGCACCACTTGAAAGAAAAGCTGGGCATCGGTTTTCGCGAAACCACGGCCGACGGCCAGTTCACGCTGGTCGAAGGCGAGTGCATGGGCGCGTGCGGCGACGCACCTGTCATGCTGGTCAATAACAAGCGCATGTGCAGCTGGATGTCGAACGACAAGATCGACGCGCTGGTCGAGGAACTGAAGAAATGACATCACTCCATAATCGCCACATCGCTCCGCTCATTCTTGCCGATCTCGATGGCAAGAACTGGCATTTGCAGGATTACGTGAAACGCGGCGGGTACAGCGCGCTGCGCCGCATCCTGGAAGAAAAAATCACGCCTGAGCAAGTGATCGCCGAACTGAAAGCCTCGTCACTGCGCGGCCGTGGCGGCGCCGGTTTCCCGACTGGCTTGAAGTGGAGCTTCATGCCGCGCCAGTTCCCGGGCCAGAAATACCTCGTCTGCAATACCGACGAAGGCGAACCGGGCACGTTCAAGGACCGCGACATCATTCGCTACAACCCGCATGCGCTGATCGAAGGCATGGCCATTGGCGCGTACGCGATGGGCATCACCGTGGGTTACAACTATATCCACGGCGAGATCTTCGCCGACTACGACCGCTTTGAAGAAGCGCTGGAAGAAGCACGCGCGGCCAATATGCTGGGCGACCGCATCTTGGGCTCCGACTTCACGTTCCAGCTGCACGCTTTCCACGGCTACGGCGCTTACATCTGCGGCGAAGAAACCGCGCTGCTCGAGTCGCTCGAAGGCAAAAAGGGTCAGCCGCGCTTCAAGCCGCCTTTCCCTGCCTCGTTCGGCCTGTACGGCAAGCCGACCACGATCAACAACACCGAGACCTTCGCTGCGGTGCCATGGGTGATCAACATGGGCGGCGAGGCGTACGCGAAACTGGGCAAGCCGAACAACGGCGGCACCAAGATCTTCTCGATGTCGGGCGACGTGGCACTGCCTGGCAACTACGAAGTTCCGATGGGCACGCCGTTCAGCGAATTGCTCAAGCTGGCCGGCGGCATGCGCGACGGTAAAAAGATCAAGGCAGTCATTCCTGGCGGCTCGTCCATGCCCGTGCTGACCGGCGAAGTCATGATGAACACCGACATGGACTACGACTCGATCGCCAAGGCCGGTTCGATGCTCGGTTCGGGCGCCGTGATCGTCATGGACGAGACGCGCTGCATGGTCAAGTCGCTGCTGCGCCTGTCGTACTTCTATTACGAAGAATCCTGCGGCCAGTGCACGCCGTGCCGCGAAGGCACGGGCTGGTTGTACCGCATGATCCACCGCATCGAGCACGGCCAGGGCCGTCCCGACGACCTGGACATGCTGAACTCGATCGCCGACAACATCCAGGGCCGCACCATTTGCGCACTGGGCGATGCGGCGGCGATGCCGGTACGGGCCATGATCAAGAACTTCCGCGAAGAATTTGAATACCACATCGAGCACAAGCATTGCCTCGTGCCCGCTTATATCTAAGGCCAGAGAAATCTCATGGTTGAAATTGAAATTGACGGTAAAAAAGTTGAGGTCCCACCCGGTTCGATGGTGATGGACGCAGCTAACAAGATCGGGACCTATATCCCGCATTTCTGCTATCACAAGAAATTGTCGATCGCTGCCAACTGCCGCATGTGCCTGGTGGAAGTGGAGAAGGCCCCCAAGCCTTTGCCAGCTTGCGCGACGCCTGTCTCGGCCGGCATGATCGTGCGTTCGAACAGCGAAAAAGCGGTTCAGGCGCAAAAATCGGTGATGGAATTCCTGCTGATTAACCACCCGCTCGATTGCCCGATCTGCGACCAGGGCGGCGAATGCCAGCTCCAGGATCTGGCGGTCGGCTACGGCAAATCGCACTCGCGCTACGAAGAAGACAAGCGCGTGGTGCCGCCGAAAGACGCCGGCCCCTTGATCTCGATGGAAGAGATGACGCGCTGTATCCACTGCACCCGTTGCGTGCGTTTCGGCCAGGAAGTGGCCGGCGTGATGGAACTGGGCATGCTGGGCCGCGGCGAACACGCGGAAATCACCGCCTTCGTCGGCAAGACCATCGACTCCGAAGTATCGGGCAACATGATCGACCTGTGCCCGGTCGGCGCACTGACGTCCAAGCCATTCCGTTACACCGCCCGTAGCTGGGAACTGTCGCGCCGCAAGTCGGTGTCGCCGCACGATTCGCTGGGCACCAACCTGATCGTTCAGGTCAAGGGTGGCCAGGTGATGCGCGTTCTCCCGCTGGAAAACGACGCGATCAACGAGTGCTGGATCTCGGACAAGGACCGCTTCTCGTACGAAGCGCTGGCCAGCGACACCCGTTTGACCAAGCCGATGCTCAAGCAGGGCGGCCAGTGGGCCGAGACTGACTGGCAGACCGCGCTCGAATACGTGGCGCACGGCCTGCGCAACATCAAGCACGAACACGGCGCCGACAGCATCGCAGCGATTGGCACCGGCCACTCGACGGTCGAAGAACTGCACCTGCTGGCCAAGGCCATGCGCGGCATCGGTTCCGAGAACATCGACTTCCGCACGCGCCAGAGCGACTTCGCGCTGGACGGCCAGATCACCCCTTGGCTGGGCATGCCGATCGCCGAACTGACCAACGTCAAGCGCGCCTTGATCGTCGGCTCGTTCCTGCGCAAGGATCACCCGCTGGTCGCCACCCGCTTGCGCGCTGCCGTCAAGGCCGGCGCCAAGCTGTCGATCGTGCACGCGTCGGACGACGAACTGCTGATCCCGACCGCCAACAAGATGATCGCCGCGCCGAGCGACTGGCTGGCCGCCTTGTCGGAAATCGTGGTTGCTGTCGCTGCCGCCAAGGGCGTTGCTGCGCCAAGCGGTTTCGCCGACTTCAAGGCGTCAAGCGCCGCTACCAAGATCGCCGAGAGCCTCTCCAGCGCTGAAGGCGTGGTCCTGATGGGTAACGCTGCTGCACATCACCCGCAAGCGTCGGCACTGCACGCCGCCGCCCAGTGGATCGCAGAGCAGACCGGCGCCAAGTTCGGCTACCTGACGGAAGCCGCCAACACGGTTGGCGGCTACCTGGTCGGCGCGACGACCAACAAGGCGCTGTTCGACACGCCGAAAAAAGCCTACGTGCTGCTGAACGCCGAGCCTGAGCTGGACGCTGCGAATCCGCAGCAAGCCACCGCCGCACTGAAGGCCGCCGAAATGGTGGTCGTCATGTCGGCCTTCCAGCATGGTTTCGACTACGCTGACGTGCTGCTGCCGATTTCGCCGTTCAGCGAAACCTCGGGTACATTTGTGAACTGCGAAGGCCGCGCACAAAGCTTCAACGGCACCGTCAAGCCTTTGGGCGACACCCGTCCGGCCTGGAAAGTACTGCGCGTGCTGGGCAACCTGCTGGGCGTGGCCGGCTTTGACTACGACACCTCGGAAGCGATCCGCGACGAGCTGTTTGGCAAAGGCGTCACCGACCTGTCGGGCAAACTGAATAACCTGTCGAAAACCGCCGCCACTGGCGCATCGTTCGGCATCGCCGGCGCGCTCGAACGCGTGACCGACGTGCCGATCTACTTCGCTGACGCGATTGCACGCCGTTCGGCGCCGCTGCTGCGCACCGCCGATTCGCACGCACCACTGGTGCAGCTGCCTGCGGCGCTGGCCGACACGCTGGGCGTGAAAGCCGGCGACAAGGTCAAGGTATCGCAAGGCGCAGCTTCCGCGATCCTGATGGCCGGCATCGATGCCCGCCTGCCAGCGAACACGGTACGCGTCTCCGCAGCCCATCCGGCAACCGCCACCCTGGGCGCGATGTTCGGTGCCATCTCGGTTGAAAAAGCAGGGGAGGGGATCTGATGACGCTGCCAGAAATGATTGATGGCATTAACGCCTGGGGCGCCACCAACGTCGGCTACAGCTGGCCTTTGTTCTGGACCCTGGCCAAGATCATGTGCGTGCTGCTGCCGCTCATGGGCCTGGTCGCTTACGCCACCCTGTGGGAGCGCAAGCTGATTGGCTGGATCCAGATCCGTATCGGCCCTAACCGGGTCGGTCCTGCCGGCCTGCTGCAGCCGATCGCAGATGCGCTCAAGCTGCTGTTCAAGGAAATCGTGGTGCCGGCCAAGGCATCGTCGGCACTGTTCATCATCGGCCCGATCATGACGATCATGCCGGCGCTGGCCGCCTGGGTGGTGGTGCCGTTCGGACCTGGCGCGGCGCTGGCCAACGTCAACGCCGGCTTGCTGCTGCTGATGGCGATCACCTCGATCGAGGTGTACGGCATCATCATCGCCGGCTGGGCGTCGAACTCGAAATACTCGTTCATGGGCGCGATGCGCGCCTCGGCGCAGATGATTTCCTACGAAATTCCAATCGGCTTCGTGCTGGTGGTCATTCTGATGGTATCGGGCAGCCTGAATTTCTCCGACATCGTCGGCATGCAGAACAAGGGCTGGGGCGTCGAACACGGCCTCTCGTTCGTGTCCTGGAACGTGCTGCCGCTGCTGCCGCTGTTCGTGGTCTACCTGACCTCCGGCCTGGCCGAGTGCAACCGCAGCCCGTTCGACGTGGTTGAGGGCGAGTCCGAAATCGTGGCCGGCCACATGGTCGAATACTCGGGCATGTCGTACGCCATGTTCATGCTGGCCGAATACGCCAACATGATTTTGATCGGCACGCTCGCTGCCATCATGTTCCTCGGCGGCTGGCACGCACCGATCGCGGCACTGGAAATGAGCGGCACTTTCGGCGCATTCATGGGCTTCTTCTGGCTGTTCGCCAAAGCCTTCGTGATCGTTTCGCTGTTCATCTGGGTGCGCGGTACTTTTCCACGCTACCGCTATGACCAGATCATGCGCCTGGGCTGGAAAATCTTCATCCCGGTGACGCTGGTTTGGCTGGTCCTGGTCGCTGGCATCATGCAGACGTCCTGGAACATTTGGAAGTAAGGAACAGGAACAATGAATCAAATCAAAGACTTTTTCAGCAGCATGCTGCTGGTCGAACTGTTCAAAGGCCTTGCGCTGACGGGACGCTATGCGTTCTCGCGCAAGATCACGGTCCAGTATCCGGAAGAAAAAACGCCGATGTCGCCACGTTTCCGTGGCCTGCACGCGCTGCGCCGCTACCCCAACGGGGAAGAGCGCTGCATCGCCTGCAAACTGTGCGAAGCGGTGTGCCCGGCGATGGCGATCACGATCGAGTCGGAACAGCGCGAAGACGGTTCGCGCCGCACCACGCGTTACGACATCGACCTGACCAAGTGCATTTTCTGCGGCTTCTGCGAAGAATCCTGCCCGGTCGATTCGATCGTCGAGACGCACGTGCTGGAATACCACGGCGAGAAACGCGGCGACTTGTACTACACGAAAGAAATGCTGCTGGCGGTCGGTGACCGCTACGAAGGCGAGATCGCCGCTGCACGCGCGGCTGACGCTCCTTACCGTTAATCTGCAAGTCTTCTGGGTTAGTTATGGAATTTAAATCGATAATGTTTTACGTGTTCTCGGCGATCATGTTGATCGCCGCGACCCGCGTCATCACTGCCAGGAACCCGGTTCACGCCGCGCTGTTCCTGGTGCTGGCGTTTTTCAACGCGGCCGGCATCTGGATGCTGCTCAAAGCCGAGTTCCTGGCCATCGTGCTGGTGCTGGTCTACGTGGGCGCGGTCATGGTGCTGTTCCTGTTCGTGGTCATGATGTTGGATATTAATATCGACAAAATGCGCGAAGGTTTCTGGTCCTACCTGCCGATCGCCACTGGTGTGGGCGCGGTGATCGTGCTCGAGATGGCAGCGGTGCTGTGGCGCGGCTTCCATACCTACGAGCCGCGCTCGGAAGTCATGGGCGGCAATATCGGCGGCACCAAGGAACTGGGCCTGCTGATCTACACCAAATACATTTACGGCTTCGAGATCGCTGCGGCGATCCTGCTGGTGGCAATCATCGCCGCTGTGGCGCTGACGCTGCGCAAACGCAAGGACACCAAGGCCTTCAACGCTGGTGACGCAGTGCGCGTCAAGCGTAACGACCGCCTGCGCATCGTCAAGATGGCAACCGTGGACCAGAAGGCGATCGACGCTGCTGCGAAAGCTGCCGCCGAAGCGCAAGCAGCCCAGGCAGCTGAAGCTGCAAGCAAGGAGATCAAATGACCCCATCGCTCGAACACTACCTGGTTCTCGGCGCGATCCTGTTTGCGATTTCGATCGTCGGGATCTTCCTGAACCGTAAGAACGTCATCGTGCTGCTGATGGCCATTGAACTGATGCTGCTGGCGGTGAACCTCAATTTCATCGCGTTTTCGCATTACCTCGGCGACGCCGGTGGGCAGATCTTCGTTTTCTTCATCCTGACCGTGGCGGCCGCCGAATCGGCAATCGGCCTCGCGATCCTGGTGGTCATGTTCCGCGGGCTGGACACGATCAATGTGGAAGACCTGGACCGCCTCAAAGGCTGATGTACCTGGTTCTCAGATAAAAATTCGAATACATAACGATTAAGGTTCAACATGTCGGGGCAAATTCTTAACCCTAACCTCCTGCTTGCCATCCCACTGGCGCCGCTTGCTGGCGCAGTGATTGCTGGCTTGTTCGGTACCAAGTTCTTCGGCAATATGGTCGGCCGCAAGACGTCGCATACGGTGACGATCCTGGGCGTGCTCATTGCACTGATCCTGTCGGTGCACACGCTGCTTGGCGTGCTCGATGGCGACTACTTCAAGGGCGACATCTACACCTGGATGACGGTCGGCACGATGAAGATGGCGGTCGGCTTCCAGATCGACGCCTTGTCGGCGATGATGATGTGCGTGGTGACGTTCGTGTCGCTGATGGTGCACATCTACACCATTGGCTACATGGCTGACGACGAAGGCTACAACCGATTCTTCGCCTACATCTCGCTGTTCACGTTCTCGATGCTGATGCTGGTCATGTCGAACAACTTCCTGCAGCTGTTCTTCGGCTGGGAAGCGGTGGGCCTGGTGTCGTACCTCTTGATCGGCTTCTGGTACACCCGTCCGACCGCGATCTTCGCCAACATGAAGGCGTTCCTGGTCAACCGCGTGGGCGACTTCGGCTTCATCCTCGGTATCGGCCTGCTGCTGGCCTACGCCGGTTCGATGAACTTCCAGGAAGTATTTGACAAGAAGGACGCGCTGGCCCAGATGACGGTGGCCGCCACCGGCTGGCCGCTGCTGACCGCCGCCTGCATCTGCCTGTTCATCGGCGCGATGGGCAAATCGGCCCAGTTTCCGCTGCACGTCTGGCTGCCTGACTCGATGGAAGGTCCGACCCCGATTTCGGCACTGATCCACGCCGCGACCATGGTCACCGCAGGTATTTTCATGGTGGCGCGCATGTCGCCGCTGTTCGAACTGTCCGACACCGCCTTGTCGTTCGTGCTGGTGATCGGTTCGATCACGGCGCTGTTCATGGGCTTTTTGGGCATCATTCAAAACGATATCAAGCGCGTGGTCGCTTACTCGACTCTGTCGCAACTCGGTTACATGACTGTGGCACTGGGTTCGTCGGCTTACTCGGTGGCCGTGTTCCACCTGATGACGCACGCTTTCTTCAAGGCGCTGCTGTTCCTCGGCGCCGGCTCGGTCATCATCGGCATGCATCACGACCAGGACATCCGCAACATGGGCGGCCTGCGCAAGTACATGCCTATCACCTGGATCACCGCCTTGCTCGGCTCCCTGGCCCTGATCGGCACGCCGTTCTTCTCGGGTTTCTATTCGAAGGACAGCATTATCGAAGCGGTGGGCGCGTCCCATATCGCCGGTTCCGGTTTCGCCTATTTTGCCGTGCTCGCTGGCGTGTTCGTCACCGCGTTCTACTCGTTCCGCATGTACTTCCTGGTGTTCCACGGCGAAGAGCGCTTCGGCAAGCCGCAGCATCACAGCCATGGCCACGATTCCGATGCCCACGACGAAGACCACGACGACCATCATCACCATGGCCTTGCGCCAGGCCAGAAGCCGCACGAGTCGCCACTGGTGGTGACGCTGCCACTGATCCTGCTGGCCATTCCGTCGGTGATCATCGGCGCGATGACGATCGGCCCGATGCTGCATGGTGAATTCTTCAAGGGCGTCATTGCCGTCGGCGAGAACCATCCTGCGATGGAAGAGCTGAGCCACGAATTCCACCACCTCGGTGGCTGGATGCAAATGGCGCTGCACTCGTTCATGACGCTGCCGTTCATGCTCGCTGCTGCCGGTGTCGCTTCGGCCTACTACTGCTACATGGTCAATCCGAAGGTGCCGGCCTGGTTCTACGCCAAGTTCCATGCGCTGCACACGCTGCTCGACAACAAGTACTACATGGACAAGTTCAACGACGTGGTGTTCGCCGGCGGCGCGCGCCTGCTGGGCGGTGGCCTGTGGAATGTGGGCGACAAGACGCTGATCGACGGCATGCTGGTCAACGGCAGCGCGAAACTGGTCGGCTGGGTCTCTTCCATCGTCCGTACGGGGCAGACCGGCTATATCTACCATTACGCGTTCGTGATGATCATCGGCGTGCTCGGCGCACTGATGTACTTCCTCCCGTTCTGGCACGCTTAATCAGACACGCAAAGACAACGACAACATGATGCAGTCTCTTTCTACCTACCCTCCATTACTGAGCCTGGCGATCTGGCTCCCGATCGCCTTTGGCGCGCTGATCCTGTTCATCGGCCGCGACGAAAAGCCGGGCCTGACCCGCTGGCTGTCGCTGGCTGGCGCCATCGTCAGCTTCCTGGCGACGCTGCCGCTGCTGTGCCACTTCGATAACGCCGCCCACGGCATGCAGTTTGTCGAGTCGGCGCCGTGGATTGGCCAGTTCAACATTTTCTACTCGCTCGCGGTCGACGGCCTGTCGCTGTGGTTTGTGCCGCTGACGGCCTTCATCACCGTCATCGTCGTGATCTCGGCGTGGGAAGTGATCGAAAAGCGCGTGGCGCAGTACATGGGCGCGTTCCTGATTCTGTCGGGCCTGATGATCGGCGTATTCTGCGCGATGGACGGCTTGCTGTTCTACTTCTTCTTCGAAGCGACCCTGATCCCGATGTTCATCATCATCGGTATCTGGGGCGGCGAAAACCGCGTGTACGCGTCGTTCAAGTTCTTCCTGTACACCTTCCTCGGTTCGCTCCTGACCCTGGTCGCCATCATTTACCTGTACAACGCCTCGGGCAGCTTCAACATCCTCGACTGGCAAAAACTGCCGTTGACGATGAAAGAGCAGACCTTCATCTTCATCGCCTTCCTGGCCGCGTTTGCAGTCAAGGTGCCGATGTTCCCGGTCCACACCTGGCTGCCGGACGTGCACGTCGAAGCGCCTACCGGCGGCTCGGCCGTGCTGGCCGCGATCATGCTCAAACTGGGCGCGTACGGCTTCCTGCGCTTCTCGCTGCCGATCACCCCGGACGCATCGCACGCGATGGCCGGCTTCATCATCACGCTGTCCCTGATCGCCGTGATCTACGTCGGCCTGGTCGCTCTGGTCCAGAAGGACATGAAAAAACTGGTCGCCTACTCGTCGATCGCGCACATGGGTTTCGTGACGCTGGGCTTCTTCATGTTCAACCAGATGTCGGTTGCGGGCGGCATCGTGCAGATGATTTCGCACGGCTTCATCTCGGGCGCGATGTTCCTTTGCATCGGCGTGCTGTACGACCGCATGCACTCGCGCCAGATCGCCGACTACGGAGGGGTGGTCAATACCATGCCGAAGTTCGCGGCCTTCATCGTGCTGTTCTCGATGGCTAACTGCGGCCTGCCTGCGACGTCCGGCTTTGTCGGCGAATTCATGGTGATCCTGGGCGCGGTCCAGTTCAACTTCTGGATCGGCATGCTGGCCGCGACGGCACTGATCTTCGGCGCGGCGTACTCGCTGTGGATGGTCAAGCGCGTGATCTTCGGCGCCATCGCCAACAAGCATGTGGCCGAACTGGTCGACCTGAACAAGCGTGAGTTCCTGATGCTTGGCCTGTTGGCGATCGCCGTGATCGCCATGGGCCTGTACCCGGCGCCATTCACCGATACGATGCAAACCTCGGTCGCTGACTTGCTCCAGCAAGTCTCCGTGTCGAAACTGCGGTAATAAAACAGACTATGATCGAAAATACCAATCCCAACCTGATCCCGGTTTACGCCGAAATCTTCCTGTTGATCGCCGCTTCGGCGATCCTGCTGATCGACATGTTCCTGTCGGAGTCCAAACGGGCGCTGACGTACTACATGTCGCTGGCCACGCTGGGCGTGTGCGCCTGGCTGACCTGGATCGATTATTCGGCCGGCACCACGGTCTACACGTTCAACAATATGTTCGTGTCGGACCCGATGTCGAACCTGCTCAAGATGTTCACCTACCTGGCCACCGCCATCACGCTGATCTACTCGCGCCAGTATGCGACTGAACGGGGCATGATGTCCGGTAACCTGGGCGGCGAGTTCTACGTGCTGGCGCTGTTCTCGGTGCTGGGCCAGATGATCATGATCTCGGCCAACAACATGCTGATCATCTACCTGGGCCTGGAGTTGATGTCGTTGTCGCTGTACGCGCTGGTGGCGCTGCGCCGCGACCACGCGGTATCGACCGAAGCGTCGATGAAGTACTTCATTCTGGGTGCGCTGGCTTCCGGCTTCCTGTTGTATGGCATCTCGATGCTGTACGGCGCTACCGGTTCGCTGGACATCAACATGGTCGCCCGCATGGCGTCGCTGGGCACCGCCAATCACGCGATCCTGGTGTTTGGCATCGTGTTCGTGGTCGCTGGCCTGGCGTTCAAACTGGGCGCGGTACCGTTCCACATGTGGGTGCCTGACGTCTACCAGGGTTCGCCAACGGCAGTGACGCTGCTGCTGGGCGCCGCGCCAAAACTGGCCGCCTTTGCGATCTGCATCCGCCTGCTGGTTGAAGGCTTGCTGCCGATGGCCATCCAGTGGCAGCAAATGCTGATGGTGCTCGCTGTGCTGTCGCTGGTGGTGGGCAACCTGACCGCGATCGCCCAGACCAACTTGAAGCGCATGCTGGCCTATTCGACCATCGCCCAGGGCGGCTTCATCCTGCTTGGCCTGTTGTCGGGCGTGGTCGGCGAAAACCAGGCCAATATCAGCGCCGCTTACAGCTCGGCGATGTACTACACGATCACCTACGTATTGACCACGCTGGGCACCTTCGGCCTGATCATGATGCTGGCCCGTTCCGGCTTTGAAGCCGAAGAACTGAACGACTTCAAGGGCCTGTCCAAGCGCAGCCCGTGGTTCGCTTCCGTCATGTCGATCCTGCTGTTCTCGCTGGCCGGCGTGCCGCCGATGATGGGCTTCGCCGCCAAGTTCGCGGTGCTGCAGGCAGTGCTGTCGACCGGCGCCGTGTGGCTGACCGTGGTGGCAGTGATGTTCTCGCTGATCGGCGCGTTCTACTACCTGCGCGTGGTCAAGCTGATGTGGTTTGACGAGCCGACCGACACCGCCGCCATTGCGGTGCCGTTCGACATGCGTGCCACTTTGACCGTCAACGGTATCGCGGTAGTCGTGCTGGGCATCTACGCCGGTCCGCTGCTGACTGCCTGCATGAACGCAATGACCAGGACCCTCGGCTCCTGATGGAGGTAACTGCATCGAGCTGGCTGCTGATTGCCGTCGCCCTGGCGGCGGCCAATCTGCCGTTCATCAACGAGTCGCTGTTTGGCGTACTTCCTCTAAAAAGCGGCAAGAAACACGCGTGGACACGCGTGTTCGAGCTGCTTGTTCTATACTTTGTCACCGGTGCGATCGCGTATGCGCTGGAAGCCCGGATCGGCAATGTCTTCACCCAGGTCAAAGAGTTTTACATGATCACGGTGCCCCTGTTTGTCGTTCTGGCGTTTCCTGGATTCGTACTGCGCTATCTGCGCAAGCACCACCATTAAACCGACCAGGAGTCCGCATGGATTCGCAGCTTAGAGAAACACGGATCGACGGGATTGTCGCCTACGACGGCAGCTTCCTGAAGATCGCGCGCGACCAGGTCAGCCTGCCCAACGGCGCCACCACGTTCCGCGAATACATCAAGCACCCGGGCGCGGTCGTCGTGCTGGCCATCCTGGACGACGGCAGCGTGTTGCTCGAACGCCAGTTCCGCTATCCGCTCGAACGCGTGTTCATCGAACTGCCGGCCGGTAAAATCGACCCGGGTGAAGACATCCTGGCCTGCGCCAAGCGCGAGCTGCAAGAGGAAACCGGCTACACCGCCAGCGACTGGCAATTCGTCACCACCATCCACAACGCGATCGCCTATTCGGACGAGCACCTCGACCTGTTCGTCGCGCGCGGCCTGACTGCCGGGCCGTGCAAGCTCGATGAACACGAATTCCTGGAAACCTTCAGCGCCACCTTGCCCGAGATGCTGGAGATGGTGCGCAGCGGCCAGATCACCGATGTAAAAACCATCATCGGCGCGTTCTGGCTCGAAAAGCTGCAATCGGGCGCCTGGAAGCTGGGGTAGGGCGCATGAAAGCGCTGCTGTTCATGCTGGCCATGCTGTGCACCGGCAACGCGGCAGCCAGTTCCGCGTTCGAGCAGCGCTGCGAGGGCGCGATGGGCAACACCGTCACCGTCTTGACCCAGCAGAACGGTTATTCGATCGATAATAGCAAATCGTTCCGGGCGCTGACCGCGCTCAAGGTCGGCGCGCCGCCCGAGGCCACGGTGCTGGGCGTCACGCATGCCGAAGGACGCCTGTCGATCGAGCACCGCGTGGTCCTGATCAAGGATCCGTTTTCCGACAATGAGTGCGGTGCACCCCAGATCGAGGTCGAGCTGACATACCCGCCGGTCATCATTTACGTAGGGAGCGAATTCGTGCCGGGAACGTGCGCGTATCAGGAGATTCTTGCGCATGAAATGCGCCACCTCAAGGCCTATCGCGAGCATTTGCCGAAAGTGGAGAGAACGGTGCGCGCGGCACTGTCCAAGCGTTTCGACAACAAGCCGCTGTACGCGCGGGCAGGGCAAGTCAGCGTATCGCTCAAGCGCGAAATCGACGACGGCTGGATGCCCTACATGAAGCGGGAACTGGCCAGCGTCGAGGAACAACAGGCAGTGATCGACTCGGCAGAAGAATATGCGCGCCTGAGCAAAGTTTGCAAAGGTGAGGTACAGTCACTTATCGGACCGGCCAATCGAGCAAGATGAACACCATGTCGCAACAATCCACCCGCTACCTCGCCCTGATTCCGGCGGCCGGCGTCGGCGCGCGCATGGCCGGCGCCGGTCCCAAGCAATACATGACGGTGGCCGGCAAACCCATGTTGCGCCACACCATAGACGCCTTTTTGTCGAGCGAGCTGATTGACCATGTGTACGTGGTGGTCAGCCCGGACGACCCGCACATCGACGCGGTCGTGCCAGCTGCAGGTGTGACGGTGCTGCGCTGCGGCGGCGCCTCGCGCATGGAATCGGTGCAGAACGCCTTGCGCCAGATGGGCGAAGTGCTGGGCGAGCAGGACTGGGTGCTGGTGCACGACGCCGCGCGCCCCGGCCTGACCGCCGCATTGATAGCAAAACTCATTACAACGATAGGCGGCGACGCCGTCGGCGGCCTGTTGGCGCTGCCGGTGGTGGACACCGTCAAGCGCGCCGGCAGTGCCGTCTCCACGGTTTCCCGTGACGGCCTGTGGCTGGCGCAAACCCCGCAGATGTTTCGCTACCGGCTGCTGTGCGACGCGCTTGCAGCGGCCACCGACGCCAGCGTCATTACCGATGACGCCAGTGCGGTCGAAGCGTTGGGCCTGTCGCCCAAACTGGTTGAAGGACATCCCCGTAACTTAAAAGTGACGCTGCCGGCCGACATCCGGATCGCCGAGATGTACCTGGCTGCGCCTTAACCCTTGTGAATGACATCATGGCACTGGCTTCCTACAATCCCACACCACCTTTCCGCATCGGCACCGGCTACGACTGCCACGCGCTCGTCGAGGGCCGCAAACTGATCATCGGCGGGGTCACGATCCCGCACAAGACCGGCCTGTTCGGCCACTCGGACGCCGACGTGCTGCTGCACGCGATCATCGACGCCATGCTCGGCGCGGCCGCGTTGGGCGACATCGGCAAGCACTTCCCCGACACCGACCCGATGTTCGCCGGCGCCGATTCGCGCACCTTGCTGCGCGAAGTGGCGCACCGCGTCATCGCGACCGGCTACACGATCGGCAATATCGACGCCACCATCATCGCGCAGGCGCCGAAAATGGCGCCGCACATCGCGCAAATGGTTTCGCGCATCGCCGAAGACATCGGCGTGTCACCGCAGCAGGTCAACGTCAAAGCCAAGACCAACGAGAAGCTGGGCTACCTTGGCCGCGAAGAGGGCATTGCGGCCGAAGCGATCTGCATGCTGATCAAGGCCGCAACTGCCTGATCTTCAGGATTCCCTTGGGGGCAGGTCGGGCAATGCGCCATAATTGGCGCATTG
>JAZJXM010000048.1:50923-79390 GCA_040390915.1 Pseudomonadota bacterium
CCCCGACTTGACCCCGCACACCCATTTAAAAGGTAGAACCATGTTTGCAACCATCCCAGTCGACGCCCCGGTGGCGTGTGAAGTCAGTCCCTACAAGGTGGAGCTGTTTTCAGACGCCGCAAAGAAGGCCCGCGTGATGCTGCCGCCCGGTTCCACGCTGCGCAAATGCGCGCTGGCGCGCGAAGGCGCGGTGGTGGTGACCAAGCCCGATAGCGGCGGCACCACTGCCTGCGTGATGTATGAGTTCGGCGTCGATCCGAAAGACCCTGCAGTGCAGACGTCGAAACGCAAGACGGCAGTGGCCAAATCGCTGGCCGACAAGAGCTGCCCGGCGATCGACTTTGGCGTGCAAAGCTATCCGGGCAAGGATTGGTTCTTCCTGTCCGATAACGTGCCGCTTGAAAACGCTTACCGCGTCAAGGCGCGCGTGGAAAGCGGCGGCCTGGCCTTCCTGGAAGAAGAGAAAAGGCAGCTGAAAGACCCGAAGGCCGGTATCGATTTCGGCACTTCGCCGCTGGGCGTGTATTCGGTGTCGGCCGCGCCGCCGCTGGAGTGCCGCACCAAGCAGAAGTTCTTCCAGGAGCGCTACGCGGCCTGCTACATGGCCGTCATTTACAATGCGGCCGTGCGTGGCGGCTGGACGCTGCATGTGGCGCTGCGCAAAAACGGCGAGTACAAATTCATCGAGAGCAATCGCTCCAAATAACGTCAGGGAAAATTTTGATGACCGAACAAGTATTCCAGCCACGCATAGCCCCACGCGATATCAGCGACACGATCCTGTCGGCGGGCATCGGCTTGCTCCAGGTGGGCGTGTTGTTTGGCCTTCCGGCGCTCATTTGTTTTTGGATCGCGGGCAGCGTGGTGCTTGCCAGTGCAGTCGCATGCGCCTTGTACGCCATTTTCATCCTGTTGTGCGTCACAAATTTGAAAATATCCCCGGCCGGGATTCGCTTGTCGCGTGCCTTCGGCGGGCCAAAGTTCATTGCCTGGTCCGACATCGCATGCGTCGAGGAAGTGCCGCGCTCAGAGCTTATCTGGCGCGGTTGGGTGTGGCCCTTGTTTCCGCCACGCGAAATGACGCCGTCCCTGACGTCATTGGGCCACTATCGCATTCAGTACGGCAGCGAGTCGGTCTACTTTCCGCCAGCAGATCCGCAGGCGTTCATGGCGGCGGTGCGCACCCACATGACTGCGGGCGCTAAAGACTGATGCCACTGCACAGCGGCCGCTATTTTGGCGCGCTGGCGGCAGTCTCCTTGACTGCTTTTAACGCGTCGGCCGGCGCCAGTTCCTGTCCTGCCGGATCGACGTAATGCAGGTCGAACACGCCATCGGACGCGACATAGAAGGTGCACGCTTTCAAGCACGTGAACTGGTGCACGTGCTTGGCCGGCATGCTGGTGAAGCCGCCGCTTTGCAGCGTCACCGTTTCACCATCCTTCATCTCGGCGCGCGCCGTGCCGGAGACGATCATCAGGTGTTCGCTGGGCGTATGCCAGTGCCAGGGAATGACGCAGCCGGATTTGGCCTTGACCAGGATGATAGACGCTTCTTTGGACGGATCGCCGTTTTGCACCGAGCCGCTGGTGCAGGTAGGCAGGCCTGGGAACGCCATGAACTGCATGTCTTTGGTATTTTTGGCCATCGCTTGGCCTGAAGCGGCAACGCACAAAGAAAGTGTCAAGGCGGTGCAGAAATAGTTTCGCGTACGCATGGAAAATCCTCCTATGGTGTGACGAACTCAAACGACCGAGCTAGCAGCTTACGCCCACTTTTCGGCTCTGTCGACACTGATGGCCAGCAGGATGAACGCAAATTCAAGATTGAAGATGGGCGTCGATCAGCGCTGCCACGCGCGGGGCATGGGTCTCGGCGAGATTGTGATCGCCGCCATTGATTATATGCAACTGCGCGCGCGGCAGCAAAGACGCCAGCCGTTCGCCGACGGCGACCGGGCTGATAGGATCTGAATCGCCCCACAGCAGCAAGGTTGGTATCGCCACCGATGGCAGCTGCGCCGACAAGTCTTCCTGATACATGGAAAACCAGCGCGGCAGCAAAGGATTGGCGTCGTGGAAGGCGGCGCGCCAATCCTGGCCACCGAGGGCGGCCACATCGAGGCCAGCGGACGTCACCGCCAGCACCAGGTGCGTGATCAGGTCGGGCCGCGCCAACGCCACGCGCATCGCAATCACGCCGCCCATCGACTGTGCGATCAGCGCTGTGGGTTGGGCGATGCGGGCCACCACTTGGGCGACCAGGTCGTCGATGCTGTGAATGGACGGATCGGGCGCTGTGGCACCGAAACCTGGCCAGCCTAGGTGGGCCTTGGCGGCGGGATGGGTGAGCAAGGCGGCGACCGGTTCCCACAGCGAGGTGCGGCCCAGTGCGCCGGGCAAGAACAGCGCCTCTTGTGGGATAGTCTTTGGTCTCAATCGCTTACCTGGCCTTGCGCTTGTCGGGGACGATACTGGATTTGATCTGGCGCTTTTCTGCCATCTTCCCGGAATTGCTGCAGCTGTCGACGGTATAGAGCTTGCCATCGCGCTTCAGGAACAGCATGTAGTTGCGCCCGACCTGCATCGGGAAGTGCGACTTGGCGTTGTCGGAGCGGACCTGAATGGTGCCGGCGACGCGGCCTCTTTTCGCGTGGACCACGCGCACATCGTAGATCGTCGCGGTAACGGCGGCCGGATCGTTCGGATCTTCCTTCAGCTCTTGCGCATGGAGCGCCTCGCCTTCAATAATCGCCGCGGTGGTGCGTCGTTCTTTTAGAACCGACGGGTTGTTATCGCTCATGCACACCGCGGCCGCCTGTCCGGCGTACAGGAAGCATGTTCCAACGATTGCCATTTTGAAGAATTGATTTCGCACCACGGTGGATTCCTGAATGAAGTTGGCGCCGGACGTAGACGCGAGGCAGATCGCAGTATGCCTGACATGCGCAATCAGCGACAATTTTGTCGCTTCTGCGCAATAGGTGTATATGCACTATAATCGGCTGCATGATTGCACCATCCGACACGCCATTGGGTTGTACCTGCTTCAGGCTGCGCAAGCTGACGCGGGCCATGTCGCGCCTGTACGACCAGCACCTGGCCAGCAGCGGCCTGAAAACCACCCAGTACAGCGTGCTGGCCCACGCCGCGCGCGGCGCGCTGCCGGTGGCTGAACTGGCCGAGCTGCTTGGCCTGGAACGCACTACGCTCACGCGCAACCTCAAGCCGCTGCTGGAAGCGGGCTGGCTGGAACTCAAGAGCGGCGCTGACAGCCGCCAGCGCATCGTCACCATCACCGCCGCCGGGCGCGACAAGGTCAAGCAAGCCTACCTCGCCTGGCACCGCGCCCAGACTGAATTCGAACAGCTGGTGGGGCGCGACGCCGTACGCGCGCTGCACCGGCAGCTTGACACCACACTGACCCAACTGACCCCCTTGCTTGAGGAAGCTGCCCATGAATCCTGACACCCCCATGACCCCGCGCGCAGCGTGGATGCTGATGCTGGCCGCGGCCGCGATCCTGATGATCACGATGGGCGCGCGATTGACCAACGGCCTGTTCCTGTCGCCGATCAATACCGCGACCGGACTTGGCATCGCCAAGATCAGCCTGGCGATGGCGATCGGCCAGTTCATGTGGGGCCTGGCGCAGCCGGTGTTCGGCGCCATGGCCGACAAATGGGGTTCGTCCAAGGTAATCGTGCTGGGCGCGCTGATGCTGGCTGCCGGCACCGCGCTCACGCCGTTCGCCGGCACCCAATGGTCGCTGATCATGTGCATGGGCGTGCTCAGCGCGGCCGGGGCGGGTGCGGGCAGCTTCTCGATCCTGATCGGCGCCACCGCGCAGCGCCTGCCGGCCGCGCGCCGTCCGTTTGCGGCGGGCTTCATCAACGCCGGCGGCTCGCTCGGCCAGTTCGTGTTCGCGCCGCTGATGCAGGCCATCATCAACAGTGCCGGCTGGGTGGTGGCGATGCTGACCATGGCCGCCACCACGCTGCTGACGATTCCGCTGGCGTGGCCGCTGCGCCGCGCGGCCGGCTTGAAAGCGGCTGCGCCAGCGGTGCAGCCGCCCGGCATCGGGCTGGTCGCGCAGATCAAGATCGCCATGCGCGACCCAAGCTATTTGTTCCTGCACGCGGGCTTCTTTACATGCGGCTTCCACATCGCCTTCCTGGTCACGCACTTGCCGGGCGAAGTTGCGCTGTGCAACCTGTCGCCGAGCGTGTCGGCCACGGCGCTGGCGCTGATCGGCTTATTCAATATTGTGGGCAGCCTGAGCATGGGCGCGCTGTCGTCGCGCTATCGCATGAAGTCGTTGCTGGCGCTGCTGTATGCGTCGCGCGCGGTGATCATCGTGCTGTATTTGCTGGCGCCGAAAACGGCGCTGACGTTCTACGTTTTTGCCGCTGCGCTTGGCGCCACCTGGCTGGCCACCGTGCCGCCAACGGCCGGCCTGGTGGGCAAGCTGTTTGGGGTGCGCTATTTGTCCACGCTGTTTGGCCTGACGCTGCTGTCGCACCAGACCGGCGCCTTCTTCGGCGCCTGGCTGGGCGGCCTGTCATTCGTCACCTATGGCGACTACAGCTGGATGTGGTACGCCGACATCGCGCTGGCGATAGCCGCAGCCTTGATCAACCTGCCAATCCGCGAAGCGCACGTGGTGCGCATGCCGGCCGGTCTGGCCAAGGCGTAAGCGATGGCGCGCGATATTTATGCCTACCGCGAGGTTGCGCTCGAATCGGTGATCGATTCGCGCAGCGGCGCGTTGCGCGTGCAGCCGATGGCGGGGCAGGCCTTTGCGCCCACGCTGGCGGTGCAGTGCGCGCAGCGCCTGCGCACCGATTACCCGGCCGGCACCCGCTTCCTGGTCTCGGCCAAGCTGACCGACCGCCTGGGAGGTACGCCATTTCTGTACGTGTACCACGGCGATCCGGTAGTGGTGATGACGGCTGCCGAAGCCAAAAAATTCCTGCTGGCGTTCCGGCGCGGCCGGATCTAGTGCTTGACCAGGTAGTCGCGATAAAAGTCGATGAAGGCGCGTACCTTGGCCGGTACATGCCGGCCGGGCGGCAGCACCGCGTACACGCCGCCGTCCGGCAGCGTCCATGTCGGCAGCACCTTCACCAGCCTGCCGGCGGCCAACGATTCCTGTAGCGTTATTCCTTCCAGCGCCGACACGCCGGCGCCGTTCTCCACCAACGCCAGCAAGGTGCTGGGCGAGTCGACCTGCAAGCGCGACGTCATGTGCACCACTACGTCCTTGGCGTCGGCGTGGCTGAACTTCCAGGTCAGCGGGGTAGCCAGCAGCGACAGCGCCACCCAGTCATGCTGCGCCAGGTGCTCCGGCCGTTTCGGGCTGCCGCGCCGCTTCAGGTAAGCCGGCGATGCCACCACGTGCTGCTTGAATTCGCCCAGTTTGATGGCGCGCTGGGTCGAGTCGCGCAGCCATCCCATGCGAAACGACAGGTCGATCCCTTCGGCCACCATGTCGGCCACCCGGTCGCCGGTGCGCAGGTCCACCTGCAGGCGCGGATGGAGCGCGGCGAACTGCACCAGCGCCGGTCCGATCGACTGGGTCGCCTGCAGCGCCGTGGTGGATACCCTCAGCATCCCCGACAACTCGCCCTGGTCGCTGCCCGCTTCGGCCAGCGCGTCGGACAGGCTGCGCATCAACGGCTCGCACTGGTCGTGCAACGCGCGCCCAGCGTCGGTGAGCGACACCTGGCGCGTGGTGCGGGAAAACAGGGACAGCCCAAGCTGGCGTTCCAGGCGCGCGATCTGGACGCTGACCTTGGCCTTGGCCACGCCCAGCCGGTCGGCGGCGCCGGTAAAACTGCCTGCTTCGACGACGGCGTCGAAGATGGTCAGCGCATTGAGGTCGATGGTCATGGCGTCTGATAAGAATTTGAGAACAATGAATTATCGTTCTTGCTGTTTATCTTATCAATGGCCGGTGTCATGATTCTGCTCACACCAACCACACTTACGGAGCACACCATGAACATCACCCTGATCGGCGCCAGCGGCTTTATCGGTACCGCCATCCTGAACGAGGCGCTCGAACGCGGCCACCACGTGACGGCGCTGGTCACGCGCCCGGAACGCCTGCCGGCGCGCGCCAACCTGACTGCATTGGCCGCCGACGTGATGGACGTGGCCCGCCTGACGACCCAGCTGGCCGGGACCGATGCCGTCATCTCCGCATTCAGCGGCCACGCCCAGGCCGATGTCCTCGACTACTACCTGGCCGGCGCGCGCAGCATCATCGGCGCCGCCAAGGAAGCACACGCCAAACGCTTGCTGATGGTGGGCGGCGCCGGTTCGCTGGAAGTGGCGCCCGGCGTGCAGCTGATCGACACGCCCGGTTTTCCGGCCCAGTACAAGGCCACCGCGGAAGGCGCGCGCCAGGCGCTGCAATTGCTGCAAACGGAGGCTTCGCTCAATTGGACCATGCTCAGTCCTTCGGCCATGATCGCGCCGGGCCAGCGTACCGGCAGCTTCCGTACCAGCTTGAACCAGCTATTGACCGGTGCTGATGGCAGCAGCCGGATTTCGGTGGAAGACTTTGCCAAGGCCATGATCGATGAGCTGGAACAGCCGGCGCACCTGCGCCAGCGTTTCACGGTCGGCTACTAGTGTTTGAGGTGTGCGGCGCGGTGATGTGAAAATTGCTACTATTTGACGTCACCCGCCCACACCCGAAAGGAACGCCATGGCAACCAGAAAAATCGCCGTAATTATCGGCAGCCTGCGCAAGGAATCCTACAACCGCAAAGTCGCCAGGACGCTCATGCAGCTGGCGCCGGCCACGCTGGACATGGAGATCGTCGAGATCGGCCAGCTGGCCCTGTACAACCAGGATGACGACGCCTCGCCGCCGCCCATCTACACCGAATTTCGCGACAAGATCCGCAGCTTTGACGGCATCCTGTTCTGCACGCCGGAATACAACCGGTCGGTGCCGGGCGCGCTGAAAAACGCGATCGATGTCGGCTCGCGCCCGTATGGCCAGAGCGCCTGGGCCGGCAAGCCGTGCGCCATCGTCAGCGTCACGCCCGGTTCCACCGGCGCGTTCGGCGCTAACCATCACCTGCGCCAGTCGCTGGTATTTCTCGACATGCCCGCCATGCAGCAGCCCGAGGCCTACATCAGCAACGCGGCCAAACTGTATCCCGGCGACGAGCTGACCGACGACAGCACCAAGGCGTTTCTGCAAAAATTTGTCGACGCCTTTGCTTCGTGGGTTGAGCTGAACGCCGACTGAGATTCAGGATTCGACTTCGCGCCGCCCCAGCCACGCGGCGCTCGCTGCCAGCAGCGCCGTGTCCTGGTTGGCGCTGTCGCTGCCGTTCACCGCCATCATCGCGTACGACTATGGGTAGTACACCCAGTAACCGGAACTGCCGATCTGGGTGATGCCCATGGTGGCGCTCACGCCCCCCGCCAGCGGCAGCACCTGGTTCTGATAGCGCCAGCTCACCGCATGCTGGATCGCCAGTACCGGCACGCAGCCGAGGGCCACCTTGGCGGCGATCGGCAGCAGTGTGGCGCTGAACGCGCCGGCGTGGCTGGCGCCACCCAGCACCATCAGCGCGGCCACCAGCACCTGTTCGGAGCGCAACGCGTCGCCCACCGCGATCGCCAGCGCGCCGGCCTGGCGCGCCAGCAGCTGGCCATTGGCCCCGCGCTGCTCGGTTCGCCGCGGCTGCTGGTGCTCGGGATCTGGGCCACGCATTTTGCTGCATCGAATGCATTTTCACGTACTTGTTTCTGTCTATTTGAATTCGTTTGATGAAGATCAAGCGCGGACCGGTCCAAGCACCTAGCCTTGACCATTGTGCTGAACGTTTGCTGGCGGCTTCGAGAGCTGGCGTACACCACACACCCGCAGCGGCGGCGACAGGCGCAGGCTTAACAGCCCATCGCGCCGGCTCCGCATTTCCTTATCGTGCATCTTTTATCGAGGTACTCATGTTTCCATTTTCCCATTCCGTAACTCCTGCCGTGCGTTCCCACATTGACGCGCAGGTGTCGTTTCTCAATGATATGTCCAAGTCCCTGTTCCAGTCGTTCCAGCAGTTATGCGACCTGAATATCCAGCTGACCCAAACCATGCTGGAAGAAGCCACCCAGGCCAGCCACCAGCTGATGACCGCCGATCGCCAGACCGACGTCCTGGGCGCTGCGGCCGCCCGGGCCCAGCCGGCAACCGACAAGCTGCGCGCATACCAGCAGCATATTTCGCGCGTGGCCGCCGATGCCCAGGTACAGCTGGCGCGCGTCACCGAGCAGCATGTGCAGGAAACCACCCGTACCGCGCGCGCGCTGGCCGACGAAGTGCAGCGTGTCGCCACCGAAGAAACCGAGCGCAGCGTGCGCAACCAGCAAGAGACGATGCGCAAGTTCAGCGATCCGTTCATGCAAGCTGGCTGGCGCGGTAATGGCGCCGGCGCCAGCATGCAAAGTGGTCAGGCCGGCAGCGCCCAGGGCAGCTCGGGCGGCGGCAGCCAGAGCGATGTCGCTGGAAGCACTGCCGCTCCCAGCACCGGACGCGGCTCGTCGTCAGGCAAGAACACCTGATCGACGCGAATCAGGCGGCGCCGCTACCGGCGCTGCTTTACCCAGGCCGAACAAGGGCCGCAGCACTGCCACGCGTCGCACCACTTCGAAGATCCCGAAACTGAAGCACAGCGTCAGCACCACCAGCACCAGTGCCTCGGTGGCCGGCGCAATATTGGCCGGCTTGATCAAATGCGCCATCGATACGATCAAGGTCTGGTGCACGATATACACCGGGAACACCGCCTCGGTCAGGTAGCGCCGGCCAGCACTATCGAAGTTCAGGTGGCGGTGCGCAAAGCCGCACGCGGCAACGATCGCACACCAGCCGCACAGCGCATAGACCACTCGCATCAGCATGCGGAAACTGTGGAAATCCGGGTGCAAGGTCACCGACTCCGGCAACGAGAAAAACACGATCAGCGAGGCCCAGCTGGCGAACGCCATTCCCAATGCGGCCCAGCGCATGCGGTCCATGCTGCGCCACACGCCAGCCTGGCGCGCCATCATGGCGCCGAACAGGAACAGCGGCACGTACTGCGCATGGTTGTACCAGTCGTTGACCACATCATGGGTGGCAGGGAAGGCAGACAACAGCATGACGCGCACAAAACCGAGCAACGCTACCGGCAGCACGATCAGCTTCCAGCCGGTCATGTGCGCGGCCAGCTTGTCCGACAGCGCCGCGATGCGGCTGCCCGCCATCAGCGCCAGTGAGCCGAGCAACAGCGTGTACACCCATAGGTAAGCCACGAACCACAAGTGGTTCCAGGTCGGCAAGCGCAGGCAGTCGGATTTGCGGCAAAAGTCGCCGTAGCCGCTCACGTACAAGCGCATGAAGTCGGCGTAGCTGCCGTGGTAGGCGACCTTCTCGATTACTTCGAAATACGGCTGTGGCGGCACGATCACCAGCATCCCGAACAGCAGCGGCACCAGCAAGCGCCAGCTGCGCTGGCGCATGAAGCTGGCGGCGCCGATCTTGGCCAGCATGAAGCTCGACGCCACGCCGGAAATCATGAACAGCAGGCCAAGCCGCCAGGGCGAGGACAGCATCATCAGCGGCTCGATGGCGTCGCTCGCGTGAGCACTTTTGACGTGCCAGTCCCAGCTTACGTAGTACATGCCGACGTGGTACAAAATCAGCAGCATAAAGGCGAGAATGCGCACCCAGTCGAGGTAGTACAGGCGGGAAGAAGCAGGGTTGTTCATGGTTGGCGGCACCGGTTTGTGGATGATGAACCAAGCATAAGGCGGCCCGCAGCGCCGATCCAGCAGGATGTGGCGAACCGGGATGCCGGTGGGGCGAAGCGGGCGTGCCTACAGCTTTGCGAGCAGTTCGGCCTTGTATTGGCGGCTGCACTGGACTTTCGCACCGCCGCGCAGCACCAGCTCGCAGTCGCCCTTGTCGAGTGCGATGACGCTTTCGATCCAGTCCAGCTGCACCGCCGCGCGCCGGTGGCAGCGCATGAAGCGCGGCCCCAGCTTGTCGAGCAGGCCGGCCAGTGTCTGGCGCATCAGCGGCTGGTCCACTGCGGTATGCAGGACCACGTAATTGTCGGCCGTCTCGATCCATGCGATCTGCTCGACCTTGACCACGCGCTTGACGCCGCGCTCGGAAACGAGCAGCTGGCGCACCTCATGGCCGCTGTCGAAGGCCGGTGCCGGCTGCGGCGCCTTGAGCCGTTCGCGCACTCGCACCAGCGCGCGCTGCAGCCTGGCCTGGTCGTAGGGCTTGAGCAGGTAGTCGATGGCATTGGCGTCGAAGGCGCTGATCGCGTACTGGTCGAATGCGGTGGCGAACACGATCAGCGGCGCCGGCGCCGGCAAGGACGCGGCCAGTTCGATGCCGCTGATCTCGGGCATCTGGATATCGAGGAATACGACGTCCGGCTTGAAGGCGTCGATCTGGGCCAGCGCTTCGACACCGTCGCGCGCCTCGGCCAACGCCGTCACGTCGGCTTCCTGCGCCAGCAGGCGGTGCAGCTTGTCGCGCGCGGGGCGCTCGTCGTCAACGATCAGGATCCGCATGGCAGCCTCATTTCGGCGCGCACGCCGGCAGGATCGAGCTGCATCAGCACCAGGCTGGCCCGCTCGCCGTACAGCACGGCGAGCCGTTCGCGCAGGTTGGCCAGGCCGATGCCGGGCGCGCTGGCTGGCGTCAGCGTGCCGGTGTCGTCGTCGAGGCGCACCAGCAAGTTGCCGCCATCGCGCAGGGCCGATATCGTGATCGCGGTCGGCTGGCGGCGCTTTTCCACCGTGTGCTTGAAAATGTTTTCCAGCAGCGGCTGGATGCTCATGACCGGCAGCGTGCAGGCCAGCGTGTCGTCTGCGATATGCCAGGTGATCGTGACCCGCTCCGCATAGCGCTCCTGCATCACGCGCGCGTAGCCTTGCGACAGGCGCAGCTCGGTTGCCAGCGGCGCCTCGTGCAGGTCGCTGACATCGAGCGTGGTGCGCAGCACGTCGGCCAGCTGGATCAGCGTGGCGTCGGCGCGGTCGACGTCGGTGTGCATCAGCGACGAGATCGTGTTGAGGGCATTGAACAGGAAGTGCGGCTGCATCTGCTGCGCCAGCCGCTGCAACTGGGCCTGGCGCAGCAGCGCATTGGCCCGTTCGACCCGCAGTTTTTCTTCCAGCAGCTGGTAGTACGACAGCACGCCGAAGCGGATCAGGATGAACATGCTGATGAAAACCGTCAGCTTGACCGACTCGTAAAAAAAAGTCTGTGGCCAGGGAAGATGTTCGTACACGTCGCCGGTCAGCGCATAGATGCCATGGCGGATGCCAAACGCGATCGGCACGAAACCGATGTAGTACAGCGGAAGCCAGGCCGCTTGCAGCGCGAACCAGCGTGCCGGGCGCGCCAGCAGGTAGTCATACGGCAGCGTGAAATGGCGCTGCACCAGCAGCAAGATGGTGGCCGCCACCATCGACGAGGTCTCCCACAGGACCGGCTGCCACAGCGCGTGCCCGCCGTCGCGCAGGTAGTCCTGCAGTGCGACCGACACCATCAGGGCCCAGAACAGCAGCCAGGCGACGGCGACGACAAGTTTGCTTCGATTGGACGGCATCGTGATCGTTCGGGTTTGCAAAGCGTCGATGATTGCGTATTCTTGCAATGTTGTCAAAGCATGGGGTGTGCGATGGAAGATGAAGTGCTCAATTTCGGTTCACAGGCCGAGTTGGCGCAGTGGCTGGCCGAACACCACGGCCAGTCCGACGGGGTCTGGCTGCGCCATGCCAAGAAAGGCGCGCCGCAACCGACCGTGACATACCAGGAGGCGCTGGAGGTGGCGCTGTGTTTCGGCTGGATCGACGGCACCAAGAAGGGCGAGGACAAGTTCTACTATCGTCAGCGCTGGACGCCGCGCCGCGCGCGCAGTATCTGGTCCAAGATCAACCGCGACAAGGCGTTGCGCTACATCGAAGAAGGCAAGATGCAGCCGAGCGGCCTGGCCGAGGTAGAGAGGGCGCGCAAGGACGGGCGCTGGGACGCGGCCTACGACGGCGGCAGTCAGTCTGAAGTGCCGCCCGATTTGCAGGCCGCGTTCGACGCCCATCCAGGCGCCGAGGCGTTTTTTGCGACGCTCAATTCACAGAACCGGTACGCGGTGCTGTTTCGCATCCAGACCGCAGGCAAGCCGGAAACGCGCGCCAGGCGCATCGCCCAGTTTGCGGCGATGCTGGCGCGCCACGAAACCTTGCATCCGGCGCCGGCTAGCAGCCAGCGACCGACGTCCCGATAATGCCAACGGCCAGTTCGGCCCACACGACGAAGAAGGCCAACGCGAGCGCAAAGCCGAAGATGACACGCGCTCGCATAGTGTTGATCGTCCGCGCGACCAGCACGTAAGTGGCGCCGGTGCCGATCAGCAGCACGGCGGCGGCGACGAAATCGAGCGCTGTCCAATCCACTTCAGCGGTAAATTGCATGGCGGTCAAAGGCACCAGCAAGAGCACGCCGGCTCCGGCCACGACCCACATCAACTTCTTGAAAACCGGCTGTTCCACGCTCATCGTATTCATCGTCATTTCCCTCTGGTTAGTCATTGTTGGGATGACTGTAGGGCAGGCGTGTGAAGACAAGATGAAGTCTGTGTGAATTGGCTCAGGTGCGTTGCAGGGATGGGTCGCCGTTCAGCGCAAATGGCATCGCCCGGGCCCAGCGATTCGACGACAAAGAAAATGTCAGCGCGCGCACCTGGTGATACCAGCCGGCTGGCACATACAGCAGTTCGCCGGGATTGACGACGCATTCGATCATTGTGGCGTGGCGCGCAAGGGGGAATTTGTCGAAGTCCGGCGCCTCGGGGTCGAAAGGGGAGCCGTGCAGGATGGCATTTGCTTCGCGTGGATACAGGAATTCATCGTGGTGGGGTGGCGACAGGAAAATCCGCTTGGTGCCCCAGATTTGCGCAAACATATTGTCGTCGTAGTCGCAATGCAGCGGCGTCACCGTGCCGGCGGGACCGATCCAGAAGCGTGGCGGGCCCATCTTGCCGAAATACGTGGGCCAGTGGCACAGGCTGTTCAATTCGCGCAGTTCCAGGTTGCCCAGGTAGGGTGGCAGGTCGTGCGCGTTAGTGGCAACCAGATCAAGGTACTCAAGCATCGACATATCCTGCATGGCGCGATCGGGTGCGAATGCCGTGTTGATGTAGTCGCCAACCCGCGCGCGCACTGCCAGGTCGCTATACCGGTCGCGCAGTATTTGCGGCGTCAAGGCAGATAGTGGCCAGCGGTTGACAAGTCCGGTGATCAGGAATGGTAGGCCTTTGGCAGCGAGATCGCGAAACGTCGCGCCATCGACTGCGCCCATGCGCGCCACTTCGGTGACGGGCGGCAGGCCGCGTGCTGCGCGCTTGATGGCCTCGCGCATCGCATGAATGGAGGTGACTCCGCGAATCAGGGCGTCCTTGTGCTCGCGCGCCTGCTTTTTGGCCAGTGCGTCTTCGGGGGCAGTTGGCGTCGCTCTGGGTGGCAGGCGAGGCGTTGTGCGCGTCGGCGGCGGTGGTGGATTACGGGGCACCGAATTTCTCGTCGTGGTTGGTGTTGTGCAGGATTGTACGCGACGGCACGATGGCCACTGCGAACGAAAAACATGCAATAAACCAAGTTTCATCCATTTCTTGTTGCTACTAGTGCTATATTGCCACACTTGATGCTTTTTGTTCAGCAGAAGAATTAATTCCCAATAGAAAAGGATCGACTTTGTCTACCAAACTACTTGCCAGCGCTTGCGTGCTGTTGCTGCTTGGCGCTTGCGCCACTCAAACCCCAAAACCCGTCGCGGTCGAAGCGGCAGTTTCGCGCACCGCCCAAATCGAAGCCCAGAAGATGGCAGCGATTCCGGACGTGAAAACGTTCAAACGCAAAGTGGCGATTGGCCGTTTTTCGAATGAAACGCGCTATGGCCGTACCTTCCAGACCGACGCCAGCCTCGATCCGCTGGGCAAGCAGGCGTCCGACATGCTGTCGACCAAATTGATCGCGTCGAAAAAATTCCTCGTGTTGGAACGCCCCGACATGGGAAAAATTATCGACGAACAAAAGCGCAGTGGCCAGAGCGCGGGCCTGGTCGGGGTCGATGCGTTGATCGTCGGTTCGGTGACCGAATTTGGCCGTAGCACCACCGGCAAGACCGGCTTCATGAGCGCGACCAAAGTTCAGACCGCCCGCGCCAAGGTTGAAGTTCGCCTGGTCGACGCACGCAGCGGGCACGCCTTCTTCAGCGCTACCGGCACCGGCGAAGCAAGTACGGAGTCGGGCGAAGTGGCCGGGTTCGGTAACAAGGCAGACTATGACGCCACCTTGAATGATCGTGCCATCGCGGCCGCCATTTCGGACTTGCAAAGCGCGTTGATCAGCAAACTTGAAGAGCGCCAGTGGCGTACCGACATCCTCAAATCGGATGGCCACCAGGTCTACATGTCGGGCGGCGAAAAGCAGGGTATCAGGGCGGGCGACACTTTCAACATCGTGCGCGAAGGCGAGAAGGTCACCAGCGCACAGAGCGGTTTTCAGATCACCTTGCCAGGGACGACGGTCGCCACTGTCAAGGTCGTGAGCCTGTTCGGCGATGCGGAAACGAATGAGGGCGCAGTAGCCGAACTCGTCACCGGCAGTGCGCCAACGGGAAATACCGCCGCATATTTCATCTCTGAAACCAAGAAATAATCACCCATGAAAACACTCCTTGCCCTGTTCCTTGCCCTGGCGCTGAGCGCCTGCGCGCTGCCAACTACTCGCGTCAATGCTGGGACCACGCGTCCGACCCTGACTGTCATCGGTGCACCGGCCAACGCCGTGCTGTATGTCGACGGTTTGCAAATCGGTACCGCGTCGCAATTCAACGGCGCACCGAACACCTTGCTGATCGAGGAAGGCGTGCACCGCCTTGAACTGCGCGATGGCGCTACGGTCCTGATGGTCCAGAAGATCCTCGCCAGTGGCGGCGAAAACACCAACTTTACCTATAACCCGGAAGCGACCAAATGAAGCGTTATCTTTGCATGGGCGCGGCTGCGCTGTTCCTTTCCGCGTGCGTGACTGCGCCACCGGCCAAGTATGAATGGGGGCAGTACGAGCAGTTGATGTACAACTATTACAAAAAGCCGGACAGCGTCAAAGAGTTAATGGAATCGATGGCCACGACCATTCGTCAAGCCGAAGCGCAGCAGCGCAGCATCGGGCCTGGCATGTACGCCGAATACGGCTATTTGCTCATGTTGCAAGGCAAAAATCAGGACGCGGTCGACAATTTTGAGAAGGAAAAGCGGCGATGGCCGGAGTCGGCCCAGTTGATGGACAAGATGAGCAAAATGGCGTTCGCACCTACCGCACCGAAAACCGAGGCCAAACAATGAAGATGACACTATGCCTGCTGCTTGCAGCGTTGACCTTGCTCTCGGGCTGCGCCACGCAGACGGTGACGAAGAAGGATTACGCCGAATTTCGCAAGTCGAACCCACGTTCAGTGCTCGTGGTACCGGTGATCAATCGAAGCGTCGATGTCGACGCGCCGGATTACTTTCTGTCGTCCATTACCCGCCCGATCGCCGAACGCGGCTACTACGTGTTCCCGGTGAACCTGATCAAGCGCGTCATGGAAGACGACGGCCTGGCCGACGCCAACATGGTGCACGGCAGCGACACGCCCAAGCTTGCTTCCCTGTTCGGCGCGGACAGCGTCATGTACATCACGATCGAACGCTGGGATTCAAGGTACGCTGTGCTGTCTACAGTGACCACCGTCGAACTGAGCTATTCGCTCAAGAGTGGTGCCACCGGTCAGGAGTTGTGGAAGCACAAGGAACTGCTGGCCTATGATCCAACGGCGCAGCAATCGCAGGCCGGTCTGGCCGGGCTGATCGCGAAAGCGCTGGTGGCCGCACTGGAGAAGGCCAAGCCGAACTTCATGCCGTTGGCGCGTCAGGCAAATGGGTTGGCCGTTGCGCGCGTGGGGCAGGGGCTGCCAGCGGGTCCGCAGGACGCCGCTTATCAGAAGGACACGCAAGAGTTCTAATAATCCCCGTCCTCGCGCGCCTGCGCGAGGACGACTGAATTAATCGTCGCCGCTTCCATCGTCCTTGATCTTCTTGGTCCGCTCAACATCGGCTTGCGCCTTGAGCGCATTGACGTCGCCCATGAACTCGTCGACCGTGTGGTCCGGACTGACCCGCATTGCCGGCTGCAGCACGATCGACATGTACGGGCTGTCGGCCAGGCGCCCGGTGCGCTGCTCGTTACTGAGCAAGGTCAGGCTCGAACCCAGAAGCGCCAGCACCGCGCAGGTGATCGCAAAGCGCCGCGTATTATGCGGCTTGATGGTCGACAGGTGATAGAACAGCATTCCCGCGGCGATCAGGATCGCCATGTGCGAACTGTAGCGCGTGAGCGCTTCGAGCGAGAACGCATACGCGGCCACGCTCGAACCCATCTTGTAAGCGGTCATGGCGGTCAGCGCGCAGCCGACGATGAACAGGTGCCGGCCCAGGCGCGCCTGGCGCCCGAACAGGCGGTTGGCGAACGCCCAGGCGCCGCCCCACGCCAGCCCCGCGCCGAGCGCCATCGCCAACGCCTGCAGGTAGCGCACCAGCTGGAACGACTGGGTGTCGCTGAGCCACACGGTAAAGATGGCAAACAGCCCGATCAGCACGATCCCTACCAGGCCTGGCAGCACGCCTTCCCAGCCATGCCGCGTGCGGTCCAGCAGTTCCGCTTCGACCGCGAAGTCGGCCGGGCGCACGCGCAAGCTGGTGTGCCCGACGCGGATCACGGTGTCGCCGTCCATCACCAGGCTGTTGTGACGCTTGCCGCGGTGGACCACGCCATTCTTGCTGCCCAAGTCCGACAGTACCAAGCGCCCCTGGTCGTCGGCGTCGATGATGGCGTGGCGCGGCGCGGCGAAGGCGTCGTCGAGGATGAAGTCGTTGTCGTAGCCGCGCCCGAGCCGAATCGGCAGCGTGTTGATCTGGTGCCGGTGCAGCACGTCGCCATTGCGCGCCAGCGTTTCGATGAAGTAGGGCGCGCTCATTTGCCCCTCCCGTGGCCGAGCGCTTGCAGGAAGGCGCGCGTGCCGCGCATGCCGTTTTGGAACGATACGCCCGACAGGTCCATGCGGCTTTGCAGGCTCGCTTGCGCGCTGTCGGTGCTGGCCGTGAGCAGCGTGAAGTCATACAGCCCCGCGAACTTGCGGTAGGCGCGCACGCACGTGACCGCGCGCAGCGGCAGCGTGGCGGTCTTGACGAATTTTTCGGTGCAGATCGGGCCAGTCAGGTGGCTGTCCTTGTTCGAGCCCAGGTTGTCGGCCTTGAACAGCGTGCTGGCCAAGGCGGCGAAGCGCACCGAATCGAGGCTGGTCGAGCGCACGTACTGGTGCGTCATCGCCACGTGCCCGGTCTGCTGCGACTCGGACACGAAGATCGCCGACTCCATCGCACAGGCCATGGTGTCGGCGGTGAAGGTGGCTTCGGCCTTGACGTTCGATCGCCCCCAGCAGCGCACCTGTTCCGACTCGCGCACCGGCACCACGTACGGTCCCATGCTTTTCAGGTCCAGCGGCGCGTCGAGCAGGCGGTTGATCATGGCGCCCTGGTGCGCCAGCAGCTGCTCGCCGATGACCGGATTGAAGTCTTTCGGCGCAGTTTTTTGCAGCGCCACTTTCTTGAGCAGCTCCTGCGCAAAGCGGATCGGCACCAGGAAGCTGACCAGTTCACCGTCGCGCCGCTTTGATACGTTCACGCCTGCCACCTGGCCACCCACGGTGACGCTGGGGCCGCCGCTCATGCCCGAGTTGATCGGGCCGGTGAACATCAACTGGTCGTAAAAGCTGCGCGAGATGATGCCGTTGTAGGCGCCTTCGGAAATCGCAAAACCCAGGTCGAGCGGATTGCCGAGCGAGTACAGGTACTGGCCCTGGGTCAGCTTGACGGCGTGTTCGGGCACGTCGAAAAAGCCGGTGCCCACGCGGTCCTTGATGCGCACCACCGCCAGGTCGTGCAGCACGTCGAGCGCCAGCAGTTCGACCGGGCCGCTCTTGCCGTCGGTGTCGACGTATTCTCCGACATACACGTCCGGATCGATCGCCATCTGCGACACCACGTGGTAATTGGTCAGCACCAGGTTGCTGGTGCCGACCATGAAGCCGGAACCGACGCTCGACTGCGTGCGCCCGTTCTTGAGCAGCATGCGAATCTGGAGCAGGTCGGCCTTGGCGGCGGAATACAGTTTTTGGGCGGCCGAGGAAGGCTGCGGCAGGGCGTCGGCATCGACAATGGCAGCGGGCGGCACGGCCGGCACAACGGCCGGCGGTGTGGCAGCGTGGGCGCCCAGGACGGCGCAGAGCAAGACGATGGGAACTGATTTCATTGCAGCCTTTGGCAAGGTGATCCGTGGTCTTGCCCTTAGCTTACCTGATTTCACTGCAACTTAAAGTTCGCCATCCTGCGCCACGGTGTCCAGCAGCGGCTGCATCATGTGGCCCAGCTTGGCGGCCTTGGTGTCGAGGTAGCCGGTATTGAAAGCGTTGCGGTTGACCAGCAGCGGCACCCGTTCGCTGACCTTGACGCCCATTTTTTCCATGGCGTCGATCTTGCGCGGGTTATTGGTCATCAGGCGCAGCGACGTGATGCCGAACTGGGCGAACATCGGCTGGCACAGTTCATAGTTGCGCGCATCGGCGTGAAAACCCAGTGCCAGGTTCGCTTCGACCGTGTCGGCGCCGGCTTCCTGCAGGCGGTAGGCGCGGATCTTGTTGACCAGGCCGATGCCGCGCCCTTCCTGGCGCAAATACAGCAAGATGCCGCGGCCTTCGTCGGCGATTTTCTTGAGCGCGCCTTCAAGCTGGGCGCCGCAGTCGCAGCGTTGCGAAAAAAGCACGTCGCCGGTCAGGCATTCGGAATGCACGCGCGCCAGCACCGGCGCGCCATTGCCGATGTCGCCCAGCGTCATGGCCAGGTGTTCTTTTCCGGTGGCATGCTCGACGAAGGCGTGCAGCGTGAACTGCGCCCACGGGGTGGGAAGCAGGCACGAGGTGGTGTAATCCAACAGGTCTTCGTTCGGGGTAGACGGCATGGCGGTGTTCTCTAGAGCTATTGCTGTAGCCGCAAGTGTAGCGGAAAACCCGACCCATCGTTGGGTCGGGGGCTCTAAAACACCCTCTACATCGCCCTTGCGCAGGCGACGTTGGCGCTAGTATGGCAGGTCAAACAGCAGCACTTCGGCTGCTTCGGCCTGCTCCAGCGTGACCAGCGGTTCGCCCGTGATCTTGAGTGCGTCGCCGCCTTTGAGGGCGTTGCCGTTGACGCTCACCTGGCCGCGGATCACGTGCACGTAGGCGTTGCGCCCCGCTGCGACGGCATGCTGCACATGGTCGCCCGTGTTGAGCAGCGAGGCATACAGCGCCGCATCCTGGTGGATCAGCACCGAGCCGTCGCGCCCGTCGCCCGAGGCGATCAGGCGCAGCTGGCCCTGCTTGCTGTCGGGCGCGAAATGCTTTTCTTCGTAGCTGGGCGCAATGCCGGCCACGTTGGGCTGGATCCAGATCTGCAGGAAATGCACCGGCGCAGCCTTGGAACCGTTGAATTCGCTATGCCGCACGCCGCTGCCGGCACTCATGCGCTGCACGTCGCCGTAGTGCAGCACCGAGCCGGTGCCGATGCTGTCCTTGTGTTCCAGCGCGCCTTCCAGCACGTAGGAGATGATTTCCATGTCGCGATGCCCGTGGGTGCCGAACCCCTGGCCCGGGGCCACCTTGTCCTCGTTAATCACCAGCAGCGGCCCGAAACCGACCTGGTGCGGATCGTGGTAGTCGCCAAACGAAAACGTGTGCTTCGACTGCAGCCAGCCGTGGTCTGCATTGCCGCGGTCTTCGCTTTTTCTGATCTGTAGCATGTGTTCTCCTTAATGTGCAATAATTTCGAATCAAGTGCAGCCAGTATAAAAGACTGAAACTGATTTGAAAAACGAATAATTTCGTCACTTATGATCGAAAAAATCGAATGCTGAGACTAAGCCTGGAAGCCTTGCAGATTATCGACGCAATCGACCGCCGGGGCTCGTTCGCCAAGGCGGGGCAGGAGCTGCATCGGGTGCCGTCGACCATTTCCTACATGGTCAGCAAGCTGGAAGACGACCTGTCGGTCCAGGTGTTCGAGCGCAACGGCCCGCGCGTGACGCTGACCGCCGCCGGACGCGAACTGCTCAAGGAAGGCCGCTACCTGCTCAAGGCTGCGCGTGACTTGGAGCAGCGCGTGCGCCGCATCGCTTCCGGCTGGGAAACCGAGCTGGCGATCGGCATGGATTCGATGTTTTCGACCAGCGCGCTGGTGGATGACATGCATGCCTTTTACCAGGTGGCGCAGCAAACGCGTTTGCGCCTGGTGCAGGAAGCGCTGTCGGGCCCGTGGGAAGCCTTGCTTGACCGCCGGGTCGACCTGCTGGTGGGCGTGGCTGGCGACGGCCCGGCCGGCGGCGGCTACGTAGCGCGCCCGATCGGCGAACTGGACTTCGTGTTCACGGTCGCCCCCAGCCACCCGCTGGCCAAGGTGGACGGCCCGCTGGGACGATCCCAGTTGCAGGAGCACCGCGCCATCGTGGTGGCCGATTCGGCGCGCAACATGGCGCCGCGCACGGTCGGCCTGCAGTTCGGCCAGGACGCGCTGACGGTGCCGACCATGGCGGCCAAGTTCGCGCTGCAGGTAGCCGGTTTCGGCTTCGGCTTCTTGCCGCAGCCATGCGCCCGGCAAGCCATTGGCGCCGGCCTGCTGGTCGAAAAGCAGGTCGACGAAGTGCGCGCGCCAGAAACGTTTTATCTCGCCTGGCGTACCGGCGAGGAAGGCGCGGCCCTGAAATGGTGGCGCGAGCGCCTGCTGCAGGAGGGGACTTTTACGCGCCTGTGTCAGCATTTGCCGCAAAGCTTGGCGGAAACCAAACTTTTCGGAGTACCATAGGCAAACTTGGCAACTCCACCGCACACACACACATGAACAATCAGAGCTCGGCGCCACTGGTGCTTTTTCGCGTGTTGGCCAATCATGGCGGCATCCCTTCCGGCCTGCTGATGGAAGTCGGCGCCGGTGATGAGGCGGCGCTGCTGGACTTGTTCCAGACGCCGTCGTTCCAGGCATTCGGCATCGAGATGCCGGCCTATTATCGCGAAGGCTTGTCGCCCCAACTGGCCGAAGCGCTGGTCGCGGCCGGCTGGAGCCAGCTGGTGCCTGGCACCTTGTTTCGCGAAGACGAGCGCCTGGTCAAGGAAGAGATTCCGGCCGGCACCTTGCTGATTGAAGGCGACTGGTGCATGGCGGCGCCGCCCAAGCCGACCGGCGCGCAGGCCGCCTCGCGCGCGCTGGCGCTGCAACTGGCCCAGCTGGTGGCCACCGACGCCCATACGCACGATATCGAAGCGCTGCTGCGCAAGGACCCGACGCTGTCCTATCACTTGCTGCGGCTGGTCAATTCGCTGGGTATCGGTGCAGGTCGCAAGATCACCAGTTTCTCGCAAGCGATTTTGATCCTTGGTCGCCAGCAATTGCGGCGCTGGGTCAACCTGATGCTGTTCGCGGCGCGCCAGGGCGATCCCCGTTCGGCCATGCTGCTGGCGCGCGTTGCCGTGCGCGGCCGCCTGCTCGAACAACTGACCCGCACCATGGGGCAGGACAAGGCCGCACAAGATCAGGCCTTTATCGCCGGCATGTTCTCGCTGCTGGGCGTGCTGTTTGGCATGGAACTGGCCGAGGTGCTGGCGCCGCTGTCGATCAGCGAAGAGGTGCAGGAAGCGCTGCTCGAATTCAAGGGCGGCCTGGGCCAGGCGCTGCGCCTGTGCGAAGCGGCCGAGGAGGGCGATTTCGGTGCCGTGAACACCTGCTTGCAGGAACTTAATCTCGATGTGGCCCAGTTCAACGAAGCCATCGTTGACGCCAATCACTGGATGATAGGCGCCGTCACCGGCAGCCACGGCAGTCCTATCGGCTGAGGCAGCTTCAAGCGGAACACTGCTGTTCCAGCGCAAACGCAGCGCGGTTTTTTCGCGCATGCTCTCTTGCTTGTCCCACCAGCAAAGAGAAGAGAGCATGAAAACCATGCGTTGCGAGATCGTCATTTCGCTGGCCGAGCGCCGCATTCACACGGGGCTGGCCGGGAAGATCGCGGTGGGCCTGGTATCGCTGAAAACGCTGGGGCCGAAAGTGGCGACCTGGTATTTGCTGTCGCACGGCGTGCCGCTGGAAACGATCGTGCGGGTAATGACGGTGCCGCAGCGGCGCCGGCGCTAGCGCAGCTCGAGGGTCAGGTCGGGCAATGCGCCATATCGCTCTGCTCGCTTCGCTGGCGCTTTGCCCGACCTGACCCTGATTCCGGGTCATGACGGTGCCGCATTGGCGCCGGCGCTAGCTGGGTATCCAGTGTCAAACCAAAGTACTTGGCGGTTGCGCCGTAAGTATCTACAATGTAGAAACACGGTGGAGGTCTCAAGATGGAATTGTCTATTCAAAAGTGGGGCAATAGTGCGGCAGTGCGCTTGCCGACAGAATTGCTCGGCATACTCAAGGTTACCTTGGGCGACAAGCTAACCGTCAACATGCAAACCGATGGCGTGTTGTTGAAAGCGAAGCGGCCGGCATATGCGCTGGCCGATCTGGTGGCGCAATGTGATCCGTCCGCGCCCGAACCGGCCGATATGGCCGCGTGGAGTAACGTGGCTCCCGTCGGGCGAGAGGCATGGTAAAACGCACCAAGTTTGGGCGCGGCGACATCGTTATGGTCAATCTTGATCCGACCCAAGGCCACGAACAACAAGGGACGAGGCCCGCGCTGGTACTCTCCACTAGCGCGTTTAACGCGTTGGGTGTGGCCTTGGTGGCACCGATTACTCAGGGTGGCGACTTTGCCAGACATGCTGGTTTCGCGGCCCCTCTGAGCGGCTCGGGAACTAAAACGCAAGGAGTCGCCTTGGTCAACCAAGTTCGGATGCTTGACCTTGAGGCGCGCGAGGCGAAGCGCGTGGAGACTGCGCCAGAAGTTGTTGTTGACGATGCGCTTGCACGGCTGCGCGCGATAACCGATTAGGGAGCGTGATCGACAGCGTCACGCCGAACGTGTGGGGCTGAAACGGCCGAATCAGATTTTCAACACCTCAAGGTTTCCGAGTTGGGCCAGCTTTTTGCTGGTCCGCAGCCTTCTTTTTGGCCTTGCTTTCGCGCTTGAGCGGACCGCCCACCGGGCAGACCAAAAAAGCGAACTGCGACAAGGTATTTACCAAGCTATCGGAATTGAGCTTGTACACAATAGACTGCCCGCGCTTCTCGCCACTGATCAGTCCCGCGTTTTCCAGGACCGACAAATGGCGGGAAATTGCCGGCGCGCTCATCTCGAAGCGCGCAGCGATCTCGCCCGCCGCGAGTTCTTGCTCGGACAAATAGGCCAGGATCTGGCGGCGCGGCGATGAGGCCAAGGCTTCGAAAATTTTATCGGACACGGTTTGCAGGGTTAAAAAGTGATGCCATGGCAGGTCGGTGTTGCCGCAGTGGCCTGTATCAATGCGCAGGAACGGGCTCGGAACTGGAGTTTACTTGATTTCGTTCGTTGGCGCGGACCCAGCCGCTCACGGTACGCCCGAATTTCGCAATCATCATCATGTTGAAGAAATGCATGGCGCCCAGGATCAGTGCCGTGATGCCGATTTTTCCACCCAAGTACGGCACAATCGCACCGACCGTTTCATTCCAGCCATCGAGCCGCAGCGTGATGAAGCCAATATTGACAAGGTAGAACCCCACGACCAGCAGATGGTTGGTCGACTTGGCCAGACTTTCATCCTGCCCGAAGCATTTTATCAGGAATACCTCGCCTGACTTGGACAGGGTGCGGGCGACCCACACGGTCAGGGCGATAGAAACAAACAGGTAGATCGCGTAGCTCAGTTCGGTACTCATGGGATTTCCTTCTCTGGTTGATGTTAAGTTTATGTATTTAACTAATATGTTAAACGGCTAAGTATATTTGGGCAAGCGATATTTGAGATTACAGAATTATTCCCCGAAACTGATCATTATCTGGCCGGTGGCTTGCCAGTGAAAACGGCCAATTGCGCGGCGAACGCACGTTGATAGGAGGGCCGCGCTTCGCCGCGCGCGACATACGCGGCGAGGTTCGGATATTCGTCCAGCATGCCCGAAGCTCTCAACCTGAGCAGTACTTCGACCATCATCAAGTCACCCGCGCTGAACGCGCCATCGAGCCAGTCCGCGTCGCCAAGACGGCCCGAAAGTACGCTTAGGCGGTCACGGATGCGATCCATCACGAGCGCCAGGCGCTGCGCGGACCAAGGCTGGTCGCGTTCCAGGAACTTGGCGTTCTGCAGATCAAGAATTGGTGGCTCGATCGTATTGAGCGAGGCGAACATCCATGTGATCGCCCGCGCCCGCGCATTTGCATCGGCCGGCAGCAGGCCCGCATGGTGCTCGGCGATGTGGAGCACGATCGCACCCGACTCGAACAGGACGAGTTCACCTTCTTCATACGTCGGGATCTGTCCGAATGGATGCAGTGCGCGATGTGCGGGCGCCTTCATCTGGGCAAACGACACCAGCCGCACTTCGTAGGGCTGACCAACCTCCTCCAGTGCCCAGCGCACGCGCATGTCGCGCGCCAGTCCCTTGCCGCCGTCGGGTGAGCGTTCGAACGCTGTAATAGTCGGGATCATCGGAATTCTCCTTTGTCGGATGGCGGGCTTGGCAAGACTTTCTTCCATCGAAATCAGAACGGCCGGCGCCGTCCAATGCGCAGCGGATCGAGCAAACTGCGCAAGTCGTTGTGATCGAGCTCGTACATCAGGGCCAGCAGTTCGCCCAGTTCGCCACGTGGAAAACCTTCGCGCGCAAACCAGCCAAGGTAATGGCCCGGCAGGTCGGCGATGAACCGGCCTTTGTATTTCCCGTAGGGCATTTCGCGCGTCAGCAGCAGTTGTAGATGTTCGGGCTTCATAAGCGCTACACTGTAGCGCAAATCGACTTTGGAATGAAGACTGCCCGCCCATGAACCACACCTCCTTCTCGCGCATGGTCTATCTGTCGGCCTTGACCGCGTTGGCGACGCCTATTGTCTGGGCCGCCTTCTGGTATAACAAGGGCGCCTTCAGTGTTCTCAATTCGGCGACCCAGCAAATGTGCCTGTACCTGCTGCCCATGCTGCCAATTGGCATCATGGCTTGGCGTCCGAAAGTCCATCCCGTCCCCTTCGTTGTGTTTTTCTGCATCATGACGCCGTTGCTTGCCCTGACCTATACCCAGCGCGACGGCATCGGCTGGCTATACTCCTTAATGGCGCTTCCCGTCATATGGTCGTTCGGCGTGTTTGCTTGCATATCGATCGCTAAATCGTCGAATGCCAGTGACCATGGATAAGCTTGCCCGCCTGCGCGAATTCATACTGGCCTTCACCCGCCTGATCGACCAGACGGGGCAGGATGAAGAACGCATTTTCACCGACGGCAAAGCGCTGCTGGCCGACCTGATCGCGCATGACGACTGGCTGCCGGCGCAGTTTGCGCAGACCCATCCCGACCGCTACCAGCAATACCTGCTGCACTGCGATCCGCTCGAACGGTTTTCCGTCATGAGCTTTGCCTGGGGACCAGGCCAGGGCACGCCACTGCACGACCACACGGTATGGGGCATGGTTGGCGTGCTGCGCGGCGCCGAGCAGTGCGAAGAATTCGCGCCAGGCCCGCCCGGTCAGCCGATGTGGGAGGGCGGCACCCACCGGCTCGAGCGCGGCGCGATCGACCTGGTGTCGCCGCGCGTGGGCGACATCCACCGCGTATCGAACGCGCAGCCTGGCCAGGCTTCGGTCAGCATCCATGTGTACGGCGCCAATATCGGGCGTCTCGAGCGCCATGTGTTCGACCCGGCCACCGGCAAGGCGAGCCTGTTCGTATCGGGTTACGTCAACAGCGTCACGCCCAACGTGTGGGGCTGAAACGGCCGGGTGCGTATAATCCACGCTTATTGAACTAACCATCTTCAGAGAACACACATATGGCATCATCGAACGACAACATCAGCATGGCCGTGTTTTGCGACTTCGAAAACGTCGCGCTCGGCGTGCGCGACGCCAACTACGAAAAATTCGACATCAAGCCCGTGCTTGAACGGCTGCTGCTCAAGGGCAGCATCGTGGTCAAGAAGGCATACTGCGACTGGGAGCGTTACAAGGGCTTCAAGGCCACCATGCACGAAGCGAACTTCGAGCTGATCGAAATTCCACACGTGCGCCAGTCCGGCAAAAACTCGGCCGACATCCGGCTGGTGGTCGATGCGCTGGACCTGTGCTACACCAAGTCGCACGTGAACACCTTCGTCATCATCAGCGGTGACTCTGACTTTTCGCCACTGGTATCGAAGCTGCGCGAGAACGCCAAGCAGGTGATCGGCGTGGGCGTGAAGCAGTCGACCTCGGATCTGCTGGTGGCCAACTGCGACGAATTCATTTTCTACGATGACCTGGTGCGCGAAGTCAAACGCGCCGCCGCCAAGCGCGACGAGCGCAAGCAGCCGGTGGCCAAGCGCTCGCCGGACGAAGGCAATCGCCGCAAGGAAGAACTGGAAGACCGCAAGGCCAAGGCGATCGAACTGGTGGTCGAGATGTTCGACGCGCTGGTGTCCGAACGCGGCGACAGCGGCAAGATCTGGGCCTCGCTGCTCAAAGATACGCTCAAGCGCCGCCGTCCCGATTTCAACGAGACCTACTACGGCTTTCGCACCTTCGGCAACCTGCTCGAAGAAGCGCAGAACCGCGGCATGCTCGAATTCGGACGCGACGAAAAGTCGGGCGCCTACGTGTACCGCAGCAGCCAGGCGCACACCAGCGCGCAGGCAGTCGAAGTGGCGCCGCCTGCGCAGGACAGCGTGGCCGTTGAAGTGACGCAGTCGACACCGGCTCCGGCCAAGGCTGACGGACGCCGTCGCGGCGGACGTGGCGCGCGCAAGGCGGTCGAGGCGGACGTGGTCGAAACAGTCGTGGTCGCGCCGGAGCCAGAAGCGGCACCGGAAATCGTGGTTGAGGCGCCGGAACAGCCGGAAAAACGCAGCCGCAGTCGCGGCGCGCGCAAGCCGGCCGCCAGCAAGGCCGCTGCGCCGGCCGAGATCGTCGCCGCGCCAGTGACCGTGGTCGAAGCCGAGCCTGTCAAGAAGCCTGTGCGGCGCCGCCCGGCCAAGCCGAAGGCGGACAAGGCGTAAGACAAGAAACGCGTGGCTGGCCAAGCTCGGACAAACTGACACCGGCATCTGGTGTCTAACGCTTGCCTGCACCAACAAGGAGCCCGCCATGCGTACGCTAACCGCACTGATGCTGTCACTGGCCTTGCTGGCGCCGCCCGCCATGGCGGCGCCGCCCCCTTCCAGCCATCCCATTCTTGGTATCTGGCGCCTCACGCTGCCCGATAACAGTTGTTCCGAGACTTACCGTTTCCGCGGCGACGGCACCAGTTTGGTGACCAGCAACGAGGAAGTGTCCGAAAGCGAATTCATCATTCCGGCCACGCCCAGCGCCAAGGGTTTTTACCGCCTCGATGACAAGGTCGTCAAAGACAACGGCAAACTCGATTGTTCCGGCGCGATCACCAAAATTGGCAGCAAAGTCACCCACTTCGTCTATTTCCATCCGTCCGGCTTGCTGTTCGTGATGTGCTCGGCCGAATCGCTCGATGCCTGCATCGGGCCGTTTCGCCGCATGCACGGGCAGGAAACTTAGTGTAATGACTAACTGTCATTAATATTGCTCCACAGCACGGGAGCAAGGTGGTATTCTTGATCTCAACCTAATCGAAATGAGATCGGAGGCGCGCAATGAAAATTGCCCTCTTGCTGGCCGTGCTGGCCGTCCCGGCGCTGGCTGCCGACTCCCCGTCGGCCAAACTGATCCGGGATATCGAAGGCGTCTACCAGGCGCGCGCCGACGAAGTGATCGAAGTGGTGCGCCATGACGACAGCCATGTGTATCTGCACGCTGCCATTTTCTCGCCCGACGGCCGCCATTGCAATATTGCCGGCATTGCCGCATTCGAGAAAGGGAACTTCGTTTTCCGCGACCCCAGTCCTGGCTTGTCGGACGTGCAGTGCACGTTGACCTTGTCGGTCAAGGACGGCGCGCTGCGCCTGACGGACCGCGCCACGGCCACGGCGCCGCCCACTTGCAAGGAATTGTGCGGCGCGCGCGGCAGCCTGGGCGACTATGCCGTCGCCACCAGCGTGCGCGCCAAGATCACCTATCTGCCCAAACTCAAGGCGTCCAGGGAATATCTGAAGGCGGCCAAGGAATTTGCAGAATCGCAGCGCTAGCGCAGAGGGTCAAGTCTGACATCTGGACACGGTCCCAACAGTGGGCAAGCCCACTGTTGGGACCGTGT
>JAZJXM010000049.1:0-14373 GCA_040390915.1 Pseudomonadota bacterium
AACGAGTTTTTCAGGCCGTCAGACGCTGGCTGCCGACTTGTGTATAACGAGGTGGAATAACAGACCCTCCGGAAACAAGCGCTAATTCGTTAACAGACAATTCAATCATGATAACCTCGCATATTAAGTTATGTTTCGAGAAAAGCATCCCTTTCGGACAATTATAGAGCCAATATCTCGACAGAGAATCGAGCATTCGAAGTGGTGGCTGGATGCTTGCAGGAAATAATAATAGTTTTCTGGGATTGTCGGTTGATGTAGGGCAATTAAATAGTGAATGTATATTAACCGCCGCCTACGGGCGGTTCTGGATGAGTCAAGCAAGAAAATTGATTTGAGGATCGATTGTTATTGATATTTAGCAACATTGGGCGGATGCAGGAATTGATAATGGAGGAAATTGAACAAGTTGGCGGTTTAGTACGTGTCAGCATCAAAATGACCAGAGGATTGCTGGCCCTTGGACTGAAAATCGAGCCCGTCTTTGACATTGGCAGCGTTGCTCTAAATCTCATGCAATTGCAAGCGATCGTCATCTTGTCGAACCCCACAAGAAATTAGAGCCAGAACCAATTCCTAACGTCTCCGGGGCTGTATCAACCTCTCTTGAAACGGCATGGCTATGCTAGACTCTTCGACTTCCTCGGACCGGCCCACGGTCCAACCATTGTTCAGGTCCCAAGCGCTGCAACACGTGGGAAGCCGCCAGTTCGGTACCGTGATCTTGGCGCGATATTTGAGCCATCAGTTCCTCACGGGCCTGTTTCTCGCGATCGGGGCCGCCATCGTCGCATTTTTCATCAACTTCAGCACCACCCGGAAAGCCCAATGCCAAGGCATGTTGCTTCCTACCGCTGGCGTGCTGCGGCTTATGCCGAGCCAATCCGGAGTGATCAAGGAGAGCCGTGTATCGGAAGGGCAGATTGTGCAAAAGGGAGACGTGCTATTTATTCTGTCCGGCGAACGCAGCAGTTCCAGCGCGGACTCCACTCAGCAGGTAGTTTCCGCGTTGTTGAAAGGCCAGCGTGATAGTTTTTTTAGTGAGTTAAGCCAATCAGGCCAGCAGTCGCGTCAGCGCATGGCAAATGTGCAACGGCGCGCCACTGACCTTGGCGGAGAACTTGAGCGGCTGGGCGATCAAATTGGCATGCAAACGACTCGCGTTTCACTTTCTGAACAGGCTTACACGCGCGTCGAAGCATTGCAAAAAACCAATTTCATGTCGCAAGCCCAATTGCAAGAAAAACAGGCCGAACTGCTGGACCAACGTCAGCGTCTTGCCGATTTCCGGCGTGCACATTCCGCGATTCTGCGCGAACTATCAAACGCAGATGCCGAGTTGCGTGAATTGCAAGTGCAGAGCCAGCGCGATGCCGCAGCACTGGAGAGAAGCATCTCGGCAGTCGAACAGGACCTGACTGAAAGTGAAGCGCGCCGCGAAATTTTGGTGCGTGCTCCGCTAGGTGGCATGGTCACAGCAATTACTGCGGACGTTGGCCAAATGGTCGTCGGAAATACTATGCTAGCGTCGCTGCTACCATCCGGGGCCGCGCTGGAGGCGGAAATCTACGCGACATCAAGGGCGGCCGGCTTTATCAAACCAGGTATGACGGTGTTGCTTCGCTATCAAGCATACCCGTACCAAAAATTCGGCCAGTACCGGGCCCAAGTCCGCGAAGTGGCCAATACGTCACTGCGCCCAGAGGAACTGGGTGTGGCGATGGCTCGCTCGTCAGGGAATGGTGAACCGCTATACCGGATTCGCTTGAAGTTGGACAAACAGTCCGTGCTCGCCTATGGAAAACAGATGCCGCTCAAATCGGGCATGCTGGTCGACGCAAGTGTGCATCTTGAGCATCGGCGTCTGTATGAATGGGTCATGGAACCATTGTTCAGCATATCCGGCCGCCTCTGATCGTCTGACCACGGAGTTTTCCGCCATGCATAACACGTCACTTGCCCAACTCTCGTTCTGGCGACGCAAGCGCCTGCCCATGCTGTTCCAGACCGAAGCGGCCGAATGCGGACTAGCTTGCCTGGGAATGATCGCCACCTACTGGGGCCACAAGATCGATATCGCCAGCATGCGACGCCGTTTTTCGGTGTCGCTCAAGGGCGTCACCCTCAAGAGCTTGATGACGATGGCGCAGGGGCTGTCCTTGCAAAGCCGTCCGCTCAAGCTCGATATGCACCATTTGCCGCAATTGAAATTGCCATGCATCGTGCATTGGGACTTGAATCACTTCGTGGTACTGCGTGCGACCACCGATCGTCATGCCGTCATTCATGACCCCGCTAGCGGTGTGCGGTGGCTGCCGCTGGAAGAGTTTGCCATTCATTTCACCGGCATCGCACTGGAACTGATCCCCGCAGCCCAATTCGAAAAGAAGAAGGAAACCGGGAATTTCTCGCTGTTCGCGCTGATGGGGCATGTGGTCGGTCTCAAACGTGGCCTGCTTCAATTGTTACTGCTCGGTCTAGTACTCCAACTTTGCGCATTGGTCGCACCGTTCTACATGCAATGGATTGTTGACGAAGCGCTGCCGGCCGCCGATCGCGATCTGATCACAGTACTCGGCTGCGGATTCCTGCTACTGGTTGTGCTGCAAACCTGCATCAGCGCCGTGAGATCATGGATAGCCACCGTATTGTCGACCAATCTGAATCTCCAATGGCTGGGCAATACGTTTACTCATTTGATGAGGCTGCCATTGCCGTATTTCGAAAAGCGACACACGGGCGATGTGGTCTCGCGTTTCAATTCGATTCAAACCCTACAACGCAGCATGACGACCCAGTTCGTTGAAGGCGTCATCGATGGATTTCTGGTACTCGGTACGCTGGCCATGATGCTACTTTACAGTCCGGCTTTGGCCACCGTTGCCTGTGTCGCTGTCCTGTTGTACGTCCTCTTGCGCTTGTCGATTTTCAATGCCTTGCGCAACGCTACAGCCGAACAAATCGTGCACGCGGCCAAGCAACAGACCCATTTCCTTGAATCAATACGCGGCGTGCAGAGCATTCGATTGTTCGGCCGCAACGACGAGCGCCATGCGGGCTGGATGAACGCCTTGACCGACCAATTCAATGCGGAACTGCGCATCGCGCGCCTGGCTGTTTCTTATCAGACTGCCAATGGACTGCTGTTCAGTGCCGAACGGGTCATCGTGGTCTGGTTAGCGGCACTGGCGGTACTCGACAACCATTTTTCCGTTGGCATGATGTTCGCCTTCATTGGTTACAAGGATCAGTTCAGTCAGCGCATGGCCAGTCTGGTGGACAAGCTGTTTGAATTTCGCATGCTGCGCCTGCACGGTGAACGCGTGGCCGATATTGTGTTGACGGAGACAGAAGAAGACAGGCAAGAAATTGAAATGGATCCGGTTGGCATCTTGCCATCTATCGAGGTGCGCAACGTGACGTTCCGCTACGCGGATAGCGAACCGAATGTCATTGCCGGACTGAACTTGTCGATCCCCGCGGGCCAGTGTATCGCCGTCACCGGTCCTTCCGGGTGCGGCAAGACGACCCTGGTCAAACTGTTGCTCGGCTTGCTGGAGCCGACGGAGGGCGAGATTCTTTTTGGTGGCGTCAAATTGTCCACCTTGGGGCTCAGCGCGTACCGCCAGATGTTGGGCGCAGTGATGCAGGAGGACACCTTGTTCGCCGGTTCGATCGGCGAGAACATCAGTTTTTTCGATCCTGCGCCCGACCAGGACAGGATCTCGGCGTGCGCGGCCATGGCGGCCGTGCGCGCCGAGATCGCGCAGATGCCGATGGCATTTAACACACTGGTGGGCGACATCGGCAGTGGCCTGTCCGGTGGCCAGAAGCAGCGGATCCTGCTTGCGCGTGCGCTCTACAAGAATCCGAAATTGTTGATCCTCGACGAAGCGACCAGCCATCTCGATATCTGGAACGAACGTTCAGTGAACGCGGCGATCCAAAAAATTGAATTGACCCGGGTTATTGTGGCGCATCGGCCGGAAACGATCGCTATGGCGCAACGAGTCGTGGTCATGCATGACGGGAAAGTCGTCCAGGACGTGTTACAGGCGACGCGGTCAGCGCATGATGATGATGAGTTTGACGGGGGAAATGCCGAGGCGGTGCTGTCATCGATGATTTAGTGCAAGAAAGAAACTCCATCAGTGCGGCACCTCGTTATACACATCGTGATACCAATCCCAGTCACGAAGGGTTTTGATGGTATGCGCTGAGGCACTGACATCTCGCATTGCTTTCCTGATCCGGCTGTCTGCATCGGGCTCCTATAAAAATTCGCCGTACAGTTGTTCGTGCGATGTCGCTTTCTTGCATGCTCAACTGCGCCCATGCAAATCCCAAGGTTGACGCGCGTGGTTTCATTGAGGTCTGGCAATTGCGCGACGACGTGACGGCGCTCGAAGCACTGGAGGTATCGGACGACACCAGCATTTGCAGCAATGACGAAGGCGACGGGACCGAAAGCCTCGCAAACCTCGAGCGCCTGCTGCAGAAGCAGAAGCTGTGCGAAGAAGCGGTCCACAAGGCATACGTTCCATACGCAAAGCAACGCTGGCGTTCAACCTGGCTTGGGGGCCGTTGATCCGTAGCGCGATCCGCCGTGGCGACAAGGTGGCCGAAGTGATTTTTCTGGTATGCCACACGACGCCGGTACTCGATCGCAGCGACATCAAGTCAACTTGCGAGAAAGATGAACGACGCCGGGTTGTGGCGATCAAGCGGCTCGCCGAGATGGGCGCGAATATCGATCGCTATCTGGCGCAAAACCCGCGCTGGGGCGTTTTCTTGCTGGAACAGATAGGTCACCATGAGAAGGCGCCCTAGGGGTGGCCAAGCAGTACAAATCTTCTCGCTGCAGCATGGGAGGGCACGTGGCTTTACTTGGACTGGCTAGCGCTGCACGCCAGCCAGTCTCACTGATCTGACGGAACAATCTTTATGCGCCTAGGTCATTATTGCCGCGTGTTGTTTAATGATCGTCTCAGCCTCTTTTGCCGTGATGTTGTGGCGTGAGCGATGAAGCTTTATTGCCTGATTTATTTTTCCACCCTTGATCCGTGCTTCCACATCGGGGTCGATTTTTAGCGCACGCTTCAGATCGGTTTCGACGCCGAGTACGTCTTCGATGTTTTTCAATCTGCGCGATAGATTATCCATCTTGACGTGGACAAAATAGAGCATGAGTACCGCAGCGAATCCTAGCAGCATGACGTATTCAAGTGTGTCGTCCACGATGATCTCCAAAAAACTGCGGCGCCTTTTCAAGACGCCGCTATTTGATTATTTATCCCAGTAGTTTATATCCGGTGTATGCGGCCAGACCGACGACGGCGATGACTGCGAGCGGACTTGCGGCGAATGCGGCTCCGACAGCCATGGTTGCCCATCCAGCGCCCAGCGATGCCCCTCCAAGGGTCACTGCCAGTCCCATTGCAGCTGCTGCTTCTTTTGGTCCAGCGCCAGAGACTGCGTCGATTTCCTGAATTGAGAGCTCATGCATACGATGTCCTTTTCGGGTTGATGACAATGAATTTGAAGTGATTTTTACCGTCCCCTTCGCCGGAATCGGTGAATCCATGATAGATTCTGGAAAGTTGTCGGGGATTGTCATAAATCTAATTTTCATGAATGGACGGGCAGGTAAACGTCAACAAACGACTTATCAAGCTATTGGAAAGAGATGCTGACTAGCGCTCATCTTCAGATAACCGCATCCATGCGTCAGGCCGTCTGCCAGTTGTCAAGGCGGCGTACATAAGGCGGATCAATATCGTGGACAAATCGAAGCTTCGATTAAATCGATACTGCGCCTCGGTCAGATAGTGGAATGCATACTTGTCGAAGGCGAACGAATGATAGGTCCTGCTAGTTGCCGTTTTCAAGTTGCACAAGACGATATTTATCCAGCGAAAACAGGACATCAAGCTGCGTTTTTGCGCGACGTAACAACGACCGATTGAACATGTGTCGCTCTGTCCTTTGCATCCGCACACCGGACATACACGCTCGCTCCACGGTCGCTGGCGAGGAGGGCGCGGCAGCGCATCTGAGAACGAATAGTCCTCGGTGCGCCGTGCCGCCAGATATCGCCAAGCGTTCACAGCTTTACTGCGCCGTCCAACCCCCATCCATATTCCACGCCACCCCGCGCACCTGATTTCCCGCCGGGCTGCAGAAAAACACCGCCAGCGCACCCAGTTCCTCCGGCGTGACGAACTCGCCCGACGGCTGCTTCTCGGCCAGCAGCGCCTTCTTGGCCGCTTCATTGCTCAAGCCTTCGCGCGCGGCGCGGTCATCGACCTGCTTTTGCACCAGCGGCGTGAGCACCCATCCCGGGCAGATCGCGTTGCAGGTAATGCCGGTGTGCGCCGTTTCCAGCGCCGTCACCTTGGTAAAACCTACCAGCCCGTGCTTGGCCGCCACATACGCCGACTTCTGCGCCGATCCGACCAGTCCATGCACCGACGCCAGGTTGATGATGCGGCCCCAGTTCTTTTGCTTCATGCCGGGCAGCGCGAAACGCGTGGTATGGAAAGCCGACGTCAAATTGATGGCGATGATCGCATCCCACTTTTCAACCGGGAAGTCTTCGATATTGGCCACATGCTGGATGCCGGCGTTGTTGACCAGGATATCGACCCCGCCGAACTTATCGCCGGCGAACTTCATCATCGCCTCAATCTCGGCCGGCTTGGACATGTCCGCATTGTGGTACGCCGTCTGCACTTCGAATTCGCGCCCGATATCGGTGTACAGTTTCTCGATTTGCTGGGCATCGCCAAAGCCGTTGAACACGATATTGGCCCCTTGCTGGGCCAGCGTGCGGGCAATTCCCAGGCCGATGCCCGAGGTCGAACCGGTGACCAGTGCCGTTTTACCGCTAAGCATGCTTGTTTTCATTGTTGCCTCTGTCGGAAGAGTTGGTGGGCGATGATGTAGAATTCTAAACGAAAGCAGTTAAATCATAGGAGTCGGTATGACCGCAGCGAGTATCAAATCCGTCCAGTGCTGTTCCCCGACCGGCCTGCACCACATGTCCTACAAGGAGTGGGGCGATGAAAACAATCCCAACATCCTCATTTGCGCCCATGGCGTAACCCGCGTCGGCGACGATTTCGACAACCTGGCGCGCGCGCTGAGCGACCATTACCGCGTGATCTGCCCCGACGTGGTCGGGCGCGGCCGTTCGGGCCGCCTGCTCGATCCGCGCAACTACCTCATGCCCCAGTATGTTAGCGACATGGTGACACTGATTGCACGGGTAACGGCGCACAATGAGCGTGCGCAGATCGACTGGTTCGGCACGTCGATGGGCGGCCTGATCGGTATCGCGCTCGCGTCCTTGCCCAACAACCCGATCCGCAAGCTGGTCCTGAACGACATCGGCCCGGTGCTGGACCCGGCCGCGCTGCTGCGCATTGGCGACTACATTGGCCAGGAACTGAAGTTCCCCGATTTCGACACCGCCGCCCGTTTCGTGCGCGAAGTGTCGCTCTCGTTCGGCGAGCACACCGACGAACAATGGCACAAGCTGGCCACCGACGTGCTGCGTCAGCAACCCGACGGCCAGTGGGTGCGCCACTACGACATGGGCCTGGCCCAGCCGTTCAAGTCGGCCACGCCGGAATCGGCCAAGGCCGACCAGGCCGCGCTGTGGGCTTGCTACGACGCGATCCGCTGCCCGACCTTGCTGGTGCGCGGCGCCAATTCCGACTTGCTCTCGCACGACACCGCCATGGAAATGGCGGGCCGCGGACCGAAGGCGACGCTGGTGGAATTTGCCAACGTGGGCCACGCGCCAACCTTCCTGCACGACGACCAAATCGCCGTTGCGCGCAAATTTTTGATTGGTTAAAGATGGAAATTACACGACTGCATGTAGGCAAGCGCTTGTCCGAAGTGGCGATCCACAATGGCACGGTGTACCTGGCCGGCCAGATCGCCGACGACGCCAGCGCCGATATCGCCGGCCAAACCCGCGAAGTGCTGGGCCACGTTGACCGCCTGCTGATGGAGGCGGGCAGCGACAAAAGCTGCATCCTGTCCTGCCAGATCTACATCGCCGACCTGGCCGATTTTGAAGGCATGAACGCGGTCTGGGACGACTGGGTCGCCCCCGGCCATACGCCGCCGCGCGCCACCGTCGAAGCGAAGCTGGCCAATCCGGCCTGGCGCGTCGAGATCGTCGTTACCGCCGCACTGCGCTAGGTCCGCGATGGTTTCTATCGCAGCGCTGGGCAGCGCGACAACCCAATTGGTGCAAGGCCTGTCAAGCGAAGACGCGGCCCGCATGGAGGCGGCGCTCGCCTACGCCAGCGACGCCTACCAGGACAAGGTCTGCGACAGCGGCCAGAACGCGCTCGACTTCGCGCTCGGCGTGGCGCAGACGCTGGCGTTCCTGCGCACCGACGCCGAAACCCGCATCGCCGGCTTGATGTTCGAACTGACGGTGCTCGACCCGAAAGCGGTGGCCGGCCTGGAAACACGGGTCGGCAAGGAAGCGACCGACCTGGTGACGGGCGTGCGCCAGCTGATACGTTTGCGCGACATGACGGTCGGCAAAGAGACCGTCGGACGCGGCAAGAATGCGGCCCAGCAGGCCGTGGCGCAGGTTGAAACGCTGCGCAAGATGCTGCTGGCCATGGCCAGCGACATGCGCGTGGTGCTGGTGCGGCTCGCCTCGGTCGTGACCACCTTGCGCTATTTTGCCGACCTCAAGCTGTTCAACGAGATGACGCGCGCCTACGGCCGCGAAACGCTGGATCTGTACGCGCCACTGGCCAACCGGCTCGGTATCTGGCAGCTCAAATGGGAGCTGGAAGACCTGTCATTCCGCTTCATCGAACCGGACACCTACAAGCGCATCGCCAAGATGCTCGAAGAGAAGCGCATGATGCGCGAAGGCTTTGTGCAAGGTGCCATCGTACGTCTGCAGGACGAACTGGCCGCCGCCGGCATCAAGGCCGAAGTGTTCGGCCGGCCCAAGCATATCTACAGCATCTGGAACAAGATGCGCGGCAAGGACCTCGATTTCTCCGAGCTGTACGACGTGCGCGCTTTCCGCGTCATCGTGGCTGACGACAAATCCTGCTATACGGTGCTGGGCGTGGTTCACAACATCTGGACCCCGATTCCGAAAGAATTCGACGACTACATCTCGCGTCCCAAGGCCAACGGCTACCAGTCGCTGCACACGGTGGTGATGGCTGACGATGGTCGTCCTCTGGAAGTGCAGATCCGCACCCAGGAAATGCACAACTTCGCCGAATACGGTATCGCCGCACACTGGCGTTACAAGGAAGAGGGCGGGTCCAACTTCAAGGGCCAGAAGTACGACGAGAAAATCGCCTGGCTGCGCCAGCTGCTTGCGTGGAAAAGCGACGTGGCCGACGCCGTCGTCGGGCAGGAGGAAATCCAGCGCGAGTGGGTGGAGAAGCTCAAGTCCACTACATTGGACGATCGTATATTTGTTTTGACGCCGCAAGCGCGCGTGCTCGAACTGCCGGTCGGCGCCACGCCGATCGACTTTGCGTACCACCTGCACAGCGAGGTGGGCCACCGCTGCCGCGGCGCGCGCGTGGACGGTATCATGGTGCCGCTGAATACGCCGCTCAAAAGCGGCCAGACCTGCGAGATCATTACCGCCAAGGGCGCGCCCGGCACTGCAGGTCCGTCGCGCGACTGGCTCAATCCCGAATACACGGTCAGCACCCGCACCCGTTCCAAGGTGCGCGCCTGGTTCCATGCAATCGACCTGGAAGAAACGCTGGCCAACGGCCGCGCTCTGGTTGAAAAATCGCTGCAGCGCGAAGGCAAAACCGCAGTCAACCTGGAAGCGCTGGCGCACAAGCTGGGGTTTGCCAAGGTCGATGAGTTGTTCATCTCGGTCGGCAAGGACGAATTCAGCCTGCGTCACGTGGAGCAGGCGCTGCACGATACGGGCGAAGTAGTCGAGCCGGAAGACGCGGTAGTGCTCAACAAGAGCCGCGCATCGAGCGTGGAGCAGGGTGCCAAGTCGGGCGTGCTGGTGGTGGGCACCGAGGGTTTGATGACGGTTCTGGCCAAGTGCTGCAAGCCGGCACCGCCGGACGGCATCGTCGGCTTTGTCACGCGCGGCAAGGGCGTGTCGATTCACCGCATCACGTGCAAGAACTTCGCCGAGATGCGCGCGCAGTCGCCCGAGCGGGTCATCGAAACCGACTGGGGCCGCGCCGGCCAGGACACCGTTTATCCAATCGATCTGTTCATCCTGGCGGGCGACCGTCAAGGTCTGCTGCGCGATATCTCGGAGGTGTTCTCGCGCGAGAAGATCAACGTCATCGGCGTCAACACCCAAAGCGCCAAGGGGCAGGCGCGCATGACGTTTACCGCGGAAATCGGTTCGACCGCGCAGTTGCAGAAGGCGCTGCTGGCGATCATGGATGTCAACGGCGTCCAAGAAGCGCGGAGACAATAGATGGCTCTCCCACCGTCGTCCTCGCGAACGCGGGGACCCATTCTTAGCATGCTCAGCATGGGTCCCCGCGGACGACGGAGATTAGCATGCGCCCCAACTCCTTCCTCACCGTCAAACCGAGCCAATGGGGCCGGCTATTGTGGCGCTTCGTGGCCAGTTGGTGGTCCATGCTGCTGCTGGGCGCCATCGCACTGGTCATGGCATTCTCGCCATCGACCTACAACCGCGCCAACCGCGTGATCACCTCGCGCCACATCTACACCAGCACCTGGCAGGTCCTGCCCTGGTTCACGCTGCTGGCCGCGCTGGTCAGCCTGGTGTTGATCCGCATCGTGGTGGTCACCGCCCTCAGTTACGGCCTGTCACGCTACGCGCTCGAAATGGTGGTGCGCGTACTGGTGCTGGAACTGATCCCGCTGACGGCGGCCATGTTTGTCGCCCTGCGCGCTGGCCTGGCCTTCAACGCCGGCGACACCGGCTATGCATCGCTGACCCAAAACCAGCTGCGGCGCGAACTGGTGCCGCGCGTGATCGCCAATGCCTTTGCGGTCCTTAGCCTGGCCATGGTCAGCAGCGTGATCGTGCTGGTGCTGGCCTACGTCAGCGTGTATGGCAATTCGCCCTGGGGCCTGCCTGAATACACGCGCACCGTGGGACGGGTGTTCAACGCCGCCGTGACGATCGGTTTCATCCTCAAAACGATTCTATTCGGGCTGGCCGTGGCGGTGATCCCGAGCGCCGCGATCCTGGAAGTGCAGCGTTATGGGCGCAGCTCCAGTTCTACCGTGCAGCCGGGTGCGATACGCCTGCTGTTCGTCCTGCTGGTGATCGAGGCCGCTTCGCTGGCCGTCAAATATATTTGAGAGGGCAGGTCCATGACTGAATCCGACGCAGATACTCCGGTCGCCAATGTGGAGGTCAAGGCGGTGATCCTGCTGGTCTTGATGACGGCGCTGATCCTCACCTTCCTGCTGTACGTGATGTATGCGCGCGGCGTGTTTGAAAACACCCAGCGCCTGGTGCTGGTGGCGGAAGACTCGGAAGGCGTCATTCCCGGCATGGACGTGACGTTCTCGGGCTTTCCGGTGGGCCGCGTGCGGCGCGTCGAACTGGCGCCGGACGGCAAGGCCCGCATCCTGGTCGACGTCAACCAGAAGGATGCCAAATGGCTGCGGGTGTCGAGCGTGTTCACGATGGAAAAGAGCATGGTCGGGGAAACTCGAATCCGTGCCTATTCGGGCATCCTGACCGACCCGCCGCTGGAAGAAAACGCGACCCGAACGGTGCTTGCCGGCGACACCGCCGCTGAAATTCCCAAGCTGGTCGCCAGCGCCCGCACGCTACTCGACAACCTGGCCAACATGACCAGCAGCGATTCGGCCATCAACACCAGCCTGGCCAGCATCCAGGTCGCCACCGGCAAGCTGGGCGGCAAGTACGGCTTGCTGGGCGGGGCGCTTGGCAGCGATGAAGAAGCGCGCAAACTGCTGCACACGCTGGAGCGGGTCGATGCGCTGCTGGTCAAGGCCGACCAGCGCGTGTTCGGCAAAGAAGGCGTGATGGACGACGCCCAGGCCGCGATTCGCCAATTGAATACGGTACTGAAGGACGCCAGTGCCAGTCTCAAAAAGGTCGACGCGGTGCTGGTCGAAGCGCAAGCGATTGCGGGCAACACCAAGGCGGCGACCAAAGACCTGGGCGCACTGCGCGCCGAGGTCGACGCCAGCTTGCGCAAGGTGACGCACTTGATCGATGAAATCAACCGCAAATGGCCTTTCGCCAGCGAGACGGAGCTCAAACTGCCATGAACAAGATCGCCATCGCCGTATGTGTGGCATTGACGCTGGCCGCCTGCGGCAGCAAGCCGCCGCAGCCAAGCTGGAAGACCAATGCCGGCAGTTCGCTCGGCGCCTACAGCGATGCCTGGCTCAAGGGCGACAGCGCCATCGCCGAATCCGAATTCGCGCGCGCGCGCCTGGAAATGGCCAGCACCGGCCGGCCCGACCTGGTCGCGCACGCCGAGCTGTATCGCTGTGCCACGCGCACGGCCAGCCTGGATTTCGACGACTGTCCCGGCTTTGCCGCCGTGGCGCAGGATGCGACGGCGGCGGAACACGCGTACGCCGCTTATCTGGATGGTCGCTGGCAGGGCATCGATGCGGCCTCGCTGCCCGAACAGCAGCGCGCCATCGTGCAGGGCAAGGCGGCGCTGGCCACAATTGCCGACCCGCTTTCGCGGCTAGTCGCTGCCGGGGTGCTGATGAAGGCGCAGCGCATCGCGCCAGCCGACATCGATGTCGCCACGCAGACGGCGTCTGATCAAGGCTGGCGCCGGCCTTTGCTGGTGTGGCTGGGCGTGTCGCTCAAGCGCGCGCAGGCCAGTGGCGATGCCACGGAGGCGGCCCGCATCCAGCGCAGGATCGATCTGGCGTCGCGTTAATACCCATTTTGTCACCATCCAACGAAGGGTTCTATGCAAAGAGGTATGCGGTTAGTAATGAGCGCGGCTGTACTGTCAGTTTTGCTTAGCAGCGCGGGTTGCCGCGCCGAGATGTCGGATGCGCGGCGCGACCATGTGCTGGCTGGCGACCACGGCTGGATCGACCTGACGCTCAAGGCGGCGCCAAGCGCGCCCGATTTCGATCCGAAAAAGATATGTTCTGTGTCGTTCTGGTCGGGCGACGAATCACTGCTGGGCGAAGGCGCCGATCTGTCGCGCGCGGCGCAGAATGCCAATCCGATCGGTTACCGGTTCGCAGTCCCGTCGGGGAAACTGCAGGCAGAAGTGCGGCTTGAGGGCTGCGTGACCAAACCACTGGTGCTGCCTTTGCCGCTGGACTTGGCCAAGGATCATCTGGCGCGGCTGGTGTTCGACGGCGGCAAGGTGCTGCTCGAAAGTACGGCGCCCTATGAACCCACCTCGCTCGACTGGGTGCGCGGCGAAATCCTGAAACTGCATTCCAGCAATGAAGCCTCCGTCGCCGCCGTGTCCAGGCTGACCACGTTGACCATCGCCAGCCTGACGCTCAACCTGCTCGCCTTGCTGGCGTTCCTGGTGTTGCGCCTGCGAGTCAGGAAGTAGCTGTATTGCTGTGGTGCATTTACTACATGCCAACTAACATAGTTGAGACATAACACAGTTGCCGTCGTACACTAAATCATATGTATGAATGATTTATCAACGGGAGGGCACGATGTCACAGCGATATCTGAAGTCGATGTTGGTTATAGCAAGCGTACTTTTCTTTTCTTCCGCCCACGCGCAGCAGATGGTTGATGCGCGCACGCTGGCCCAATATCAGAAGTCGGCCGAGGCCAACGATATGGAGGCCCAGTATGGCATGGGGTCTTTCTACGAGAATGGCAATGGCGTGACCGCTGATCTGGCGGTGGCGCGCGAGTGGTATGCGAAGTCGGCAGCGCAAGGCCATCTGAAAGCACAATTTAACCTGGCGCTGCTGCATGCCAAGGGGCAGGGCGGCCCGGTCAACCGCGAAGAAGCCCTCAAGCTGATGACGATGGCGGCTGAAAAAGGCCTGGCGCCGGCGCAGAACAACCTGGCGGTCATGTATCAGGATGGCGACGGCGTGACCAAGAACCTGAAAACGGCGTTTGCCTGGTTCGAGCGCGCGGCCAACGGCGGCAGTGTGACGGCCCAGGTCAACCTGGCATCGATGCTGCGCACCGGGCGCGGCACGGAACGCGATTTCGTCAAGTCGGCGCAGTGGTATATCAAGGCAGCCGAGGCGGGCAACAAAGATGCTGCCGAACGTCTCAGTCGTTTGTATGCGGCCGGGCAGGGCGTCCCGCAGGACATGGCCTTGTCCGAAAAGTGGAAAGCGCTGTCGATGACGGCATCGCCGGCCATCGCCAACAACAAGACCGACTAAAACATTCAGGGTCAGGTCGGG
>JAZJXM010000049.1:14383-54209 GCA_040390915.1 Pseudomonadota bacterium
AATGGCGCATTGCCCGACCTGACCCTAGCTGCGCGACCGATTAGGTCCGCTCGCGCGCTTCCGGCTGCAAGGTCACGTGGTCGATTCCGTGCTTATCCAGCAGCATGGCGTTGACCGCGGCCAGCAACGCCGGCCATTGATCGAGGCTGCCAATTTCCAGATGGCCGATCAGGGCCGGCTGGCCGGGCGACATATCCCATACATGCAAGTCATGCACCGACAGCACGCCGGGCATGCTGGCCAGATCCTCTCCCACCTGCAGGTAATCAATCGCGTGCGGCACGCCTTCCATCAGTGAATGGTAGGACTCGCGCAAGATGGCGATGGTCGACTTCAGTATCAGCAGCGACACCAGCACCGACAGCAGTGGATCGATCTGCATCCAGCCTGTCATATAGATGACGGCGCCGGCGGCCAGTGCGGCTACCGATCCAAGCAGGTCGCCCATCACATGCACCAGCGCGGCGCGGGTATTCATGCTGTGCTGGTCGCGCGACAATATCCACGCCACGCCCAGGTTGATCGCCAGCCCGATCGCCGCCACCACGAATACCGTGGCGCCGGCCACCGGCGTTGGTGCGGCAAAGCGGCGCGCCGCTTCGAACAAGATCCATGCCACCACTGCCAGCATCACCAGGCCGTTGACGAATGCAGCCAGCGCTTCGGCGCGGCCGAAGCCAAATGAGTGGCGTGCCGATGGTGGACGTTTGGCGATCAGCTGCGCCAGCAGCGCCAGGCCGAGCGCGGCGGCATCGGTCACCATGTGGCCGGCGTCGGAAATGAGCGCCAGCGAATTGGACATGAAGCCGGCAACCACTTCAACGACGGCAAAGCACAGCGTGAGCACCAGCGCGAACGCCAGTGCATTCTGGCTGCGCCCTTCGGCCACGTGGACATGCTTGGCGTCGCCCTCGTGGTGGGCGTGTAAATGGGCGGAGGGGGAGGGGTGTAATTTGGATGACATGGGCGAAGTGTAAAGGATTTTTTTGAAGTGAATTAACTCCGTGAAAAAAGCCCTTGTTTTTCTCGGAGCGGCTCTCTATAATGCTGGTCTTCGGGCGGTTAGTTCAGCTGGTTAGAATACTTGGTCGACATCCAAGGGGTCGGGGATTCGAATTCCTCACCGCCCACCAGACAAGCAGTAAAAGTAAGAGTGAGAAAGGCATCATGGTTATGACACCGCGAACTACGACGGAGTTGTTCCAGCGACACTAGTCGAGGTGATTCCTTTTGCTCTACGAAAAAGAAAAACGCGGCTAAGCCCGCGTTTTTTTTCGTCCGCATTTTTGTTTTAAAATCAGTCTTTGTTCAGGAGAACAGTATGGTTTCAGTCCGCCTTCCCGATGGTTCCGAGCGCCAGTTCGATGGCCCAGTCACCGTAGCCCAAGTCGCTGCCAGCATCGGCACCGGTCTGGCCAAGGCGGCGCTGGCCGGCAAGGTCGATGGCAAGGTGGTCGATACTTCGTTCCTGATCGAGCAAAACGCCGATCTGGCGATCATCACCGACAAGGATGCCGAAGGCCTGGACGTGATCCGCCACTCGACCGCGCACTTGCTGGCGTACGCGGTCAAGGAGCTGTTCCCTGAGGCGCAGGTGACGATCGGCCCGGTCATCGAAAACGGCTTCTTCTACGACTTCGCCTACAAGCGCCCGTTCACGCCGGAAGACCTGGTGGCGATCGAAAAGAAAATGGGTGAGCTGGTCAAGAAGGATGAAAAAGTCACGCGCTCGGTGATGCCGCGCGACGAGGCGGTTGCCTATTTCAAATCGATTGGCGAGAACTACAAGGCTGAAATCATCGCGTCGATTCCGGCCGGTGAAGACGTGTCGCTGTACGCCGAAGGCGCGTTCACCGACTTGTGCCGCGGCCCGCACGTGCCGTCGACCGGCAAGCTCAAAGTATTCAAACTGATGAAGGTGGCCGGCGCCTACTGGCGCGGCGACTCGAAGAACGAAATGCTCACGCGCGTGTATGGCACGGCCTGGGCCAAGAAAGAAGACCAGGAGCTGTACCTGCACAACCTGGAAGAAGCGGAAAAGCGCGACCACCGCAAGCTGGGCAAGCAGCTCGATTTCTTCCACTTCCAGGAAGAGGCGCCAGGCCTGGTGTTCTGGCATCCGAAAGGCTGGACCATCTGGCAGCAAGTGGAGCAGTACATGCGCCACAAGTACCAGGTCAATGGCTACCAGGAAGTCAAAGCGCCGCAAATTCTCGACAGTAGCCTGTGGGGCAAGACCGGGCACTGGGAGAACTACCGCGAAAACATGTTCGTGACCGAATCGGAAAACCGTTCCTACGCATTGAAGCCGATGAACTGCCCGGGACACGTGCAGATCTTCAACAGCAACATGCGCAGCTACCGCGACCTGCCGCTGCGCTACGGCGAGTTCGGCCAGTGCCACCGCAACGAGCCGTCCGGCGCGCTGCACGGCATCATGCGCGTGCGCGGCTTTACCCAGGACGATGGTCACATCTTCTGCACCGACGAGCAGATCGAGCCGGAAGTCGTCGCCTTCCACACGCAGGCGATGGAAGTGTATGCCGACTTCCACTTCGAGAATATCGACGTCAAGCTGGCGCTGCGTCCGGACAACCGGATCGGCACCGATGAAGTGTGGGACAAGGCCGAAGAAGCCTTGCGCTCCGGCCTGCGCGCGTGCGGCGTGACGTGGACCGAGCTGCCGGGCGAGGGCGCGTTTTACGGTCCGAAAATCGAATACCACCTGAAGGATAGTCTTGGCCGCCCATGGCAGGTCGGCACCATGCAGGTCGACTTCTTCATGCCCGAGCGCCTGGGCGCCGAATACGTGGCGATGGATAACTCGCGCCAGGTGCCGGTCATGTTGCACCGCGCGATTGTCGGTTCGCTCGAGCGCTTCATCGGCATCCTGATCGAAAACTACGCCGGCGCGCTGCCATTGTGGCTGGCGCCGCAGCAGATCGCGGTGTTGAATATTTCTGACGCCCAGGCCGACTATGCCAAGGAAATCACGGCGCAACTGGCCAAAGCGGGCTTCCGCGTGCAGGCGGATTTGCGCAATGAGAAGATAACCTATAAAATACGCGAACATTCCGTCCAAAAACTGCCGTATATCCTCGTGATCGGCGACAAAGAGCGGGATGCCAACACTGTGGCCGTGCGAGCACGAGGCAATGTCGATTTGGGCGTCATGTCCATCGAAGCGCTCGTGGAACGACTCAAGCAAGAGATCGCATCCAAAGCGTGACGAGGCAACTCGCCAGCGCGGCTTATTCATCAGACATTAAAAGGAAACACCATAGCTACTGACAAGTCACATCGCATCAATGGCGAAATCACCGCCCCCGAAATGCGTTTATCCGGGGTGGAAAACGAGCCGCTTGGCATTGTGAGCCTGGCTGAGGCTTTTCGTCTGGCCGAAGAAGCGAACGTCGACCTGGTGGAGATTGCGCCAACCGCGCAGCCACCGGTTTGCCGCTTGATGGACTACGGCAAGTTCAAGTATTCGGAGCAGAAGAAGGCCCACGAAGCGAAGTTGAAGCAGAAGATCATCCTCGTCAAGGAAGTCAAATTCCGTCCGGGTACCGATGATGGTGACTACAACATCAAGCTGCGTAACCTGATCAAGTTCCTCGACGAGGGCGACAAGACCAAGATCACGCTGCGTTTCCGTGGCCGCGAAATGGCGCACCAGGACATCGGTTTCCGCATGCTCGAGCGTCTGAAGGCCGATCTGGAGCCGTACGGCCAGGTCGAGCAGTTCCCGAAGATGGAAGGCCGGCAGATGATCATGATACTGTCGCCGAAGAAAAAGAAGTAAAAGTGTATCATTTCGGGGTTTGACCCCGGTTTTTCAGTTAGGGGTCGAACCCTGACTGACTAAAAAAGACTTTGCCGGCGGATGTTCTCGCCGGCATTGTTGTTTGTAACCGCGATTTTGTGTTACTATCGCGGGCTTCGTTCTGCAAAGAGCGAAGACTAATGTGAAAGCAGGCATCTAAGCGCAGCGAGTTGCTGCCACCTGCAATCCTGCTACTGGAGCTGTCCCTGGGACAGAACTACTATGCCTAAAATGAAGACCAAAAGCTCCGCGAAGAAGCGTTTTCGCGTGCGTCCAGGTGGAACCGTTAAGTCGGGTCACGCTTTCAAGCGCCACATCCTGACCAAGAAAACCACCAAGAGCAAGCGCCAACTGCGCGGAATCACGAACGTCGACGCTGCGGATGTACGTTCCGTCATGCGTATGATGCCGTCTGCTTAATCTCACCACTCAATTTAAGGAGTTACTATGCCTAGAGTAAAACGTGGGGTTACAGCTCGTGCCCGTCATAAGAAAATTCTTGTCCAAGCTAAAGGCTACCGTGGTCGCCGCAGCAAGGTATACCGTGTTGCCAAGCAAGCAGTCATGCGCGCTGGCCAATACGCTTACCGCGATCGCCGCAACAAGAAGCGCGTCTTCCGCCGCCTGTGGATCGCCCGTATTAACGCCGCTTCCCGTGAGCATGGCGTAACGTACAGCGTATTCATGAACGGCTTGAAGAAAGCATCGATCGAACTGGACCGTAAAGTCCTGGCCGATATGGCTGTGATGGACAAGCCGGCATTCGCCGCGATTGTCGCCGCAGTAAAGGCAAAGATCGCTGCGTAAGCACTGATCATTGTTAGCGCCGCCTTCGGGCGGCTCGAGAAGCGGGGCAGAGGTTCAAACCTGTGCCCCGTTTTTGATTGTGGCGCGTGTGCGCCATCCTTTAACGGAAAACCCGCATGAACTCCCTCGAAGAACTCGTCGTCTCGGCCCAGGCTGACTTTATCGCCGCCGAAGACGCTGCCGCACTCGAAAACGCCAAAGCCAAGTACCTTGGCAAGACCGGCCAGATTACCGAGCAGATGAAGGGCCTGGGCAAGCTCGATCCAGACCAGAAGAAAACCCAGGGCGCGTTGATCAACGCGGCCAAGGTGCAGATTGAAAACGCGTTGACGGCCCGGCGCGATGCGCTGGCCAACGCGCAGCTCGAGCAGCGCCTGAACGCCGAAGCCATCGACGTCACGCTGCCAGGGCGTGGCCGCGCCATGGGCGGCATCCACCCGGTGATGCGCACCTGGGAGCGGGTCGAAGAGATCTTCCGTTCGATCGGTTTCGACGTGGCCGACGGCCCCGAAATCGAAACCGACTGGACCAATTTTACGGCGCTCAACAGCCCGGAAAACCATCCTGCCCGTTCGATGCAGGACACCTTCTACGTCGAAGGCAACGACAGCACCGGTAAACCTTTGCTGCTGCGCACCCACACCAGCCCGATGCAGGTACGCTACGCGCGCACCCACACGCCGCCGATCAAGGTGATCGCGCCGGGCCGCACCTACCGCGTGGACAGCGATGCAACCCACTCGCCGATGTTCCACCAGGTCGAAGGCCTGTGGATCGCGGAGAACATCTCGTTCGCCGACCTGAAGGGCGTGTACCTCGCGTTTGTGAAAGCGTTCTTCGAGACCGACGACCTGCAAGTGCGTTTCCGTCCATCGTATTTCCCGTTCACCGAACCGTCGGCCGAAATCGACATCGCGTTCGGCAGCGGTCCGCTCAAAGGGCGCTGGCTGGAAGTGTCGGGCGCCGGTCAAGTGCATCCGACCGTGGTCAAGAACTTCGGGCTCGACCCGGAAAAATTCATCGGTTTTGCGTTCGGCTCCGGCCTTGAGCGCCTCACCATGCTGCGCTACGGGATCAACGACCTGCGCTTGTTCTACGAAGGCGATCTGCGCTTCCTGAAGCAATTTAACTAATTCAAGGTCTAGCTATGCAATTTTCTGAAAATTGGCTCCGTACGATGGTCGATCCGAAGATGACTTCGGATGAACTGGCCCACCTGCTCACCATGTCCGGCCTGGAAGTGGAAGAAGTGGAGGCAGTCGCTCCCCCGTTCTCGAACGTGGTCGTCGCTGAAGTGCTCGAAGTGGTGCGCCATCCGAACGCGGACCGCTTGAACGTGTGCACCGTCAACGTCGGCACCGGCACCCATCTGAACATCGTCTGCGGCGCGCCCAACGTGCGCGCCGGGATGAAGGCCATCTGCGCTATGGCCGGTGCGATCCTGCCGCCTGGCGCGGACGGCAAGCCGTTCGTGATCAAGGTCGGCGAGCTGCGCGGCGTCGAGTCGCAGGGCATGATGTGCTCGGCCAAGGAACTGAAAATCTCGGAAGAGAGCAACGGCCTGATGGAACTGCCGTCGGACGCGCAAGTCGGCCAGAACGTCCGCGACTACCTGGCATTGAATGACTTGAAATTCACCATCAAGCTGACCCCGAACAAGGCGGACTGCCTGTCGGTGCTGGGCGTGGCGCGCGAAGTGTCGGCGCTGACCGGCACCCCGCTGGTGCTGCCGCAGTCGCGCACGGTGCCGGTCAACGGCAGTGAAATCCTGCCGGTGAAAATCAGCGCGCCGGACCTGTGCGGGCGCTTTAGCGGGCGCGTGATCCGCGGCCTGAACGCGAAAGCCGAAACACCGGCGTGGATGTGCCAGCGCCTCGAGCGCAGCGGCCAGCGTCCGGTGTCGGCATTGGTCGACATTTCCAACTACGTGATGCTCGAACTGGGCCGTCCGTCGCACGTGTTCGATCTGGCCAAGATCCACGGCGGCCTCGATGTGCGCTGGGGTAAAAAGGGCGAGACGCTCAAGCTGCTCAATGGCACCACCATCGAGATCGACGAATTCTTCGGCGTCATCAGCGACGACAAGGAAATCGAATCGCTGGCCGGCATCATGGGCGGCGACTCGACCGCGGTGTCACTGGACACCGAAAACATCTACCTGGAAGCGGCCTTCTGGTGGCCGAACGCGATCCAGGGCCGCGCGCGCCGTCTGAATTTTTCGACCGACGCGGCGCACCGCTTCGAGCGCGGCGTCGATTTCGCCACCACGGTCGAGCACATCGAACGCATCACCGCGCTGATCGTGGAAATCTGCGGCACCACGCACACGCTGGTCGGCCCGGTCGATGACCATGTGGTCAACCTGCCAAAACGCGCACCGGTGCAGCTGCGCACCGCGCGCGCCCAGAAAGTCATCGGCGTGCCGGTGACCGACGAGATGGTGGCCGACATTTTCACCCGCCTTGGCCTGCCGTTCACGCAGCAGCCTGGCCTGTTCGCGGTCAGCGCGCCGTCCTACCGTTTCGACATCGAGATCGAAGAAGACTTGATCGAAGAAGTGGCGCGCGTGTACGGCTTCGAGAACATCCCGGCGCTGCCGCCGGTGGCCGCCAGCCAGATCATCCTGGCGCCGGAAAACACCCGTTCGCTGTTCGCCGTGCGTCACCAGCTGGCCGACCTGGGTTACCAGGAAGTGGTCAACATGAGCTTTGTGGACGCCGCCTGGGAAGCTGATTTCAGTGCCAACCTGGAGCCGATCAAGCTGCAAAACCCGATCGCCAGCCAGATGAACGTGATGCGCTCGTCGCTGATCGGCTCGCTGGTGGCCAACGTGCGCTACAACCTGAACCGCAAGGCGGGCAGGGTGCGCGCGTTCGAAGTCGGTGCGATCTTCAAGCGCAACGCCGCTGCCGTGGACGGCCCGCTGTCGGTGGCCGGTTTCGACCAGCCAAAACGCGTCGCTGCGATCGCTTACGGTCCGGCCCAGGACGAGCAATGGTCTGTGCCAACCCGCGCGGTCGACTATTTCGACGTCAAGGCCGACGTGGAAGCGATGTTTGCGCCCCGTACGCTGCGCTTCGTGAAAATCGTCCATCCAGGCCTGCATCCGGGCCGCTCGGCCGCCATCGAGCTGGACGGCGTGGAAATTGGCTTCATAGGCGAACTGCATCCGCGCTGGCTGCAAAAATACGATTTGCCGCAGGCGCCAGTGCTGTTCGAGGTGGACGCAGTTGCGTTGCAACAACGTGTTGTGCCCCATTATAATGAGATATCGAAGTTCCCCGGCGCAACCCGCGACCTGGCCCTGGTGGTCAAACAGACCGTGGCAGCCCAGCAGTTGATGGATGCATTTAATGACGCTCTGCAACTAAATCCTGCTGGAAAGATTGTGCAAGCCATTGTTTTGTTTGATGAATATCGGGGAAAAGGTTTGGAGGCGGACGAGAAAAGCCTTGCTTTCCGCTTTAGCTTGCAAGATACTCAAAACACCTTGCAAGACGAACAGGTCGACGCCGTCATGGCGGCGCTGGTCGCCGCGGCAGGGTCAAAACTTGACGCGAAGCAGCGTTCTTAATTGTAGAGTGAAGGCAGGGCTGGAAAATTAATAACAACGACGTAGATTCCGCCGTACTCCAATCGGCACTTGCTGCCGACCTCCATCGTGCGATGCTGGTTGCCAAGGTGCGCCAGGAGGCGGAGAAAGATTTGCCGACCTTGACCAAGGCCGAGCTGGCCGAACTGTTGTTCGAACAGGTGGGCCTGAACAAGCGCGAAGCGAAGGACATGGTCGAGACGTTTTTCGACGAAATTCGCAATGCGCTGGAGCGGGGCGAGGCGGTCAAGTTGTCCGGTTTCGGCAACTTCCAGCTGCGCGACAAGCCGCAGCGGCCGGGCCGCAACCCGAAGACCGGGGAAGAAATCCCGATCACGGCGCGTCGCGTCGTTACCTTCCACGCCAGCCAGAAGCTCAAGGGCATGGTCGAGGAAAGCAGTCCTGTTTCCCGCGCCGTCTAGCAGTCCTAAAAGCGAACTATGAACGATCGTCCGAGCAAGACCGATCTGATTGTGCTGCCGGCCATCCCGGCCAAACGCTATTTCACGATCGGTGAAGTGAGCGAGCTGTGCGGCGTGAAGCCGCACGTGCTGCGCTACTGGGAGCAGGAATTTACCCAGCTCAAGCCGGTCAAGCGCCGCGGCAACCGCCGCTATTACCAGCACCATGAAGTGTTGCTGATCCGCCGCATCCGTGAACTGCTGTACGAACAGGGCTTCACCATCAGCGGCGCGCGCAACAAGCTCGACAGCCGTGGCGCCGACATCGCTTCCGATGAGGGCCAGAACGACGCCAGCGAGTTCGCCGCGCCTGTCAGCGGCGGTCCCAGCCATGCGCTGCTGCGTGCCGAACTGACCGCCATCCTGGCGCTGCTCAAGCCGCAGGCCTGAGGGCTGCCACCACGGCTATTTCAGCCGTGTTTGTACAAAACTATCAGAGTGCTAGAATATCAATCGATGCGCTGTGCCGGGCGTGAGGCATGGCCTCGGGCTCTTTCCTGTCCCGGGTATTTTTAAGGAAAGCAATGATACGCGTTGCCATCTGTGACGATCACCAAATTGTACGTGCGGGTTTCAAGCAGATTTTCTCGTCGTCCGATGACTTCGATGTCGTGGCCGAAGGTGCTACCGGCCGCGAAGCGCTCGATATCGCCCGTAGCGAAATATGCGACGTGCTGCTGCTCGATATCGCCATGCCCGACCAGAGCGGCATCGATATCCTGCGCACCATCCGCCAGGGCCAGCCAAGCTTGCCGGTGCTGATCCTGTCCGGCTATCCGGCCCAGCAGTACGCCCTGAATCTGTTCAAGATGGGCGCCAACGGCTACCTGAACAAGGAATGCGAGGCCGACGAGCTCAAGACGGCAGTGCGCACCGTGTTCCAGGGCCGGCGCTACGTCAGCTCCACCGTGGGCGAACTGCTGGCGCAAAGCTTTGACCGCGATCCGTCCACCGCCTTGCATACGGAACTGTCGGACCGCGAATTCCAGGTCTTTTTGCGCCTGGCCAAGGGCGCTACCGTGTCCGACATCGGCGTGGCGCTGTCGCTGTCGATCAAGACCGTGTCGACCTACCGCACCCGCATCATGGAAAAAATGGGACTGCAGTCGAACAGCGACCTGACCTATTATGCGATGAAGAACAACCTGCTCGACTAGCCCGCCGCACGACAGACGTGCTTGGCTGCAGCGCAGCATTTCCCGGTCTATAATTGCCTCAAGCTGATGCTCTGCAGCGCGACTAAGGATGCCGGATGTATTTCACCACCGATCCGCCGGTCAATGCCGGCCTGCCTTTCTACAAAACGCTGGTCGCACTGGTGTGCGTGCTGATCCTGATCGTCAATGGCGTGAGCCTGTTCCACAATCTTGGCTCGCTCAAGGCCGCCACGCTGGTGCAGACACAGACCGCGCTGGCCACCGAAAAACTGCAGAACATCAATCTGCTGGTGATGGATGCCGAGAGCAGCCTGCGCGGCTATTTTTTATCCGGCAATGACGTCTACCTGGGCCCCTTGCGCACCGCCGCCAGCGAAATGGATGGCCAGTTCGCGCAGCTCGACCAGCTGCTGGCCGCCAGCCCCACCGAACGCAAGAACCTGAGCCAGCTGCACACGCTGGTGCGGCGCAAGCTCGACAACATGAATCAGAATCTGGATGTGTTCCAGCAGGGCGGCCTGAACGCGGTCGCGGCCATCGCCGCCAATGGCGACAGCAAGACGCTGCTCGATGAAATCGGCTTTCAGGTCACGGTCATGGTGCGTGAACAAAACCTGCTGCTTGACGCCGGGCGCGCCGCCTTCTACAAGGAATACCGCTACGCCGTCATGCTGGGGATCGGCATCAATGTGATGGCGATCCTGGTGCTGGGCCTGTTCTACCGTTTGATCCGGCGCGGCTTCTACGTGCGCGTGGCAGCCCAGCGCGCGCTGCAGAACGCCAACGAGAATCTGGAGTCGACGGTGGCGCTGCGTACCGAGCAATTGTCGGTGCTGTCGCGCCACCTGATCCGCGTCTCCGAAGAGGAAAAAGCGCGCCTGGCGCGCGAGCTGCACGACGAGCTGGGCGCCAACCTGACTGCCATCAATATCGATTTGAACAGCGTGGCCGACCGCTTGCGCGCCAGGCATCCGGAACTGGCCGACATGCTCGACCGCGCGCGCGGCACACTGGTCGATACGGTGGAACTGAAGCGCCGCATCGTCGAAGACCTGCGCCCGAGCATGCTCGACCACCTGGGCCTGGCCAGCGCGCTGCAAAGCTATTGCGATGAATACAGCCGCCTGACCGGCCTGGCCTGCGAAGTGCTGGTGGACGGCGAAGTCGACGGCGCCGGCCCCATGCAGTCGATCGCGGTGTTTCGCATCGTGCAAGAGTCGCTCAACAACATCGCCAAATACGCGCAGGCGCGCCAGATCATCGTGCAGCTGGTGCGCGAAGGCGATGCGCTGGCGCTGGAAATTATCGATGATGGCGTCGGCATCGACCTGGAGGCGGTCGGCAAACCGAAGTCGCACGGCTTGCTGGGCATGCGCGAACGCGCCTTGCTACTGGGCGGAACCTTGCAAGTGCGGCGCGGTGTCAATGGGCGCGGCACTTGCGTCGACGCCGTGATCCCGGTGGCCGACGGCGCCCAGTCGGCTTCGGCTAGCGCGCCACATCCATCAGCAGACGATCATATTCCGTCTTCGCCACCTTGTAGCACTCGCCCGCATATTGCTCAAGACCTTGACGGTCAATTACGGTGATATTGCCGCGACGGTATTGAATCAGGCCGTCGTCCTGCAGCTTGCCGGCGGCCGCGGTAATGCTTTCGCGGCGCACCCCCAGCATGATCGAAATGAGCTCCTGCGTCACTTTCAGTTCGTTGGTGGTGGAGCGGTCGAGCCGGTCCAGCAGCCAGCGGCACAACTTTTGTTCGATCGAGCTATGGCGCCCGCCGACCGCGTTCTGCGCCATTTGCGCAAACAGCGCATTGGTGTAGCGCATCAATAGCTGGGGCAGGGCGCCGCCCTGGTTGAAAGCATCGCGCAGGTACTGGGTCTTGAGCCGGTAGCCGTAGCCGGCGCTCTGGACGACGGCGCTGCACATGGCGCGTTCGCCCATGAACAGCGACATGCCGACCACCCCTTCATGGCCAACCACGGCGATTTCGGTGGTGGCGCCGTCTTCCATGACGTACAGCAGCGACACGATGGCGGTGGTGGGGAAATACACGTTTTCCAGCTTGCTGCCATACTCGAACAGCTCTTTGCCGAACGGCAGGGCGACCAGTTCCAAGTGTTCGAACAGCAGTTCCAGATCCTGGCGCGGCAAGGCCGCCAGTAATTCGTTTTGCTGGGTGCCGCTGTAACTGACAACGGGACGCGAGGCAATGGCTAACTCCTGGGAACTGACAGGCATGTGGGACGCGTCAAGCGCGCTGACACCGAGTTGAGTGTTGTTCATATTTTCCTCACTATCTGTTTCTGGAGCTTCAGGGCGCCTGCCAGCACAACGCAGCAGAACGCGATGTGTGAACAATAAGGCCATAGTCCGTTGGCGAACATAAGATTAGCAGTCGCTCCCATGTAGGCTTGTTGCAGGGGGGGTTGTGGGCCCAGTCCTACTGGGGTAGCGGGGCCGCGGCACATGCCGCATAATGTGCGTACCGCAACTTATTGATTGCTCCCATGCACGTACTACTGGTCGAAGATGATGCTGTCCTGGCTGACGGGCTCTCGCGCGTGTTGCAAAGCCACGCGATGGTGGTCGATGTGGTGGCCAATGGCACCCAGGCCGACCAGATGCTGCAACGGCTGGAAGTGGCCGTGGTGGTGCTCGACATCGGCCTGCCCGGCATCGACGGCTTCGAAGTGGTGCGCCGCCTGCGCGCGCGCGCTTCCAACGTGCCGGTGCTGCTGTTGACTGCACGCGACGCCATTGAAGACCGGGTGCGCGGGCTGGAACTGGGGGCCGACGATTACCTGGTCAAGCCGTTCGCCACGGCCGAGCTGGTGGCGCGCATCAAGGCGCTGGCCAGGCGCAACGCGCCCAAGCCGGCCCAGTTGTCGCTGGGGCGCTTGACGCTTGACACCTTTACCCGGCGCGCGCTGATTGACGAGCGCAGCGTCGAATTGTCGGTGCGCGAATGGGCGGTGCTCGAATATCTGCTGCAACATGGCGGGCGGGTGGTGTCCAAGCAGCAGATCATCGACGCCATCCTGCCATGGGGCGACGACCTGACCCTGAACGCGGTCGAAGTGTACATTTCGCGCGTGCGCCTGAAGATTGCCGACGCCGGCGTCACCATCCGCACCATTCGCGGCTTCGGCTACATGCTCGAAACCAGCCCGTGACAAGCCCATGACCAGCATCCGACTGCGCCTGCTCAAGTGGCTGCTTGGCCCCATCTTGCTGATCAACCTGGCCGGCGCCAGCCTGACCTACATGCTGGCCTGGCTGCCGGCCCAGCTGGCGTTCGACCAGGGCCTGGCCGACGCGGCCAGCGCGCTGTCGGCGCGGGTGCGCGCCGATGGCGGCCCGGCCACGCTCGACTTGCCGCTCCAGGCCGAACAGGTGTTGCGCGCCAACGAGATCGACGCCCTGTATTTTGTGGTGCGCAGCAGCGAAGGACGGGTACTGGCGGGCGACCGCGACTTTCCCGCGCTGACCCGCCCAGACCTCGGCGCGTTCGAGGACAGCATGCGCGGCGAGCCGGTGCGCATGGTGTTTCGCAGCCTGCGCGCGGGCGAAGAAGTGCTGCAGATCGGCGTGGCCAAGACCATGCGCAAGCGGCGCCTGGTGCGCACTGAAATCGTGCGCGCGCTGGCGCTGATCGAAACGCTGTTCACGCTGGCCCTGGTGGGCCTGATCTGGATTTCGGTCACCAACGGCCTGCTGCCGCTGGCGCGCATGCGCAGCAACCTGCTGCGCCGTGAAGCGGGCGACCTGGCGCCGATCCCGCTCGAAGAGGCGCAAGTGCCGTACGAGCTGGCCCCGGTGGTGGGCGCCTTCAACGAACTGCTCGACAAGGTGCAATCGGGCGCGCGCATGCAGCACGCTTTCCTGGCCGATGTTGCGCACCAGCTGCGCACGCCGCTGGCCGGCTTCAAGCTGCACGTCGAATGGCTCGCTGCGCGTCACGCCAGCGATCCCGACACCCTGCACGCGGTGCGCCTGCTGCGCCAGTCCAATGAACGCATGATCCGCCAGACCAACCAGTTGCTGGCACTGGCGCGCGCCGAACCGAGCCACTTTGAAAAGACCCGGCTGGAGGTGCTCGACCTGGCGCCGCTGGTGGAACAGGTGGTGCAGTATTTTGTCGAGGAAGCGGGCAAGAAGCGCATCGATATTGGCTTCGATCTGCGTCCCACGCCGGTGTTCGGCGACAGCTTCTTGCTGCGCGACCTGATCGACAACCTGATCGACAACGCCGTGCGCTACACCCCCGAGCAGGGCACGGTCACGGTGCGCTGCTACCCCGAAGGGCGCGACGGCGTGCTGCTGGTCGAGGATTCCGGGCCGGGCATCGCGCCGCATCAGCGCAGCCAGGTGTTTGAACGCTTCGTGCGGCTGGACGACAAGACCAGCGGCAGCGGCTTGGGACTGGCGATCGTGCGCGACATTGCGCTGGCGCACGGCGCCAAAGTGGTGCTCGACGACGGTCCGGGTGGGGTGGGATTGATGATCGCGGTGCGCTTGCGCGGCGCCTGACGGCCAGCGGCCGCCAGGCACTGGCAAGTTAGCCGCAGGTGCCGGTGGTGGTCTTGGTGACCGACGCGCGCCCGGTAGGGCTGATGCGCACGATGCGCTCGGCGTTGCCAAGCGGCGAATCGCGGCACACTGTCAGCGTGGACGAGGTGGCGCCGGTGCCGGTCGACTGGAACTCGATCTTGCTGACGCTGCCGGTGATCTTCCAGCCGTTGGCGGTGTGCGCATTGCTCGCGAGGACGATATCGGTCGAACCGCTGACGGGCGTGTTGGTACACACCACGCCGTCGTTGCTGGCGCAAGTGAGCACATACCCGTTTTCCCAGGTCGTGTCTTCGGTGCAGGTGGCGCCGTCGGACGACTGGCACATCGTCACGGTGGCATTCTGGTTGATCGCCTTGCTGCGTGCCAGCATGCTGGCGGCCACCAGTTCGTTGGCATACGAGGTCAGGCGCATATTGAGCGTGATGGACTGGAACGATGGTACTGCCACCGCGGCCAGTACCGCCACGATGGCGATCGCCACCAGCAGTTCGATCAGGGTAAAGCCACGCCCGGAGCGGGCGCGGCTTGCCGTGGCATGGCAGGGGAGGCGGCGCATGGCGAGCTCCCCCATCATTTCTGGATGTACCAGTACACCCGGCGCTTGGCGTTCGAGCCCAGCGTGGTTGGCGCAACGCTGTTGTCAAGCGACTGGATCGACGAGACCTTGCTGCAACCGATACAGATCGATTTGGTGGCGGTGCACGCGTCATCGATACACACGTCCATCTTCTCTGGCGGCGGCGGCAGGCCGCCACCGGTCACTTCGTCGTTGCAAGTGTAACCGGCCGCAGGCTTGGCGTTGGTGATGTCCAGGTTGTACACGTGGACCGTGCCCAGCTTGGCGGTGCAGGCGCCGTCCACCGGTACTTCCGGCATGTGGGTCGAGAAGGTGGTGATGCCGAAGCGGGTGGCGGCCACGGTGACCACCTGTTCTTTGGCGCGCAAACGCAGTGCCCAGCCCTTGCCGGTCGGCGCCGTGGCGACGCCGCAGGTGGCTGTCGTGGTAGCGTCGGTGTCGCCGGTCGAACTGAGCGTCGCCAGGCAGATCACGTCGGCGCCGCAGGTCTCGTGTTCCGAGGTCAGCCAGGTAGCGTCGGTCGGATCATCCTTAACCTTGAAGAAGTAGTTGGCGATCTCGGCATTGCGCGGGAAATACGCAGCGCTCAATGGTTTTTCGCGATCGCCCGTGCCAATGTACAGGCTGTAGCTGCCGTCCAGTTCCGGGATTACGCTCGGGGCGAACATGAACTTGCGGTTGCTGGTGCACGACGAGGCAGTCGTGGAAGGTGTAGGGCAACCCAGGCTGGCGATCTTGGTAATGGTCCATGCGCCCGGTGCCAGAGCGCCGATATTGATGCGGTACAGGTTGCCGCCCAGGTCGGCGGCATAGCCGTACAGCGCCTTGCCGTTGGCGTCCGGGACGATGCGCACGTCGCCGACCACGCCGCGATCGGTCGGCAGTACCTGCAGTACGTCGCCATTGGCAGCACTGAGGACCATGATGTTGGCGCCCTTGCTAGTGCCGGCACCGCAGGTATTGACGTCCGGGTCTTCGCAATTGTCGTAGCCGCCGCCCATGATCAGTACCACCGGTGTGATGCTCGTGTCGACGATCTTGGTCGGACGCGCAGTCGACCAGGTCTGGCCAATAGCGCTGGCGCCGGCCTTGCAGTCGGTATCGCCCCCTGCGCCGCAGCCGGACTTCCACAACAGCTCCGGCGCAGTCGGGGTGGTCACGTTGAACGCATACACTGCGCGTCCGCCGCGCCGCATGGTGGCATAGATGGAGGTCGTGCTCCCTTCGCGGTAGGTCGAGATCGGGCCATCGATCGAGTACGGCTTGGGCAGAGGCGCTGGCGTCGGCGGCACGGTCGGCGGAGGCGGGCTGGTGAGCTCGGCGGCGATGGTGGCGGTGGTTTTCGTGATTGCCACTTTGACTGTATTGTCGCGCAGGCGCTTGATTTGTCCGAAGAACTCGGGCGGCAAGAACGACCACAGTTCATCGCCCGCCGCATACGTGGCTGCGCCGGGGCCCGTGGTCGTGAAGCTGGCCGAGCGGTTGCCGTTGATGGCGTGCAGCATGCCATCATTGCTGCCGTAATACACGATCACATTGGAGGTGGTGTCGGTGTCGCCGTAGCTTAGTGCCAGCGGGTTCGAGTGGATCACGTCGCCGTGCGCCGATGGCCGCATTTCGGTCAGCGTTTTATGTAGTTCCCCCTGGTTGTTCACGCCGCGCGCGTAGGCAATCAGGGCGTTGCGTGCGAGATTGTCGCCGGGCACGCCCAGGGCGGCAGCGGTGGCCACCGTGGTCCCATTGGACGCGTCGGCAGGGACCGTCAGTTCAACCAGCGCGTTGCAGCCCAGTGCGGCAGCCGAGCAGGAATAGACCTTGCGGTTGGCCGGCGTGATGCGGCGCAGGCGGAAACCCTGGGCGCCTTTTTCGACGATATTGCCGTCCGGCGAATTCGCATTGGCATACAGGGTCAGACTGCCGCTGGCGGGGATGCACAAGCTCTGGGGAGCTTGCGCCCAGTAATTGTCGGGCGTGGCGGCGGTGGGCAGGTCCGGCGTCCAGAAACTGCGCGCGCACGCGGCGATAAAGCCGGTGCCGGTGTTGATCGCATTGTTGTTGTCCTGGTCGACCAGATTGCTGGCAGTGCCCAATTTGTACTGCTTGAGGTTGCCCAGCCAGCGCGGAAACGACGATTCGTCAGGACGGAACATCCCCACATACAGCTGGTTCAGGTACGCGCCCTGCACGTTGGCGCTGGCCGGCAAGCTGACCGCGGCAAACACGCTGTTGACCGACTGGATCTTGGACAAGGCATCGTTGAGCGCTTTTTCGATGTACACGCCGCCGCCGCTGCTGTCGGTGGCCACGTAATTGTCACCGGCCGCGCTTTTCAGCATCGCGGTATAGTCCAAGTCCGCGTTTTGGTGACCGACATCGATTTCGACGGCGAAGGTGGTGACGCCCAGCGAGCTGCTCTTCATGAAGTGGGCCCACTCGTCGAACGAATCGTCTTGCGACCCGCCGCCGCCGATATTGATGGTTGCTTCTGCCGCGTTGGCAGCGGCCGTGCCGGCGGCGCCGCCGCCCGCTTCGGCGCTGGCGGCCTCTCTCAATATGCTTTTCGCGAAACCATTGCTGTTGGTGTTGAGCTGGTTCTTGCCGTTACTGATGTAGATGATGAAATTCTTGGCGCAACTGCCGGTTGGCAATGGCGAGTGGTAGGTGGTAGCGGTCTTCGAATCGATCGCATTGCCGTCCAGGGCCCACACGGGACGGTCGGCGACGGTGCCGGCGACGTTGAGGTGGTAGTCGGTCTTGACCTTGCCATTGCCCGCGTAGACAGTGCCGCCCTTGAAGTAGCGCCATGCTTCGGCCATCTGGAGAGCGCCCCGGCCGCCATTGGCCCTGTCGCCAATGTCAGCGAAGCTGCGCACCATCGCTTCGTACTTGGTCTTGTTGGCGGCATTCATTGGCCGGATCGCGGCGCGGACATAGCCCCCGTCGACATTGCTGTTGCCGTTGCCGGTTTCGGTATCCATCATGAAGCCGACCTTGAATTTGTCGACAGGCAGGTTGTGCAGGACGTTGGCCAGTGCACTCATTTCGGCAGTGAAATGCGAGTGCCAGTTACTCGTATTGTCGATGATGAACAGCACGTTCGGGGTATTGATGCTGTCGACCGGGAGCGGCGGGTTGGCGTACAGGTCCAGGTCGGCGGCTGGCGCCAGCAAGTGCGCGGTCAGCATGCCAGCGGCGAGGGCGCCTTTGAGCAGGGTGGTTTTCATGGGAATTCCTCGGTTATTGGCAAGTTGTGGTTGCCGATGGCGGGCATGCCGTATCGCATTGGGCTTTGGTCAGGGACAAACTGATGCCCTGGCGCACCCGCACGTAGGTGCCGTCGGGGGCGGTGGCGGTGGCCGGGATGTCCCACACCACGTTGAACTTGGCGGCCGCCGACAGGGCAGAGGTGCAGGCGGTGGTGGCATTCAGTTGGAGCGAGCAATCATCGCCCTTGGAGCCGGCAATGCGCATTGGCATCGCCTTGACGCAGGTCGGCGCATCGACTTCGACCGCGTAGTCGTAGACGCCGTCGTTATTGATGTCCACATCATAGTGGTGGCCGGCCGGGGTGGTGCCGAAGTTCCAGGATCCGACCACTTTCTCGATCGCCTGGTTGGCCGCTGCAACCGCTTCGTTGTGCGATTGCATGTTGCCGACCGATTTCAGGTTGTAGGTGCTGAACTTGAAGGCGGCCGTCACCATCAGCGTGATCAGCATCAGCACGATCAGGCCGACAATGAGCACAGCGCCGCGCTGTGCGTGCAGGGTGTGAATGGGTTTCATCACGGAGTCTCTCTTCTGCCGGAAATGGACGTCAGGCGTATGGTGGTCGAGAACAAATGGCGCTTGTAGCCGTCACTGAAGGGCCCGGCGGTGCTGGTGTCGGGACAGGTGCCGCCCACCGGCAAGCTGGCCAGACAGTAGGTTTTGCTGTCCGTATAGCCTGGGGTCGGTTCGGTACTGCGCACCAGCAGGAAAATCTTGGCTTCGACGGCGTTGCGCAAGACGGCCGGCAGGCAGGGCGCGGCCGTGGTGCACTGGACAAAGCGATCGGCATTGCCGTCGCCGCGGTTGGTCGGCAGCGTATTGTTGGAGTCGTTGACGGTATCGATCAGGCAGGTGGTCGGCGAGATGCGGGCAACCTTGACCGTGTCCGACACTAGCGTGGCGGTGGGGCAGCGCTTGACAGTGTCGTCAATGCCCAGTTCCACCGAGAAGCGCTCGATCCCTTCGACCAGCGCTTCCGGTGCCTGGTGCGCCAGCACCGCGGGCGTGCCGCCCAAGTCGAACGAGGAACGCACCAGGGTCGGAATGCCATCGCCGACCGTGGCCGCATAGTCGCGGATGTAAAACATGTTCGACTCGAACTTGCGCTTGACGGCAGGGGCGCTGGCCAGGCAGGTCTTCTTGCGCAGCGGGAAGGTGTCGGTCGAGAGCACTTCATTGACGATGGTAAATGCGTCGCCATCGGCCGGCGCTGTGGCAAAGGCCGGCGACACGGTGGCCGTGTAGTTGGTGCCGACGTAGCCGGAGATGGTGCGCGTCTGGCCGGCCTGGGTGCCGCTGAGCATGCGCAGCGTGGCTCCCCTGTAGGCATCAGTAATGGACGAGGTGTTGGCCACGCTTGACGGCGCTGGCAACACCACTGCGGTGGTGGTGGTGCCGGTCTGGGTGGTGCCATACGTGCCTTCGGCGCACATGCTCGACTGCAAGTACAGCTTGCCGGCGAGGTCATCTTCGCAGTTCGGTTCGCCGGGCAGGCAGGTCGAGCCATGGCGCACCACGATCACGTCCGTGTTGTCCGCTTTATGGTCCAGCGTGCAGCCGGCCGGTGCGTCGGCGCTGACCTGGATCGGCAGGCCGAGCATGCTGTTGATGTAGTTGAAGTCCCAGTCGGTGGTGGTGCTCGCATCGTGGTCATCGGCCAGATAGGCGCGGCACGGACTGGGCAGCGTCGCGACCGGGCTGTCGCTGGCGACGAACAACCAGCTCAGGTCATCGAATTGGGGCACGTACTCGCCCCAGAAGCCGGCATGCACGATTTCGTGTTCCAGCACCTGGATGGCGAAGCGGCCATTTTCGATCTGGCTGTTCGAGCGCGCCATTTCATTGTTGGAGCGCGAGATGTTCACCAGCATGGCCGACAGGCCGGCCAGGATGATCAGGCTGATGGTGATCGAGATCATCAACTCGACCAGCGAAAAGCCGCGCTGGCGCAGGCTGCCGGCCAGGTGGCGGGAAAGGGTCGGTTTCATAGCGGCTTGATCTGGATGATGGTGGTGACGGTGCGGCGGCAGCGATCGTTCACGCAGGGCGTGTTTTCGGTATCGTACTGGTCCGCGCCGCACGCGACGCCGTCCGGCGGCGGCGCCAGCGGACCGAGCCCCTGCCAGGCCACGGTGACCATGTATTCGTTGGTGGACACCACTTCGACGCAGCCGCGCCCGCCGATCATGGTGCCGACGTTGCTGGTGCCGGACTTCTCGCCCGCACCTTTGAGCGCCTGGCACCATTCGCGCTGGTCCATCGCTTTCAGGTTGGCGTCGGCGGTGGTGGAACAAGTTGACCCGGTGCCGATCGGAGAGGTGGTGACATAGGTGCTGGCCAGGTGGCGGTTGGCGGCGATGCGGTTGGCCATGTCCTCGACCAGGATCATGGCCTGGGCGCGCTGGTAAGCTTCCATTTCCGACATCTGCAGACGGGTCTGCAGGCCGGCCACGCCCAGCAGGCCCACTGCCAGGATCATCATCGTCACCAGCACTTCGATCATCGAGGTGCCAGCCTGACGGCGCAGAATGTGGTGGGTATTCATCATGGCTACCACTTGTTGGCAGGGCCTTTGACCCCGGCGCTGTTCATGGTCAGGTCGCCATCGCTTAGCTGATTGTCGATGGCGGTGAAAGTGATCTCGAAGCTGGGCGCGGCGCTGGTGCCGACTGCGATGTCGTAACTGTAGTTCTGGCTGACGTCGGCCGGCAGCGTATAGCCGCTGTCGGTCAACTGCTCCTTGGTGGCATACGTGCGCCCGCCCAGCAGGAATTGTTCTTCGCGGCTGGCGATATCCATCATCTGGGCCTGGGCCGCGCCGCGTTTGCTCTTCATCATGTGGGTCTTGTAGGACGGGAACGCGATGGCGGTCAGGATGCCGATGATGGCCATGGCGATCAGCAGTTCAATCAGCGTGAATCCGGCGCTGCGCTGGCGTCGTGCCGGAAAGGCTGGGTGGGATGACAGTGTGTGCATGATGCGAAGCTCCTGGCCAGGAATGGGAATATGTTGCTCAGTATAAACACTGAAGCTGTCATTTACCTGAATAAATCCTGACAAAACCCTGACAATTGCACGTAGGGAAAGTTTTTGTTCAAGATCTTGGCTGCGTCAGCCTGCCAATCGGTTCACACGGGGCGGGCAAGACTCTGTAAAATCGAGGGTTTTGTGCAAAGGCCAAGCTATGGCTGAGAATATGGCCAACGATATCGATACCCCCATCCCCGACGACGCCGGCGCTGCGCGCCAGCCAGCCCAGATTGCGCGCGAAGTGGCGCGCCGCCGCACGTTCGGCATTATTTCCCACCCGGACGCCGGTAAAACCACGCTGACCGAGAAACTGCTGCTGTTTTCGGGCGCGATCCAGATGGCCGGCACCGTCAAGGCGCGCAAAAGTGGGCGCCACGCCACGTCCGACTGGATGGAGATCGAAAAGCAGCGCGGCATCTCGGTGGCCAGCTCGGTGATGCAGTTCGAGCATCGCGACCACGTGATCAACCTGCTCGACACCCCGGGTCACCAGGACTTTTCGGAAGACACCTACCGCGTATTGACGGCGGTCGACTCGGCCCTGATGGTGATCGATGCGGCCAAGGGCGTTGAAGCCCAGACCATCAAGCTGCTGGCCGTGTGCCGCATGCGCAATACGCCGATCGTCACGTTCATGAACAAGATGGACCGCGAATGCCGCGATCCGCTTGAACTGCTCGACGAACTCGAATCGGTGCTCAAGATCGAATGCGCGCCGGTGACCTGGCCGATCGGCATGGGCAAGAACTTCCGCGGCGTGTACCACCTGCTGCGCGACGAGATCATGCTGTTCAAGGCGGGCGAGGAAAAGGCCGATGGCGCCTTCGAGATCGTCAAGGGCATCGACAATCCGCGCCTGCAGCAGATGTTCCCGCTCGAAATCGAACAACTGAAGATGGAAGTGGAGCTGGTGCACGGCGCCTCGCATCCGTTCGACCTGGAACGGTTCCTGGCCGGCATCCAGACCCCGGTGTTCTTCGGTTCGGCCATCAACAACTTCGGCGTGCGCGAAATCCTGTCGGCGCTGGTCGACTGGGCCCCGGCGCCGCGTCCGCGCGACGCGACCGTGCGCGCGGTCGAGCCGAACGAGCAGCCATTTACCGGTTTCGTTTTCAAGATCCAGGCCAATATGGACCCGGCCCACCGCGACCGCATCGCTTTCCTGCGCGTGTGCTCGGGACGCTTCGAGCGCGGCATGAAAGTCAAGCACCTGCGCCTGGGGCGCGAGATCAAGGTGTCGTCGGTGGTGACGTTCATGGCATCGTCGCGCGAACAGGTCGAAGAAGCCTACGCGGGCGATATCATCGGCTTGCCCAACCATGGCAACATGCAGATCGGCGACAGCTTCTCCGAAGGCGAAATGCTGGTGTTTACCGGCATTCCGTATTTTGCGCCGGACTTCTTCCGCTCGGTGCGCATCCGCAATCCGCTGAAAATCAAGCAGCTGCACAAGGGCTTGCAGCAGCTGGGCGAAGAGGGCGCGGTGCAGGTGTTCAAGCCGGTCCAGGGTGGTGAACTGGTGCTCGGCGCGGTCGGGGTGCTGCAGTTCGAAGTAGTCGCCAGCCGATTGCTCAACGAGTATGGCGTGGACGCCGTGTTCGAAGGCACCAGCATCAGCAGCGCGCGCTGGGTCAGCGGCGACGACAAGCGGGTGCTGGCCGATTTCGAAGCGGCGCTGGGCCACAACGTGGCCTACGACGCAGCCGGCAACCTCGCTTACCTGGCCACCTCCAACGTCAACTTGCGCCTGACCGAGGAGCGCTGGCCCAAGCTGAAGTTCCACGCCACCCGCGAACACGCCGCCAAGCTCGATTAAACCGGGACGCTCGCGTCGACCCAGCCTTTGCTGCGCGTTTGCAGCAGCTGGGTCAGTTCGTGCGCCGGCATTGGCCGCGCAAAATAGAAGCCCTGCATGATGTCGCACCCGGCCTGGCGCAAGAACGCCAGCTGGGCCTCTGTCTCCACGCCTTCGGCCACCACCGTCAGCTGCAGGCTGTGCGCCATCGCGATGATCGCCGTGGCAATCGCTTCGCCGTCGCCCGGCACATCGTGCACGAAGCTGCGGTCGATTTTCAACTGATCGATCGGGAAGCGCTTCAGATACGACATCGATGAATAGCCGGTTCCGAAGTCGTCGATCGACAGGTGGATGCCGGCCGCCTGGAAGCGGTGCAGCAAATCCAGGTTGGCATTGATGTTCTCCATCAGCACCCCCTCGGTAATTTCCAGTTCCAGCAGGCTGGCCGGTAGCCCGGTCTCGCGCAGGATGGCCTTGATATCGTCCATCAGGCCGGCGTCGCGGGTCTGGCGCGCCGACAGGTTCACCGCCACGTGTTCGATGGTGTGCAAGAGGCCAGCGTCGCGCCAGGCGGCGGCCTGGCGGCAAGCGCTTTGCAAGACCCACTTGCCGAGCGCGACGATCACGCCGCTTTCTTCGGCCACCGGGATGAATTCGGCCGGGCTGACATGGCCCAGTTCCTGGCAGTGCCAGCGCGCCAGCGCCTCGACCCCGACCACGGTGCCGCTGCGTAGGTCGATCTGCGGCTGGTAGTGCAGCTGCAGTTCGCCCCGGGCCAAGGCAAGGCGCAGGTTCGCTTCGAGCTTGAGGCGCTTCTGGGCCCGTTCTTCCATGGCCGGCTGGAATACCTCGAAGCCGTTCTTGCCGCGGTTCTTGGCGTGGTACATGGCGGTATCGGCGCTGCGGGTGAGGGTGCGCGCGTCGGCCGCGTCGCGCGGGTAGACCGACACCCCGATGCTGGCGCTCACGTACAGCTGGTGGCCCTTGACCTCGAACGGCGAGCCGAGGGCGGTGAGGATCTTGCGCGCCACGCTGTCGATCTCGGTGGCGCCCTCGGATGGTTCGACGATGATGACGAATTCGTCGCCGCCGATGCGGCAGATCACGTCATTGCTGCGCAGCGTATGGAGCAAGCGCTCGGCGACCAGCTTGAGCAGCACGTCGCCGCTGTCGTGGCCCAGCGTGTCGTTGACCACCTTGAAGTTGTCCAGGTCAAGCAGCAGCAAGCCCACCGAAGTCTCGAAGCGGTCGGCCTTGCCCAGCGCAAAACCGAGGCGCGCGTTAAATTCATGGCGGTTGGGCAGGGCCGTGACCGAATCGACGTGGGCCAGGTAGTGCAAATGGGCTTCGGCGCTGCGCACCGCGCGCCGCATCGACGACACCAGCGCGTAGGCCAGCGCCAGCGAACACAGGGCCACGCCCAGCGTCAGGCCGGCATAGGTGGCCAGGCGCCGGAACAACTGGTCGAGCGAAGCGCGTATGAGCACCAGCCCGACCTGCTGGTTGTTGATGCGCACCGGCTCGACCACGTCGAGGAAGTCGCTGCCATAGGCGAAGCCGGCCTCCAGCAGTGCCGCCTTGGGCGCCGCCAGGGCGGCGTTGCCGGTGCGCCGGTAGTGCGCCAGCGTGGCGCCGCTGGTGTCGAAGATGGCGGCCGCCGACACGCTGGGCGACATTGCCAGCGCGCCCAGCGTCTCTTCTCCGGCGCCCCCGTCATGGAACATCAGCGCCGCGCTGCTGTTGTTGCCGATGATCTGGGCCTGGACCCGCAGGTCGGCCACCAGCGAGCCGCGCAGCGCCAGGAACTGCACCGCGATGAGCGCGATGCTGGCCACGCACAGTGCGGCGCCGGCGGTGAGGATGTTGGTCAGCGCCATCTTGCGGCCCAACAGGCGCGGAAACCGAACGCTGTCGCGCGGCGGCGCGCCGGCCAGTCCCGGGATATGGTGCGGCTTGTTCATTGGACGCTCCGGGCCAGGCGCAGCAACTTGGAACTGAGATTGAGGCGCGCCCCGCGCGCAGCGCCGGTGTCGATATCGAAACCGACCCGCTGGTCTTCGACCGACAGCGCGATCACCGCGCCGTCGCCGCTGATGCTGCGGTCGTCCGACACCGTCAGCACGTTGGCACCTGCCAGGTCGCGCTTGATCTGCGGCCAGCGCGCCCGGTCATGGCGGTCCAGCACCAGTACATGGCAGCCGCGCAGCTGGCCGCTGTGCACGGCGATGCGGTGGCCGTTGACCAGCTTGTCGTTGAGCTGATTGAGCGCTGCCAGCATCGGGTTGGACGCGCCGGCGCACAGATTGATCGGGGCGCCGCCAGCCAGTACCTCGGCCGGCCACTCGGTGAACACGGCAAAATTGAACACGAAGGCCGCCTTCAGGTCGTTTTCGCGGGCCGGCTCGGCGCCCGCGCATGCGGCCGACAGCAACACGCAAGCGAAGGCTGCGCGCCGTGTTTGCCATGCCGTGCGCTCAGAATGCATAGCCTATCCTTGCGCGCAGCGTGCGCCCGTCCTGGGCGATCAGCGCCTGGCGGTGTTCCACCGAGCCCGGGTCGAAATAGCGCTGGCCGAACAGGTTGTAGACGCCCAGCGACAGTTCGACATTGGGGCGCCAGCGCGCGCGCACCAGGTTGGCGTTGGCCAGCCAGTAGGCCGGCGCTGCCCCGCGCGGGCCGACGTATTGCGCTTCGATGGCGCCGCCCCAGCCGGCTGCGGGCAGCGGACCGGCCAGGTTGAACTTGGCCAGCCGTTCGGGCGCATTGACCTGCTGGCCCTGGCCGACCCGTGCCAGGCTGACGCTGGCGCGCAGCGTGGCGCCCGATTGCCAGCGCTGCTGGTATTCCAGTTCGGCGCCATGGGCCCGGATCCGCGCGCCGTTCTCGAAGTGCGATTCGGGCACGCCGGGTGGCTGGACCTGGGTCACCAGGCCAAGCACGACATTGTTGAACAGGCTGGCCGAGAAGCGCGCCCGCTCCCCCAGCTGGCGTACCAGCGCCAGTTCGCTCGAATGGATGGTTTCGCTGCCGAGCGCCGGATTGGGCAACTGGCCGCCGGCGCCCGGGTAGGCGTAATAGCGTTCGAAGGCGTTGGGCGCGCGGAAGGCGGCGCCGTGTATCAGCTTGACGGTGGTGGCGCCGTCCAGCTGGTGGATCAGCGCCACGCGCGGACTGGTGACCCCGGCCAGGCCGCTATTGCGGTCGTAGCGCAGGCCCAGGTTGAGTAGCGTGCTGCTTGAGAGCGCCATTTCATCCTGCAGGTACAGGCCGGCGCGGCTGGCGGCGCGCTGGTCGTCCAGGTAACTGGCATGCGGCGTGATGTCGTAGGTGTACTGGTGCAGGCGGTAGTCGCGCTGGAAGTCCAGGCCCGCCAGCAGCGTGTGCCCGGCATGGCGGGTGCTCACCAGCGACAGCTCGACGCCCCACCAGCGCGCGCTGCTTCCGTCGCGATTGAGGCTGCGGGTGGCGTCGTCGTTGACGTAATCGCCTTCGGACAGGTAGGCGCCCCAGAACAGGCGGCCATTGAACTGCTCGGTCTTGCCGGCGCTGGCGTGGTAGGCGGCGTCGATATAGGTCTGGCGATCGGTGGTCGATGAACGCGGGTCGTTGAACGGCTGGAAGAACGACGCGGTCGGCACGCCCTTGAGGCGGCGCGCATGGGTCAGGGAGACGCTGAACGCCCCACTGGTGGCGCTGGCGCGCAGCCGTTCGCCGCGTTCGTAATCGAGGCCGCTGGCCACCCCGTGATGCTGGTCGGCGCTGTCGAACTCGGGGTAGTACAGGTCGCGCCCGCCGTTGCGGTAGGCGCTGGCGGCGAGCAGGAAGTCGGCGCCGCCGGCGCTGTGCCAGCTGGTGCTGGCGCTGGCCTTGCGCGCGCTGGCGCTGCCCGCTTCCAGCGCGGCCTGGGTGCCGGGCAGGTCGGCCGCTTTTTTGGTCACCACATTGATCACGCCGAAAAACGCGTTCGAGCCGTAGATCGACGAGCCGGGCCCGGGCACGAACTCGATCCGTTCGACCAGCGCCAGTTCAAGCGGGAATTCGCCGCCCATCGGGGCCTGGTCGTACACCGCGTCGTTGACGCGGCTGCCGTCTATCAGCAGCAGGAAGCGGGTGTTGTAGTCGCCCGGGCGCAGAAAACCGCGCTGGCCCAGGTAACTGTAGTTGCGGTCATAGCCGACGTACAGGCCGCGCACGCTGCGCGCCACGTCGCCCAGCGTGCGCCAGCCGAAGCGGCGGATGTCGGCCGCGTTGATGACCGTCACCATGGCCGGCGCCTGGCTCGACTTTTGCAGGTATTTGGCAGCGCTGTAGACCTCCAGCGTCAGCAATTGCTCCAGGGGAAGATCGGTCAGGTCGGCAGCGCTGGCCATGCCGGCCGCCGCGCACAGCACAAGCAGGGCGCCCGCCCGGCGCTGCGGGCGGTCTGGAACGCGCAATCGAGGTGCTGGCAGGACGCTCATGTTGGCCCGTCAAAATAATTGACTCGCAACAAGATGGTGACACCATGCGGGGGCCTTGCATAGCGCCGTGTGCGCAAGTGGCGCAAAACGCCACACCGGCTCAGTCGGGGGTGACGCGTTGGCCCAGCAAGAAGGCGTCCACGGTGCTGGCCACCCACAGGGCGATCAGCAGCGCGCCGGCCCAGTTCAAGCGCGGATCGGCCAGCAGCGCCTGGGTCATCTCATGGACGCGAACGAGCAGCGTTGCCGGGTCCGGCGCCACCCGGCCCAGTTCGATGTCGGTCACCAGCGCCTGGACCGGGCCCATGACCTGGGCCACGAAGTACAGCAGCGCGATCACCACCGCCGCCACGGTCAGCCAGCCGCGCCGGCGGTAGCCAAGGTAGAGCTGGCCGGCGCCGGGAAAGACCAGGCCCGACAGCGCGCTAGCGGCGACAGCACGTTTCATCAAGTTTCCATGTTCCGGTCAGTGTTGATCTGGCGCAAACCGAGGCGGGCCCGACAGCGTAGATTAGTCCATACGCCGCAGAAAGTTCGGCGCGTCCAGCTGATCTGCATCATAACGTATTCATTCCTGGGGAGACGCCATGCTAGGGCGTTTGCGCATCGGACCGAAGCTGCTGCTTGCGCCCGGCTCGGTGCTGGTGCTGCTGGTGCTGTCGTCGCTGCTGGCCTGGTACGCGATGGTGCGCCAGAACAGCTCGCTCGAACGAATCGTCCGAGTGCATGCGGCGCGCATCAAGGACGCCACCGACCTGGTGGCCGAGACCCAGGCCGTGCATGCGCGCAGCTACCGGCTGCTCTCGGGCATTGGCGGCAGCTTTTCCAAGCCGCGCATCGAGGCGCTGGTGCGCGATATCCACCAGCGCCACCTGGCCATTACGCGCACTTTCGCACGCCTGGGCAAGGCCAGCGCGCCGGGCAGCGCCGAGCGGCGCTTCCTGGAGCAATCCGAGGCCGCCCATGAGCGCTATGTGAAGGCGATCGACGACGTGATCGAACTGGCGCGCGGGGACGAGTCGATTGGCGCCAACGCCATGGTCACGGCCGAACGGCTGTTTGACGGCATGGCCGAACGGCTGGCGCAGCTGTCGCAGTTCGAGCAGCAACTGAGCGAAGCGGCCTGGCAGCGCGCGCAAGCGGACTTCAAGGCCATTTCGACCCTGATGCCGCTGCTGGTGGCGCTGTCGGTGATCTTGTCGCTGGTCATCACGGTGGCGGTGCGCCGTTCGCTGCTGCTGGAGGTGCGCGCCATCGGCGACGCGGCCACCGGGCTGGCCAGCGGCAACCTGACGGTGCAGCGCCACAGCTATGGTGGCGACGAGATTTCGGACACCTCGCGCACGCTCGACGCCAGCATCCGCACGCTCAACGCGACGCTCAAGAACATCCTCGATTCGGCGCGCTCGATCGACACTGCGTCGCGCGAGATCGCGCTGGGCAGCGCCGACCTGTCGTCCAGCGCCAGCGCACGCGCCAGCTCGCTCGAGCAGACTGCAGCCTCGATCGAGCAGCTCACCGTCACCGTGCTGCGCACCGCCGACACGGCGCTCGAAGCGAACCGGCTGGCAGCTTCCGTGTCGAGCATCGCGCAAGCCGGCGGCAGCGTGGTCGAACGGCTGGTGCGCACGATGGCGTCGATCAAGGGCAGTGCGCAACAGGCGGTGGCCATCATCGATACCATGGTCCATATCGCCGGCGAAACCAATGTACTGGCGCTCAATGCGGCGGTGGAGGCGGCGCGCGCGGGCGAACATGGGCAGGGTTTCGCGCAGGTGGCCAGCGAAGTGCGGGTGCTGGCCCAGCAGGCGCTGGCGGCGGCGCGCGAGATGCGCGAACTGCTGGCGCAGTCGGTGGCGGAAATCGACGGCGGCAGTGCTTGCGCGGCGCAGGCAGGCTACAGCATGGCCGGCCTGGTCAGCTCGGCGCAGCAGGTGGAAAGCATGATCAGCCAGATCAGCGACGCCAGCGTGCGCCAGGCCAGCGGCATGTCGGACGTGAACTGCGCGATCGTGCAGATGGACCATATGACGCAGCAAAATTCGGCGCTGGTGGAGCAGGCCGCGCAGGCGGCCGAGAGCTTGCAGGCGCAGGCGCTGTCGCTGTCGCGCGCGGTAGCCAGCTTCAAGCTCGATGACGGCGCACCGCCCGCGCCCAAGGGCGGCAAGGCGCAGTTGCGGTTGGCGTCCAAACGCCCATAAAAAAAGCGGAATGCGCCGTGCAGCGCATTCCGCTTCGTTAGCGGTGACCCGCTAACGGCTTACTCGTAGTCGCTGATCGGCGCGCAGCCACAGAACAGGTTGCGGTCGCCGTACACGTTGTCGGCGCGTCCGACCGGTGGCCAGTACTTCTGCTTGCGCAGCGAGGCGACCGGGAAGGCAGCCACTTCACGGCTGTACTTGTGCTCCCACACGTCAGCGGTCACGACTTCGGCCGTGTGCGGGGCGCCCTTCAACGGGTTGTCCATGCGGTCGTACTCGCCGCGCTCGACCTTGACGATTTCGGCGTGGATCGCAATCATCGCGTCGATAAAGCGGTCGATTTCGACCTTCGATTCGCTTTCGGTCGGCTCGATCATCAAGGTGCCCGGGACCGGGAAGCTCATGGTCGGAGCGTGGAAGCCGAAGTCCATCAGGCGCTTGGCCACGTCTTCGTTGCTGATGCCAGTGGCATCGGTCAAAGGACGCAGGTCCAGGATGCACTCGTGCGCCACCAGGCCATCGTGGCCCGTGTACAGCACCGGATAGTGCGGCGCCAGGCGGCGCGCGATGTAGTTCGCTGCCAGGATGGCGGTCTCGGTCGCTGCGGTCAGGCCTTCGCCGCCCATCATCGCGATGTACATCCACGAAATCGGCAGAATCGAGGCCGAACCGTAAGGCGCGGCGCTGACGGCGCCAATGCCCGCTTCGTCGCGCGTGTAGCCGGTCGAGCGCTGGTTAGGCAGGAACTTGGCCAGGTGTGCGCCAACGCCGATCGGGCCCACGCCCGGACCGCCACCGCCGTGCGGAATGCAGAACGTCTTGTGCAGGTTCAGGTGCGACACGTCGCCGCCGAAGCTGCCTGGTGCCGCCACGCCGACCAGCGCGTTCATGTTGGCGCCGTCGATGTAGACCTGGCCGCCGTGCGAGTGGATGATCTCGCACAGTTCGGTGATGCCTTCTTCGAACACGCCGTGGGTCGATGGGTAGGTCACCATCACGCACGCCAGGTTGGCGCTGTGCTGCTCGGCTTTGGCTTTCAGATCAGCCAGGTCGACGTTGCCGTTCTCGTCGCATGCGGTGACGACCACTTTCATCCCGACCATGTTGGCCGAGGCCGGGTTGGTGCCGTGCGCCGACGATGGAATCAGGCAGATGTTGCGGTGGCCTTCGCCGCGCGAGCGGTGATAGGCCTGGATCACCAGCAGACCTGCGTATTCCCCTTGCGAGCCGGCGTTAGGCTGCAGCGAGATGGCGGCGTAGCCGGTCAGCGCGCACAGCATTTCTTCCAGCTGGCCGATCATTTCGCGGTAGCCGACCGTCTGCGCGTCTGGCGCGAACGGGTGGATGTTGGAGAACTCGGGCCAGGTGACCGGGATCATTTCGCTCGTTGCGTTGAGCTTCATGGTGCACGAACCGAGCGGGATCATGGTGCGGTCCAGCGCCAGGTCCTTGTCGGCCAGCGAACGCAGGTAGCGCAGCATTTCGTGCTCGGCGTGGTAGCGGTTGAAGGTCGGGTGGGTCAGGAAGGCGCTGGTACGGGCCAGCTGTTCCGGGAACGCGGCCTGGGCCGACGCTTCGATGGCGTCAAAATCAGGCGAGGCAGGCGCGTTCGAGACGCCGTGCGCGAAGATCGACCACAGCAGTGCGATGTCTTCGCGGGTGGTGGTTTCGTCGAGCGAGACGCCAACATGGCCGCCATCGATCTTGCGCAGGTTGACGCCTTTTTCCAGGGCCGTCGCCAGCAGCTGCTCGGCGCGGTCGGTCTTGATGGTCAGGGTGTCGAAGTAGGTCGCGTTGGCGAGCTGGTAACCCAGTTGGCCCAGCTTGGCGGCCAGGATGTTGGTGAAACGGTGCACGCGGTTGGCGATGCGGGCCAGGCCTTGCGGACCGTGGTAGACCGCGTACATCGAGGCCATCACGGCCAGCAGCACCTGCGCGGTGCAGATGTTGGAGGTGGCTTTTTCGCGGCGGATGTGCTGCTCGCGCGTTTGCAGGGCCAGGCGGTATGCCTTGTTGCCCTGGGCGTCGATGGTCACGCCTACCAGGCGGCCCGACATGCTGCGCTTGAATTCATCGCGGGTGGCCAGGTAGCCGGCGTGCGGGCCGCCGAAACCGAGTGGTACGCCAAAGCGCTGGCTGTTACCGACCACCACGTCGGCGCCCCATTCGCCAGGAGGCGTGAGGACTGTCAATGCCAGCAGGTCGGCGGCGGCGATCACCATCGCGCCGGCGGCGTGCAGTTTTTCGACAGCGGCGCGATAGTCGCGCACGTCGCCGTTCACGCCCGGGTACTGCAGCAGCACGCCGAAGCATGGCTGGTCCAGCGCGCCAATGTCCGCGGCGGCAATCACGCGCACTTCAACGCCGATCGGCGCGGCGCGGGTGTGGATCACTTCCAGCGTTTGCGGCAGCACGTCGTCGGCCACGTAGAACACGTTCGATGCCGACTTGCCCACGCGCTGGATCAGCGTCATCGCTTCAGCGGCGGCGGTGCCTTCGTCGAGCATCGACGAATTGGCGATGCCCATGCCGGTCAGGTCGGTCACCATTTGCTGGAAGTTCAGGATCGCTTCCAGGCGGCCTTGCGAAATCTCTGGCTGGTAAGGCGTGTACGCGGTGTACCAGGCCGGGTTTTCAAAGATGTTGCGCAGTACCACGCCCGGGGTGTGGGTGTTGGCATAGCCCTGGCCGATCATCGACTTCATGACGCGGTTCTTGCCAGCGATCGCCTTCAGCTTGGCCAGTGCGGCCTGCTCCGGCATCGGGTCGAAGAACTGACCCAGTTCGAGCTTGCTTTTCTTGCGGATGTGGGCTGGGACGATGGCGTCGATCAGCGCCGCGCGCGAGGCGTAGCCGAGGGTAGCCAGCATGGCTGCCTGTTCGGTGTCCGATGGGCCGATGTGGCGCGGAATGAAGGAATCGCGTGCTTCGAGTTGGGTCAGGCTGGTGCGGGTCATGATGTCGGGGCAGGTAGGGAAGGGGGAACAACATGCGCCACCGGCCGCGCTTGTGGCGCAGCCGGTGGGACGGGGAATTACTCGCCGGTGGTCTTGCCGTAGGCGGCAGCGTCGAGCAGGCCGTTGATGGCGTTGGCGTCGCTAGGGGCAATCTTGAACAGCCATGCCGAGTAGGCGTCGGCGTTGATCGAGTCCGGCGCGTCGGCGACGGCGTCGTTCACGGCGATCACTTCGCCCGACACTGGCGCGTAGATGTCGCTGGCGGCCTTGACCGATTCGACCACGGCGGCGTCGTCGCCGGCGGTGTAGGACTTGCCCACTTTTGGCAGTTCGACGAACACGATATCGCCCAGTGCATCCTGTGCGTATTCGGTGATGCCGACGGTGACGGTGCCGTCAGCTTCGGCGCGCACCCACTCGTGGGACTCGGTGTACTTCAGTTCTGCAGGAATATTCATATGGACTCCAATGTGGTGAATGCTATTTTTAGGGGGTCAGGCAACCAGGATTTTACCGTTACGCACGAACGGCAGCTTGACGACGGTGGCGAGCAGCTTTTTGTCGCGGATTTCAACGTGCACGCTGTCGCCGACGGCGACGTCCATCGGTACCCGCGCCAGTGCGATAGCTTGCTGCATGGTCGGGCTGAAGGTGCCGCTGGTGATTTCGCCCAGGTTGCCCGAGGCGCTGATGACGTGCTGGTGGGCGCGCAGAATGCCGCCTTTTTCGCGCAGGATCAGGCCGAGGAACTGGGCTTTCTGGCCCATATCCTTGAGCGCGGCCTTGCCGATGAAGTCGCGCTCGGAGACCAGGTCGATGGTCCATGCCAGGCCGGCGTCCAGTGGATTGACGCTTTCGTCCATGTCCTGGCCGTACAGATTCATGCCCGCTTCCAGGCGCAGCGTGTCGCGCGCACCGAGGCCGGCCGGCTTGACGCCGGCTGCCATCAGGGCGTTCCACAGCGCGTCCGCTTGCGAAGCAGGGAAGGCCAGCTCGAAGCCGTCTTCGCCGGTGTAGCCGGTGCGCGCGACCATCACTTCGCCGAACGCGGTGTCCTTGACGATGACGGCGTTAAATGGCTTGAGCGGCTCGGAGGCGGCCTGGGTGGTCGGCAGCACTTGCCATACCTTGGCGCGCGCGTTCGGGCCCTGCACGGCGATCAGCGCCATCGGCTCGGCACCGTCGCGGCGCTGCGTAATGGTTACGCCGCTGCTGGTGGCGGTATTTTGCGCACTGATCCAGGCCACGTCTTTTTCGGCCGTGCCGGCGTTGACGACCAGGCGGAACCAGGTTTCGTTCATGAAGTAGACGATCAAGTCGTCGATCACGAAGCCTTGCGGATTGAGCATGCACGAGTACAGCGCCTTGCCCGGCACTTGCAGCTTGTCGACGTTATTGGCCAGCAGGCCGCGCAGGAAGGCGCGCACGTTGTCGCCTTCAAGGTCGACCACGCACATGTGCGAAACGTCGAACATGCCGACATCGGTGCGCACGGCGTGGTGTTCTTCGATTTGCGAGCCGTAGTTGACGGGCATGTCCCAGCCGCCGAAATCGACCATCTTGGCGCCAGCGGCGCGGTGTGCGGAATTGAGCGGGGTCGCTTTAAGCGTCATGGAATCCTCGAGGCAGGTGAATAGGGTACGCCGAACCGGCACGCAGGGCCACCATAGCCGCATTGTGAGTTCGCGCCCCTCTGTCCTTGGTACCTGAGAGATAGCGGAAACTGCTCCGCCTGCCCCTTCGGTGGGCCGCCGGCATGGTGCCGCGGCCGCTCTCCAGAGTTTGATAGACCGCGCTGCGCGCTGCCGACCCCTGACCGGTCCTTTTGCCTGAGAGTTTTTGGGTGATGCCCCTTCGGCGGCAGCGCAAGGCTACCCTCTCCCGATCAAGAGTGCAGAGCATATGCCAGCGTGGCTCTAAAGTCAACCCGCGGCCGGGCCGGGGCGCGCACGAATGAGGCCCGAAGCGTGCCTTGCGGGCGCCAGTTTTGTTAGAATGAATCACCCAATCCGGGAGTACACAGCCATGAGCGAAGAACAGACGGTAGCGGCGACCGACGCCTGGTTCACCTTGTCGGGCGATGTCAACTGCGATATGGTGCATCGCGTGTTTGAAGCCGTATCGGGCATGAGCGAGGCGGGCGTCGAAACGGCGCACGTGCTGCTGCAGTCCAACGGCGGCTATGTCAGCGATGGCCTGTGCCTGTATAACTTCCTGGCCAACGCGCCGGTCAAGTTCATCATGTACAACGCCGGCGCGGTGGCCTCGATCGCGGTAATCCTGTTCCTGTCGGGCAGCCGGCGCTACGCCAGCGAAACGGCGCGCTTCATGGTGCACAAGTCGCATGCCACGGCCTCGCCGGGGGCGCGCCCGGATGCGCTCAATATCATCGTTGAAGGCTTGCGCGCGGACGACGCGCGCACCGAGTCGATCCTGCGCAAGCATATCGAGCTGACCACCGAGCAGTGGGGCACTCACCAGTATTCGGACCTGCACCTGAATTCGCGCGACGCAAAAATCGCGCACATGATCGACGAGGTGGCCGATTTTGCGCCACCGCGCGGGGTCATTATCAGGAATATCTAAAGAAAGAGCCTGGCGGGCAGGCTCTTCGGGGTCAACGCGCGCGGCCACTCCTGCTGCCGCTGCCGGACTGGCGCGAGCCATCGCGGGCGTCATTCTTGTGGCTTTGGCGGCCGGCTTCGACATGCTGCTCATGGGTGCCGCCCTGGATGCCACGGTCGGCGCGCGAGCTCGAACCCTGGTTTCCGGACTGCTGGTTCTGGTCTTCCCGCACGCTTTGCTTGCGATCCTGGCCACCTTTTCGATTTGCCTTCATGTTCATTCCTTTACAAAAGTTGACGCCATACGGTTATATATAATGCGAGCAGCACCTCACGATCGGTATCGGATGATCGCTTGAACCAGTGTAGGAGATACTCCTACATTATTGAAATACTATTTGCGGGTTCAGAATTCTTCCCAGTCCACGTCGCGGCTGGCGGCGCCGCCCCGGCTGCGCACTGGCGCGCTGGCAGGGCGGGTGGCCACCACCCGCACCGGGCTGGGTTTGGCACGGGCCGGCTTGCGCGCCGTGGGCCGCTGGTTCGGATTGCTTGCCACCAGGTGTATCAGCGGGCCCGTGCCGGCATGCCCCGGCCCCAATATGAAGGCGCCGGTAGCACGCGTCAGGCTGGCGGTCTGGTCGCGCATGGAGGCGGCTGCGGCGGCGGCCTGCTCGACCAGGGCGGCATTGTGCTGGGTCGACTGGTCCATCGCGGCGATCGCCTGATTGACCTGCTCGATGCCGACCGTCTGCTCGGCGCTGGCGTCGGCAATCTCGCCGATGATGTCGGTGACGCGCTTGACGCTGGTGACGACCTCATGCATGGTCTTGCCGGCCTTGTCGGCCAGCAGGGTGCCGGCGTCGACCTTTTCGACCGAATCGTCGATCAGCACCTTGATTTCCTTGGCGGCCGAGGCCGAGCGCTGGGCCAGGTTGCGCACTTCGGCCGCCACCACGGCAAAACCGCGTCCCTGTTCGCCGGCGCGCGCCGCTTCCACTGCCGCGTTCAGGGCCAGGATATTGGTCTGAAACGCGATGCCGTCGATGACGCTGATGATTTCGGCGATGCGTTTGGACGAGTCGTTAATTGACGCCATGGTGCCGACCACCTCGGCCACCACCGCGCCGCCCTTGACCGCCACCTCGGAGGCCGACACGGCCAGCTTGCTGGCCTGGTGCGCATGGTCGGCGTTTTGCTTGACGGTGGCGGTGAGCTGCTCCATTGATGTGGCGGTTTCCTCCAGCGCCGAGGCCTGCTCTTCGGTGCGGACCGACAGGTCCTGGCTGCCGGTGGCGATCTCGCCGGCGCTGCTGGCAATGCTGTCCGTGCCGCTGCGCACCTTGATGATCATGCCCACCAGCTGGTCATTCATTTCCTGCATGGTGTGCAGCAAGACGCCCGCTGCGCCGCCGCTGGCCTGGCCGCTGCGGGTGCTCAGGTCGCCGCGCGCGACCCGGCGCGCCATGTCGGTCGCCGCGTGCATCGGGCGCGTGAGCTCGGCGCGCAGCCACCACGCCAGCAGCGCCGCCACGGCCGGCACGCCGGCCACGCACAGCCATAGCCCGATCCGGGCCCCGCCCAGCTTGCTCACTGGGCCGGCCTGGCCCAGCAAATACAACGACAAGGTCGTGCTCAGACACATCAAGACGGCGAAGCAGGCATACAACTTCAAATTATTGTCCAGCTGGCGGATAATTGACATGATGATGTCCTTTGCAGAGGAGGGCGCGAGGGGTGACTCTGTTATCTTAAGGAAACGACGAGCTTGATCTTTGCGCAATATCAACAGTCCGAGTGGCAATAAAAAGGCAGAAAACCTTGTTTTTGTAGCGTAAACTCGTATTTACGTGAAAAAAAACGCATTCCTTATAATTTGGCTATTGCCTTGTGGAAATAACGTGGCAGAATAGAAGTTAGGCGTATTCAACCAATTCCGGAGCAAACCTGATCATGGCAACAACGGCCCCACTAGCGAGTGCGAAAAAAGCGGCAGCGTCGCAGCATGAGCTATTGGATACGCTCGTTGGCATCGTCACCAAATACTCCAATGAGCAATTGATCGGGGTCGGCACGCGGCTGATGCACGCCTTGCTCGACGTATCGGACCCGGGCATGGACGCGCGCGCGGTGTTCCAGCGTGTCAAATCGGGTAACTTGCTCAAGGAAAACAATTACGCATTCGTGCACCTGGCGTCGGAAAAGCTGGAAAAGGCCATGCGCAAGGAAGTGCTCGAGCTCGCTCCGCGCCCGCGCAGCGCCAGCCTGGCCGATGCCACCCTGTCGCTGGTGCCGTTCGAGGAAATGGACAACAAGGTCGCGTTTGACTCGATCAGCCGGCCTTTTGAAATGGCGTACGCGACCCAGATCGCCACGCTCAATGTGCGGCTGGGCTTCCTGCTCAACCGCGACATCTTGCGCATCGCCCAGAACCCGTTCCGCCCCGAAATGTTCTTGTTGGCGCTGAACCAGGCCTGGCAGGAATTCGAACCGAACGTCGAAGCCCATCCTCTGCTCGCGCCGATGCTGCGTCCGGCGCTGCTGTGGGACTTCGGTCCCATGTACGATGCGCTGTGCGATGCCTTGATGAACAAGGGCGTGCAGCCCGGTTCCATCGATTCCTACAATATTCGCAAGACCGAAAGCGCGGCCGCGGCCAAGATCAAGCGCGCCAAGGACCAGGCGGCGCTGGCCAAGCAGCTGCGCCAGTTCCTCTCCGATGGCGAGCACAGCGCAGCGGACTTCGACGCTGCCATTCCGATGATCCCGAACTTGCCGGACACCGGGCCGTCCAGCGGTGGCTGGCGTCCGAGCGCGGCGCCCACCTATACGGGCGAGCCGATCGTGGCGCCGCAGGCGCAACAGCAGGCTGTACCGCACCCGGGCTTCCAGCACGCAGGCGCACCATTTGCCGGCGCGATGCAGGCTGGGGGGCAGTTCGTCAGCGCGGCGCAGGGCGCTTCCCATGCGGGCGGCCAATTCGTCAGCGGACCGCAGGGTGGTGCCCATCCGGGCGGTCACTTCATCGGCGGCCCTCAAGCCGGCGGCCAGCCAGGTGGGCATTTCATTTCCGGCGGGCCAGGCGGCGGCCATTTCAACGGTCCTGGCCAGCAAGCGTTCCAGATGGCGGCAGGGGCCGTGCTCGGTCAAGCGGGCTTCGGCGCGGCGCCGGCGCCGTTGCTTGACATGCTGAAAACGCTGCAGGCGCGCATGCCCGAACATTTTTCGGCCACCCCGTCGCATCCCGGTCCGGCCGAGGCCAGCGGCGAAGTATTCTACCTGCCGCGCCTGAAAGAAAGCATTCCGAAAGGCAGCTTGTCGCGCGGCGACGAAAGCACGATTGACTTGCTGTCGAAGATATTCGAGACGGTATTCGTCGACCCCAATATTCCGCAAGAAATCCGGCAACTGATCCAGTTCCTGCAAATTCCGGTGCTCAAGGCAGCCCTGGTCGACAAGGACTTCTTCTTCGAGGAAGCGCACCCGGCGCGGCGCATGATCAACATGCTGTCGAGCCTGGGCATGGAGCAAAGAAAGCCCGACGATCCGCTGTTCCAGGCCATGCAGCGCAGTGTGGAGCGGGTCGGTACGCAGCAGGCGGACGACGGCGAAGCGGTGTTCTCGCAGGCCGTGGCCGAACTCGAAGAGTCGATCAAGGAAGAAGAATCGTTCGAAGTGGCGGCCATTGCCGCCCCGATCGCCGCCGCCCTCAAGCAGGAAAAAGTCACCGCCGCCACGCGTTCGGCCAAGACGGCCGTCGCGGCCCGGGTCGGCAGCGGCAAGGTGGTGGCCGTGCTGGAAACCTTCCTCGAGCGCAAATGGACTTCGGTATTGACGCTCGCTTACACGGTGGAAGACGACAAGCCGGGCGCCGTCAGCAACGCCACGCGCACCATGGATGACTTGATCTGGAGCGTCAAGCCGAAGATCACCCATGCCGAGCGCAAGGAGCTGATCGGCAAACTGCCGGGATTGCTGGCCACGCTGAACAAATGGCTCGACATCATCAAGTGGGAAGACGCCGACCGCCTGCAGTTTTTTGCCGAACTGGCCGAGTGCCATGCCTCGATCGTGCGTGCGCCGCTCGACATCACCGCAGAGCGCCAGCTGGAAATCGCCGTCGAAGTGGCGCAGGAAGACGCCAAGCGCCGGCTGGACAAGGAAAACGCCGCCACCGAGGCGGTCGAAGAAGAGGTTGACGAGGCCGTCGTCATGATCGAAGGCCTCGAGCGCGGCGCCTGGCTCGAATTCGTCCAGTCCGACGGCAGCGTGCGCAAGGCCAAGCTGGCCTGGGTCAGCCCGCTCAAGACGCTGTACATCTTCTCGCTGGGCGCGCGCCAGGAATCGTTCTCGCTGTCGGTGGAAAAACTCACCGCCGGCGTGCACCAGGAAAAAGTGCGCGTGGTGCAGGTCGACGGCGTGGTCGAGCGGGCCCTGTCCGAAGCGATGTGCGGCGGCGCCGTCAACGACAGCATGATCAGCGGCTGCTTCGCCGCCTGAGGCGCGCGCCTCCCATTTTCCCAAACCGGGGTCAGACCTCTTTATTACGTCGTA
>JAZJXM010000049.1:54219-68838 GCA_040390915.1 Pseudomonadota bacterium
AAATGGCCCGCGCTTCCTATAGAATACAAGTCGCCTACCCGTCTTCTTGGCCGAAATACCAACATAAAATGGTATGATGGGCCTCTTTTTACGGGGGCGCGGCGCGTGACTCGCAGTCGAGCGCGCTGATGGATCCAGGGTACATATTGCCAGCTAAGGCGAAGAACAGTCTACAACGTGCGTCTATCTTCCATTAAATTGTCGGGATTTAAGTCTTTCGTTGATCCCACCAATTTCCAGGTGCCGGGTCAGCTCGTCGGCGTAGTCGGTCCCAATGGTTGCGGCAAATCGAATATCATCGATGCCGTACGCTGGGTGCTGGGCGAATCGAAAGCGTCGGAGCTGCGCGGCGAATCGATGCAGGACGTCATTTTCAACGGTTCCACCCACCGCAAGCCGGCCGGGCGCTCGTCGGTCGAACTGGTGTTCGACAATAACGATGGCAAGGCCGCCGGTCAGTGGGGCCAGTACGCCGAGATCGCTGTCAAGCGCACGCTCACGCGCGACGGCACCTCCACCTATTACATCAACGGCCAGCCGGTGCGCCGGCGCGATATCCAGGATATCTTCCTGGGCACAGGCCTCGGTCCGCGCGCCTACGCCATCATCGGCCAGGGCATGATCTCGCGCATCATCGAATCGCGCCCGGAAGAGCTGCGCGTGTTTCTCGAGGAAGCGGCCGGCGTGTCCAAGTACAAGGAGCGGCGCCGCGAAACGGAAAACCGCCTGGGCGACACCCGCGAAAACCTGCTGCGCGTGGAAGACATCCTGCGCGAACTGAATGCCAACCTGGAAAAGCTAGAAGCACAGGCCGTGGTGGCCAACAAGTTCCATTCGCTGCAGGCCGACCAGGAAGAAAAACAGAAGCTGCTGTGGCTGCTGCGCAAGAACGAAGCCCTGGCCGAGCAGGGCAAGTACCAGCGCGAGATGGCGCAGGCCCAGACCGACCTGGAAGAGCAGACCGCCAAACTGCGCCACGTGGAACTGGAACTGGAGCACATGCGCCAGGCCCACTTCGCCGTCGGCGACCGCTTGCACCAGGCCCAGGGCCATCTGTACCAGACCAATTCCGAGATCGGCAGCCTGGAAGCGCAGATCAAGTTCGTCATCGAGTCGCGCAGCCGCTTGCAAAACCAGCTGGCCGCCTTGAACGCGCAGCGCATGCAGTGGCAGACCCAGGGCGACGACTACCGCAACCAGATCGAAGAAGCTGAGTTCCTGCTCGAAGAGCTGGGCGGGCGCGTCGAGCAGTCGCAAATGGCCGCCGAAGGCCAGGGCGAACGCTTGCCGGCGCTGGACGCGGCCTGGCGCGAGGCGCAGCACAAGACCACCGAATCGCGCGCCAAAATCATGCAGGCGCAGCAGCAGATCGAACTGGAATCGGCGCACCAGCGCAACGCCAACAACATCATCAACGGCCTGCTGACGCGGCGCGAACGATTGCAGCAGGAAAAGAGCGGCCTCAATCTGCCTGACAGCAGCCATCTGGCCAACCTGCGCATGCAGCTCGAAGAAAAGCAGCAGTCGCTCGAAGAGCAGAACATGCTGCTCGAGGAAGCGACCGAGCAGCAGCAGCGCACCGAGGAAGAGCGCGGCGCGGCCCAGGCCCAGGTCAACGCCGAGACCAGCGCCAACGCGCAGCTCGAAGCGCGCCTGTCCGCGCTCAAGCAGCTGCAGGAGCGCGTCCAGACGCAGGGCAAGGTCCAGCCCTGGCTGCAAAAGCACGAACTCGATACGCTGCCGCGCCTGTGGCAGAAGCTGCACATCGAAGCGGGCTGGGAAACGGCGATGGAGTCGGTGCTGCGCGAGCGCACCACGGCGCTGGAAATGTCCAACATCGACTGGGCCAAGGCTTTCTTCAACGACGCGCCGCCGGCCAAGCTGGCGCTGTATTCGCCATCAATGGCGCAAGCGGTCGCGCCAGCTGACATACCCGGCCTGAAGCCGTTCGCCAACCTGCTCAAGCTCAACGATTCGGGCTTGCGCGGCTTGCTGCACGACTGGCTGCACAATGTGTTTGCCGCCGAAGACGCGGCCAGCGCACTGGCCGAACGCAGCAAGCTGCCGCCGGGCGGCTCGTTCATCACGCGCCAGGGCCACGTGGTCACGCAGTCGAGCGTGCGTTTTTACGCCGCTGATGCGGAGCAGGACGGCTTGCTCGGGCGCCAGCAAGAAATCGAGAACATCATCAAGCAGTTGCGCGCCCAGACCATGCTGGCCGACGAAGCGCGCGCGCGCGCCGTGCGCGCCGATGCGGCCATGTCCGAGCTGACGCGCCGCCTTCAGGACGCGCGCCAGCGGGTCGGCGCGCTGACCCAGTCGGTGCATGCGCTGCAGATCGACGTGGTCAAGCAGTCCGAGGTCGAAGCGCGTTTCAATCAGCGCAGCAGCCAGATTCTGTCCGACCTGGCCGAGATCGCGGCGCAGGAAGAAGAGCAGACCCAGATCCGCATGGAGTCCGAGGAAAAGTTCGAGCAGCTCGACATCGCGCTGGGCGACCTGCAAGGCGCGCACGAAGATGGCCAGACGCTGTTCCTGGAAAAGGAGCAGCAGCTGGCCGACGCGCGCGAACGCTTGCGCGAGCTGGAACGCGCGGCCCAGGAAGCGCAGTTCGCCGAAAAGTCACAGCGCAGCAAGATCGAGGAACTGCGCCGCAATCTCGCCACCGCCACCCAGCAGGCGGCCCAGGTCGGCGAGAGCATCGAGGGAGGCCAGCAGGAACTCGAGTCGCTGGAAACGGGCGCCGCCAACGACGGCCTGCAAGACTTGCTCGATCGCCGCACTACCCAGGAGCGCGCGCTGTCGGATGCGCGCCATGAACTGGACCAGATCACGCAGCAGCTGCGCGGCTTCGACGAGACGCGCATGCAGGCCGAGCGCAGTTTGCAGCCGCAGCGCGACAAGATCACCGAGATGCAGCTCAAGGAGCAGGCCGCGCGCCTGAACCAGGAGCAGTTTGCCGAAGCGCTGCGGGCGGTCGAGGCCGACGAGGCGGCGCTGTCGGAAAAACTGCATGCCGACCTGAAGCCGTCGTACCTGCAAGGCGAAGTGACGCGCCTGACCAATGCCATTACGAACCTGGGTGCGGTCAACCTGGCGGCGCTGGAAGAACTGGCGCAGGCGTCCGAGCGCAAGAACTTCCTGGACGCGCAAAACGCCGACCTGACCGAAGCGATCAACACGCTGCAGGACGCCATCCACCGGATCGACAAGGAAACGCGCGAACTGCTGCAAGACACCTTCGACAAGGTCAATCACCATTTCTCGGAGCTGTTCCCGATCCTGTTCGGCGGCGGCAACGCCAAGCTGGTGATGACGGGCGACGAAATTCTCGACTCCGGCGTGCAGGTCATGGCCCAGCCGCCGGGCAAGAAGAACGCCACCATTCACTTGCTGTCGGGCGGCGAAAAAGCGCTGACCGCCACCGCGCTGGTGTTCTCCATGTTCCGCCTCAATCCGGCGCCATTCTGCCTGCTCGACGAGGTCGATGCGCCGCTCGACGATGCCAATACCGAGCGCTTTTGCCGCATGGTCAAGCGCATGTCCGAACATACCCAATTCCTGTTCATCTCGCACAACAAGATTGCGATGGAAATGGCCAATCAACTTATCGGTGTGACGATGCAGGAGCAGGGCGTATCGCGCATTGTAGCGGTGGACATGGAGTCCGCCGCGAATTTCGCTACCGAGGCACAAGCAGCATGACAGACACTGAAATGAGCATCAGCATCGGCGCGGTCATCGTGGCCGGCGTCATCGTGTATAACAAGTGGCAGGAGTACAAGGCCCGCAAGAGCGTGGCGCGCGCATTCTCGTCCGATCACGACGACGTGCTGATGCGCGAAGAACCGCGCGAGCCCAGCTTCGGCCATGGCGGCGACGCAGATGGCGACGACGCCATCCGGCTCGAACCGAGCCTGCCCGGCACCGACACTGCCATTCCCCCCGCCGAACTGGCCACCAGCCTGGTCGACCCGCTGATCGATTGCCTCATTCCGCTGGCGCTCGAAGTGGCGGTGCGCGGTGACAAAGTGCTGCCGGTGCTGCAGAAGCTGCGCCATGTGGGCAACAAGCCGGTGCATTTCATCGGCCTGCACGTGAACGGCGACTGGGAACCGATCGCCCACGGCGGCGTGTACACGCAGCTGCAGGCAGGGGTCCAGATGGCCAGCCGCACCACGGCGCTCAACGAACTCGAATACTCGGAACTGGTCACGCGCCTGCGCGCGCTGGCCGACGACATCGGCGCCGAACCGGAAATCCCGGACATGATCGAAGTGATGGGCGAGGCGCGCACCTTGCACCGCTTCGTGGCCGGCCATGATGCGCAACTGGGCGTGAACCTGCTGTCGAACGGCGCACCATGGGCGATTGCGACCCTGATCGGCGCGCTCGAAAAGCAGGGCTTCGACGTGCGTCCGGACGGGCGCTACATCATGCCCGACGGCGACGGCGGCCAGCTGTTTACGCTCTCGACCAACGTCACCCTGGGCGCCGATACCACCTCGCGCCTGACGCTGCTGCTGGACGTGCCGTGCGTGGCGCCAGTGCGCGACGGCTTCGGCCAGATGGTCAATTGCGCCAAGGCGCTGGTGGGCCGGCTCGACGCCATCATCGTCGACGACAGCGACCAGCCATTGATGGACGCTGCGCTGGGCGAAATCAACAACCAGGTGCTGGAGTTCTACCAGGAGATGGACGCGGCGGACATTCCGGCCGGTTCCACGCGCGCCATGCGCCTGTTCAGCTAAGGACGGCCCGCACGTGACGACTGCAGAGACCCTCAAACGGATGGCGTGGCTGTCCGACGAGTTGAACCGCCACATCTACGCCTACCACGTCCAGGATGCGCCGACCATTCCCGACTTTGATTACGACCGCATGTTCAGCGAACTGCAGCAGCTCGAAGCGGCCCATCCGGAAGCGGTGTCGGTCGACTCGCCCACGTTCCGGGTCGGCGCCGCGCCACTGCCCGAGTTCAAGCAGGTGGCCCATTCGGTGCCGATGCTGTCGCTCAATAACGCCTTTGCCGACGAAGACATCGACAATTTCGACCGCCGTGTGCGCGAAGGCCTGGGCGCAACCCAGGTCGACTATGCCAGCGAACTGAAATTTGACGGCCTGGCGATCAGCCTGCGCTACGAACACGGCGTGTTCGTGCTGGCCGGCACCCGCGGCGACGGCGCCACCGGCGAAGACGTTACCGCCAACATCCGCACCATCCGCGCCATTCCGCTGCGCCTGCACGGTGAGAACGTGCCGGCGGTGCTGGAAGTGCGTGGCGAGGTCCTGATGTTCAAGAAGGACTTCGACAAGCTCAATGCGCGCCAGCGCGACGCCGGCGAGAAGGAATACGCGAACCCGCGCAACGCCGCCGCCGGCAGCCTGCGCCAGCTCGATTCGCGCGTGACGTCCGCGCGCAATCTGAGCTTCTTCGCCTACGGTATCGGGGCCCTGGAAGGCGCGGCCATGCCGGCCTCGCATTCGGGCCTGCTGGACTGGTACCAGAAGCTGGGGCTGCCGGTATGCAAGGAGCGCAAAGTAGTCACCGGTGCGGCTGGCCTGCTGGCGTTCTACCAGGATATCGGCCAGCGCCGCGCCAGTCTGCCGTACGATATCGACGGCGTCGTCTACAAGGTCGACCGGGTCGAGGATCAGCAGCAACTGGGCTTCGTGTCGCGCGCGCCGCGTTTTGCGATCGCCCATAAATTCCCGGCCGAAGAAGCGCTCACCGAGGTGCTCGACATTGAAGTGCAGGTCGGTCGCACCGGCGCCATCACGCCGGTGGCGCGCCTGGCGCAAGTGTTCGTGGGCGGCGTCAACGTCACCAACGCCACGCTGCACAACGAAGGCGAAGTGCGGCGCAAGGATATCCGCATCGGCGACACCGTCGTGGTGCGCCGCGCCGGCGACGTGATCCCGGAAGTGGTCAGCTTCGTGCCCGAACGGCGCACGCCGGACGTGCGCGAATTCGTCATGCCGGCTGTGTGCCCGATCTGCGGCTCGGCCATCGTGCGCCTGGAAGAGGAGGCTGTGGCCCGCTGTTCCGGTGGCGCGCGCCTGTGCAGCGCGCAAAAAAAAGGCAGCTTGATGCACTTCGTGTCGCGCCGCGCGATCGATGTCGAGGGGCTGGGCGACCAGCTGATCGAACAACTGGTCGACAAGGGTTTGATTCATAATGCCGCCGACTTGTATGCGCTGGACCACGCCAAGCTGGCAGGCCTGGAACGGATGGCGGCCAAGTCGGCCCAGAACGTGCTCGACGCGCTCGATAAATCGCGCGACACCACGCTGGCGCGCTTCATTTACTCGCTGGGCATACGCAATGTCGGCGAAGGCACCAGCAAGGCGCTGGCGGCGCACTTTGGCAACTTGCAGGCGCTGCTGCACGCGGCCACCTGGGAAGGCGGCTTGCAGCTGCTGGAAGTGGCCGATGTCGGCCCGGTGGTGGCGCGCTCGGTCACCGAATTCCTCAGCGATCCGGACAACCTGGCACTGGTGCAGGAACTGAGCCGCCAGCTGCGCTGGAAGGATGGCGCGCATGTCATGACGGCCGGCGGCGCGATGGCCGGCAAGACGTTCGTGCTGACCGGGACGCTTCCGACCATGAGCCGCGATGCAGCGGGCGCGCTGGTGGAAGCGGCTGGTGGTAAAGTCTCCGGCTCGGTGTCGAAAAAAACCTCTTACGTGGTGGCCGGCGCGGACGCCGGCAGCAAACTGGCCAAGGCGCAGGAACTGGGCATCCCCATCCTCGATGAAGCAGCGCTGATCACCTTACTGAACACGGAAACGAATAATGAAGCCAGTTAGAAAAGCAGTATTTCCGGTAGCGGGCCTGGGCAGCCGTTTTCTGCCCGCGACCAAGGCGCAGCCGAAGGAGATGCTGCCGATTGTCGACAAGCCGCTGATTCAGTACGCAGTCGAAGAGGCGGTGGCGGCCGGCATCACCGACATGATCTTCATCACTGGCCGCAACAAGCGCGCCATCGAAGATCATTTCGACAAGGCCTACGAACTCGAAGCGGAACTGGAAGCGGCCGGCAAGGCCGAGCTGCTGGAACTGGTGCGCAACGTGATCCCGAAGCACATCAACTGCATCTACATCCGCCAGTCGGCGCCGCTCGGCCTTGGCCACGCGGTGTTGTGCGCGCGCCCGGTGGTCGGCGACGAACCGTTCGCGGTGATGCTGGCCGACGACTTCATGGATACCGCCGAAGGCCAGCTGCCGGTGCTGGCCCAGATGACCGCGATCCACGAATATGAACATTGCAGTGTGCTGGCAGTGCAGAACGTGCCGCGCGAGGCTACCCGCCAGTACGGCATCGTTGACGCGGTGCCGTATCGCGAAGGACTGGAGCTGATGTCGGCCATCGTTGAAAAACCGACGCCCGAAGCTGCGCCTTCGACGCTGGCGGTGGTGGGGCGCTATGTGCTCACGCCGAAGATCTTCGACTTCCTTGAAACGCTGGGCACCGGCGCTGGCGGCGAGATCCAGCTGACCGACGGTATCGCCGCGCTGATGGCGGCCGAACGGGTACTGGCCTATCGCTATGCAGGACAGCGCTACGATTGCGGCTCCAAGCTCGGTTATTTGCAGGCGATGACGGCGATTGGCCTGAAGCACCCGGAAACGGCGGCTGGCTATCGCGCCTTCCTGGACCAGCTGCACATGGAGCAGAGCGGAAAATGAGCGTACGCGAGATCCTGAAAATGGGCGACCCACGCTTGCTGCGGGTGGCCGAGCCGGTCACCGAATTTGGCACACCCGCCATGGACGCGCTGATCGCCGACATGTTCGACACCATGCACGACGCCAATGGCGCCGGGCTGGCGGCGCCGCAGATCGGCGTGAACCTGCAGCTGGTGATCTTCGGCTTCAAGCAGAACCAGCGCTACCCGGATGCGCCGCAAGTGCCGGAGACGGTGCTGATCAATCCCGTGCTCACGCCACTGTCCGAACAGATGGAAGAAGACTTCGAGGGCTGCCTGTCGGTGCCTGGCCTGCGCGGCAGCGTGCCGCGTTTTGCGCAGTTGCGCTACGAAGGCGTCGACCAGTTGGGCAACCGGATCGCGCGCGATGTCGATGGCTTTCACGCGCGCGTGGTGCAGCACGAAGTCGACCACCTGCTTGGCATTTTGTACCCGATGCGGATAAGCGATTTTTCCAAGTTCGGCTACACCGAAGTCATGTTCCCCGACATGGATCCCAACGATGACGATTAAGGCCCCGATGACCCTACTAAAATTTGCCGCGTTTGCCCTGACCCTGCTTGCATGTTCCGCGGCATCCGCGCAGGAGCGCGAGAAGCTGCACCAGGTGTGGCTTGACAGCGGCTTTGTAACGCACCACTTCCAGCGCGACCTGGACCTGAACGGCAACAACCCGGGCCTGGGCGTCGAATACCGCTTTTCCGACACCATGTCGTTGACGGCGGGGCGCTTCTACAACAGCGACCGCGAACACTCTAACTACGCCGGCATGTATTACCAGCCGTGGACGGTGGCCGGCGTCAAGCTGGGCGCAGTGGTGGGCGGTTTCGATGGCTATCCGAAGATGCGCGAAGGCGGCTGGTTCCTGGCGTTGATCCCGGCGGCCACGTTCGAGTACAAGCGGGTCGGCGTCAACATCGCGGTCGTGCCGACCTACAAAGACCGCCTGCACGGCGGGATTTCGATGCAGCTCAAATTCAAGCTGTGGGAATAGCCTAGCGCTTGACGCGGCTGAGCGGATCGCTCTTGTTCCAGGTCGGCATCGCCTTCGCGTTGCCGATCTCGTAGCCCAGGTTCAACGTGAACTGGGCCTGTTCAACCATCCCGGACAAATCCCAGGCCGCATCGTATTCATCCGTCATCTGGTGATAGCGCTCCTTGAAGCCGACCATCTTCGCGCTGGACGCGGCGTGCTCGTGCTCGAATTCGAACGAGCCGTCGCCTGAAAACACCGCCGAACCGACGTTAAAGGCCGGCACGCCAGCCTTGGCGAAGCTGTAGTGGTCAGCCCTGAAATAGGCGCCGCCCAGGTCCGGCGTGGCCGGCGCCAGCCGCAATCGCATGGCCTTGGCCACTTTGCCGGCGCTGGCCAGCAAGGTGCTGCGTTCGGAACCGGCCACGCCGATGTCGCGCGTCTTGCCGACGAAATTCATGCTGTCCAGGTTCAGGTCGGCCGCGGTTTGCGCCAGAGGCCACAGCGGTTCGCGCACATACGCCAGGCTGCCGATCAGGTTCTGCTCCTCGCCGCACGGCCACAGGAAAATTTGGGTGCGCCGGGTTGGCTTGTGCACCGCCACCTGCGCCATCGCCAGCAGTGCGGCCGAGCCGGACGCGTTGTCGATCGCGCCGTTCCAGATGCGGTCTTGCGCGCCGCTGTTTTCCAGTCGGCCCAGGTGATCCCAGTGGGCCGAATAGATCACGGCCTGGTGCTTGAGGACCGGGTCGGTGCCGGGCACGATGCCGGCCACATTGAACTGCTCGATTGTGCGCTGGGTGCTGTCGACGGCGACGCGCGCATGCACGCCCAGTTCGACCGGCTTGAAGCCGCGCACTTCGGCCTGGGCGCGCAAGGCGTCCAGGTTCTTGCCGGCCGCCGTGAACAGCGCGCGCGCGGTCTCTTCGTGCAGCCAGCCCTGCATCTGGTTGCCCTTGCCGGCCAGGTAAAACTGTTCGCGGCCATGGCCGCTGGCCGCCACGCTCCAGCCGTAGGTGGCCGACTCGCTGGTGTGGATCAGCAGCACGCCGGCGGCGCCCTTGCGCAGCGCTTCCTCGAACTTGTAGACCCAGCGTCCCTGGTAGGTCATCGACTTGCCGCCGAAACGGTCCGGTTCTGCGGCGGTCGGCTTGGGATCGTTGACCAGCGCGATCACCAGTTTGCCCTTGGCGTCAAAGCCGTCATAGTCGTTCCACTGTTCGTCGGCGAAGTCGATGCCGTAGCCGACGAACACCACCGGCGCTTCGAAGCGCATCTCAGGATTGCCGCTGGCATTGGCGAAGTAGATTTCGCTGCCCAGCCTGGGCGCGAGCGTGCGTCCGCCGACGTCAAACTTGACCGAACTGGTGGCGCGCGTGGTGCTGCCCATCAGCTTGACCGACTGGCGGTAGCTGGCGCCGTGCACGGGTTTGAGGCCAATGGCGGCGGCCTGGGTTTCCAGGTAGCGCACTGCAAGGTCGCCGCCGCGCTGGCCGGTGCCGCGTCCTTCGAACAGGTCGTCGGCCAGGAAGGCCAGGTGTGCGCGCAGCGGCGCTTCAGCCACTTGCGGCGCCGCCACTTGCGCGTGGCAAAGGGAGCTGGCCAGCAGTATGCCTGCGGCCAGGACGCGGGGAAAACGCATGCAGTCTCCAGCTTTTAGAATTGTTCTTCCGGACGCAGGTAGCGCCACTGGCCGACCGGCAGGTCGCCCAGCTTGACTTTGCCGATCCGCACCCGCTTCAGGCCAATCACTTTCAGGCCGACCATGTCGCACATGCGGCGAATCTGGCGCTTCTTGCCTTCCCGGAGCGTGAAACTGAGCTGGTCATCATTTTGCCAGCGCACCTTGGCCGCCAGCAGCGGCTTGCCGTCCATCCACAGGCCGAAGCACAGCTTCTTCAGGTCGGCCTCGGGCAGCTTGCCTTCCTTGGTGTACTGGACCCGCACCAGGTATTCTTTTTCAATCGAGGTGTCCTCGCCGATCAGGGTCTTGGCCACGCGCCCGTCCTGGGTCAGGATCAGCAGGCCCACCGAGTCGATGTCGAGCCGTCCGGCCGGCACCAGGCTGCGCAGCTGGGTCGGGTGGAACTGCTCGGTCGACGGATCGTCGGCCCAGTGGTTCTCCGGCTTGATCAGCGCCACCGCCGGCGTGTAGCCATCTTCAGCCTGGCCGCTGACAAAGCCCATCGGCTTGTTGATCAGGACCGTGACACGCTTCGATTGCTCGGCCTGGGCCTGGCGTTCGACCGTGATCTTCTGGTGCGGCAGCACCTTGCTGCCCAGTTCGGAAATCACCTGGCCATCCACCCGCACCCAGCCGCGCGCGATCCATTCGTCGGCTTCGCGGCGCGAAGAAAGGCCAAGCTCGGACATGCGCTTGGAGAGTCGTACTAATTCAGTCATTGTGTGCTTCTTTAAAGTTAAACCTTGAGGGCGTCGAGCAGGTCGGTTTCGAGCTGGATCTGGTTGCGCGAATTATTCAGTACCGCGCCGTCGACCAGGAACACGTCTTCCACGCGCTCGCCCAGTGTCATGATTTTGGCGGTGTGCAGGTTGATGCGGTAGCGGGTCAGCACATTGGCAATCGAGTACAACAGGCCCGTACGGTCGTTGGCGGCAATCGACAGCAGATAGTACTGGCCGCGTTCATCGGGACGCAGGTCGACCGTGGGCGTAATCGGGAAAGTGCGCGACAATCGCGACAGGCGGCCGCGGGTAGGGGCGGGCAGTGGCGCCTGGGACGTCAGGAGCTGGCAAATTTCATGCTCGATCAGGCTGATGATGTCGCGGTAGCTTTTGGCGAAATTCTGCTCGGTGACCATGAAGGTGTCGAGCGCATAGCCGTGGCGCGTGGTGTGAATCTTGGCGTCGAGGATGGAAAAATTCTTGCGGTCGAAATAGCTGCAGATGCGCGCAAACAGGTCCGGCTGGTCTTTGGTGTAGACCGCCACCTGCAAGCCTTCGCCAATCGGCGCCAGGCGGCATTTGACGACCGGGGTGGCGCTGTCGATGCTTTCCCACAGCGCGCGTGTCTGCCAGGCGATGTCGGAGGCGTCGTGGCGCAGGAAATAGGCCACGTCGAGCTGCTTCCACAGCGCTTCGTGGGCATCGGCCGGCAAGCCATACAGGCGCAGCGTGGCCATCGCTTCCTGCTGGCGGTTCTTCAGTTCGCGATCGGCTGAATGCGGCTCGCCGCCCAATACCCGCAGCGTGATCCGGTACAGGTCTTCGAGCAGCTTGGCCTTCCACGCGTTCCATACCTTGGGGCTGGTGCCGCGAATGTCGGCCACCGTCAGCAGGTACAGCGCCGTCAGGTGGCGTTCGTCCTTGACCAGCTTGGCGAAGGCGGCAATCACGTCCGGGTCCGACAGGTCCTGCTTTTGCGCCACGTGCGACATGGTCAGGTGGTTCTCGACCAGGAACACGATCAGTTCCGTGTCTTCCGAGCCGATCGCATGGTCTTCGCAGAACTGGGCGGCATCAACCGTGCCCAATTTGGAATGGTCGCCGCCGCGGCCCTTGGCGATGTCGTGGAACAGCGCGGCCACGTACAGCAGCCAGGATTTGCGGAAATTGGCAATCAGCTGGCTGCAGAACGGGTATTCGTGCGCATGCTCGGTCATCGTGAAGCGGCGCATGTTACGCACCACCATCATGATGTGCTGGTCGACCGTGTACACGTGGAACAGGTCGTGCTGCATCATGCCGACGATGCGCCGGAAGTTGGGCAGGTAGCGTCCCAGGATGCTGGTGTCGTTCATGCGCCGCAGCGCGTGCACCAGGCCGATCGGCGCCTGCAAAATGCGCAGGAACAGCGCGCGGTTGACCGGATCTTCGCGGAACTGGGCGTCGATCTCGAAGCGCGCATGCCACAGCGCGCGCATGGTGCGCGCTGTCATGCCCTTGATGTGCGGGCGCTCGGTCATCAGGGCGAAAATTTCCAGCACCGACGACGGCGTGGTGGTGAAGGTGTCGTCCTGCGCGATCTCGATGAAGCCATCGAGATCGTTGAAGCGCGGGTTGATGGCCAGCGCTTCGCCCGATTGCGGGAACAGCTGGCCTTCGATATTTTGCAGCATGATGGCGTTGAGCTGGGTGACCGTCTTGGCCGCCCAGTAGTAGCGCTGCATCAGGTATTCGCTGGCGCGGCGCGCGTTCAGGCCTTCGCCGGTGGTTTTCAGGCCAAACGTTTCGGCGATCGGGGTCTGGACGTCGAACACCAGCCGGTCTTCGCGCCGACCGGTGTGCAGGTGCAGTCGCACCCGGATGTCCTTGAAGGCGCGCTCCTTCTCCATCAGCTGGCGCGCTTCGGTCTGGGTGATCAGGCCGCGCGTGGCCAGCTGGCTCCACGAACTGGCCAGGCCGGCCGCGCGCGCCACCCACAGAATCACCTGTAGGTCGCGCAGCCCGCCCGGGCTTTCCTTGACGTTAGGCTCGAGCGAGAAGGCGGTGTCTTCGTACTTGGCGTGGCGCAGGCGCATCTCGGCCGCTTTGGCGTGGAAGAACGCTTGCGGGTCCATCGCCTTGTCGTAGCGGTCCTGCAGTTGCTCGAACAGTTGCGCGTCGCCGTGGATCAAGCGCGCTTCGAGCAAACTGGTTTGCACCGTGATGTCGGCCTTGGCCTCGCTCATGCACTCGTCGACGGTGCGGATGCTGCTGCCGATCTCCAGGCCCAGGTCCCACAGCATCTGGACCAGTTCTTCGAGCCGGGCCTGGGTGATGATGTCGGCCGGCTGTCCCAGCAGGATCAGCAGGTCGACGTCGGAATAGGGGAACAATTCGCCGCGCCCGTAGCCGCCCACGCCCACCAGCGCCGTGTTGGGCGGCAGGCCGGCCTCTTGCCAGGCCAGCGTCAACACCGCGTCCACGCTCTGGCGCAAGCCGCGCAGCAGCTTTTCCGGTTTGCCGTCGTCCCTGAAGGCGGCGATCAGCAGCAGCCGGTCCGCCTTCAGTTGTTGCTTGAGCAGTTCCCGGGTTTGCTTCTTGAGCGCGGCGGCAGGCATGGCTTACGCAGCCTTGATAAAGGCCGGTGGCGGCGGCGAACCGGCCGACAGCGTCAGCACTTCATAGCCGGTGTCGGTGACCAGGATGGTGTGCTCCCACTGCGCCGACAGGCTGCGGTCCTTGGTTTTGATGGTCCAGCCGTCGACCATCTGCTTGATGTCGCGCCGCCCGGCGTTGATCATCGGCTCGATGGTGAAGATCATGCCCGCTTCGAGGCGCTCGAGCGTGCCCGGACGGCCGTAGTGCAGCACTTGCGGCTCTTCGTGGAACACCTTGCCGATGCCGTGGCCGCAGAATTCGCGCACCACGCTGTAGCCCGCCTTTTCCGCGTGCTGCTGGATCACGTGGCCGATGTCGCCCAGGTGCGCACCTGGCTTGACCTTGGAAATGCCCAGCCACATGCATTCGAACGTCACTTCCGACAGGCGCTTGGCCAGGATCGACGGCTCGCCGGCGAAGAACATGCGGCTGTTGTCGCCGTGATAACCATCCTTGATGACGGTGATGTCGAGGTTGACGACGTCGCCGTTTTTCAGGACTTTGTCGCCCGGGATGCCATGGCAGATGACGTCATTGACCGAGGTGCAGATGGCCTTGGGGTAGGGCGTGTAGCCCGGCGGGCAATAGTTGAGCGGGGCCGGGATCGAGCCCTGGACGTTGACCATGTATTCATGGCACAGGCGGTCCAGTTCGCCGGTGGTCACGCCCACCTTGACAAACGGGGTGATGTAGTCGAGCACTTCGGAGCCGAGGCGGCCAGCGATGCGCATGCCTTCGATGTCGGCTGGGGTTTTGATCGAGATAGTGTCTGGCATAGTAATGAGCAATCGGCAAGTAAACGGTAAGAATGAGTCACAAGGGGGTGCGTGCATTATAAGGGATATGGGATGCGGCAAGGGGTCAGTGCCGACATTCGGACACGGGCCCATCTG
>JAZJXM010000050.1:0-5944 GCA_040390915.1 Pseudomonadota bacterium
TACTGATGGGGCCGTGTCCAGATGTCAGACTTGACCCTGTTGTTCGTTTTGCATGTCCAAAATGGGACGTTTTGCGTCCCATTTGTCCAATACTTCCTAGTTTCCCAATTCGCGCAAAAGCGTGCATATACTCGTTGACGCGAGTGCTGATGGGCTCGCCTATTCCAACAACAGGAGACTCACCAGTATGCCTACCGTTACTCGTTCCTTACTCGCTTCCATGATCGTGCTTGCCTACGCGGCGCCCGCCTTTGCCGGCAGCCACGTGGTAGAAAACCTCACCGTGTATTCCGACACCAAGGCCGGCTCGCCGCAAGACGTGCTGCGCGCCAATGCGGCCCGCTTCGGCCTGCCGCCATCGCTGAGCAACCTGGTCCAGACCCGCGTGCAAGAGTCGCTCACCGGCACCCACACCACGTTCCAGCAGATGCTGCACGGCTTGCCAGTGGACCGCGCCGAGATCATCGTCTCGATCGGGCGCGACGGCAAACTGCTCAAGGTGTTCAACGAAACCAAGCATATTAGTGCAGCAGCCGAAGCCCATGCCGTCAATCAGCTGTACAACAAGGCCCAGATCAGCGAAGACGAAGCGCTCGACAAGGGCTGGAACAACATGAAGGTCCAGCATCCGCTGGTGGCCGTGCCGCGCACCGCGCTGGTGTGGGTGCCAAGCAAGGATGGCGTGCAGCTGGCGCGCAAGGTGATGATCGAAGCACAAATGCCGACCGGCGGCTTCGTGCAGTACCTGAACGCGCATGACGGCAGCCTGATCGAATCGTATTCGACGTCGCTGCCGCGCACCGACAAGGGCGGCGAGCGCAGCATCGCCGCGCGCGGCCATGCCAGCGGCGCCCAGCTCGATCGCAAGAGCGCCACCGAGTTGGCCAAGGCCAGCGCACCGAAGGCCACGGCCACGCTGGCCACGGCCACGCTGGCGTCCGGCATCAACGGCTCGGGCCTGGTGTTCGATCCCGATCCGCGCACCACGCTCAATACCGATGCGCTCACCGATACCTCGGCCGCCTCGGCGTTCGATGCCGCCTACTTCACCAAGCCGATGCTGGACTTGACGGTGACGTCCGGCGTCTACAAGCTGACCGGCCCGTACGTCAACATCAAGAACATCGAAGCGCCCAACACTGCGCCTTCCACCACCACCAACGGCATCTGGACCGCCAAACGCGGCAACAACGCGTTTGACGACACCAATATCTACTTCCAGATCGACCAGAACCAGCGCTACATCCAGTCGCTCGGCTTTACCGGCACCAAGTCGATCATCAACCGTCCGCTGGACGTCGACACCGATGGCGTCAACGGCGACGACAACTCGCACTACAGTGGCGGTTCCAGCGACTACCTGGCATTCGGCCACGGCTGCGTGAACGACGGCGAAGACGTGGATGTGGTCCTGCATGAATACGGCCATGGCATCCAGGCCAACATCAATTCGGGCTGGTCGGGCGGCGACACCGGCGCCATGGGCGAAGGCTTCGGCGACTACTGGGCGGCGTCGTACTCGTACAGCACCCCGAACGGCGCGACCTACCATCCGGAATGGGCGTTCAGCTGGGATGGTCACGGCGCTTGCTGGGGCGGGCGCTTGCTGAACCGTACCAACACCATGTACAACAGCAGCAAGACCTACGGCGCGCACCAGTCGGTGACCGAAAACGGCGTCACGTTCCAGTCCGACGAGCTGTGGTCGGCGCCGCTGTTTGAATCGATGCGCGCGCTGATCGCGGCCGGCAAGCCACGCGCCAATATCGACAAGATCATCCTGGAAGCGCACTTCGGCCTGGGCAGCAACATCAAGATGCCTGCCATGGCCACGGCCATCGTCAACGCCGCCAAGACCTTGTTCCCGGCTGACCTGACTTACGCCAACACCTTCCAGGCCAAGTTCGAAGCCCAGAAGATCCTGGCCACCGTCATTGTCGGCCCGACCATGAACGAGACCGAGACCAACAACGCGATCGCCACCGCCAACAGCGTCACCGCCGCCAACACCACCGTCAGCGCCAACATGGGCAGCAGCAGCGACGCCGACTACTTCAGGGTCGATCTGCCAGCCGGCAAGACCTTGAGCGCGAAGATGACGCCGAACGCGACCTCGGACTACGACGTGGAACTGTATAGCAGCACCGGCACCAAGCTCAGTTCGAGCGTGAACGGCACCGGCGCGGTCGATACCGTCACCAAGGCCAACACCACTGGCAGTGCGATGACGCTGTACGTCAAAGTGTTCTACTACGGCGGCGGCACCGGCGCCACCAGCGGCAAGTACACGCTCGTGACCAACTGGTAAGGCGCGCGCCGCGGGCGCTCGCAGCGAAAGCCTCCGCCTGTGGCGGGGGCTTTTTTACTTGATTTCAGGCATCACGAGCGCTACAGTTGGTCCATTGCCAGCTACCTTGTATCGGAGCCTACGTGAATGCGCTGCCTGCCTTGCTGATTGCCGTGAGCAGCCTGATCACTGGCAGCGCCGCGCTGGCCGGCCCCACCATCACCTTGCTGTACGAAGAGCGCGCGCCGTACCAGATGCGCAGCGGCGACACCGTCGAGGGCAATATCGCCAGCCCGGCGGCGCGGGCGTTCGAGGCGGCCGGCATCGCCTTCGTGTGGCAAGCCAGTTCGATCAGCCGCCAATTGCACCTGCTGCGCGAAAACCGCGGCGCCTATTGCGTGGTGGGCCTGTACAAGACGGGCGAGCGGCTGACGTATGGCAAATTCACCAAGCCGATCTATCGCAACGGGCCGACCGTGGCGCTGATGCGGCGCCAGTTTGGCGCCGCCGAGCCGCGCACGCTGGCCCAGACCTTGTCGCTGCCGGGCCTGCGGCTGCTGGTGCGCGACAAATATTCGTATGGCGCGTTGATCGATGACACGCTGCTGCGCGTCAAACCGGACACGATCGCCGCGCCGCTGCCCAATTCCCAGCTGGCCGACAAGCTGCTGGCCAACCGCGCCGACATGATGTTCGCCTCGGAGGAGGAAGCGGCCACGCTGCTGCGCTTTTTCGGCGAGCGGGCCAGCCAGTTGCAGGTGCAGCGCTTTTCCGATGCCGCGCCCGGCATGGAGCGCCACATCGTGTGCAGCCGCAACGTGGCCGACGACGTCATCGCGCGCCTGGACCGCGCTATTGGCTTCAAATAAGCGTGTGGCAGCACACAGACGGCAAGCGTGCCCAGCTATATGGTGATCAGATTCCTATAGGAGAATCATCATGAAATGGGCAGGCATGTATTTGGTAGGTTTTCTTTTCCTGATCGGTGGCTTGCTGGGCGCGCTGTGGAAGCTCGGCATCCTGGCCAGCATCGGCACCACGTGGACCGTGATCGGCGCCGTGGTCATTCTCGGCATCGGCATCATGATGGCGGTGGCCAATAGTGGCAACAAGGGCAATATCGAAATTAACGAGAAGTAAAATAGTGATTTTCCGATATAGTTGCGGCCATTACTAATCGGAACATTGCAGATGAAATCAGCTAGCGTCTTTTGGCTTGCCATATTGCTGGGATCGGCAAGCGTGATGGCGGCGCCAGTAGCGTATCGCGTGATCAAGGTTGCCGACGGCGATACCTTGACCGTGCTCACCGAGCAGCAGCAGCCGCTCAAGTGTCGCCTGTATGGCATTGACGCGCCGGAAAAGCGCCAGCCTTTCGGCGCGGCGTCCAAACTGTCGCTGGCGCAGCTGACGTTTGGCCGGATCGCCCAGATCGATATCGTGGGGCACGACCGTTATGGACGCTCGGTGTGCCGCATCGCGGTGGCCGGGCTCGACGTGAACAAGGAACAGATCGCGCGCGGCATGGCCTGGATGTATCGGCAATATGCCAGGGACGCCGCCTACAGCGATGCCGAAGCGGCCGCGCAGGCGCGCCGCATCGGCATCTGGTACCAGGCCCAGCCGGTGCCGCCGTGGGACTTTCGCCAGTTGGCGAAGCAAAAACAGGGCCGGCGCCGCGCGCTTTGACTACTTGATCACGCCGCACGCCATGCGCGTGCCGCCTCCGCCCAAGGGCATCGGATGGTCGGCATGGTTGTCGCCGCCAGCGTGGATCATCAGCGAACGGCCGCTCAGTTCGGCCAGTTTCAAGCGCGGCGCCAGCACCGGCAGCGTGGCGTTGCCTTTGGCATCGACCACCAGCGCGGGCAGGTCGCCGCGGTGGCCGTCGCCCCACGGCAAGCCATGCTTCTTGCTGGCCAAAGGATCGTAGTGGCCGCCCGCGGCCAGAGCCGGGACCGGCTTGCCATCTTTCATGTCAGGCGCGCAACTGGGGTTGTCGTGCACGTGGAAGCCATGCACGCCCGGCTCGAGCCCTGCCAGCGAGGGCGTGAACACGACGCCGTACGGGGTCTCTTCCAGTGCCACCGTGCCCAGCACGGCGCCGCTGCCGCTGGCCGATACCGCGTTCATGACCACCGGCTCGGGGGCGGCAAGCGCTGCCAGCGAGGTGGCGCACAGCGCAAGGGCGCACAATGGCACGAAGGAATATTTCATGGTTGTCTCCTGAAATGGTTATCGAGAAAGCCATGTTATACCTGTTTATGAACAGGGTGCTGACGTATCTTGCTAGAACGCCATTATTTGCTATGATGAGTAAAGCGCCTTCCCCACGCGAGCATGATGAGCACGATGATCGCCGCCTTGCAATCGAACACTGCGACAGCCCCGTCCACGACGGGGCCGGCATCGGCGCGTGCCAGCGAGTCTTCCACCGAGCCGGCCAAGGCATCTGACAGCGGCGACTCGGTCGAACTGAGCCCGGAAGCGCTGGCGCTGATCGCCAAGCTCAAGGCGCGCGACGGCCAAGTGCGCCAGCACGAACAGGCCCACCTGTCGGTGGCCGGCAGCCTGGCCTTGTCGGGCGCCTCCTATGTGTATCAGCGCGGACCGGACGGCGTCAGCTACGCCATCGGCGGCGAAGTGCAGATTGACACCTCGCCCGGCGGCACGCCCGCCGAAACCATTGCCCGCGCGCAAACCGTGATGGCCGCCGCGCTGGCGCCGGCCGATCCGTCCGGCGCCGACCGCGCGGTGGCGGCCCAGGCCCAGCAAATGCTGCAGCAGGCGCTGGGCGAGCAGGCCCAGCAACAGGCGGCCGCACCGCCAGAGGAGCACGACGACGGGCAGCCTGCGTCCGATCCACGGGCGCAGGCGCTCAAGCGCGCGTATGGGGTGTTCGAGGCGGCGCCGGCGACGATACAGGTGTCAGCGTAATCTGGAGGTTGGCATCTCCTGAAAACGGGTGTTCCGTAAGGTTCAGCTTGCCAAAACCCGATCCAGATAGTACTGTATATCCATACAGTATAATCTCATCGATCCCCATGCGCACCACCGTTTCCCTCGCCTCCCCGGAGGACTTGCACCCGTCGCTATGGCGCGCCTCGCAGCTGGCGCGTTCCAGCACGCGCTGCATCGATACCGGCCACCCGACGCTGTCGGCGCAGCTGCCGGGCGGCGGCTGGCCGAGCGGCACCCTGATCGACCTGCTGCCCCAGCAGCCGGGCATCGGCGAATTGCGCCTGCTGCGCCCGGCGCTGGCCAAGGTGGCCCAGCGCCGCATCGTGCTGCTGCAGCCGCCGCATCCGCCGCAGGCGCTGGCGCTGGCCGCGATGGGGTTGGCGCCGTCGCAGCTGGTGTGGATCCGCAGCAGCCGCAGCGCCGATGCGCTGTGGGCGGCCGAGCAGGTGCTGCGCAGCGGCAGTTGCGGCGCGCTGCTGTTCTGGCCCGGCCACGTGCGCGCCGAAACGCTGCGCCGGCTGCACCTGGCCGCGCAAAGCGGCGACACGTTGTTCTTCATGCTGCGCCCGCTGGCGGCAGCGCAGGACGCGTCGCCCGCGCCGCTGCGCCTGGCGCTGCGCCCGGCCGCCGGCGGCATCGAGATCGGCTTCGTCAAACGCCGGGGACCGCAGCGCGACGCGCCGCTGTTCCTGCCCC
>JAZJXM010000051.1:0-49599 GCA_040390915.1 Pseudomonadota bacterium
GCAATTTCCAGCGGGATGTTCAGTGCCAACATTCGGACACGGGCCCATCAGTAGCACCGCTACTGATGGGCCCGTGTCCGAATGTTGGCACTGACCCTCTCTTTTAGCGCGGTGCCACCTTGACCAGCTCGATCTCGAACAGCTTGGGCCACAGCTTGCCGGTCACGAACAGGCGCCGCTTCTTGCTGTCGTACGCGATGCCATTGAGGACCGCGTCGATGTTGTCGGTGCCGCGCTGGGCCGGCGGCATTAAATTGGTCAGGTCGATCCAGCCCACCACATTGCCACTGGCCGGATCGATCCGGGCGATGACTTCGGTGCCCCAGACGTTGGCGTAAATCTCGCCCTCGACCCATTCAATTTCGTTGAGCCGGTTGATTGGCGTGCCCTCGGCCTTGACTTCGAAGCGCCGCACTTCCTTGAGGTTCGCGTCGAGCACGCGGATGAAGGCGGTGCCGTCGCTCATGTACAGCTGGTGCTTGTCAGTGGTCAGCGCCCAGCCTTCGCCCGGGTAGTTGAAGCGCTTTTTCAGCGCGAAGCTCTTCATGTCGAACACGAAGCCCAGCCCCGTGGTCCAGGTCAGGGCGACGATATTGCCATCGAGTTCAGCGATGCCTTCGCCGAACAATTCGGCCGGCAGGTCCTTCTGCTGCAAGACCTTGCCGCTCGCCAGGTCGACCTTGCGCACGCTGGACTGGCCTTTCATGCCGGTGCTCTCGTACATGACGCCATCTTTGAAAAACAGGCCTTCGGTGTACGCCTTGGTGTCGTGCGGGTAGGTGTTCTTGACCACGAAGTGGTACACCGGGACCGCCGCCTGGGCCGCGCTCCATCCGCACAACAAGCATACAAGTATCGATGTGGCGTATTTTTTCAACCTGCACTCCTGTTTTTCGATTTGACCATCATGATACCGCCTGGCCGCGCATTGCATCGGCCAGGATGCGCGCCGACCCGCAGGCGAAGGTGAAGCCAAGCGCGCCGTGCCCGACGTTGAGCCACAAGTTGTCATAACGCGTGGCGCCGATGATCGGTGCACCGCCCGGCGTGGCCGGCCGCAGCCCGGCCCAGGTGGTCAGCGCGCTGTAGTCGGCGCCATGCGGCATGGTGGCGCGCACCTGGCGCAGCAGGGCGGCCACGCGGCGCGGGTCGATGCTGGTGTCTTCGCCCACCAGATCGGCCATCGCCGCGACCCGCAGCTGGCCGCCGATGCGTGCATACAACACCTTGCGTTCGAAATCGGTCACGCTGATTTCCGGCGCCAGGTCGCTCGCGCGGATCGGCGCCGACAGGCTGTAACCCTTGATCGGATACAGCGGCAGGTAGATGCCGGCGCTGGCCGCCAGCGTGCGGCTGTCGATGCCGGCGGCGAGCACAAAGGCGTCGGCGGCCAGCATTCCTGTGCTGGTGGCCAGGCCCGTTACCTTGCCGCCTTCAACGACGAAGGCGCGCGCCTCGGCATGCACTAAGCCGCCAAAGCGGGGATGGGCCGCCAGCCGTTTCGCCAGCGCCAGGCAGAACGCGTGACAGTCGGCCACCGCCTCGCCGGGGTTATAGACACCGCCCGCCAGTTCGCCTTCGACCGCGGCCAGCGCCGGTTCCAGCGCCACGCACTCGGCCGCCGACAGCAGCTGGCCATTATCGACGCGCGCCAGTGCTTTGCGCGAGCGGTATACCACCAGCTTGCCCGCTTCGCGCCAGGCAAATTCGGCCGGCGGCAGGTCCAGTTGCGCCATCGCGAGGCGGCTCGTTTCGCCCAGTTGCAGCAGTTCGATGGTGGTCTTGCGGTGGACGCCGGCCCGGCAGTGCGCCAGGAACTGGGCCAGCCAGCGCCATTGGCGCAGGTCCGCTTCGGGCTTGAAACGCAGCGGGCCGTCGCGCTGGCACAGCCACTGCAGCGCCTTCCACGGCACGCCGGCGTCAGCCAGCGGCGCCACGTAGCGGTAGCTGAGCTGGCCGCCATTGCGCGCGCTGGCGCCGCTGGCCAATTGCGGCGCGCGTTCGAGCAAGCGCACCTCAAAGCCGGCCTCGAGCAGCCACCATGCCGAGCTCAGGCCGATGACCCCGCCACCGATGACGATTATTTCGCGTTTGCCCGTTTTCATCATGCGAGCATAGCTTTTTTCAACTGTATTGACGAAAAACCCGCGTTTCGGGCCGGGGCGCGCAGTAGAATGCGGAACGGTTGCTGTGCGTCCCCGACCCGGGACAGCGCGGCACAATGAACAGAGCGGAACGTAATGAGCGATACCAGCACCGAATTCAAAGCCGATGTAAACGACAATTCTCCGCTCTACATGCAAGTGGCGCGCAAGCTGATCCTGGATGTGCGCGAAGGGCGCTACCAGGTCGATCAGGCGCTGCCGTCCGAGCGCCTGCTGTCCGAGCAGCTCGACGTGTCGCGCGTGACCGCCCGCAAGGCCATCGACCAGCTGGTCGAGCAGGGCCTGGTGGTGCGCCGCCGCGGTTCGGGCAACTATGTTGCGCCGCGCATCGAGCAACCCTTGTCGAACTTGTCCAGCTTTTCCGAGCAGCTGCAGCAGCGCGGCTACAAGCCTGGCTCGCAGTGGCTCAGCCGCTCGGTGGTGGTCGCTGCCGCCGACGAACAACTGAGCCTGGGCCTGTCGCCCAATACCCGCGTGGCGCGCCTGGAACGGTTGCGCATGGCCGACGACATCGTCATGGCCTACGAAGTGAGCGTAATTCCGGCCAGTGTGCTGGCGCGCCCGGAAGCGGTCGGCAATTCGCTGTACGAACACCTGGCCCAGAGCGGCCACATGCCGGTGCGCGCGCTGCAGCATATCCGCGCCATGAACGCCTCGGCCACACTGGCCGGCCAGCTCGGCGTGCCGGTCGGCCAGGCGGTGCTGTTCATCACCCGCGTCGGCTACCTCGAATCGGGCGTGGCGGTGGAACTGACGCATTCCTATTGCCGCAGCGACCATTATGACTTCGTTGCTGAGATGCGCCGCGTAGCCTGAGCTTTCGCAGTACACTGGCCGGTATCGGAACAAAGCAGACAGCGATGTTAAAAACCGAAACACCGGACCCGCAACACTGCGATCTCGACCTCTACCCGACCGGCCAGCTGGTCGCCGCGCTGGTCGACGACCAGCTCAATGCCGTCAATGCGGTGCGCCACGCCGCACCGGCAATCGTGCGCGCGGTCGACGCCGCGCTGGCACGCATCAACGCCGGCGGGCGCCTGATCTACGTCGGCGCCGGCACCTCGGGCCGGCTCGGCGTGCTCGACAGCGTCGAACTCAATCCGACTTTTTCCTGGCCGCGCGAACGCGCTGTGGGCTTGCTGGCAGGCGGCCTGGACGCGATGTTCCACGCGGTCGAAGGGGCCGAAGACAATGCCGCCCAGGGCGCGGCCGACCTGCGCGCCCTGATCCCCGGCGTCAATGACGTGGTGCTGCTGCTGGCCGCGTCCGGCAGCACGCCGTATGTACTGGGCGCCCTGAGCGCGGCGCGCGACGCTGGCGCGTTGACGGTCGGCATCGCCAACAATCCCGACGCGCCGCTGTGCCGTGACGCCGAGATCGGCATCACGCTCGACACCGGCGCCGAAGTCATTTCCGGCAGCACGCGCCTGAAGGCGGGCACGGCGCAGAAAATCGCCCTGAATGCGTTTTCCAGTGCCCTGATGGTGCGTTTGAACAAGGTTTATGGCAACCTGATGGTAGACTTGAAGCCAACCAACGCCAAGCTGGTGCTGCGCGCGGTCCGCCTGACGATGTTTGCCACGGGCGCCGACGAACACGCAGCGCGCAAGGTGCTGGAACAATGCGATTTCCACGTCAAGGTCGCCATCGTGGCCCTGACCAAAAAAACCAGTATCGATCAGGCACGGGGGCTGCTCGAGGCGGCGCGCGGCAGCGTGCGCCAGGCTTTGCTAGCGCCCTAGCTTGACCGCGAAAGAATCAATGCGAACACCGACTGTAAGTAATCCGTGGACCTGGATCCCGACCCTGTATTTCGGCCAGGCCATTCCCTACGTGGTGGTGATGGTGCTGTCGGTCGTGATCTACAAGGATTTCGGCATCAGCAATACCGATATCGCCTTCTACACCAGCTGGCTGTACCTGCCGTGGGTCATCAAGCCGCTCTGGTCTCCCTTCATTGACATGTTTCGCACCAAGCGCTGGTGGACCGTGGCGATGCAATTGATCATCGGCGCGGCGCTTGCGTCCGTTGCCTTGACGACCCACCTGCCCGGCTTTTTCCAGGCCAGCCTGGCCATACTATGGCTGATGGCGTTCAGTTCGGCCACCCATGACATCGCCGCCGATGGCTTCTACATGCTGGCCTTGCCGCAAAATCAGCAGGCCGCGTTTGTCGGCGTGCGCAGCACCTTTTACCGGCTGGCCAACATCGCCGGACAGGGCGGCCTGGTGTACCTGGCGGGGCAATTGACCGAGCGCACCCATGACGTCGCCTATGCGTGGTCGGTGGTGTTGTTCATCACCGGCGCCATGTTCCTGGCGCTGTGGGGGTGGCACACGTTCATCCTGCCCAAGCCGCCTGGCGACCACCAGGTGGCCGCCAGCGACAACTACATCAAGGAATATTTCAGCACCTTCGGCGCCTTTTTCGGGCGCCGCGACATCGTGCTGGTGCTTGGCTTTATTCTGACGTTCCGGCTTGGCGAATCGCAGTTGATCAAGCTGGTGGTGCCGTTCCTGAAGGATCCGCTGGCCAAGGGCGGGCTGGGACTGAGCACTTCCCAGGTCGGCATGGTGTACGGCACGGTGGGCGTGCTGTTTCTGACCCTGGGCGGCTTGCTGGGCGGCTACCTGATTTCTAGAATCGGGCTCAAGCGCGCATTGTGGCCGATGGTATTGGCGATCCACGTGCCGGACGTGGTGTTTGTTTTCCTGTCCACCCAGCTGCCCGAGAATATGTATGTCGTGTTGGCCAGCATCGCGTTCGAGCAGTTCGGCTATGGCTTTGGCTTTACCGCACTGATGATGTACATGATCATGGTGGCCGATGGCGAGCACAAGACGTCGCACTACGCGATCTGCACCGGCTTGATGGCGCTGGGGATGATGGTGCCGGGCATGTACAGTGGCCGCATCCAGGAATATCTGGGCTATCAGCACTTCTTCATCTATGTGTGCCTGATGACCTTGCCGGCATTCCTGCTGGCCGCACTGGTCAAGATACCCGCGGAGTTCGGCAAGAAACCTGCCGTGGAAAAGGATAGCTTTGCCTAATTTGAAGAAGCGCGCATTCGCGCTGGCCGGCGTGCTCACGCTCGGTGGCTTGCTAGCCAGTTGCTCCAGTGTTGCGCCGCTGGCGCCATCCGGAAGCGCCGCGCCGCCTGTAGATAGTCCCCCGGCTGCGCAGGCCGACAGCGCGCTGACGCCGCCGCCCGCCCCGCGCGAATTTCGCGCCGCATGGGTGTCGACCGTGGCCAATATCGACTGGCCCAGCAAGTCCAGCCTGAACGCGGCCCAGCAGCAGGCCGAAGCGATCGCCATCCTGGACCGCGCCCGCGCCATGAACTTGAACGCGATCGTGCTGCAGGTGCGCCCCAGCGCCGACGCGATCTACGCGTCCGAACTCGAGCCGTGGTCCGAATACCTGAGCGGCGCGCAAGGCCGCGCGCCGCAACCGTGGTACGACCCGCTCAAATTCTGGATTACGCAGGCGCATGCGCGCGGGCTGGAACTGCACGCCTGGTTCAACCCCTACCGAGCGCGCCACGCCACGGCCAAGTCGCCCGTGTCGGCCAGCCACATATCCAAGACCAGCCCGTCGGCAGTCAAGACTTACGGGCGCTTCCTGTGGATGGACCCGGGCGAAGCGGCGGCCTCCAAGCAGACGCTGGCCGTGATCCTCGACGTCGTCAAGCGCTACGACGTTGACGGCGTCCATATTGACGACTATTTCTATCCCTACCCGATCGAAGCGGGCGGCGGCCCGGAAGGCGCGCTCGATGGCGCCGCCGGCAACAAGCCCGAGCTTGACTTCCCCGACCAGCCCGCCTGGCAGCGTTACTTGCTGGGCGGGGGCAAGCTGGCCAAGGCCGACTGGCGCCGCCAGAACGTCAATCAACTGATCGAAGCCTTGTACAAAGGCATCCACGCCGAAAAGAGTTGGGTGCGCTTTGGCATCAGCCCGTTCGGCCTGGGCCGGCCCGACCGCCGCCCGCCCGGCATCGCCGGCTTCAGCCAGTACGACAAGCTGTACGCGGACGCCGAAACCTGGCTGGAAAACGGCTGGCTCGACTACTTGTCGCCGCAGCTGTACTGGCCGATCAACCAGGCACCGCAAGCGTACGGCGTGCTGCTCGACTATTGGCTGGCTCAAAATCGCCAGGGCCGACATATCTGGCCGGGGCTGTATACCAGCCGCATCGGCGCGCCCACCAAGGCCTTCGTGGCCGACGAAATCGTGCAGCAGATTGGCTTGACGCGCAGCCGGCCCAAGGCGGACGGGCACGTGCACTTCAGCATCGCGGCGCTAATGGAGAACCGCCAAGGCATCAGCGACCAGCTCAAGGCCGGCCACTATGCCAGTGCAGCGCTGGTGCCGGCCACGCCGTGGCTGGGCAGTGCGGCGCCCGGCACGCCGGCGGTTATCGCCAGGCATGCCGCGAACGTCATCCACCTCAAACTGACACCGGGCAAGGACACCAATAGCTATGCGATCTGGACGCGCCACGGTAACGATTGGCGCTTCGCCGTGGCGCCGGTTGCCAAAGGCGAATGGAGCGTGGCGGACGACGCCAGCGCGATTGTCGTCAGCGCGGTCGACCGGCTCGGCAACGAAGGCGAACGGGTGACCGTGTGGAACACGGCCGACCAGGTGGCCGTCAAGGCGCTGCCTTGACGCTCGGGCTTGGCATTGATGCGGGTGGCACGCGCACCCGCTGGGCGCTGGCCAGCGCCGATGGCCAGCTGCTGGCCGAAGGTGAGGTAGGCGGACTATCGGCGCTGCAAATGAGCAGCGAAGCCGGGCGCCGCAGCGTGCATGCGAATTTCGCTGAGCTGGCCAAGGCCGTGCTGCGTCACGGTCAGCCGCTGCGCATCCACGCTGGGCTGACCGGCTTCGGCGGTGACGGCGCGCAGCTTCAGCGCTGGCTGGCCGAACTGCTGGCCGTGCCGCTGGACGCGGTCGCGCTGTGCAACGACTTCGAAATCGCCTACCTGGGCAGCTTTGCGCCGGGCCAGGGCTACCTGGTGTACGCCGGTACCGGCTCGATCGGTGCTTTTATCGACACCGCCGGCCAGTTCCACCGCGCCGGCGGACGCGGCGTGACGCTTGACGATGGCGGCGGCGGCTTCTGGATCGCGCGCGAGGCGTTGCGCCACATCTGGCGCAACGAAGACGAGCAGCCTGGCTGCTGGCGCGCTTCTCCGATGGCGCAGACGGTGTTCGCACAAATCGGCGGCGACGACTGGGCCTTGTCGCGCCAGTTCATCTATGGCCAGGAACGCGGCGCCGTTGGCATGCTGGCGCTGGCAGTGGCGGCCAGCGCCGACGCCGATCCAGTGGCGGCCAGCATCCTGGGCGACGCCGGCCGTGAACTGGCGCGCCTGGCGCTGGCGCTGTGCGCACGTTATGGCGAACGGCCGATCGTGCTGGCCGGCCGAGCCGCCGAGCTGCACCCGATGATTTACACCGCGATGCGCGCCGCGCTGCCCGATGCGCTAAGCTTGACGCAGACGGCCAGCCGCGCACACCATGCAGCGGCCCGGATAGCCTCTCGCACACCTGACTGACATGACGATGAAAACATTTATTTGCGCCTTCCTGATCTTGCTGCTGACCGGCTGCGCCAGCACGATCGACCGCAGCTATTCAGCCAAGGGCCAGAGCAGCCGGGTCAAGTTCCTGGTGCTGCACTACACCGTCAGCGACAAGCCGTCTTCGCTCAAGGTACTGACCGAACAGGTGGTCAGCGCCCACTATCTGCTCACGGACGATGCCGAACCGACGGTCTACGGCCTGGTGGACGAAGCGCGCCAGGCCAACCATGCCGGCGTGTCGTACTGGAAGGGCTACACACAGCTCAACGCCAGCTCGGTCGGCATTGAAATCGTCAACCCTGGCTTTACCGAGGGTCCGGACGGGCGCACCTGGTATCCGTTCCCGCAAGCGCAGATCGACCGCCTGATCGTGCTGGTCAAAGACATCGTCGCGCGTCACAACATCCCGCCCGAAAACGTCATCGGCCATGCCGACGTCGCGCCGCAGCGCAAGCAGGACCCGGGGCCGATGTTCCCGTGGATTCAGCTGGCGCAGCACGGATTGGTGCTGTGGCCGGACGGCGCCAAGTTGGCGAGCGCGCGCCCGCAATTCGAACAGCAGCTACCGGACGTGGCCTGGTTCCAGCAAAAGCTGGCCGCATTCGGCTACGCGGTGCCGCAGAACGGCGAACTCGATGTCGCAACGCGCGCGGTGCTGACCGCGTTCCAGACCCACTACCGCCCGGCCACCATCGATGGCACGCCGGACGCCGAAACGGCGGCGCTGCTCGAAGCGATGACGCCCGCAGCCAAATGACAGCCATGCTGACCTGCGAAAACATCGGCGAATGCAGCGACTTTCGCCACCTGTCGACGGTCAGCGGCATCGCGGTCGACCTGCGCTATGCGAGCGCGGATAACTTTGTAGGGCGCGACCTGTATTCACCGTTCGACTGCGCATGGCTGCATCGCGACGCGGCGCTGGCCTTGGAGCAGGTGGTGGCGTGGCTGGCGCAGCAAAGGCCAGGCTGCAAGGCGCTGATCCTCGACGCGCTGCGCCCGCAGCGGGTGCAGGAACAACTATGGGCCGCGCTGGATGGCACCGGCTTGCAAATGTACCTGGCCGAGCCGGCGCGCGGATCGATCCATTCGTTCGGCATGGCGCTCGATATCACGCTGCTCGATGAAAGCGGCGTAGAGCTTGACATGGGGACCGGCTTTGACGACTTGACAGAGCTTTCGCAGCCCGGCATGGAACAAGCGCTGCTGGCGCGCGGCGAACTGACGCAAGAGCAGATCGCGCACCGCCAGCTGTTGCGCGAGGCGATGGCGCACGGCGGCTTTGTCGGCATCAGCAGCGAGTGGTGGCACTACGATTTTGGCGACCGCGAGCTGGTGCGGCGCACCTTCAAGCGGGTGATGTAGCCGCCGCCTACGTCATCCTCGCGCAAGCTGGGATCCATGCTGAGCATGGTCAAGCCTCCCCATTGATCCACAGGCCGCTGAATTTCGTCACTTCCAGGTCATCGCTGAGTTTGCTTAATGTGTCGTTAGTTCGACCAGAATTTTCAACTGCTGCGCGGGGCGACAGGCAGCTACCGCCCCAAAACAGACGGTGATACACGCATCAACCAAAAGCTCGTCGTTCCCGCGCAGGCGGGAACCCATACGCCGTCAATGCATTGCTTCAGCATGGGTTCCCGCTTTCGCGGGAACGACGGCGGCTTGGTCAATGGTTTCTGTGGCGGCTATTGGCCGTTTCCGTCAGTTGTACCGCTGGCGGGACACTAGGATTTGCCTAGTGAATTTCTAGTTCATCGTTCATAAACCCAATCTGGAAATGCATCATTTTCGCCGTAATACAGTAGCAAGTTACGACGTTCTTCAGATGTGGGGCTCATCGAATTCGAGATTGGTTTCCAAGGAGCGTCGTCCGCAATCGTCTTTTGAAAACTTGAGTGTTGTCTTCATTAGGGTGGGCCATTGTCAGGCAACGAGCGACGCGCCCGAAGGAACGCCAAAAGGACGCCGAAGGGGCAGCCGGCCATCCAGCCCAACGCAGACGCAATGAATGGTCCGCCGAGTGCAGCAAGTGCCCAAGCTATCTTCGCAGCATCCTGTGTCAGCGATGGCGCAGGATGCCGCGTGTCCATCGCCATGAAACCAAGCGCGAGCAAGCCAAGCAGCATCGCATTGGCAACGAGAAAACCGACGGTTCCCCACAAGGAGACTCGCCATGCGTATGGGTAAACAGTGGCAAGGCGCGGCGTCAGGCGCGTAGTGAGCATGGCGGCCGCTGCAAAAAGCAGCCAAAGTACGAACGCCAATAAGATGAATACGTATGCCATTAGTGCCCGTTGTCGTTCCTGTCCATGTCTCTTCGTCCGAACAGTTCCATCAGCAGCCGGTCCGATTCATCCATGCCACGCCGGGTCAGGCAGACCGACTTCGCCCTGCCAAACGGGTCGGAAATGTAGCCCTTTGCGTGCAGGCGGTTCATCGCGTCCCAGTCAAAGCCTTTCCATACACGCTGTTGTTCATGCAGTCCGAGCAGCAACAGCGCAAGGACGGCGTTATCGATCTTGTCCTGATCCAGCATCATCTCGTTCTCCCTTGCGGTCATAGCTCACCGTCAACAGTTCCCACTGATGCCCATCCGGCTCATTGAAATACACAATGCTGCCGCCATGCTGCGTGTTCACCAGCGCATCGACCGGTCCATGGACGTTGCTGCGATACGCGATACCGGCGGCCTTGATGCGCCCGAGTATCGCGTCGAACTCGTCCTGCGACACCCGAAAGCAGTAATGGATGGCCGGCAACGGCTCGCTCCAGGTATCGAAGTCCAGCGTCAGCCCGTCATTGACATACACCGGCGCAAATGGCCCGGTGCCCGACGCCGACCACGGGACGTCCAGCAAGTGCGCCAGCAGTCTTGCTGACGCAATCTTGTCGCGCGCTGGAATCATCATATGGTCGAGTTGGATTGTCATGGTACTTGGACCAGCTTTCTCAAGGAATGTTCGAACGCGCCACCCAATCGATCAGCGCATCGAGCACCGCGCGTCCCTTGCCTTCGCTGGAACGCTCGAAATTGATCATCGCCACCACCACGCATTGCTGGCCGTTGGCGTCCGGCACGTAGCCGGCCACCGCCGTCACATTGCGCAGCGTGCCGCTCTTCATGCGCGCGCGCTCAAATGCCGGGCTGTCTTTCAGGCGCCGGCGCATGGTGCCGTCCACGCCCATGATCGGCAAACTGGCCATGAACTCGGGCGCCCATTTGCTGCGCAGGCCCGCGTTGAGCAGGAGCCCCATTTGCAGGGGACTGATGCGTTCGGTGCGTGACAGGCCGGAACCGTTGTCGATCACCAGTCCCGCGTCGTTAATGCCCTTGCGCCGCAGCCAGTCGCGCACCACCATGTCGGCACGCAGTGCGCTCGGGCCATCGCCCGGCATCGGATGGCTGCCGCGGTTCGCATCGGTCTCCAGGCTGCCCAGGCTCAGGAACAGCGTGCGTGCCAGCGCGTTGTCGGACGGCTTGTTGATGTCGCGCACCAGCTCGGGCAGCGCGCGCGACATGTGTTCGGCCAGCAGGCGCGCGTCGGGCGCGGCCACGCCTTCCACGGCCGGGCCGTCAAATTCCCCGCCCACGCGCTTCCACGCGGCGCGGAACAGGCGCTCGACGTAGTCCTGGCGGTCCACCACGTTGATGCTGTTGAAAGCGGTGCAATTCTTGGGGAAGGTCCCGGCCAGCAGCACGTGCATCGTGCCATCCGCATCGCGCTCAATGCGCGGCTGCTTCCAGCCGTCTTCCCAGCGCGCACACGGCGCCTCGATCAGCGTGAACGCCGATTCGACCGTCAAGCGGTCCAGCGCTGGCTGCGCCGCAATTTGCACCGACTTGCCGTTCGAGCGCATCTCGAGCAGCAACATGTTCTTGTTGACCAGCAGTGCATCGGGGATGACGTTGTAATAGGCGTCGGGCGACTCGTCGAACGGCGCCAGGCCGACGTCGGTACGCGCCGGATTGAACAGGTGGCGATCGAGCACCAGGCGTCCGTCGATCTTGCGTATGCCCTGGTTGCGCAGCGCTTGCAGCATGGTTTGCAGCACCTCGCCGGTCAGGTCGGCGTCGGCGCCGCCGCGCAGCACCAGGTCGCCGCTCAGGATGTCGCCTGTCACCACGCCCGCCGTGCGCAGCTCGGTGCGCCCGCGAAACACGGGGCCGAGCTGCTCGAGCCCGACCAGCGTGGTCACCAGTTTCATCGTCGAGGCCGGCTGCATCGGCCGTTCGGCAAAGTGCGATACCAGCGCCGTGTCGCCGCGCAGCACCAGCACGCCAATCGCGTCTTCAGGAATGCGCGCGGCCGCCATCAGCTGGGCCACCGGCGCCGGCAGCTGCGCGGTCGCCGCCGTGGAAAAAACGAGCAGCAGTGAAAGCGCAAGTGGTCGCAGCATGCCGCCTCCTTAGCCGAAGAACATGTAAGCGACTGCGATGGCGGCGCAAATGCCGGCAAAGTCGGCGCACAGGCCGGCCGTAATCGCATAGCGCGTTTTGCGAATGCCGACCGATCCGAAGTACAGGGCCACGATGTAGAAGGTGGTGTCGGCCGAGCCCTGGAAAATGCAGGCCAGGCGCCCGACAAACGAATCGACGCCGTAGGTGGTCATGGCATCGATCATCATTGCCTTCGAGCCGCTGCCCGACAGCGGTTTCATCAGCGCGGTCGGCAGCGCCGGGGTGAAGTCGGTATTCATGCCCAGCTGGACGAACACCCATTCCAGGCCGCGCACCACGAAACCGAGCACGCCGGAATTGCGGATCACGCTGATCGCCACCAGCATTCCGACCAGATACGGAATGATCATCAGCGAGGTCTGGATGCCGCCCTTGGCCCCTTCAATGAAAGCGTCATACACGTTCTCGCCCTTGCGCAGCGCGCCAACGATGAAAATGATGATGATCGAGAACAGGATCAGGTTGGACGCCACGCGCGACACCAGTTCGATTTCTGGCTTGGTCAGGAAGTGGGTAAAGTAAAAAATCAAGGAGGCGATGGCGGCCGTCATGCCGCCCAGCCAGCCCAGCACCACGCGGTTGAGCAGGTTGATGCGCTGCTTGATCGACACCACGATAATGCCGGTGACGGTGGCGACATAGGTCGCGATCATGCAAGGGATGAAAATGTCGGACGGGTCCTTGGCGCCCAGGATGGCGCGCTGGGCCATGATCGCCAGCGGAATCAGGGTCAGGCCGGAGGTATGCAGCACCAGGAACATGATCTGGGCGTTGCTCGCTTCATCCTTGTTCGGGTTGAGCGTCTGCAGGCTTTCCATCGCTTTCAGGCCGAACGGCGTGGCCGCATTGTCGAGCCCGAGCAGGTTGGCGGAAAAATTCATCACCATGTGGCCGGTGGCCGGGTGGTCTTTCGGCACGTCAGGGAAAATGCGCGAGAAGAACGGCGCGATCACGCGCGCCAGCCAGCCCACCGCGCCGGCCTTTTCGCCGATGTTCATGATGCCCAGCCAAAGGGTCATGACGCCGGCCAGCGGCAGAGCGATGTCCATCACGCCCATCTTGGCCGTTTCAAACGTGCCGTCGATGATCTTCTTGAAGATTTCGGTGTCGCCGAGGAAAATCCATTGCAGCATGGCTGCGACGAAACCGACCAGGAAGAAGCCAGACCAGATGTAATTGAGTGCCATTGTTTATCTTTACCCAGGATTGTGCAGCAAGAGTATAGGCCATCGCCTATCATAGGGGACGTCTCCGACAGGAAATCCATGACACTCAGCGCCACCGCCGCCGCCGCCCTGTTCGCCGCCTCGCTATGGATCGTCCCGGCGCAGGCGGCCGAGAAGGTGCTGCACACCTACCTGACCACGCCCGAAACGGGGCTGGACCCGGCGGTCGCCTCGGATATCGCGTCGCTCAGTCTGCTCGAAAACCTGTTCGATCCCCTGCTAGGCTACGACTACCGGGCGCGCCCGCTCAAGCTGCACGGCAACACCGCCAGCGCCCTGCCGAGCATCGGGGAGCAGGGCCTGCGCTACACGTTCCAGATTCGCCCCGGCATCTATTTCACGCCCGACCCCGCCTTCAAGGGCCAGCGGCGCGAACTGACCGCGGCCGACTACGTCTACACCCTCAAGCGGCTGTACGATCCGGCGCTCAAGTCGCCCTGGCTGTCGCTGTTTGAAGGCAAGATTGCAGGCGACGCCGCGCTCAAGCAAGCGTTCAGCTACGACAGCAGCATTGCCGGGCTGCAGGCCGTTGACCGCTACACGCTGCGCATCGGCCTCACCGCGCCGGACAACAATTTCCTGTTCTACCTGGCCATGCCGGCCACCGGCGTGGTCGCGCGCGAAGTGATCGAGGCCTATCCGGGCCAGGCTGGCAACCATCCGGTGGGCACCGGGCCGTTCCTGGTCGGCAGCTGGAAGCACAGCGACCAGATCGTGCTGCTGGCCAATCCAGCTGCGCACGCCAAGGCGCTGCTGGACCGGGTCGAGGTGCGCATTGCCGAAGAATTCCAGGGCCGGGTGCTGGGCTTTTTGCGCGGCGAATTCGATTACCTGGAACAAGTGCCTGAATCGATGACCGAACTGGTGATCCGCAACGGCCAGCTCAAGCCGGAACTGGCCGCGCGCGGCATGGAGCTCACGCGCTTCCCCGTGCTGCAGACCTACTACCTGTGGATGAACATGGAAGACCCGGTCATCGGCGGCTACAGCAAGGACAAGGTGGCGCTGCGGCGCGCCATCGCGCTCAGCTACAACAGCGCCGAAGACATCGCCCTGCTCAAGAAAGGATTTGCCATCCGCGCCGAGTCGCCGCTGCCACCGAATGTGCTCGGCTACGATACGGCCTACCGCAGCCCGGTCAGCTACGACCCGGCGCTGGCCCAGGCGTTGCTCGAGCGCTACGGCTACCAGCTGCGCGACCCGGATGGATTTCGGCGCGGCCCGGCCGGCCAGCCGTTGACGCTGTCCATGCACAGCGAAGCGACGCCAAGCGGGCGGCTGCGCGACGAGCTGTGGCGCAAATGCCTGAACGCGGTTGGCCTGCGGGTGCTGTTCACGACCGACAAGAAGCCGGAAATCATCCGCGCATCCAGGCTGGGCAAGGTGCAGATGTTCGAAACCAACTGGATTGCCGATTTTCCGGACGGCGACAATTTCTACCAGCTGCTGTACGGTCCCAACAGCGGGCGCGCCAATTACGCGCGCTTTAACTTGCCAGCGTATAACCAGCGCTACGAACAGGCGCGCGCGTTGCCCGACTCGCCGGCGCGCCAGAAGCTGTACTTCGAGATGAACCAGCTGGTGCACGCTTACAACCCCTGGGTGCCGCTGACCCATCCGATCTCGGCCGATATCCGCCATCCGTGGCTGAAAAACTACCTGCGCCATCCGGTGGAATTGACCACCTGGCGCTACCTGGATATCGATCTCGACGAACGTGAACGCAAAAGGGCACACTGATGAACAAGATCAACCGGCGCGCGTTCGCCTCCCTGGCGGCGGCCGCGGTGATGCTGCCGGCCAGCGCCCGTCCCATGAAACGCACGCTGATCAAACCACCGCGCCTGCGTTTTGGCGACACCATCGGCCTGATTGCGCCGGGCGGCCACACCAATGACGAAGCGATTGCCCGGGCGGTCGAGAAAATCGAACAGCTCGGGTTCCGGGTGCGCCAGAGCGCCAATCTGCGCGCCGTGCATGGCAACTACGGCGGCTCGGTGCAGCAGCGCCTGGACGACCTGCACGCCATGTTCCGCGACCGCGACATCAAGGCGATCTGGTGCATCCGGGGCGGCTCGGGCTGCATCTCGCTGCTGGCGCGGCTCGACTATGGGCTGATCCGCGCCCACCCCAAGATCCTGCTTGGTTACTCCGACATTACGGCGCTGCACCTGGCCATTTACCGGCATGCCGGCCTGGTCACCTTCCACGGGCCGGTGGCCAGTTCCAGCCATGCCGACTACACCACCGACCACCTGCTGGCGCTGCTGATGGACCCGCAGCCGGTGAGCACGATCGCGATGGCGCTGGAAAACCGGGTGCGCGCGCAGGACGAGCCGCACTACGCGATCCGCACGGCCACCCATGGGACGGCGAGCGGGCGCCTGCTGGGCGGCAACCTGAGCCTGGTGAGCGCGCTGACCGGCACGCCGTACGGGGCCGACTTTCGCAAGGCGATCCTGTTCCTGGAGGAAGTCAACGAAGAGCCGTACCGGATCGACCGCTGGATGACCCAGCTCGACCTGGCAGTGGGGCTGCGCCACGCGGCGGCGGTGATGATCGGCGTGTGCGAGAACTGCGGGCCGAAGGATGACGAGCTGTCGCTGACGCTGGACGAAACACTGGACCAGCACCTGAAACCGCTGGCGATACCGGCAGTGAGTGGTTACTCCTTCGGCCACATCCGCAACCAGTTCACGCTGCCAATGGGGATCAAGGCGCGGCTCGATACCCACAGCGAGACTTTGACGCTGCTCGAAGCGGCGGTGCTGTAGGGTCAGTGCCAACATTCGGACACGGGCTCATCAGTAGCGACGCTACTGATGAGCCCGTGTCCGAATGTTGGCACTGACCCTAGTGGGTGACGATCTGCGACAGCACGGCGTAGGCCGAGCCGGTCTGGGCCTGTTCGAGCAAGATGGTCAGCTCGCTGAAGGTGCACATCATGGTCACCAGGCTGATCTTGTTCCATGCCAGTTTTTTCAGCACGCTGTGGTAGATCCCTGGCGTTTTCAGCGTTTCGGGGTTCAGGCGCAAGGTCAGCGCGTTCAGGTTGTCCACGCGCGCGATGTGGCGTTCGGTGATGAAGGCCGATTCCACCACGGCGATCAGCGGGCGGCTGCACACCACCAGCATTTCATGCACGCCGCGCGTGACGGAGACGAAACTGCCCGGGTGACGCTCGGCCAGCGCCAGCAGCTTGCGCTGGCATTCATTGCTGTTTTCCGACAAACGGTAGGTCACCAGCGTCAGCTCGGTGCGCGTGGTCAGCTCGCCCATGCGCGGCGCCAGCATGATGGGCGCCGATTCGCCCGGCTGCGGCAATCGCTCGGACAATCGCCGCAGCGCCATCACCACCGCCGCTTGCCCCACCGGTTTCCACAGGTCCGACTCCAGTTGCGGGCGCAATTGGCGCGCCAGCTCCGACAAATTGATCAGCCCGAGCGACATGCCCTCGGTTAAAAACGCCGACTCCGACACGATTTGCTCGACTTTGGTAGCGATCGAAAGCATCTTTCAGTTCCTCGATTGAATAGGCGCCGCCTACTCGTTTTGCATAAAAGAATGGAAATTCTTTCGATGCATTTCGAATAAAAGCGCTTGGCTAACTAGGGTTGTTGCTGAAATGTGCGCCGGGCTAGTGCTGCCAGTCCGCCACGCACGCAGGCCTGTTAATTACGCGGGGCCTGAGGTGGTCTGTCGGCAGGGGGGCCGGGATTGGGCTGAAAAAGAGGCGGATGCCTGGCTGGAGCGTGACGTCATGGTTTTTCCCGTTAACTAATGTGCGCTTGTTCGGAGTGTGCCCCGTGCGCTTTTATCAATGTCACCTGAGACGTTATCTCGGCAACTTGGCTTGAGTGTAGACCGCTTCTTAGGAAAAAAGCAATCGAATTGATCCTCCAATTCTCACAGATTGTTTCATTTCCGCACCACTGAGCATACGGCAATATGCATATGAAAACGTTGCAAAAAAGTCTCAATTTGATCTTCGTCAACAAAATTATCTTTAGATGATTGTCAACTTTGCAGCTTCTATCCCCGTCAAAATGTTCAAAACTGAACAAAATTGCGGATTGCGACCATATTTACAGTTTTTTTGACTTATGTCCACCAAGCAGTTTAGTGTCGGTTCCCTCGCGTTCTCCGGACTATCAGGCTGGTGCACTCGGGGGGGAATGCCAACGCTGTTTGGCGAGACAAAATCAAAACCACAATAACGATATCTACAACGGAGAAACAATGAATTTTCCAAAGACTATGATTGCCGCATCCATCGCTGTGTTGTTCATGGCCAGCCAGGCTCACGCCGGCGCGCCTATGATGGCTGCACCCGTGACCCCGGCTTCGGCGCAACAGAACGCTGCCCTGATCGCCAAGCTGGCCGAGACGCGCGCCGCGCACGGCCTGGACCAGAACCATGGCTTCGCCATCGCTGCCCGCCACCCGGGCGTGGACGGCCAGACCATCACCCGCGCCGACCACACCTTCAAGGGCGTGCACGTGTGGCAATCGGAATCGGTAGTTGTCACCGATGCCGCTGGCAAGATCGTCAGCGAGTCGGTTTCCGAGCGCCGCAATGGCCTGGGCAATGGCGCCAGCAACAAGATGGCTGCCAAGACCGGCAACTTCAATGTCACCCCGACCCTGTCGGCCAGCAAGGTAATCGACCAGGTCGTACGCTCGGTCGCGCCAGGCGCTTCGCATCACGCGCCCCCTAGCGCCGAACTGGTGATCTTCCCGATCGTCACGACCGTGCGCGCCAAAGGCGCCGAGAACAAGGCCGAAGACCAGCTCAACGCAGTTGACCTGGTCGAACAGGTCAGCGGCTACGAACTGGCCTACGTCGTCAAGACGCGCATGACCAGCGGCGACAAGGCGATTTACCATGACACCATCGTCAGCGCCAAGGATGGCCGCACGCTCAAGCAATGGAATGCGCTGCAGACCGTGGCCGGCTCCGGCAACAGCCAGTACAACGGCACTGTGCCGCTGAACACCTCGCTGTCGGGCAGCACCTACAGCATGAAAGATGCAACGCGCGGCACCGGCGGCACCTACGGCATGATGGCCATCACCAACGCCAACCACACCACCAGCGCCGGTTCGGTGTACACCAACACCAGCAATACCTGGGGTGACGGCCAGCAGTACATCGCCGGCGGCAGCACCACCAACGCCAACGGCCAGACCGCCGCAGTCAATGCGATGTGGGGCCTGATGAACACCTACGACATGTTGAAAAACGTGATCGGCTGGCAGTCGCTGGACGGTAACAACACCGCCACCTACATCGCCGCCCACGTCAATACCGCCTACGACAACGCCTACTACACCGATACCTGCAAGTGCATGTACATCGGCGACGGCAGCTCCTTCCTGTCGCTCGGCTCGATCGACGTGATCGGCCACGAAATGTCGCACGGCGTCACCGCTGCCACCTCGAACCTGACCTACAGCGGCGAATCGGGCGGCCTGAACGAGTCCAACTCGGACATCGGCGGCGAAATGGTGGAAGCCTATGCACGCAATGGCGGCACCGGCACCGTCGTCCCGGAAGGCAACGACTGGATGATGGGCGTTGAAATCTCGAAGACCGGCAGCCCGCTGCGCTGGATGTACAAGCCAAGCAAGGATGGCAGCAGCAAGGATGCCTGGAGCAGCACCCTGGGCGGCCTGAACGTGCACTATTCGAGCGGCCCGAACAACCGCATGTTCTACTTCCTGTCGCATGGTTCGAGCGCCACCGCCGGCGACTACAACAGCACTTACCTGACCAAGTCGCCTGCAGCGATGACCGGCATCGGCAACGACCATGCATTCCGCATCTGGTTCAAGGCGCTGACCACCAAGTTCACCGCATCGACCAACTACGCCACTGCCCGTACCAAGGTGCTCGAAGCGGCCAATGAACTGTATGGCGTGGGCAGCAAGGAATCGATCGCCGTGCAGCGCGCTTACGCCGCCATCAACGTCGGCGCCGACGTCGACGAAGCAGGCACGCCGCCAGTGGGCGTGTCGATCAGCTCGCAGCCAGCCAACGTCAGCGTCAGCGCCGGCGCTACCGCGTCGTTCGCAGTGACCGCTACCGGCGGCACCGCGCCTTACGCTTACCAGTGGAAGCGTGGCGGCGTTGACATCGCCGGCGCCAATTCGGCCAGCTACAGCTTCGCCGCCCAGGCAGCTGACAACGGCGCCGTGTTCAGCGTCAAAGTGACCGATTCGGCTGCCTCGCCAACCACCGCCACCAGCGCCAACGCCACCCTGACCGTCGGCACCACGCTGCCGGTCGAGCGCGTCACCAACGGCGGCTTCGAGAGCAGCACCACCGGCTGGGCAGGTACGACCGGCGTGATCGGTTCCTTCAGCGGCCAGACGGCCTACGAAGGCACCCGCTTCGCATGGCTGGGGGGCAACGGTTCGACCGCCACCGAAACCATCACCCAGGCGGTGGTGATTCCTTCGGCGGCGACTTCGGCTGCCATGACGTTTGCAATGCACGTCGACACCGCTGAAACGAGCACCAGCACCGCCTACGACAAGCTGGTCGTGACGGTCAAGAGCGCGTCCGGCACGGTGCTGGGCACGCTGGCTACCTACAGCAATCTGAACAAAGCGACTGGCTACCAGATCCGCAGCTTCAGTCTGTTGCCGTACAAGGGCCAGACCGTCACGCTGTCGTTTGCCATGAATGAAGATTCGTCGCTGCAAACCTCGTTCGTGATCGACAAGGTCAGCGTCATTACCCAGTAATTGAAGGGCAATCCTGAAGGGAGTGGCGCAAACCGCTCCCTTTTTTCACAGCTCCGACTTCGCGGCCGGAGCTATTTTTTTGGGCGCTGCAGTTCGCTTAGTGGATCGAGAAGTTGATCGCGTAGGGCACCGCCATGGCGCACGGCTTGCCGGCGCAGACGGCCGGCTGGTATTTTTCCGCCATCACGATCTGGGCCGCCAGCTTGCTCATGTCCGGATGCGGTGAGGCGAGCACGGTCACCGATTCGGCATTGCCTTCGCTGTCGACCATGACGTTCATGCGCAGCAGGCCAGTGCTCTGCACTTTGCTCAGCACCTTGCGGAACCAGGTGAACAGCCGCTTGGTGCCCAGCAATGGATATGGCGGCTGGTCGCCCTCGAACAGCATCGGGTAGCGCCTCTTGACTGCGTTCTGCTGCTCGGCGTTCATCTCGGCGTACGATTTGTCGAACGGGACATCGTCGCTGCTGGCGAAGTCCGACTTGAAAAACGTCGTCCATTTGCCTTCCGACTGCAAGCTGTAGCGCGTCGTCTGGCGCTTGGCCGGTGCTTCTGACGGTGCGTTGTCGCCGAACTGCCCTTCGCGCACCTGGCCGCCTGCATAGATGGCCTTGCCCTGACCATGGAAGGCGCCGGCGCGCCACTGTCCTTCATAGCGGCCACCCAGCGCATACACCATCAGCCCGGCGCCGTCAGGCGTACCCGCTTTCAATTGCCCGTCGTAACGGTCGCCAACGGGAAACAACATCACGCCCTGGCCTTCGGGCTGGCCGTGCACGAACTGGCCGTCGTATTCGGTGCCGTCGCTGCGCTTGAGGTAGCCTTGCCCGTGCGGCAAGCCCCGTTCCAACGGCCCCTTGTAGTAGGAGCCGAAAGCGCCGTTGACAAACCATTCGAGGTGGCCTTCGCCGCTTGCGTAGCCGTCCTGGCAGGCGCCGCTCCACTTGACGCTGTCCTTGGGCAGCGGCGTGAGGTTGACGACCTTGCAGCCGGGTGCGCCCAGCGTCGCTTGCGGCGCGTCGGCAAAGGCTGGCGCGGTACTGATGACGGTGATGGCAAACAGAACAGTTTTCATGATCCGCTTCACATTGCAGTGGTTTTGAAATTGAGGGTGATGGCAAAACTCATCGGGCAAGGCGTGCCGGAACACAGGGCAGGCTTGAATTTTTCCAGCATCACGGCCTCGGTGGCGAATTCCGTCATCTTGGGGTCCGGCGACATGAATACGGTGACCTTGCTGGGGGTGCCGCTGCGGTCGACCATGACGACCATGCGCAGCTGCCCGTCCACCGCCAGCCAGTTTTGGGCCTTGCCCAGTGCGCTGTACAGCTTGCCGATGCCGGCCGCCGGGTATGGCGGTTCGTCCTCTTCGAGCAACATGCCGTAGTCGCTCCGCAAAGTTTGCTGCTGGTCTTTCGTCAATCCATCCCAGGCCTTGGCGTACGGCACTACGCCACCGGTCAGATTGGCCGATTTGATGTAGGAGCCGACGCCGGCCGGTCCGGTGGCCATGCTGTAAGTCTCGCCCGTGTTCTTGCCTTGTGGCGGAGGCAGGCCGACCGCCCGGCCATCCTTGAATTGGCCTTCAAACACGCGTCCGCTGGTGTAGACCGCCTTGCCGGCGCCGTGCGGCTGGCCTGCCTGCCACTGGCCTTCGTAACTGCTGCCATCCCAAAATACTTTCTTGCCGGCGCCATGCGGCACGCCGCGCTTCCAATCGCCCTCGTAGCGGTCCAGCTCGACGGTCTGTTCGATACCGTAGCCTTCACGATGGTTGTCGTGGAAATAGCCTTCGTACTGGGTGCGGCTGGGCGTACGCGTATACCCGAGACCTTCGGTGCGCCCGCGTTGCAGGATGCCTTCGAAATGGAGACGCAGCTCGCCATCGACATACCAATCAAACGTACCGGGACCGTCGGCATAGCCATCTTTGCACGCGCCACGCCACTTCACTTTTTCACCCGCCACAGGTTTTGGCGTGACGAGTTTGCAATCATCTTTGCCAATGGTCGCTTCGGGGGCGGCAGCGTGGGCAGGGACTACGCTGAACAGGGCTAGGGCAAACAAGACAGGCTTCATGGCGTTCGTTATGAAAAGGAAAACGCCATTCTATGCGGAAATATAGCCAAGTGTGCAACTATGGGCGGATTTTTTTGGCCATGAAGCTGCGCGCGGATGGCCAGCGCGCCGCTGGTCACAATGCGCGTGCGATCAGGATCTTCTGAATGTCGCTGGTGCCTTCGTAGATCTGGCACACGCGCACGTCGCGGTAGATGCGCTCGACCGGGAAGTCGCTCACGTAACCGTAGCCGCCGTGGACCTGGATCGCGTCCGAGCACACCCGCTCCGCCATTTCGGAGGCAAACAGCTTGGCCATGGCCGCCTCTTTCAGGCATGGCAGGCCGGCATCCTTCATCGAGGCCGCATGACGGATCAACTGGCGCGCCGCTTCGATCTGGGTCGCCATGTCGGACAGGCGGAACTGCACTGCCTGGTGGTTGAAGATAGGCTGGCCGAAGCTTTCGCGCTCGCGCGCGTATTTCAATGCCGCTTCGAACGCGGCGCGCGCCATGCCGACCGCCTGCGAGGCGATGCCGATGCGCCCGCCCTCAAGGCCGGACAAGGCGATCTTGTAGCCCTGGCCTTCTTGGCCGATCAGGTTCTCGGCCGGGATGCGGCAGTTCTCGAACAGGATCTGCGCGGTGTCGGACGAGTGCTGGCCCATCTTCTGTTCCAGGCCCGAGACGATGTAGCCTTTGCTTGACGTGGGCACCCAGAACGCGCTGATGCCCTTCTTGCCGGCCGCCTTGTCGGTAACCGCCATGACGATCGCCACGTCGGCGTATTTGCCGCTGGTGATGAACTGCTTGGTGCCGTTGATGACGTATTCGTCGCCATCGCGGGTGGCGGTGGTACGCAGTGCCGACGCGTCGCTGCCGGTATGCGGCTCGGTCAGCGCGAATGCGCCCAGCATCTCGCCTTGCGCCAGTGGCCGCAGCCATTGTTCTTTCTGGGCGTCGTTGGCGTACATCATGGCAATCGAGCACACCGGGCAGTTGTTGACCGAGATGATGGTCGAGGTGCCGCCGTCGCCGGCCGCGATTTCTTCGAGCACCAGCGCCAGCGATACGTAGTCCAGGCCCGCGCCGCCCAGTTCCTCGGGCACCGCCACGCCGAACGCGCCCAGCGCGGCCAGCTCTTTCAGTTCGGCCTTCGGAAAATAGTGTTCCTTGTCCCAGCGCGCCGCGTTGGGCGCCAGGCGCTCCTGCGAAAAGGTGCGCAGGGCGTCGCGGATCATCTGGTGTTCTTCGGTCAGTATCATGATTTTTCTTTGGTTGTGTTACCAGGCGATGGTGGTGCCGTCGTAATTCAAAAATGTGCCGTTGTCGGCACTGGTCAAGCCGGCCAGCGTTTTGCGCATGCCGGCCACGCTGGTGTCGACCTCGATTTCGGCGTTTTCTCCGCCCATGTCGGTCTTGACCCAGCCCGGGTGAAAGGCCACGCTGATGACGCCGCGCGGGCCGTGCTTGATGCTGCAATCGACCAGCACCGAATTGAGCGCGGCCTTGCTGGCGCGGTACAGCGTGGCGTGGCAGCCGTCACGCGCGCCCATTGATCCCAACACCGACGACAGCACTGCCAGCCTGGCCGCCATCGGCGCGATCAACGGCAGCAGGCGCATGGCGGCCAGCACATTGGTGTGCATGACCAGGTCGAATTCGACCTCGGTCGGAAAACCGTCGTGGCGCGGGCCGAATACGCCCGCGTTGATAAAGGCGGCGTCGAACTGCTCGCCGTCCAGGTTCCAGCCCAGCGCGGCGATCGATTCGGCGCTGGTGACGTCAAGCTGGAACGCCTGCGCGTGCAGGCGCACCAGCTTCTTGCAGTCTGCTTCGCTGCGCGCGGTGGCGACCACGCGCCAGCCGTCGGCCTGGTACTGGCGCACCAGTTCCAGGCCGATGCCGCGCGAAGCGCCGATGATGAGTGCTGTAGGCACGGCGCCTTACATCATCTCGAATGCCATCGCGGTCGCTTCGCCGCCGCCGATGCACAGCGATGCCACGCCGCGCTTGCCGCCGGTTTTCTTCAACGCGCCCAGCAGCGAGACGATGATGCGCGCGCCAGATGCGCCGATCGGGTGGCCCAGTGCGCACGCGCCGCCATGGATGTTTACTTTGCTGTGCGGGATGTCGAGGTCGTGCATCGCGGCCATCGGCACCACGGCGAACGCTTCGTTGATTTCGAACAGGTCGACGTCGGACGCTTTCCAGCCGGTCTTGGCGAACAGCTTTTTCATCGCGTCCACCGGTGCGGTGGTAAACAGGTTCGGCGCTTGCGCGAACGTGGCGTGGCCGACGATCTTGGCGATCGGGGTCAGACCCAGTTCGCGTGCTTTCGATTCGCGCATCAGCACCAGTGCGGCGGCGCCGTCGTTGATCGACGACGACGAGGCGGCGGTGATGGTGCCGTCCTTGGCAAATGCTGGGCGCAGGGTCGGGATCTTGTCCAGCTTGGCTTTCAACGGGCCTTCGTCCTGGTCGATGACGGTGTCGCCGCCACGGCCGCTGACGGTCACTGGCGCCATTTCCCACTTGAAGCTGCCATCCTTGGCTGCGGCCTGGGCGCGCTGCACCGACGCGATCGCAAACGCGTCCTGCGCTTCGCGGGTGAAGCTGTACTTGGCGGCGCATTCTTCGCCGAAGGTGCCCATCGAGCGGCCTTCGCCGGTTTTCTCGTTGCGCGAGTAGGCGTCTTCCAGGCCGTCGTACATCATGTGGTCGAACATCATGCCGTGGCCGATGCGCTGGCCGCCGCGTGCTTTTGGCAGCAGATAAGGCGCGTTGGTCATCGACTCCATGCCGCCGGCGACGATCACGTCGGCGCTGCCGGCCATGATCGAGTCATGCGCGAAGATGGTCGCTTGCATCGCTGCGCCGCACATCTTGGACAGCGTCACGGCGCCGGCCGACAGCGGAAGACCGCCCTTGATGGCAGCCTGGCGTGCCGGGGCCTGGCCCTGGCCGGCCATCAGGCAGTTGCCCATGTAGACGTGTTCGACCAGGTCGGCCTTGACGCCCGAGCGCTCAACCGCGGCGGCGATGGCGACGGCGCCAAGGTCGTTGGCGGACTTGCTGGAAAAATCGCCCTGGAACGCGCCCATGGGTGTGCGGGCGGCGCCGACGATAACGACTGGATCATTCATTGTGCAGGTTCTCCAAATAATTGGGCAGCGGGGCTGCCGGGGTGGTTGTCAGTGTCTGGTTGCAAAAACGGATTTGTTGCGGATATGGGAACACGTCTTCGATATGGCCGTCCATGATGCGCTGCTTGCGTGACTGCCAGAAGTCTTTGCTCAACAAGTCGCTATGGTGCTTCATGAAATTGGCGCGTATTTTGGCATTGCCCAGCAAAAAGCTGCCGAACTGCTCGGGGAACACGTCGTGCTTGCCGATCGAATACCAGGGCTCGGCCGACATCTCGTCTTCCTCGTTGCGCGCCTGCGGGATGGTGCGGAAATTGCAATCGGTGATGTATTCGATTTCGTCGTAATCGTAAAACACGACGCGGCCGTGGCGCGTGACGCCGAAGTTCTTGTACAGCATGTCGCCGGGGAAGATGTTGGCCGCCACCAGTTCCTTGATTGCATTGCCGTATTCGACGATGCCGTGCTCGATCAGTTCATCGTTGCCGGCCTTTTCGGCATTGGTCAGGAAGATGTTGAGCGGCACCATGCGCCGTTCGATGTACAGGTGGCGAATGATGATGCGGTCTTGCTCGAATTCGACCAGCGACGGCGCATGGTGCATCAGTTCGGCGATCAGTTCTTCGGAAAAGCGGTCGACCGGGAACGCCACGTTCGAGTATTCGAGCGTGTCGGCCATGCGGCCCACGCGGTCGTGGTTCTTGACCAGCAGGTATTTTTCCTTGATCTGGGCGCGCGTGGTTTCCTTGGGCGCCGGGAAGAAATCCTTGATCACCTTGAACACGTAGGGAAACGACGGCAGCGCGAACACCAGCATCACCAGGCCGCGGATGCCAGGCGCGATCTCGAACTGGTCCGAGGTGTGCTTCAAGTGCTGCAGGTAATCGCGGTAGAACAGCGTCTTGCCCTGCTTTTGCAAGCCGAGGATGGTGTAGATCTCGCTGCGCGGCTTGCGCGGCAGCAGCGTGCGCAAAAACTGCACATAGGCCGAAGGCACTTCCATGTCGACCAGGAAGTAGGCGCGCGTGAACGAAAACAAAATCGTGATCTGTTCATGGTCGAACAGCACCGTGTCCAGTATCAGTTCGCCATGGCGGTTGTGCAGGATCGGCACGATGAACGGGTATTCGCGGTTGCCGTTGATGCCCTTGCCGACGATGTAGGCGCCCTTGTTGCGGAAAAACAGCGACGACAGCACCTGGATCTGGTGGTTCGGCTCCAGCACCTGGTTGCCGAAAATGGCGCGCAGCCGCGTTTCGACCTGGATGATGTCGCGGTCGAGGTTGGCGAACGGGCAGTTCAGCTGAAAATTGGTGACGATGCGCTTGAGCGCGAAGCGCAGGCCGTCCTTGGCCGGGTAGTACACGCGGTAGGTCGGCAGCAGCTCGTCCGTTTCGAGGTACTCGGTGGACACCACCGGGCGCACGAAAATGAAATCGTTGTGGAAATAGGTGCGGTGCAAGATGTTGCAGCAGACCGAGTTGAAGAAGGTCTCGGCCAGTTCCGGCTGCTTGTGGCCGGACAGCATGCCGATGTAGTGCAGCTTCAGTTCGCGCCACACTTCATCGGTCAGTTCGCCATTGTCGTACTCGTCTTCGAGCTGCTGCACGCATTCCTGCACGCGCTGGTCGTAAAAGCCGATCCGCTCGCGCGCCGCCTGCTGCGCGACCGCCCAGGCGCCGGTTTCGAAATGGCGCTTGGCGATCTGGCTGGTCTGGCGAAACAAGCGATAGTGCTTGTCGAACCCGTCCAGGATCGTGCGCGCAATATCGAACGCGATCTGGGATGACAGCAGTTTGGGAAATGCAACTTGTGGCATCAGCTACTCGATAAGGACGGCTTATGGAATTGCTATTCTATAAGATAGGCTGATGCCAGGTATTTACTTGGTCTCGGCGAACAATTCGCGGCCGATCAGCATGCGGCGAATTTCGCTGGTGCCGGCGCCGATTTCATAGAGCTTGGCGTCGCGCCACAAGCGGCCCACCGGGTACTCGTTGATGTAGCCGTTGCCGCCCAGCGTCTGGATCGCTTCGCCAGCCATCCAGGTGGCTTTTTCGGCGCTGTACAGGATGGCGCCGGCGGCGTCCTTGCGCAGGTTGCGGATCGCTTCCGGGCTCTTGGCGCGGTCGCAAGCCTGGCCCACGGCGTAGACGTAAGCCTTGCAAGCCATCATGGTCGAGTACATATCGGCCAATTTACCCTGCATCAGCTGGAATTCGCCGATCGGCTGGCCGAACTGCTTGCGGTCATGCACGTACGGCACCACGGCGTCCATGCACGCTGCCATGATGCCCAGCGGGCCGCCCGACAGCACGGTGCGCTCGAAGTCCAGGCCCGACATCAGCACGTTGACGCCCTTGCCCAGGCCGCCCAGCACGTTTTCGGCCGGCACTTCGCAATCGACAAACACCAGTTCGCCCGTGTGCGAGCCGCGCATGCCCAGCTTGTCGAGCTTTTGCGCGATCGAGAAGCCCTTGAAGCCTTTTTCGATCAGAAACGCGGTCATGCCGCGCGGGCCCGCTTCCAGATCGTTCTTGGCGTACACCACCAGCACGTCGGCGTCAGGGCCGTTGGTGATCCACATTTTGGTGCCGTTCAGGACCCAGCGGTCGCCCTTCCAGTCGGCGCGCAGCTTCATGCTGACCACGTCGGAGCCGGCGTTCGGCTCGGACATGGCCAGGGCGCCGATGTACTCGCCCGAGATCAGTTTCGGCAGGTACTTCATTTTTTGTTCTTCGGTGCCGTTGCGCTTGATCTGGTTGACGCACAGATTCGAGTGGGCGCCGTACGACAGGCCGACCGAGGCCGACGCGCGCGAGATTTCTTCCATGGCCACGATGTGGGCCAGGTAACCCATCTGGGCGCCGCCGTACTGCTCGTCGACGGTGATGCCCAGCACGCCCAGGTCGCCCATCTTGCGCCACAGGTCCATCGGGAACTGGTCGCTGCGGTCGATCTCGGCGGCGCGGGGCGCGATTTCGGCGGCGGCGAACTGCTGCACGGTCTCGCGCAGGGCGGCGATGTCTTCGCCGTGGTCAAAGGTCAAGCCTGGGAGATGCAGCATGGTCGTCCTCGGGTGGGGTCAAAATGGGAAGGGTTCATCATACCTTCGTTTGACGTTTACGTAAACGTCAAGCGGCGACATCCTTGGTCGACTCGGCCAGCATGCGCTTGCACTCGTCCTCGTGGGCGGTCAGTTCGGCCAGCGCCATGTCGATGTCTTCGCGCTGCTGCTCGAGCGTGGCGCGCTGGGTGGCCAGCACGCCGAGAAAACGGTTCATCTGAGCAACGGTATCCTTGGGGGACTCGTACATGTCCACGATACTCTTGATTTCGGACAAAGTCAGCCCGAGCCGCTTGCCGCGCAGCGTCAGTTTCAAGTGGGTGCGGTCGCGCGGCGTGTAGACGCGGTTGCGCCCGCCCACGCCTTCGCGCTTGGGGCTGAGCAAGCCCTGGTCTTCGTAGAAGCGGATGGCGCGCGCGGTGATGTCGAATTCGCGGGCCAGTTCGGCGATGGTATAAGTACTCATGGGCAGTGTGTGGGATTCCCTGTTAGGCTGACGTTTACGTCAACGTCAAGCACATTGTAGCGCACGAAAGAATCCAATGAACCTACTTGAAGCTCAACTTACCTATCCCCTGGGCGACACCTTGCCCGCCTTGGGCACTGTCCATCCGCTGGCGCCGGGCGTGGGCTGGCTGCGCATGCAACTGCCGTTCGCGCTCGACCATATCAACCTGTGGCTGCTGAACGACGAAGTCGATGGCCGCGCCGGTTTCTGTGCGGTTGACTGCGGCGTGGCCAATGACGCCACGCGCGCTGCCTGGGAGCAGGTGCTGGCCGGAAAAGAGCTGCTGCGGGTGTTCGCCACCCATTGCCATCCGGACCATGTGGGCTTGTCGGACTGGCTGTGCAGCAAGTTCGATGCGCCGTTCTGGACCACCACCGGCGAATACGGCTTCGCGCGCATGATGTCGGCGGCCTTGCCGGGCGTCGATGGCAGCGCCGCGCTGCCCCATTTCGAGCGCCACGGCGTGCGCGACCCGGCCATCATCGACAAGCTGGGCGAACGCCGCAATTACTATCCTTCGCTGGTGCCGGCCGTGCCGCACGCCTATACCCGCTTGCGCGACGGCGACCGGGTACGGATCGGCCAACACGACTGGAGCGTGATTGCCGGCTACGGCCATTCGCCCGAGCACGCGGCGCTGTATTGCGACGCGCTGCAGCTGTTGATCTCGGGCGACATGGTGCTGCCGCGCATTTCGACCAATGTATCGGTGTTTGCGATCGAGCCGGAAGGCAATCCGCTGCAGCTGTATCTCGATTCGCTGGCCAAGTTCCTGCCCTTGCCGGCCGATACGCTGGTGCTGCCTTCGCACGGCAAGCCGTTTCGCGGCCTGCACACGCGCATCACGCAGCTGCAGGACCATCACACGGCGCGCCTGGCCGAGGTGCTGCAGGCGTGCCGCACGCCGCAGTGCGCAGCCGATATCGTGCCGCTCATGTTCCGGCGGCCGCTGGACGTGCACCAGCTCACGTTCGCGCTGGGCGAGGCGCTGGCCCACTTGCACAAGCTGTGGTTCGATGGAATCTTGTGCAGGGAAAAGGGAAGCGACGGGATTATTCGCTTCCATCTGATCTAGGCCAAACAGGGTAATCGTGCGCGGGGCGGCGCGGCGGCGGCGGGCCTAGACTGGCTGTATCGACTGGGCGCCGCAACAAGCGGTATTCGGCGGGAAATCTTGAGCAAGAAGGGTGCAAAGTGTGTCTTTACACGCGCTTGGGCCGGTCCGAAAAAAAACCCCAAATTGTGACATAGAATCAGCAAGTTGTCACAATTGGTCTCAACCTTGAAGAGACTGACATTCATGCCGTTGCGTGAAATAGTGCCACCCATGAATTCATCTAACGAACGGGAAAGCTTCAGTGAGCGCTTGCAGCAAGCATTGAAGAACGCCCATTACTCTCCAGACAGTCCAACCCGCCTGGCGCGGGAATTTAACATTCGCTTCGATGGACGTCCCATTACAGTACACGCCGCCCGTAAGTGGCTGGTAGGAGAGGCAATTCCCACGCAGGAGAAGCTGCGCATGATTGCCCAGTGGCTGGGCGTGCCGGCCGAGTGGCTGCGCTTTGGCGGCTCTGAAAGCACGGCCACCAATGGCGAAAATGCGAATGGCGTTTCCCGCTTTGAGTCGGCAGATGTGAAATTAATTGCCGATTTACAGAGATTAGATGAGCATCACCGTCAAATTGCACGTGAATTTATTCGCATGCTTGTACGCATTAACTACCAAAAGTAGTCATTTAGCAGCTTTGCCGCGCCCGGCGCACGCCTTTGCGCTGTCGGCCTCCCCTCCCCATTGCCCCCACATCCGAACCGGTCCGGCGCGAACCCGGTTTGCGCCCCGCAAGTTCGTCCCCGGACAGCATTAATCAAGGCGTGCGCGGAAAATTGAGGCACAATAGCCCATCTGCTCCGCGATGCCGTTCAGCAATTTTGCAGTTTGTGCAGCACGAAGTGCGGATGTGGCTATAATTACCCTGCAGTACCCTGTTACGCAACAAGTCGAGGATTTAGCCGTCTTATGAAAAGTAACTACAGCAACACCGCGCAGCTCAAGGACTTGATGACCGTACCGCCGATGACCGCGGCCCAGCACGCCGAAGTGATGCGCAAGCGGATTGCACACCGCCGGATGGTGGAAGAAGCAAAGGAATTGAAAAAGGCCGATACCTGGCAGTTTGACAAGCGTTAGATCAGGTAGCTGAGCTGCTGCAGCGCCGGTTTTGGGCCGGCGGTGCCAGTGTCACTCTACGAATCGGAGCCCGGCTTCATGCCGGCCCAGCGCGGCGCGAGTGCATGCGCGATGCCGAACAAATCGATCACGCGGGCGACCGTGTGGTCCACCATCTCCTCGATGCTGGCCGGCTTGTGATAAAAGCTCGGTAGCGGCGGGAACACGATCCCCCCCATTTCCGTCACCGACGTCATGTTGCGCAGGTGCGCCAGGTTGAACGGCGTTTCGCGCACCATCAGCACCAGCCGGCGCCGCTCCTTGAGCATGACGTCGGCGGCGCGCGCGATCAGGTTGTCCGACAGGCCCAGCGCCACCGAGGCCAGGGTTTTCATCGAGCAGGGGGCGATCACCATGCCGTCGGTCTGGAACGAGCCGCTGGCGATGGCGGCGCCGATATCGCGGTTCTTGTGGACCACGTGGGCCAGCGCCTCGACATCGCGGCGCTGCAAACCGGTTTCCTGGTGCAGGGTCAATACCGCGGCATCGGAAACGACCAGATGGGTTTCGATGCCGGGCGTGGCGGACAGCTGCTGCAGCAGCCGCACGCCGTACACGGCGCCGGTGGCGCCGGTGATGGCGACGACCAGGCGCCGTGCTTGTGGATCAGGCATCGATCAGGGCTTTGAGTTCGCCCGATTCGAACATTTCGTTCATGATGTCCGAACCGCCGATGAATTCACCCTTGATGTACAGCTGGGGAATGGTCGGCCAGTTCGAGTAGTCCTTGATCCCCTGGCGCACTTCAGGGTCTTCCAGCACGTTGACGGTGGCGATGTTCTCGACGCCGCAGGCTTTCAGGATTTGGATGGCGCGACCCGAAAAGCCGCATTGCGGAAACTGGGCGGTGCCCTTCATGAACAGCACCACCGGGGTGCTGGTTACGGTTTCCTTGATCCAGGATTGTACGTCGCTCATGGCTTGCCTCTGCTTTGAAATGGAATAGATGGCGTCATTTTATAGGAAAGCCGCTACGTCGTCCTCGCGAACGCGCGCCAAGGCGCTACCCCATGCCCCCTATGCTAAGTATGGGTCCCCGCTTTCGCGAGGACGACGGGGTTAGGATAGTGATTTGCCGAAGCAAGCCGCTTCGGCGCGACCGATGTATTTGCCATAATTCGGCATCGCGGCATAGCCGTGTTTCAGGTAAAACGCGACCGCACGTGTATTGACGCGCCGGGTCTCCAACCACAGCGCGCGGTAGCCGAAGCCAAACGCCGCGCTTTCGAGATGCGCCAGCAGCGCCGCACCGACACCCCGGGTGCCAGGGCGCGCGTACATGCGCTTGATCTCGCCCACGCCCTCGTGCAGCGGCCGCAAGGCGCCGCACCCGAGCAAGCTGCCCTCGGCATCGCGCGCCACCACGAACAACTGCGCGCTGTCGCTGGCGAACGAGGCCTGCCCGCTGCTGCCGGTGATGTCCGCCAGCGTGGCCGACAGCTCGCCGACCAGAATGCTGGCGTCGGCGCTGTCCGGATCGCAGGCTTCGACTATCACCCGCGCAGCTTGGCGAACGCCGCCGCCATCGAGCCGCCCGCTGGCGCTGGTGCGCGGTCCTGCTTTTGCTGGTGCTGGGCCAGGCTCTTGCGGTCATTGCGGTCGCCGCGCTGCTCCGGCTTGGACCCGGCCTGCGGCGCGCTGTCGGTCAATCGCATGGTCAGCGCGATGCGCTTGCGCTTCTCGTCCACTTCCAGCACCTTCACTTTGACCACCTGGCCGGCCTTGACCACCGTGTGCGGATCCTTCACGAACGTGTTCGACAGCGCCGAAATGTGGACCAGGCCATCCTGGTGCACGCCAATGTCGACAAACGCGCCAAACGCCGCCACGTTGGTGACCACGCCTTCCAGGATCATGTCGGGACGCAGGTCGCGAATCTCTTCCACGCCTTCCTTGAAGGTAGCGGTGCTGAATTCGGGCCGCGGATCGCGCCCCGGCTTTTCCAGTTCGCGGATGATGTCGGTGATGGTCGGCACGCCGAACTTGTCATCGGCATAGCGCGCCGGGGACAGCGTCTTGAGCAGACCGGCGTCGCCGATCACGCCCTTGATGTCCCTCTTGATATCGGCCAGGATCTTTTCCACCAGCGGGTACGATTCCGGGTGCACGGCCGACGCGTCCAGCGGATTGTCGCCGCCCATCACGCGCAAGAAGCCGGCGGCCTGTTCGAATGTCTTGTCGCCCAGGCGCGGCACCGCTTTCAACGCGGCGCGCGAAGCGAATGCACCTTTCAGGTCGCGGTAGGTGACGATGCTTTGCGCCACCGACGACGACAGGCCCGACACGCGCGCCAGCAGCGGCGCCGAGGCGGTATTGACGTCCACCCCGACCGCGTTAACGCAATCTTCGACGACGGCGTCGAGCGAGCGCGCCAATTGGGTCTGGCTCACGTCATGCTGGTACTGGCCCACGCCGATCGACTTTGGATCGATTTTCACCAGTTCGGCCAGCGGGTCTTGCAGGCGGCGCGCAATCGACACCGCGCCGCGCAGCGACACGTCCATGTCGGGCAGTTCGCGCGAAGCGAATTCGGATGCCGAGTACACCGACGCGCCGGCTTCGGAGACGACGATCTTGGTCATTTTCAGTTCGGCGCGCTGCTTGATCAGGTCCTGCGCCAGCTTGTCGGTTTCGCGCGAGGCGGTGCCATTGCCGATCGAGATCAAGGACACATTGTGCTTGGCCGCCAAGGCGCCCAGCACGTGCAGCGAGCCGTCCCAGTCGTTGCGCGGCTGGTGCGGGTAGATCACGGCGGTGTCGACCACCTTGCCGGTGGCGTCCACCACGGCCACCTTGACGCCGGTGCGCAGGCCCGGGTCCAGGCCCATGGTGGCGCGCTGGCCGGCTGGCGCGGCCAGCAGCAGCGCTTTCAGGTTCAGGGCAAACACGTTGATGGCGTCCAGTTCGGCGCGTTCGCGCAGGGCGCCCATCAACTCGGTCTCGAGGTGCATGAAGCTTTTCACGCGCCAGGTCCAGCGCGCGGTGTCGGCCAGCCATTTGTCGGCCGGGCGGCCCATCTGCTTGATGCCGAAACGGGCCGAGATGCGGCTCTCGCACGGGTTGTGCGGCGCGTCCCACTTCGGTTTTTCGGCTTCGGTGTCCAGGCGCAGCACCACGTCCAGCATGCCTTCGCGGCGTCCGCGCAGCAGCGCCAGTGCGCGGTGCGACGGCACCGTGGAGATGGTTTCGGAGTAGTCGAAGTAATCGGCGAACTTCTCGCCTTCATCCTGCTTGCCCTCAACCACTTTCGATTCGACGATGCCGTGGTCCTGCACGTATTCGCGCAGCGACTGCAGCAAGGTGGCGTCTTCGGCGAAGCGCTCCATCAGGATCTGGCGCGCGCCGTCCAGCGCCGCTTTGGTGTCGGCTACGCCCGGGTTGTTGCCGTCGTCGGTGGTGAAGGCCTCGCGCAGGAACTTGGCTGCCTCTTCTTCAGGCGCCAGCATCGGGTCGCCCAGCAGGCCGTCGGCCAGCGGCGCCAGGCCCGCTTCGATCGCGATCTGGGCTTTGGTGCGGCGCTTCTGCTTGTACGGCAAATACAGGTCTTCCAGGCGGGTCTTGTCTTCGGCGTGGGTGACGGCGTCGAGCAGGGCCGGGGTCATCTTGTTCTGTTCGGTGATCGAGGCGATGATCGCCGCGCGCCGGTCTTCCAGCTCGCGCAGGTAGCGCAAACGCTCTTCGAGCAGGCGCAGCTGGATGTCGTCCAGGCCGCCGGTGGCTTCCTTGCGGTAGCGCGCGATGAAGGGAACGGTGGCGCCTTCGTCGAGCAGGGCGATGGCGGCGGCAACTTGCACCGGCTTGGCGGCAAGTTCAATGGCGAGGCGTTGTTCAATAGTTGGGAGCATGGGGACATCCTGTGAGTCAAGCACGGAATGATACGCAATAACGGGCATTTCGCCAGTCTTGACATCCATTTGATGGTGTGCACCCGCGCAATGTTCAAAAAAGTGAACATTTAATAATTTCACTACATCATGCATAATTGCGCTTTTGCTAAAAATGGACCTGCCCATGAAGTTCAAGAAGACCCCCATCCTTCCTCAGCTCGGTGTAGCCGGCGCACTCCTGCTCGCGGCGGCGCTGGCTGCCTGCGGCGGCGGCGGCGGCGGCAGTGGCAGCAGTGCGAACAATGGCGGATGGCTGACGTTTTCGCCAGCAACGGCGGAAGTGACGGTCTACGAGGGCGAGACAGAGTCCTTCAACATCACGGCCACGGCCAGCAAAACGCTCAGCGACGGCTTCTATGTGGCCATCATCGACCCATCTGGTGTAATCGCCCCTACCTTTACGCTCACCCCAGTTTCTCAGTTGCAATATACGGTTGGTCTCGAAACTGCTGACAAGCTCACGCCCGGCGTGCATGTGACGCTGCTGGAAGTCCGTTTGTGCAAGGACGCAGCGGCGGTATGCAAGCAGCCTATCGAAGGTTCACCCTGGCACGTCCCGTTGACCGTCAACGTCAAGACCAAAGCGGAAGGGGCGGCCCGCGTGACCATCCTGCCGGCCGCCATCGAGCTCAAGGCGTATCCCAACGAGGCGCCGCAGTTCACCATCGATGCCAAGTTCAGCGGTGGCCTGGACCCGAGCACGGTCTCGATTGGCTTGAAAGACCCGTCCGGCCTGCTCATTAATATCAACTCGAGCACAAGCGCGAACGCACTGCACTATGATATGCAGGCAAATAGCATGGCTGGGGCCGGCACGCGCAGCGGCTTTCTCGAGCTGCACATTTGCAAGGACTATTACGGCAATTGCCTCTACCCGGTGGCCGGATCGCCATGGCGCATTCCGGTCAACATGACGGTGGGATGGACTGCCAATTTGTCGACTTTGCAATCGATAGACGGGCTGAGCGCGTGGAGCACCTTCCAGGGCAATGCCGCGCACACGTCGTACGTTCCGCTGAGCGTAGACCCAAGCAAAATTGCGCGCCGCTGGAGTTCGCCTGGTGAAGAACATTTTTCCAGCGCCGATTATTCCGTGGTCAGCGACAACGGCATGCTGTTCGTGCTGCGCGGTGCGCGCCACTTCGAGCGTGGGGAATTGGTCGCAATCCACGAAAATACGGGCAGCGTCGCGTGGCGCGCCGACCTTGGCACCGCAGTGTCGTCGATCGCACCGGCAGCGGCGAACGGACACGTCTACGTCATGACCAACGGATTCAATGGCGTGGGGGCCCTGTGGTCGTTTGACCAAATGACTGGCGCGCTGCTCGCCAAAACGGCCGGTGGTGGTTACGATACCGGCACCTATCTGGCGCCGACCGTATATGGCGATAATCTCTACTTTGGCCTCGGCCCATTGTGGGGCAATATCGCCAAGTTTTCCAGCGACCTGAGCCTGGCATGGTCCGTCAGCGCGTCGAACCGCGATCATTGGACCCCGGCGGTTGACGCCAGCGCGGCCTATTTCTACGGCAACGGTTCGCTGCATGCGCAGAACAACACCGATGGCAGCACGGCCTATCTTATTCCCGCCCAGGACACCACCCAGAGTTATGGGGAATCGAGCACAGTGGTGCTTTCTGGTCAGCAGATGGCGTATACCATGGCTAACCGCGAACTGTTGGCGTTCAACCTGGCCACGCGAACCCGCGCGTGGTCACACCCAGTCGTCACTGGCCAACAGCCAGCGTACGCGAAGGGCGTGGTGTACGTCATGAACTTGAATGTACTGGAAGCCTATGACGCCAAGACCGGCGCATTGTTGTGGGCCACCGATCGTCTGCCCGACTACGCGTATGGCCGACTGGTCATCACCGATACCCTGGCCTTTGTCGGCTCCACCGGCATCACAGTCGCCATTGACCTGCAGACGCGCAAGACGGTCTGGAGCTACCCTGCCAGCGGCGATTTGTCGATCTCCAAGCAGGGTGTGCTCTATATTTACGGCGAGCACGGCGAGATTGCCGCGTTCAATCTCCGGTAATCGTCCGGGCGCGAAAAAACCCGGCGCGCGCAAGCGGGCCGGGCCGATTTCTCACATAGCGCTCAGGTCTTCTTGGGGCCGTCGGGATTCGGCGGGCCAAAGCTCGCCTTGCCGGCGCCGCCCGGGGTGTACAGGCCCAGATCAGGCTTGCTGGCGCCCAACGTGACGGTGGAGGCGGCTTGCTTGACCGGGGCGGGTGCGGCGGCAGCCTTGGCTTGCGTTGGCGCGGCGACGGCCTTCACTGCGGCGGGCGCGGCCACGGTCTTGACCGGCGCCGGTGCTTCGGCGGCCTTCGCTTGCGCCGGTGCGGCGGGCTGCTTGACTGGTGCGGGCGGGGCTGCGGCCTTGGGCGGCGCTTCGGCCACCTTGGGCTTGGCGGCCGGGGCTGCAGGTGGGGCGGGTGGCGGGTTGCTGGAGACGCTGCTCATGGTGGTCCTCCGGTGAGCGGTAACGTGAATTCAGTATAGCAGCGATATGTAAAAGATCATTCATTCCAGAAAAATTTGTGGACGTGGAATTTTCGTCCGGAAATATCGACCGAGTTTGATTTGCGCCTGTTTTGCCTCTGAACGAGCCCATCGGTGCGGAAGAGAACAGAACACAAACCGCGCTTTGTCGGATAATATCGAGTGTTATCGTTTTCGATACTGCCTTGACAAGACTAATGCATACGATGGATTTAACGCGCGACGACGCCCGCGAAGACAAACCAGCGACGCCCGCTTCGGCGCCGCACGCCACTCCTGCGGCCCTGCCGGCCCCGATTGCCAGCTGGCTGCAGCGGGTCGAAGCGGCCGCGCATCCGCAGCCCAAGCTCGATGTCGAACTCAAGGATCCCAAGCTTGCCCAGTACAAGTTTGTCTATGTACTGGCGCCCACCAGCGGCGGTCGGCACGTGGCGCTGTGCCTGTGCAAGGCGCGCCTGAAGCAGAACGGTGAAGTGGCCGCGGCCAGCCCGGTCAGCGAAGTGTTCTCGCTGCTGTCGGCCCCGCCCGCCTACCTGGAGGGCGACGACGAAGATCTGGTGCGTTTCTTCATCGCCATGCGCAGCGGCGCCGCCTCCCAGGGCGGCAGCGCGACCGAGCCAAAAGGCAAAGTCGGGGCTATTCTTTTGGAAATGTTGCTAAAACAAGACAAATTATTGTGGGCCAACTCCTGGTCCGACATGTCGAATGGCTTGATTTATCCGCTCAAGCACGGCCCGGTACGCGAAGCGAACCTGGTGTGGCGCGATGAAGGGCGCACCGCGCGCCTGGGCTGGCAAGTGGAGCCGCCGCACGGCGCCACCCACAGCGCCGCCGACCAGATCGACTACATGCTGCCGACCGATCCGCCGTGGTATATCGACAACCTGTCGTGCGGCGCGCTCTCGCTCAACCGCGGCGGGGTCGACATCTCGCTGGCCGACCTGCAAGCGCTGGTGGCGCAGGCTCCGGCGTTGACTGGCAACGACAAGAAACGCGTGTCCCAGCTGCTGCTGGCGCACGGCTTGCAGCAGCTGATGCCGCTGCCGCAGCCGCTGACTCAGCGCATGCGCGACGACGTCAAGCCGCGCCCGCACTTGCTGCTCGACAGCGTGCAGCTGGCCGACGGCTTGCTGCAGCGCTGGCACGATTACGCCGTCATTTCCTACGATTACGATGGCGAACGGGTGTCGTTCGACCCGGCCCAGCGCGTGGTGCGCCAGATCGGCGACGTCACCGAAGTGATCGCGCGCGACCAGGCGGCCGAAGCGCAGGCGCTGGAACAGTTGCAGCTGCTGGGCTTTCGCAAGCCGACCACGCCGCCGTTGAACGGCCTGGCCGGCGCGCTGCAGCTGGAAAGCCAGGCACACTGGCTGCGCTTTGCCGAAGCCGAGCTCGATGGCCTGTCGGACGCCGACTGGCACGTGCACAAATCGCCCAAATACCGCTACGACGTGGTGGCGGTGGAAGACTGGTACGCCGAGATCGACCAGCCGGTCGAAGCGGGCAATGCCTGGTTCGAGCTGGAGCTGGGCATCGTGGTGGCGCACAAGCGCGTGCCGCTGCTGCCGGTGCTGGTGCAGCTGATCCGCAATGCGCCGCTCGACTTCAATCCCGACGTGCTGGCCGCGCATGCCAACGACGACCAGATGCTGGCCACGCTGCCCGACGGCGTGCGCGTGGCGCTGCCTTGGGGCCGCTTGAAGCCGATCCTGTCGACGCTGGGCGAACTGTATTTCAGCGACAAGATCAAGAACAAGGTGCGTTTGTCGACGCTGGACGCGGGCCGCCTGGAAGAACTGGCGCGCGGGACCGAGCTGCGCTGGTTCGGTGGCGAGGCGCTGCGCGAAACCGGGCGCAAGCTGTCGCTGTTCGGCTCGGTGCAAAAAGTGCCGTCGCCGGCCGGCCTGCGCGCCACGCTGCGTGACTACCAGGCCGACGGCCTGGCATGGATGCAGTTCCTGCGCGAATACGACCTGGCCGGCATCCTGGCCGATGACATGGGCCTGGGCAAGACGGTGCAAACGCTGGCCCACATCCTGGTCGAGAAGGAAGCCGGCCGCCTGACCGCGCCGGCGCTGGTGATCGCCCCGACCAGCCTGATGGCCAACTGGCAGGACGAAGCGGCCCGCTTTGCGCCCGGCCTGCGCGTGCTGCTGTTGCAAGGCAAGGAGCGGCTCGATCAGTTCAACAAGATCGACGAGGCCGACCTGGTGCTGACCACCTACGCCCTGCTGCCGCGCGACGAAGAACAGCTGCGCGAGCACCAGTACCACCTGGTGATCCTGGACGAATCGCACTACATCAAGAACAACCGCTCGAAGGCGGCCCAGAGCGCCGGGCTGTTGAAAGCACGCCATCGCCTGTGCCTGACCGGCACGCCGCTGGAAAACCACCTGGGCGAATTGTGGTCGCAGTTCCACTTCTTGCTGCCGGGTCTGCTGGGCGACGAGAAAACCTTCAACAGCCAGTTCCGCCATCCGATCGAGCGCCAGGACGACCCGCTGCGGCGCGGCCTGCTGAACCGCCGGATCCGCCCTTTCCTGCTGCGCCGGACCAAGGACAACGTGGCCAAGGAATTGCCGCCGAAGACAGAAATGGTGCGCAAGGTGGAATTGTCGGGCGCCCAGCGCGACCTGTACGAAACCGTGCGCCTGGCCATGGACAAGAAAGTGCGCGACGAGATCGACAAGAAAGGCGTGGCGCGCAGCCAGATCGTGATCCTCGAGGCGCTGCTTAAGCTGCGCCAGGTGTGCTGCGATCCGCGCCTGGTCAAGGCCTTGCCGGCCAAGAAGAAAGACAGTGGCTCGGCCAAGCTGATCGACCTGATGCAAATGGTCGACGACTTGCTCGAAGAGGGCCGCAAGATCCTCGTGTTCTCGCAATTTACCAGCATGCTGGCGCTAATCCAGGAAGAGCTGGACGCGCGCCGCATCCCGTTCGCCTTGCTGACCGGCGACACCAAGGACCGGGCCGCGCAAGTGGCCGCCTTCCAGCAGGGCGCGGTGCCGATTTTCCTGATCAGCCTGAAAGCGGGCGGGGTCGGCCTGAACCTGACCGCGGCCGACACCGTCATCCACTACGACCCGTGGTGGAACCCGGCCGCGGAAAACCAGGCCACCGACCGCGCCTGGCGCATCGGCCAGGACAAGCCAGTGTTTGTCTACAAGCTGATTGCCAAGGGCACGCTGGAAGAAAAGATCCAGCTGCTGCAGCAAAAGAAATCGGACTTGGCGCAATCGATCCTGGCCGATGGCGAAGCGCACAAGATGGCGCTCACGCAGGAAGACTTGCAAGCGATTTTCGCCCCCCTGGATGAATAAGCTGTAATTAATAAGCATCTATATAGGCAAGTGGGCAAGCCAGGTTGTATACTGGCTGGCGAAGTCTTCCCCTAGTCGATGTGAAAGGTTGCCGATGGATCGTAGTGCCAGCACCAAGGCGCGTAGTCATACGGACATGGGCGAACAATTTCGCGCAATTGCCGAGCTCGAAGGCAATGTCGCGTGGATTATCGATTGCACCAGTGGGCTGCCGACCTATGTCAGCGCTTCCGTGCTGGCGCTGCTGGGCTATGACGAGGCCGACATCCTGGCCCAGTTTGAAGCCGGCAATCCGAATGGTCCGCTGGCTGCGCTGTGCGCCGGCCTGGCGCAGCGCCTGCAGCGCTTTCGCGCGGGCGACCGTTCGCGCTTGCAAGTGCTGCGCTGCTTTGACCAGCCGCACCGCGATGGCCGCATCATTCCCATTGAAGTGCGTTCCACCATCCTGACCGACGCCGACGGCGCACCCACCTTCGTGGCCGGCATCCTGCGCGACGTCAGCGAGCGGCGTGAACTGTTCGAGCGCCAGCGCCGCTTTACCAGCATGCTCAACCACGAATTTCGCACCCCGCTGTCGACCATTGACGGCGCCATCCAGCGCCTCGAAGTGACCGGTGCGCACGCCGACGAGCCGACCCGATCACGTTACCGCAAGATCCAGGTCGCGGTCGATCGCCTGATCGGCATGATGGACGAACACTTGTCGCCCGAGCGGCTGGCTGCGGCCGGCGCCACCCGTCCGGCCGACACCGCCTCGCCGGCGGAGTTGCTGGAAGAAGCGGCAGCGCTGGCGCGGCTGGCTGGACGCGGCGTGGACCTCGAGCTCGGGCCCTTGCCGGAGCAGCTGCGCTGCCAGCCGAACGGCTTGCGGCTGGCCTTGAAAGTATTGGTGGAAAATGCGCTGCAGTATTCGCCGGCCGGCAAACCGGTGGCGCTGGCCGGGCGCCGCGTCGACGATGGCGTCGAATTGCTGGTGCGCGATGCGGGCAAAGGCGTGCCGGTATCGGAATGCGACACTATTTTTGATAAGCAATATCGCGGTAGCAATGCAATTGGCGCAGGTTCCGGGCTCGGCTTGTACATGGCGCGCTCGGTGATTGAGGTGCATGGCGGCAGTATCAGCGTGCGCAACGTGGAAATCGGCGGCGCCGAATTTCGCATTTGGTTGCCTATGTCGGCAACAGGGATTAAAAGTGTTGCAACTAAAGTGATCAACAGTGATAATCCGGCCTGATAAGCTGTAGGGGTAGCCACCGGGTTGCGCACTACGGAAGTCACCCGGGGTTTCAAGAAACACACAAAATGGCAAACCCATGACGCAAATTCTGATTGTTGAAGACAACGGTGATTACGCCGGCGATATGGCCGAGTTCCTGACTGAACTCGATCATGACGTCACGATCGCCACCACCGCCGGTGAAATGTGGGCCGCGCTGACCAAGACCCCTGCGGCGGTCGTGGTGCTGGACCTGGGGCTGCCGGATGAGGATGGATTCAACGTCATTCCCCGCATGCGCCAGCTGTATCCCGAAATCGGGCTGCTGGTGCTGACAGGGCGCGTCGCCTTCGACAACCGTATCCTGGGCCTGCGCCTGGGCGCTGACCATTATCTGACCAAGCCGATCAAGTTCCCGGAACTGGCCGCGCACATCGAGGCGCTGGACCGCCGCGTGCGTCCGCAAGAACCGCAACAGCCGCAGCCGAGCAAGTGGACGCTGAAAGTAAGTGCTCGCCAACTTGAATTGATGGGAGCCGTGATCGACCTCACGGAAAAGGAATGCAACTTCCTGCACCTGCTCACGATCAACACCCGGCCAGTACCGCGCCAGGTGATCGTGGCCGGCATGGGCGGCGAAGATCCGGACGCCAGCCGGCGGGTCGACATGCTGGTGTACCGCCTGCGCAAGAAAGCGCGCAGTGGCCTGGGCCAGGATTTGCCGCTGCGCAGCGCCTATGGCGAGGGTTACAGCCTGTCGGCCGGCTTCACTTTGAGCTAAACAGGGACAGAGTCAAGCTGCAATTGCGGCGTGGCTGAAATAATGAGGGACAGAGTGGCGCGATTTGGATAGAATCGAGGCTCCCTGTCCTTTTTTTCATGTCCATGGCCCGCCTTCCCCGCCTCGTTCTCGCCCATCATCCGCACCACGTGATCCAGACTGGCAATGACAGCCAACTGATCTTCCGAGAAAGTGCCGATTATCAGCAGTTTCTTCTACGGTTGAAGGAAAGTGCGAAAGAATTCAAGGTCGCCATCCACGCCTATGTGCTCATGCCCAACCATTTGCACTTGCTGGCCACGCCTGCCACAGCCGAAGGCCTGGCGCAGATGATGCAGCGGGTCGGGCGCTACTATGTGCCCTGGTATAACGCCAAGTACCAGCGCAGCGGCGGCCTGTTCCAGGGGCGCTTCAAGACTTCGCTGATCGATGCGCAGCGCTTTTTTCTACCGTGCAGCCGTTTCATCGAGTCCAATCCGGTGCGCGCGCAGCTGGTGGGCGATGCGCGCGACTATCCGTGGTCCAGCTATGGCCACCATGCAGGGCTGCAGCCCGATGCCATGATCATCGACCACCCGCTGTACTGGGCGCTGGGAAATACGCCGTTCCAGCGCGAGGCGGCCTATCTCGCGCTGAGCGAGTCACGCTTGGGGGAGGCCGAGCTGGCCACCATTGCCGCGGCCTTGCTCAAGGGCTGGCCGCTGGGGTCGGACGCCTTCAAGGCCGAATTGCAGCAGCGCGCCAAGCGCCAGGTACTGCCCGCCAAGCGTGGGCGTCCATTCAAAATCAAGCCCACCGAATAAACGTCGTCCGCGCGAAAGCGGGGACCCATGCTGACTCCATTCAGTATGGGCCTCCGTTTTCGCGAGGGCGACGGTCATTTCGCTCTGTCCCCAATTAATTTTTATGGCGGCACGTGTTAAATTAATTCGACTCCGACCCTAATTGTTCTGGTTGACGTTTTCTGCTGCATTGCACTAATCTAGTCCTTCGACTTAAAAAGCTGCGGAGAAAACTCATGATTGCCCAAGGATTGTACGACCCGTCCAATGAACACGATGCGTGCGGCGTCGGCTTCATCGCCCACATCAAGGGCAACAAGAGCCATTCCATCATCGACCAGGGCCTGCTGATCCTGAAGAACCTCGATCACCGGGGCGCGGTCGGTGCCGACAAGCTGATGGGCGACGGCGCCGGCATCCTGATCCAGATCCCGGACCAATACTTCCGCGACGAAATGTCCAAGCAAGGCGTCGAACTGCCGCCGCCAGGCGAATACGGCGTGGGCATGGTGTTCCTGCCGAAAGAAAACGCGTCGCGCATCGCCTGCGAACAAGAAATTGAACGCGCCGTGCGCATCGAAGGCCAGGTCATCCTCGGCTGGCGCAACGTACCGGTCGACGCCACCATGCCGATGTCGCCTATCGTGCGCGACAAGGAACCGGTCATTCGCCAGATCTTCATCGGCCGCGGCCCGGACATCATGGTGACCGACGCGCTCGAGCGCAAACTGTATGTGATCCGCAAATCGTCCGGCCACGCGATCCAGGCCCTTAAACTCCTGCACGGCAAGGAATTTTTCGTGCCGTCGATGTCGGCCCGCACCATCGTCTACAAGGGCTTGCTGCTGGCCGACCAGGTGGGCGACTACTACAAGGACCTGCAAGATCCGCGCTGCATCTCGGCGCTGGCGCTGGTGCACCAGCGTTTCTCGACCAACACCTTCCCCGAATGGCCGCTGGCTCACCCGTACCGCCTGATCGCCCACAACGGCGAAATCAACACCGTCAAAGGCAACTTCAACTGGATGCGCGCGCGCGAAGGCGTGATGAAGTCGGCCGTGCTGGGCGACGACCTGAAGAAATTGTTCCCGCTGATTTATGAAGGCCAGTCCGACACGGCCTGCTTCGACAATGCGCTCGAACTGCTGATCATGTCCGGCTACCCGATCGCCCAGGCGATGATGATGATGATCCCGGAAGCCTGGGAAAACCACACCATGATGGACGACAACCGGCGCGCCTTCTACGAATACCACGCCGCGATGATGGAACCATGGGACGGCCCGGCCGCCATGGCGTTCACCGACGGGCGCCACATCGGCGGCACGCTGGACCGCAACGGTTTGCGTCCGGCGCGTTACATCGTCACCGACGACGACCTGGTGGTGATGGCGTCCGAATCGGGCGTGCTGCCGATTCCCGAATCGAAAATCATCCAGAAATGGCGTCTGCAGCCAGGCAAGATGTTCCTGATCGACCTGGAAGCTGGCCGCATCATCGACGATAAGGAGCTAAAAGATACGTACTCCAACGCCAAGCCGTACAAGGCATGGATCAACTCGGTGCGCATCAAGCTCAACGAAATCAAGCTGTCCGAAAGCCAGCTGGCGCACAACCGCGCCAAGGACACGCCGGCCCAGGGCGAAAAAGCGCTGCCGTCGGTGCTGGACCGCCAGCAAGCATTCGGCTACACCCAGGAAGACTTGAAATTCCTGATGGCGCCAATGGCCCTCTTGGGCGAAGAGGCAACCGGTTCGATGGGCAATGACTCGCCGCTGGCCGTCATGTCCAACAAGCTCAAGCCGCTGTACAACTATTTCAAGCAGCTGTTCGCGCAAGTGACCAACCCGCCGATCGACCCGATCCGCGAAGCGATGGTGATGTCGCTGGTGTCCTTCATCGGACCGAAGCCAAACCTGCTCGACACCAACAACGTCAACCCGCCGATGCGCCTCGAAGTGTCGCAGCCGGTGCTCGGCTTTGACGACATGGCGCGCCTGCGCAACATCAGCGCCCACACCGGCAGCAAGTTCAAGTCGTACGAACTGAACATCTGCTACCCGGTCGCATGGGGCAAGGAAGGCATCGAAGCATCGCTGGCCTCGCTGTGCGCGGAAGCGGTCGACGCCGTGCGTTCGGGCCACAACATCCTGATCGTTTCCGACCGTAATATCAGCGCCGAACAGGTCGCCATTCCCGCCCTGCTGGCTACCTCGACCATCCACCAACATCTGGTCGGGCGCGGCCTGCGCGCCTCCACCGGCCTGGTGGTTGAAACCGGTTCGGCGCGCGAGACCCACCACTTCGCCCTGCTGGCAGGCTACGGCGCCGAAGCGGTCCATCCTTACCTGGCCATGGAAACGCTGGCCGAGCTGGCTGCCAGCCTGCATGGTGATTTGTCGGCCGAGACCGCGGTCTACAACTACACCAAGGCCATCGGCAAGGGCTTGATGAAGGTGATGTCCAAGATGGGCATCTCGACCTATATGTCCTACTGCGGCGCGCAGATTTTTGAAGTCATCGGCCTGAACAAATCGCTGGTCGACAAGTACTTCAAGGGTACCGCGTCCAACGTCGAAGGCATCGGCGTGTTCGAAGTGGCCGAGGAAGCGCTGCGCCTGCATGCACTGGCGTTCGGCAACGATCCGCTGCTGCTTGATGCGCTCGACGCTGGCGGCGAGTACGCTTTCCGCGTGCGCGGCGAAGAACATATGTGGACCCCGGATGCGATCGCGAAACTGCAGCATTCGACCCGCAGCAACAACTTCTCCAGCTACAAGGAATACGCGCAGATCATCAACGACCAAAGCAAGCGCCACCTGACGCTGCGCGGCCTGTTTGAATTCAAGCTCGACCCGACCAAGGCCATCCCGCTCGATGAAGTCGAATCGGCCAAGGACATCGTCAAGCGCTTTGCCACCGGCGCCATGTCGCTCGGCTCGATCAGCACCGAAGCGCACGCCACGCTGGCCATTGCCATGAACCGCATCGGCGGCAAGTCCAACACCGGCGAAGGCGGCGAAGATCCGGCGCGTTACGCCATGGAATTGAAGGGCATCCCGATCAAGCAGGGCGAAACCATGTCGTCCGTCATCGGCGCACAAAACGTCGTGGTCGACATTCCCCTGCAGGACGGCGACTCGCTGCGTTCGCGCATCAAGCAGGTGGCGTCGGGCCGCTTTGGCGTCACCGCCGAGTACTTGAACTCGGCCGACCAAATCCAGATCAAGATGGCGCAGGGCGCCAAGCCAGGCGAAGGCGGCCAGCTGCCAGGCCACAAGGTGTCGGAATACATCGCCAGCCTGCGCTTCTCGGTGCCGGGCGTCGGCTTGATTTCGCCGCCGCCGCACCACGATATTTATTCGATCGAAGACCTGGCTCAGCTGATCCACGACTTGAAGAACGCCAACCCGCGCGCTTCGATCTCGGTCAAGCTGGTGTCGGAAGTCGGCATCGGCACCGTGGCCGCCGGCGTGACCAAGGCCAAGGCCGATCACGTGGTGGTGGCCGGCCATGACGGCGGCACGGGCGCCTCGCCATTGTCGTCGGTCAAGCATGCAGGCACGCCGTGGGAGTTGGGCCTCGCAGAGACGCAACAAACCCTGGTACTGAATGGCTTGCGCAGCCGCATCCGCGTGCAGGCCGATGGCCAGATGAAAACCGGCCGCGACGTCGTCATCGCCGCCATGCTGGGCGCCGACGAAATCGGCTTTGCCACGGCGCCGCTGGTGGTCGAAGGCTGCATCATGATGCGCAAATGCCACCTGAACACCTGCCCGGTCGGCGTCGCCACGCAAGACCCTGTGCTGCGCGCCAAGTTTGCCGGCAAGCCTGAATACGTGGTCAACTACTTCTTCTTCGTCGCCGAAGAGGCGCGCCAGCTGATGGCGCAACTGGGCATTCGCAGCTACGACGAACTGATCGGCCGCGTGGACTTGCTCGACAAGTCGAAAGCGATTTCGCACTGGAAAGCCCAGGGCCTCGATTTCGCCGCCATCTTCCACCAGCCGAAAGTGGCCGAAGGCACGGCTATTCGCCAGGTCGAAGAGCAGGATCACGGCCTGGAAAAAGCGCTGGACCACAAGCTGATCGCCCAAGCCAAAGCGGCGCTGGAAAAGGGCGAGCGCGTGTCGTTCATTTCGCCTGTGCGCAACGTCAACCGCACGGTCGGCACCATGCTGTCGGGCGAAGTGGCCAAGCGCTACGGTCACGCCGGTTTGCCAGACGACACCATCCACATCCAGCTGCAAGGCACGGCGGGCCAGTCGGCAGCAGCCTTCCTGGCGGCCGGCATCACGCTTGACCTGGTCGGCGAAGGCAACGATTACGTCGGCAAGGGCTTGTCGGGCGGTCGCATCATCGTGCGTCCGAACACCGAGTTCCGTGGCTGGGCGGTGGACAACATCATCGTTGGCAACACCGTGCTGTACGGCGCGATTGCCGGCGAGGCCTTCTTCAATGGCGTGGCCGGCGAACGCTTCGCGGTGCGCAATTCGGGCGCCACGGCGATTGTCGAAGGCTGCGGCGACCACGGTTGCGAATACATGACCGGCGGCACCGTGGTCGTGCTGGGCGCCACCGGCCGCAATTTTGCGGCGGGCATGTCGGGCGGCGTGGCCTATGTGTACGACGCGGCCGGCGACTTCGAAAAGAAATGCAACACCACGATGGTCAACCTGGAAGGCGTGATGAGCAGCAAGGACCAGACCGATCCTGCCGCGTGGCACAGCCAGAGCCGCGACAGCGAGCGCGAGGCCGACGAAGTGATTTTGAAGCGCTTGATCGAACGCCACTTCAAGCACACAGGCAGCACGCGCGCGCGCAACCTGCTCGACGACTGGGCCAACAGCCGTGCCAAGTTTGTCAAAGTATTCCCGACCGACTACAAGCGGGCGCTGGAAGAAATGCACAACAGCAGCATGGAAGAAGCTGCCGACAAGATCGCCGCCTAAAAGAATAAAGGAACTATCATGGGTAAAATTACCGGCTTCATGGAATTCAAGCGTCAGGACGAAAGCTATCTCGAACCTGCCGCGCGCCTCAAGAACTACAAGGAATTCGTTCTGCATCTGAGCGATCCGCAGGCCAAGGTGCAGGCCGCGCGCTGCATGGATTGCGGCATCCCGTTTTGCAACAACGGCTGCCCGGTCAACAACATCATCCCGGACTGGAACGACCTGGTTTATCACGGCAACTATCGCGCCGCGCTGGAAAACCTGCACTCGACCAATAACTTCCCCGAGTTCACCGGCCGCATCTGCCCGGCGCCGTGCGAGTCTGCTTGCACGCTGGGCATCAACGACGACCCGGTCGGCATCAAGTCGATCGAGCACAAGATCATCGACACCGGCTGGCAGCATGGCTGGGTGGTGCCGCTGCCGCCGTCCACCATGACCGGCAAGAAAGTCGCCGTGATCGGTTCCGGCCCTGCCGGCCTGGCAGCGGCGCAGCAACTGGCGCGCGTCGGCCACGCCGTGACCGTGTTTGAAAAGAGCGACCGCATTGGCGGCCTGCTGCGTTACGGCATTCCCGACTTCAAGATGGAAAAGTCGCACATCGACCGCCGCGTCGAGCAGATGGAAGCTGAAGGCGTCACCTTCCGCACCAGCGTGTTGGTGGGCAAGGACTTCCCTGCCAGCGTCAACAACTGGGCCAAGGAAACGATTTTCCCGGAAGACTTGGAAAAGGAATTCGACGCCGTCATCATGGCCGGCGGCGCCGAGCAGCCGCGCGACTTGCCGGTGCCGGGACGCGAGCTCAAGGGCGTGCATTTCGCGATGGACTTTTTACCGCTGCAAAACAAGGTCAACGCGGGCGACAAGGTCAAGGACCAGATCAAGGCCAGCGGCAAGCACGTGGTCGTGATCGGCGGCGGCGATACGGGTTCCGACTGCGT
>JAZJXM010000052.1:0-115939 GCA_040390915.1 Pseudomonadota bacterium
GAACGCGGGGACCCATACAGAGCTAAGCCTGGTATGGGTCCCCGCATTCGCGAGGACGACGAGTTCGCAAGCTTTTAAACTACCGAGCCGAGCTTGAAGATAGGCAGGTACATGGCAATCACCAGGCCGCCGATCAGCACGCCCAGAATCACCATGATCAAAGGTTCCATCAGCGAGGACAGGGCGGCCACCGCTTCGTCGACTTCGTCTTCGAAGAACTGCGCCACCTTGCCCAGCATGCCGTCGAGCGCGCCCGATTCTTCGCCAATGGCGACCATCTGGGTCACCATCGGCGGGAATACGTTCGAGTTCTGCATGGCCGCGGTCAGGCTGGTACCGGTCGATACTTCGTTCTGGATGCGCTTGGTCGCTTCGAAATACAGCGCATTGCCGGCTGCGCCGCCCACCGAGTCGAGCGCTTCGACCAGTGGCACGCCGGCCGCGAACATGGTGGCCAGGGTGCGCGTCCAGCGCGCAATGGCCGCCTTGCGGATCACGGTGCCGAAAATCGGCGCCTTGAGCAGCAGCAGGTCCATGGTGCGCTGCATTTTTGCCGAGCGTTGCCAGGTCTGGAAGAAGAAGTAGATCGCCCCGAACAGGCCGCCGAAAATCGCCCACCAATAGGCGACGAAGAATTCGGAGATCGCCATCACGAACAGGGTCGGGCCCGGCAAGTCGGCGCCGAAACTGGCAAACACGGTCTTGAACGCCGGTACCACCCAGATCATGATGACCGCGGTGACGATGAAGGCAATGCCCAGAATCGAGATCGGGTACATCAAGGCCGATTTGATCTTGGCCTTGATAGCGATGGTCTTTTCCTTGTAGACCGCCAGGCGCGTCAGCAGCTCTTCCAGAATACCGGCTTGCTCGCCGGCGCCGACCAGGTTGCAGAACAGCGGGTCGAAATACAGCGGATACTTGCGGAACGCGTTATTGAGGCTGGTACCGGTTTCGATGTCGCCGCGCAGATCCATGATCAGCTTGGCCATCGACGGATTGGAATGGCCCTTGCTGACGATATCGAACGATTGCAGCAGCGGCACGCCGGCTTTCATCATGGTCGCCAGCTGGCGGGTAAACATCGAAATGTCCTTGTCGGTGATCTTCTTGCCGGCCCGCATCGACTTTTTCTTGACCTTGGTGACCATCACGCCCTGGCGGCGCAAGGTCACGTTGACAATGGCTTCGCCGCCGGCGCGCAGTTCGCCGCGCACGGTCTTGCCTTGCTTGTCCTTGCCTTCCCACGAGTAAATATTTTCCTTGACGGCGGTCGCGGCTTTGATTGGTGCAGTTGCCATATAGTTCCTATTCGTTGGTACAGCCGAGCACTTCTTCCAGGCTGGTGAGACCTTGCTTGACCTTCATCAGGCCCGATCGGCGCAAGCCTTTGACACCCTCCGCCTCCGACTGGGCGGCGATTTGCGACGAGTTGCCGTGTGCAAGAATGATTTGTTCGATGGCCGGCGTGATCGGCATGATCTGGTAAATGCCGACCCGGCCCTTGTAGCCGCCCTGCAGGCAGCGGTCGCAGCCGACCGGACCGTACGGTTTCCAGCCGCCTTCCAGCTCTTCTTCCTTGAAACCGGCCGCCAGCAGGATTTCACGCGACGTGTCGAGCGGCTTCTTGCAGGTGCACAGGCGGCGCGCCAGGCGCTGGGCGGTAATCATGATGACCGAGGAGGCGATGTTGAACGGCGCCACGCCCATGTTCATCAAACGCGTCAGCGTGGCCGGCGCATCGTTGGTGTGCAGCGTGGAAAACACCATGTGGCCGGTCTGCGCGGCCTTGATGGCGATGTCGGCCGTTTCCAGGTCGCGAATCTCGCCGACCATGATGATGTCCGGATCCTGGCGCAAAAAGGCCTTGAGCGCGACCGGGAAAGTCAGGCCGGCGCGGTCGTTGATGTTGACCTGGTTCACGCCCGGCAAGTTGATCTCGGCCGGGTCTTCCGCGGTCGAAATATTGATGCCCGGTTTGTTGATCACGTTCAGACAGGTGTACAGCGACACCGTCTTGCCCGAACCGGTAGGGCCGGTCACCAGCACCATGCCGTACGGGCGCTGGATGGCGTCAAGCAGCAATTCTTTCTGGTCCGGATCGTAGCCGAGCGCGTCAATACCCATCTGGGCCTGGGTCGCGTCCAGAATACGCATCACGGTCTTTTCGCCGAACAGGGTAGGGCAGGTGCTGACCCGGAAGTCGATCGCCTTGACGGGCGAGAGCACCAGGCGCATGCGTCCGTCTTGCGGCACGCGCTTTTCGGAGATGTCGAGCTTGGCAAGCACCTTGATGCGCGAGACCAGCTTGTCCTTGATGGTGACCGGCGGCTGGGCGTGTTCGCGCAGCACGCCGTCGACCCGCAGGCGGATCCGGTAAAACTTTTCGAACGGTTCAAAGTGGATATCGGAGGCGCCCAGGTTGATCGCGTCCATCAGGATCTTGTTGAGGAACTTGACGATCGGCGCGTCTTCGATCTCGTTCTGGGCCGCGTCGAGCACCGACGACGGGCCGGCTTCCTCGGCGAACTGGATGTCCTCTTCGTCGCCACCGACCATCTCGTGGATGCTCTGCTCGGCCGTCTTGCTGAGCGTGGCCAGCCAGTTGAGCAGCACATCGTGCGACACGATCACCGGCTCGACCTGGGCTTCGCTCTGGAACTTGATCTGGTCCAGCGCCTGGGTATTGGTGGGGTCGGAAATGGCGACCGACATCTTGTTGCCGCGCTTGGCCAGCGCGATCACGCGCTGCGCCTGCATCAGCTTGCTGTCAATGGCGCCCGGCGGTAGCGACTCGACACTGAAGCTGGCCAGGTCCATCAGCGGATAGCCGAACGTTTCGGCGCAAAACGCGGCCAGCGTACGGGCATCGATCTGGCCGCCAGCCAACAGCACGTCGATGAACTGGACCTTGTCGACGGCCGCTTTCTTTTGCAGCGCTTCGGCCTGGGGCATGGAGAGTCGCCCGGCTTGCATCAACGCGCGCGCCAGTCCCGGCATTTGGGTGCCTGAAGCCGTGTTCGGAAGGACTGCTGCCATATTTAAACGCTGGTTAGAAAATCGGGAAACGACAAAGGCGCCACGGACACGGCGAACTGCCTTGGATCATGCCTCCGAGCATCACATTTGTAAAGGGTTTACCGCTGCAGGAGAGGCGTCCATACCACGTAGTCACAATAACATGAATGTTGCACTGCTCCTCAGAGGGGAAGTCAGGCGTAGCGCCCGGGGGCCGGACGGCGCAATTTGACCACCTTGATGGCCTGATTCTGGACCTGAATCACTTCAATGACAACGGCCCCGATTTTCAGGCTGATCGGGGCGTCCGGAATGTCCTGCAACTGCTCGAGCATCAGGCCGTTGAGGGTCTTGGGGCCGTCCAGCGGGAAGTCGAGGTCCAGCCGCTTGTTAATGTCGCGCAGGGCCGTGCTGCCTTCGAGCAGGCATTCGCCGTGAGGATCCCAGTCGAACGTTTCACTGCGGGCCGCGCCTGGCACCGATGTCGTAAATTCACCGATCATTTCCTCGATGATATCGTCGAGCGTGACCAGGCCCTGCACCTCGCCATATTCATCGACGATGATGCCCAGCCGTTCCTTGTTCTCCTGGAAGTACTGGAGCTGGGTAAATACGCTGGTGTCTTGCGGGATGTAGTAAGGCGCGGACAGCAAGTCGCGGAAGTGGCTGGTGGTCAGTTCATCGGCCTCATTGAGCAGCGCCACCGCGTGGCGCACGTGCAAGATGCCCAGGATCTGGTTGATCTCGCCTTCGTAGACTGGCAGCTTGTTGTGGTAGCAGGTTGTCAGCTGGTGCAAGATTTCCTCGACCGGCACGGCCAGGTTGAGCGCCTCGATCTGGGCGCGCGGGGTCATGATGTCTTCGACCGAAATGGTTTCCAGGTCGAACAGGTTGAGCAGGATGCTCTTGTGCTTTTGCGGAATGAAGTTGCCGCTTTCAAGCACAATCGAGCGCAGTTCCTCGGGCGAGACGCGGTGGCGCGCGGCCGCATTGGCCGGGCGCACGCGCACGATCGTCAGCACCAGCCGGACGAACAGGTTGACGAACCAGATCAGCGGCGCAGCGATGGCCATCAGTGGCTTGAGCACGCTGCTTGACGCCAGCGAGATCGCTTCCGGATAGGTGGCGCCGATGAATTTGGGCGTGATTTCCGCGAACACGATCAGCACGAAGGCCAGCAGCGCAATGGCCACGGCGACCGCGGTTTCGTCGTAGCCGAAGGCCAGGATTGCGATTGCCGTGGCGGTGGCAGTGGCCAGCGCGTTGACCAGCGTGTTGGCGATCAGGATCAGCGACAGCAGCCGGTCGGTGCGGTCGAGCAGCCACAGCGTGGTGATGGCGCCACGATGGCCGCGCTTGGCCAGGCTGCGCAGGCGGTAGCGGTTGGCCGCCATCAGCGCCGTTTCCGCCATCGCGAAAAAAGCCGAACAACAAATCAGGAAGATGAGCGCGTCAACAAGCACCCAGAGTGGCACGGTATCCAAGGCGATCCGCAAAGTAAGGTGCGTTTCAAACTGGACGGCGGCGCAGCGGGCCGGACCAGAGCGGGGTGATTGCCGAAAAGGCAAACACAGGGTGCTGATTTTAAGGCAAGCACAGGTCGGGTGCAAGTTTGGCTGGCCGTAGCGGCGGGGTCGGTCAGGCTGCCCCGCGCGCTTTACGCATTACTGCAAGTTGATCGCGCCGAGTTCACCCCTGAAATTGAGGATATACAGGACGCCACGGTTGGAAAGCGCCATGTCGCCGCCGAGCGTGTTGGTCCAGACCACTTTCCTGCTTGTCAGGTCGATCGCCAGGGTGCTGTATCCGGAGCCGACAAAAATGAGGTTGTCAGTGACCAGCAGGCTGTCGAAGTGGGTTTCCTTGATCGTGCCCACCAGCTTGCTGGTCGACCACAGCAGCGCGCCGGTGTCGGCCGAACGGGCTTCGAGCACCCTGGTGGCGTCGAAGCCGATGCCGGTTCCACTCAGCATGTAGAGCACGCCGTTCGCGTACACCGGCTGGGTAGTGATGTCGACCCCGGCCGTCCAGGCCAAGGTGCGGGTCGCGAGGTCGAACGCGACGAGCTGCTTGCCGTCGACGATATAGGCCATCTGCTTGCTCGACAACACGGGCGCAACCGTGGTCGTGTTCCACCCCAGCGGATGCACGATCGTGTAGGCCACGGCGCCGTCCGATCCGTTGAGCGCGGCGAAGGTGTTATTGGTGTAGGTGTAAACATAATTTGCGTCCACCGACGGTACTGCCTTATTCCCGCTTGGCGCCCCCAGACTCCAATTCAGGGCAAGGCTGGTTCCGTTGAACTTGCTAATTGTGCTGTCGGTCCACATGTAGACGTCATTGCCCAGCACCGCCGGTCCCGGATTGTAATAGGAGTCAGAATTCTGCTGACTGGCGATCAGATTGCCCGTTGCCTGGTCGAAAATCCACAAATATCCATGCTCCAGGTCGCTTCCGGTCATATAAACGCGTCCGTTGGCCGCCGCGGGCGGGTTCACGTTGTACAGCTTGCCCAGTGCGACCTGCCATTCGACCTGGCCGGTGTCCTCGCGAATGGCGCGCAGTTCGGTATGGCCCCAACTTGGGCCGTGGACCTGGAATACCCGGCCGTTGTCGATCGCAATGGTCCGCATGCCGATTTCGACGCCAGTTGGCAAGCTCCAGCGACGCGAGAAATTGGCCGGGTTGAAGGCGGCGGCGACGCTGCCGGTGTGCGCGGCATTGCCCTGGTAGGTATTCCAAGGGCCCAGTTGCGCCAGGGTGGACAGGGTGGACAGGTTGATGTTGGACTTGACCGTCACCTTCAGCGGGACCAGCCACGGCGATCCCGAAAAGGGTTGGCACGCGGCCGGCGGCTGATAGGCGCACAAACGCAATTCCAGGTTGGTGCTGTACACGCCGGGCAGCAAGTTGGTCGACGTCTTCATCACCACCGTGAAAGTCGCTGGTTGATTCCAATAATTGTCGACGATTTCGACATTGGGCATGATCAATCCAGCCGGGTCGACCAGGCTAATGGAGGCGCGCGCGGGAAATTTGCTGTGCGTGCCATCGATCTGGAATTCGACGCTTTCTCCCTGGTGGACGGCAAAATCCAAGGCGGGATAGGTGAGTGCCAGACGTTTGGCGCCTTCTGCCTTCGACTTGACCGTCACCGTCTGCGCCACGTTCCAGGGCGAGCCCGGGAACGGCTTGCTGCAGATGCGCGGGTCATCTTCGCAAATGCGCACCGTCAAATTGATCGTTTGCACGCCTTCGTGCAGCTCGGGTGCGGTGAACAGCATCGCCTCGTAAGCCAAGGGGGCCGTGTGCGTAATGTACACCTGGCTGGTGATGCCGCCGGGGCTGATGATGGCGATTTGTGCCGGCACCGCAAACGTTTTGCTGGAGGACGCATTGATCACAAAAGAAACGCTTTCTCCTTCAAAGGTGTTCACGTTTGATGCCGGCGTCAGTGTCAGATAACCGCCGCCCGGCGCCGAGGTGCTGCCGCCTCCGCCTCCACAGGCGGTGAGGGAAAGGGCCAGCGCCATCCCGGATAGTAATTTCACAAGGGAATTCATCATTTAATCTATGCAAGTTTCTGAGGGCGTAAATTATATCGTCATAATTAAATTAAAAATAATAATTATTTGTTAAATATCATCGCGTGTCACGGCTAGCGCCGGACGTCGAAAGGCGACGGGGCCAGTCCCGGCAACAGACAAATTTGGGCAGATTGCCAAAAATGTCGGTTTGCCGGGACTGACCCCGTACGCACTGCAGCTTGATTATTTGACGGTGATCTTGATTTCCTTGCTCATGCCTGGCCCGTAGGATTGGTGCAGGCCGTTCGCGAATTGCATGGTCAGCACATAGTTTCCGGGCGGCAGTTTCACTTCGGTCTCGGTCTGTCCCTTGCCAAAATGAATATGGGTCTCATCGGCGGGCACGACTTCGCCCGACTTGACGGTGCCGGCATTAATGAGCAGATGATGGTGGCCGGTGTTGGCGGACATATCGCCAGCCGGCTTGATGTCCATGCCTGTCACGCCAAATTGCACCTTGAACGGGCTGGTCACCGTGGCACCGTTGGCGGGCGCGATGAAGTACACCGATTGCTGCGCCAGCGCGTTGCCGATGAACAGCGAACTCAGGGCGGTGGCGGCCAGGAGGCGGATGCTGAGGCGTACGAAATTGGGCATGATTTACCTTTACTAGAAAGTTAAAACAACCATTATGCGGGAGTTTTCCGCGCGATTCCGTGTTCAATGACGCGCGATTCAAATCGGGTTTTTCCCGGCAGGCCAGGCGGCGTGCCTCGCTTGATCTTGTCACGCCTTTCGCAGACGACGCTCATCCCAGTTTCATGCATGCGCCAAAGGAGGGGGCGAACTCAGCGGCAGCCAGAAATTGTCCGCTGGAGTGTCAGGTTGGAAAGCAAGCGCGACCGGTCTGGGCGCGGCCTTTTGTCAACATTGAGTCGAGTATCATGCAGGATGCGCAGAGAATTTGACGCCGAGCGCTCGTGCGACCTTGAGTATCGTTTCAAGGCGCGGCTTGGCACCAGGAGCCAGTGCCTTGTAAAGGCTTTCTCGTCCTAGACCTGCATCCTTGGCAACTTGTGCCATCCCCTTGGCGCGCGCGACATCACTGAGCGCAAGAAGGAAAAGTTCCGTGTCTTCGGTGTCGAGAACGGCGGTCATGTACTCGGCTATTGCCGCGTCATCGGTGAGGTAGCGAGCGGCGTCGAACGGTAGCAACTTTGCTTTGACTTTAGCTGTACTCATCATTCAAGCTCCAACTGATGCAAGATTTTCTGTGCCCGTTTGACATCGCGTGCCTGGGTTGATTTGTCACCGCCTGCCAGCATAACGACGAGGATATTCTGGCGTTTGGTGAAATACAGCCGATACCCTGGGCCAAAATCGACGCGCATTTCCGACACTTCGTTTCCGACAGGCTTCCAATCAACAAGGTTTCCCGCCTCGGCCAGTCGTAACCGAGCGACGATACGTAGCGGTGCCTTCTTGTCCTGGAGATCATCGAGCCAGTCTTGAAATTCTTGTGTTTGCCTTGCGGTGAACATGAATATATTGTATCCATCTAGATACGAATGTCAAGCCAATGGATTCTAGTGTGACGACGTCCAACGTTAAGAGTCACTGGCTGCCGAGCTGGGCCGCTTAGTCATGAGTGCGTTCAATGCGTGCGATCTGCATGAGAACCGGCGTGTGATGATGCCCGGTATGCGAATGAAACAGTGTTCCTTGCAGCGTAACGTGCTTTGACGCATAGTCTTTGAGGCTTACGCCGCTAGGTGGGACAAGGGTTACTTCAGACTGGTTCGTCTCGGCATCGTAATAATCAACGGGATTGGCGTGCACGCAAATTGGCTTTTCCAGAAATAGAATTGCTTGTGTTTCCCGAGCATCGGTGGCTGGGCTCTCGCCATAATTGGGAGGGCCATAGAAGGTTTTTAGCGTGACCTTGCCAGTTAGCTTGATCATGTCTACGTCATAGCGAAGGCACGGCGCCGCTACTGCCGCAAGCGACGTAACGAACAGAGTTACGAACAGCATGACAACACGAAATTTCATCAAGAGGCCGAACGTTTCGGTTCAGCGGCGCCGGCAGGCGTCCGCTGGAATATAAGGTTAGGATAGCTTTCCTTGGATCTTGAGCCAACCTTGGCTTGCGCAAAATTCAGCAAAGTCCAAATACGATTCGTCAATCCACATTTCTCGCGGATGATCGTGAAATCCGACAATTGGCATTGAGCCATCCCGTACCTCAAAATCAAGAAATGTCTTGAAATTTCTCCGCGTCAGCGGGCCAAGGTCTGTGAAGTCTGTCACTCGAAAGTTATCAACAAGAACGATAGGATCCTCAGCCTTCTCGATTGCTCGAAGGGCAATGCTACGGCAGTTTTTCGGAAGTACCGGAATCAATCCAATGGACGGAGCGCTCTTAGTACGTCGAAATAGTTGAGAAAGGAAACCAAGCATGAGTTCTAACGTTGGAAATAACCGGATGCTGGAGCGCGTAGCGCGGAAGCAGTCCGGTTGATTGATTTGTTAGCGCATTCGCTCACGAAACCTTGGCGCCAACAAAGACGATATCTCCGCGGCTCCAAAATGCCGTGAGTTTCACGACCATATTTACAAGGAAGAACATCGTTGGCCTTGGTTTCATATCTCGTTTGCATTCAACGTTCCACCTACCATTCTCCAACACCTCCAACGCCACGGCCGGAAAGAATCGGTCAAGCAACCCGAAAGCGCGGCGTGCATTTTTTTCGGTTGAGAAATTCAGCAAATACATTAGCTTGTACGGAACTGTTTTATCTAGATCAATGTCTGTCCCAGAAAAATGCATTTTTACCGACCACAGGTGCTTCAGGCACCTGTAGAGAGCCATGAGGAAAACAATTACGATAAATCGGATAAGCAAGTCTGCCATGGGGACGCTAACGAGTTATATGCGTTACGATTAACGCAATATTGGGCCCAGTATGACGCATACACCGTGCCTTATCAAATTCGATCAGTCACAGGGCCGCTAAAACTACCGCGTATTGCGTCCCAATCGGCTACGAAAACCATCGCCTTGCAAGGCCGGCTCGGTGAGCGGGGGCGCGGCTCACCCATTCCACCAATGCGAAGTGGTCCCTGCCTCCGGCAGCCGCGCCTGCTTTGTCTCGTGGATGATGCCGGCCGCGAGCGCCTGGTCGGTATCGAAAATGCGGGCATTGGCCGACAGGTTGGCGCGGATGTCGTCGCCCGATCCGGTCGCTTCTTCATAGATGGCGGCATAGCGCTCGGCATCGAAGTCCAGGCAATCGCGCCACTCGCTCACGCGCGAATGATCGGCCGCGACCAGGCTGCCGAAGCCCCAGTTCAGCGGGTGCACCAGGAAGCGCGTGCGCGGACAGGCGTAGCGCTTGCCGCCGGCCAGAAAAATCACCACCCCGACCGACTCCACGCTGCCGATGTTATGGGTGGTCAAAGGCAGCGGCAGTGACTTGAGGAAGAAATACAGCGCGAAGCCGGCCGTCATGTTGCCGCCTTCGGTGGACAGGTGCAGTTCCAGTTCGGTGGCGCCACTTTGCAGCGCCTGCAGGCACAGGTTGCGGATGGTGCAGGCCGATCCGTGGTTGATCGGCCCGATGAAATGAACGATGTGCAAAGCCATGGCCGCCTCCCGCTCAGCTTGAGCACCAGGACATGGACAAGGATAGCAAGTTTCTGGCGTCGCCCCGGTTCTGCTGAATCAGCTGCCGCGGTAGGTCGAATACGACCACGGCGTGAGCACCAGTGGCACGTGGTAGTTCTGCTCAGCATGGGCGATGCCAAACGCGATCGTCACCCGGTCGAGAAAGCGCGGCTCCGTCATTGCCACGCCCTGGGCCGCAAAATAGTCGCCCGCGCCGAACACCAGTTCATAGCAGCCCGCCAGCATGCTCTCGCCTTCAAGCAGCGGACTGGAGCAGCGCCCGTCGGCGTTGGTGATGCCCGAGGCGAGCAGGGTGCGCACCGTGCCCTGCACCGCGTACAGTTCGATCGCGACCCCGGCGCCCGGTTTGCCTTGCGCCGTGTCGAGCACATGCGTACTGAGTTTTCCCATGCTGTTCCTATATGTCTGAAGTGATAGGCTTATTCGCCTCATCATATACTGCGGCACGCCGGCCAATATATGATAAGCAATATACCTGCACCCACATGGCGACCATGAGCACCTACGACAATTATCCGCGCGACCTGATCGGCTACGGCAACACGCCACCTCACCCGCAATGGCCCGGCCAGGCGCGCGTGGCGCTGCAGTTCGTCTTGAACTACGAGGAGGGCGGCGAGAATAACGTGCTGCATGGCGATCCGGCGTCCGAGACCTTCCTGTCCGAAATCATCGGCGCGCAAGCGTTCCCGGCACGCCACATGAGCATGGAATCGCTGTACGAATACGGCTCGCGCGCCGGACTGTGGCGATTGCTGCGCATGTTCGAGCAGCGCGCGCTGCCGCTGACCATCTTCGGCGTGTCGATGGCGCTCAAGCGCAATCCGGAAGCGGTGGCGGCATTTCGCCAGCTCGGGCACGAGATCGCATGCCATGGTCTGAAATGGATTTCCTACCAAAACGTGGACGAGGCCACCGAGCGCGCCCACATGGCCGAAGCGGTGCAGATCATCCGCGAGCTGACCGGTGAGGCGCCGGCGGGCTGGTACACCGGGCGCGACTCGCCCAATACGCGCAAGCTGGTGGTCGAGCATGGCGGCTTCGAATACGACGCCGACCACTATGGCGACGACCTGCCGTTCTGGCAGCAGGTGGCGCATGCGGGTGGCGTCACGCCCCAGCTGATCGTGCCGTACACGCTGGACACCAACGACATGCGCTTTGCCGCCATGCAGGGCTTCAATTCCGGCACCCAGTTTTTCGATTACCTGAAAGACGCGTTCGACGTGTTGTATGCGGAAGGCGACCCGAACGGTCTGGACCGGCCCAAGATGCTGTCGATCGGCCTGCATTGCCGCATCGTCGGACGGCCGGGGCGGGCGGCGGCGCTGGCGCGCTTCCTCGATTATGTGCAGGGCCACGACAAGGTGTGGATCACACGCCGCATCGACATTGCGCGCCACTGGCGCGCTACCCATCCTTTCAAATAATTGGCAGGGCCTGCCCGCGGAAACATGTTGTGCCACCCAAGCAAATTCATTCGCTGAAAGTCGCGCATTTGCAGTGACATTTGGTGAGCTTTTGTTAAATTTTTCCTGTTAGCATGTCTCAATGATGACAATAGGAAATGAAAATGGCCAACTGTGAAAGATATAGTTGCAATCCATATGGCCGTTTGTTCAACGCTGCCCGCTATGCAGTCCTGTTCCTGGGGGCGCTGACGATCACTGGCGGCGCCAGTGCACAAGAAGTCAGCTTCGCAGGCTTCGCGTTCGCTGGCGACGTCTCCCAGGCGGCGCAACGTTTTCCCTATGCCTACAAAGTCGACCAGGCCTTGAAGGCGGCCGGCACGCCATTGACGCGCATGGTTATCGAGCGCACTTACGCCGAACCGGACGCGCAGCTGTTGCGGGCCCCGCGCGACAAACTGGCCAGTCTCAAGGGCAGCGACCAGACCCTGCTGTCGGTGCTGCTGCTGACGGGCGAGACCGTTTCCACGGAACAGTTCGGTTCGTACGTCAAAACATTCGTCAATTTGCGCGGCGACGCCCTGATCTTCGACTTCAAGAGCAAGACGGTCGTGCGCAATTATCCGATCAGCGTGATCGTGTTCGATGCCGGCGCCCATCCGCCCAGCCCGGCCGAGGTCCAGGCGCTGGTGCAGGACCTGCTGCTGCGTACCGATGCCGGCGGCCTGCTCACGCAATACACGCGGCGCATGGCGGCCGCCACTTTGCCCACCCCGGCCACCCGCACCATGCAGGTTCGCCCGGCCACCATCGCGCCGGAAGCGCTGGCCATGCTGCCGGCCGCACTGCGCGACTCGCCGGCGCTGGCCAGTCAGGTGTTGTCCGAAGCGTTTGGAGCGGTGCTCTCCGCCAGGCTGGGGGTGTCGCTGCTGCCCACGGCCATGGGCGGCGCCATGGGTGCCATGAGTTTTCGGCTCGACAACGGCGACGCCTACGACTTCAAGCTCGGTGAAGGCGACTACCTGTTCGATGTCGGGGTCAACAAATTCGTCAAGGTCAAGGCCGGCGAGAGCGGCGCCGGCACTTCGTTCGCCTACGGCGTGTACGGCAATCTGCGCTTCTATGAGCCGATGACCAATACCGATTACCTGCGCTCGGACGTGAAAAACGGCGAGGTCAAGCTGGTCCCGGCCGGCCAGGTCAGCATCGACGATGCCCCCGCCTATGAAGCGGCGCTGCGCGGACTGTATCTGAAGTTTGCCGCCAGCTTGCAGCCGCAAGCGGACCTCAAATGGATCACCACGGCGGCTGCCGACAAAACCATTCTCAAGCAACTCGACTCCACCCGCGATATCTTAAAGGCCAGTAAATAAATGAAAAAAATCCTGCTCTGCCTGCTGTGCATGCTGGCGTCCGCGCCGTCCATGGCCCAGGTGGTCAACGCCAAGGGCGTGGCGACCGTGAGTTACACGAAAAAGATCACGCCTGCGCAAAAAGAGGCCGCGTACGTGGCCGCGCAAGTGTCGGCGATCGAGCGCTACTTCGCCGAGAACGGCGAGGCTGAAGCGGAGAATTTCGATGCAATCAAACCGAAAATCGAAGCCAACCTCGACAAATTCATCCTCAGCACCACCGTGCTGTCCGAGCAAGATCAGGCGGGGCTGTCGAAGTATTCGATCGCCGTGCGTACCGAAATCAACCTGGCCAAGCTGCGCACCACGCTGCGCGCCAACAGTGAAGCGGGCAAGGCGGCGCCAGCGTCGAACTCGGAAATGGTCTACGTATTCGTGGCGCGCGAAGCGGCCTCGGTCAAAAGCTTCGATGCTCGCGTTGTTCAGCGCCAGGATGTCGACATCAAAGGCAAAGTGAGCTCGTCGGTCAGCGACCACGGACGCGAAGGCGAGGCTGTCGGTGCATCCAGCGTGTCGACCAGCGCCACGCGCAACCGCTCCGCCAAGGTCGATGGCAACGTCAGCACCACCGTCACCACGGGCGGCAGCAGCACGGTGAAAACCGATGAATCGTCGTACCGCCTGATGTCGATGGCGAACTACCGCACCTCGGTGACTAGCGTCTTTTCGCAGGCTGGCTTCAAAGTGTCGGACCCGGATTTTGTGCTCTCGGATGCGGACATGAAGTCGGTCAATGTCGACTACTCAAAAGGCAACGACCTGGCGCCTGCCACTTTGCGCGGCATCGTCAGTTCTCTGCGCAAAGAAAATATTCCGCTGGTCGTGCTGGCCACCTTCGACGTTGGCGTGCCGGGTGACGATCCTGCCACCGGCCTGCGCCGCGTGACCGTGACGGTGAGCGCGCGCGTGCTCGACGTCCAGGGCACGCGTCCGCGCGAAGTGGCATCGGTGCCAGCGGTCCAGTACGTCGCGCTGGCGCCGGATAACGCGGTGGCCAGCACCAAGGCCATCAAGGAAGCCTCGATTGCCGCATCGCGTGAAATTGTCAGTCGCCTCAACGCCAGCAACGTGCATTAATTTACCCCAACCACCACCAGGAAATACCTATGAAATTTCGCATCATGTCCGCAGTCATCGGCGCAGTTTTGGCCACCATGTCGGTTGGCGCCAGCGCCCAGTTTGGCGGCATGCTCAAAGGCGGCGACAGTGCCAAAGGCAGCATCTCCGCCGACCAGATCGTCCAGCGCTACATCGGCGGCACCAAGAGTGTCGTCAACGCCAATGCCACCATGCTGGACGCGGTCGGTTTGAAAAACGAGTCGGCAGCCAGCGCAGCGCAGGCGGCCAACCTGACGGAAGGCGCGACCAAGGATGCGCTGGAAGAATCGGTCAAGGTGCAAACGGCCAACAGCAAGGCGCTGGAAACGAAATTGGCCGACAGCAGCACCCAGCTTGACGCGGCCGGCAAGAAGAAGTTTTCCGCTGGCGTGAGCGAACTGGCCAAAGGCGTGGTCGCCTACGTCGGCCTGGGCAAGGACACCGCCGGCTTCAAGCCTGGCATGAGCTCGATGGGTGGCTCGGCCAACTCGGCGCTGTTCGTCGCCAAGTCGCTTCCTGCATCGACCAAAAATCTGGTGGAAACGCTGAAAATGGCGATCGACTTCTGCAAGACCAACAAGATCCCGGTCGACAAGTCGGCTACCGACGCCACCGCGCTGATCTGATCTTGTCCCAATGGCGCGGCCGCCTGGCTGCGCCAACTTCCCACTTCGGATACTTCCATGATGACAAAACTGGCGTCACTGACGCTGCTACTCGTGCTGCTCGCCGGCTGTAACAAGTCCAAACCACCTGAGGCCGCACCGGCACCGGCCGCTGCGTCCGGGCCCAACTTGACCGGCCAGCCCGATGTCGGCAAGGTCGAGCAGGTGGCGGTCGCCACCAGTGGCAGTGGCGTCACGCCAGGCGCGGCCATCAACGATGCGCTCAAGAGCGCGATCATGCAGGTCAACGGCACCAAGGTTGCCGCGACTACGGCCACCTTGCAGACTTTTTCAACCATGACTGCCCAGATCGATGTCGAATCGGATAGCGGCAGCGACAGCGCCAAGGCTACCGCGACCGTGCAAAGCAGCCATTTCGCCGAGAGCATCGTGTCCCAGTCGCAAGGGGTAGTGTCGGCGTTCAAGCTGGTCAAGTTGACGCCGCCGGCCAATAAGGGGGGGCTGTTCAGCGCGGAGATCAGCGCCACGGTTGCCAAATTCAAGGCGCCTGCCGACAGCGGCAAAATCAAGATCGTGGTGGCGCCGCTGCGCTCGGACAAGACCAGTTTCGACATAGGCGGCCGCGCCGTGCCCGCTTCCGTGGTGCTGGGGCAATTGCGCCAGCAACTGGTCGATGCGCTGACCCAATCGGGCCGCTTTACTGTTCTCGACCGCGAGTTCGAAGGCGAACTGGAAGGTGAGCTGGAGCTCATCACCAGCGGCAAGGCCGTCAACCAGGACTTCGCCAAGCTCGGCCAGGTGCTCACCGCCGACCTGGTGTGGGTGGGCGTGGTCAACGAGCTCAGTTACGAGCGCCACGCGCGCGCGCTGCGCACCTCCGACCGCGAATTGGTCAGTTACAGCGGCGGCTGGTCGCTATCGCACCGCATGATCAACCTGGCCACGCGCCAGATTTTGCAAAGCGGGACCATCGACGGGCGCGCGCCATCGATCGCGCCGACCACGCTGGGCAGCGGCATCAATGGCGATGCCGTCTTGCAGGACATGCGGGCTGCCATTGCCGCGCGCAGTGCGGAGGCGATCCTGTTGCAGACGTTTCCGATCAGCGTGGTTGAACGTGATGGCATGAACGTGATTTTGAGCCAGGGTGGCAGCGCCCTGGTGCAGGGCGGGCGTTACCGGCTCTACCTGCAGGGCAAGGAGCTCAAGGACCCGCAAACCGGCCAGTCGCTTGGCAACACGGAAAGCGTGTGCTGCGACGTGCTGGTCAACCGCGTGACGCCGAAATTGTCGTATGGCGTGCTGGACAACGTCTCCGCCAAGCTCGATGGTATCGCCCCGGGCGCGCTGCAGGTACGCGAAATGTTGCCGCGAGTAGATCCGGCAGCGGCGCCTGCGCCGGAGGTCGCTGCAGTGGCGTCGGTTGCGCCGGCCGGCAAACCGAAGGCGAAAGCGGACAACAAGCCCGCCATGGCACAAGGCGCCGACGAGAAGGACTGGTAACAGGGCAAAAGTGGTCTGACCACGGTATGGGAATTTGGTGATATTCAAAATCATCGAAAACCCATAGTAGCGGCGTCTTCCGGTGCTAATCTAGCAAACTGGGATAAAGCCGAGGCATGCATGTCAACACCGATCCGTTTCTACTATCAGGGCGCCGTGCGCGAAGTGAGCAGTGTCGCGCCTACCCAGACTGTTTTGCAGCATTTGCGCGAAGACCTGCACTGCACCGGCACCAAGGAAGGCTGTGCCGAGGGCGATTGCGGCGCTTGCACGGTCGTGATCGGCTCGCTCAATGACGGCAAGCTGGAAATGAAGGCCGTCAATTCCTGTATTCAGCTCACCCCTACGCTTGACGGCAAGGCCCTGTTTTCGGTCGAGGACTTGCAGCAGCCGGACGGCGCGCTCCATCCGGTCCAGCAGGCGATGGTCGAGTGCCACGGGTCCCAGTGTGGTTTTTGCACGCCCGGTTTCGTCATGTCCTTGTGGGGCATGTATCTGAAGCAGGATGGCGCCCGTCCTTCCCGTTGCCAGGTCGATGCCGCGCTGTCGGGCAATCTGTGTCGCTGCACCGGTTACCGCCCCATCATCGACGCCGCCATGCGCATGGGTGAGCTGCCGGCGGTCGCATTCGACCAGGCCGCAGTGGCCGCGCAACTGGCGCCGCTGCAGCGCGCCGCTGGCGCCACTTACAGTGCCGGTGGCCAGAGCTTCCATGCGCCGCGCACGCTCGACGAGCTGGTTGCACTGCGCGCCGCCCATCCCGCGGCCACGCTGCTGGCTGGTTCCACCGACGTCGGCTTGTGGGTCACCAAGCAGATGCGCGAGCTTGGCGACATCATTTATCTGGGCCAGGTGGCCGCGCTCAAGCACGTCACCGAGGCCGATGGCATGCTCGATATCGGCGCCGGCGTCACGCTGGAAGAAGCCTATCGCGCAGTGTCCGAGCACTATCCCGACCAGTTGGCCGACATGTGGCAGCGTTTCGCTTCGCTGCCGATCCGCCACGCCGGCACCCTGGGCGGCAATGTTGCCAACGGCTCGCCAATCGGCGATTCGATGCCATGGCTGATCGCGCTTGGCAGCCAGGTGGTACTGCGCAGCGCTGGCGGCGAGCGCGTGCTGGCGCTGGAAGACTTGTATCTGGCCTACCAGAAGAAGGACATGCGGCCGGACGAATTCGTGCAGTCGGTGCGGGTGCCGCTGCCGCGCGAGGGCGTGCGCTTTCGCACCTACAAGCTGGCCAAGCGCTTCGACCAGGACATCTCGGCGGTGTGCGCCGCGTTCGCGTTGCGCTTCGAGGGCGACATCATCAGCGAGGCGCGCATCGCTTTTGGCGGCATGGCCGCCACCCCGCAACGGGCCCGCGCCACCGAGGCGTTGTTGACCGGCCAGCCATGGAACGAAGCCAATCTGACAGCCGCGATGGCGATGCTGGCCAAAGATTACGCGCCGCTGTCGGACATGCGCGCTTCCAGCAGCTACCGCATGAAGGCGGCCCAGAACCTGCTGCGCCGCTTCTGGTTCGAAACGCGCCTTGATGCGCCATTGGCCCCGGACCAGGTCAATGCATTTACCAGGAGCGCAGCATGAACGCCCCCGACAGCAAAGCGGCTGCTTGGACCGGCGTTGGCCTGTCGCGCCCGCACGAATCGGCCGCGCTGCACGTGCTCGGCCAGGCCACCTACACCGACGACATCCCCGAAGTGGCTGGCACCGTGCACGCGGCGCTCGGTTTGTCTTCCAAGGCGCACGCGAAGATCAGCGCCATTGACCTTGCACCTGTGCGCGCCAGCGCCGGCGTGGTGGCCGTGTTCACGGTCGCCGACATCCCCGGCACCAACGACTGCGGCCCGATCATCCACGACGATCCGATCCTGGCCGATGGCCTGGTCATGTATGTGGGCCAGCCGATCTTCATCGTGGTGGCCGATACGCACGACCACGCGCGCCGTGCCGCGCGCCTGGCGCAGGTCACCTACGATGAACTGCCGGCGATCCTGACGCCCCAGGCCGCGCGCGCCGCGCAGGCATACGTGCTGCCGCCGATGCGGCTGCAGCGCGGCGACTTCCAGGCCGCACTGGCGCGCGCGCCGCATACGCTCAAGGGCGAGCTGTATGTAGGCGGCCAGGAGCAGTTCTACCTCGAAGGCCAGATTTCATACGCGATCCCGAAAGAAGACCAAGGCATGCTGGTGCTGTGCTCGACCCAGCACCCGAGCGAGATGCAGCACGTGGTCGCCCATGCGCTGGGCGTGCAAGCGCATAACATCGTCGTCGAATGCCGCCGCATGGGCGGCGGTTTCGGCGGCAAGGAGTCGCAGTCGGCCATGTGGGCGGCGGCGTCCGCCATCGCCGCGGCCAAGCTCAAGCGCCCGGTCAAGCTGCGCGCCGACCGCGACGACGACATGCTCGTTACCGGCAAGCGCCATTGCTTTCATTACGAATACGAAGTCGGCTACGACGACGGCGGCAAGATTGTCGCGGCCATGGTCGACATGGTCAGCCGCGCCGGCTATTCGGCCGATTTGTCCGGCCCAGTCGCCACGCGCGCGGTCTGCCATTTCGACAATACCTACTACCTGTCGGACGTCGATATCCGCGCCGCCTGCGGCAAGACCAATACCCAGTCCAACACCGCCTTCCGCGGCTTTGGCGGCCCGCAGGGCGCAATCGCGATCGAATACATCATCGACGACATTGCCCGCAATCTGGGGCGCGATGCGCTGGACGTGCGGCGCCACAATTTCTATGGCCGCGACAGCGACAACGTCACGCCCTACGGCCAGGTTATCGTCGACAACGTGATCCATGAACTGAGTGCGGAACTGGAAGACAGCAGTGAGTACCGCGCGCGGCGTGCCGCCATCGCGGCGTATAACAGCACCAGCCCGGTGCTGAAAAAAGGACTGGCGCTCACGCCCGTAAAATTCGGCATCGCCTTCAACGTCACCCACTTGAACCAGGCCGGCGCGCTGGTGCATGTGTACGTGGACGGCTCGATCCTGGTGAACCACGGCGGCACGGAGATGGGGCAGGGCATCAACACCAAGGTGATGCAGGTGGTCGCGCACGAACTGGGCGTGGACATGGCGCGCGTGCGCGCCACCGCCACCGATACCAGCAAGGTCGCCAACACCTCGGCCACGGCCGCGTCCACCGGCGCCGACTTGAACGGCAAGGCAGCCCAGGATGCGGCGCGCCAGATCCGCGCGCGCCTGGCCGCCTACGCCGTGTCGCTGTACGGCGGCGAACCGGAGGCGGTGCTCTTCGCCGCCGACACGGTGTACGTCAACGGCCACGAACTGCCATTCCCGGCGCTGGTCCAGAAAGCCTACCTGGCGCGAGTGCAGCTGTGGTCCGACGGCTTCTATGCCACGCCTCATTTGCACTGGGACCCCAGGACCATGAACGGCCATCCGTTCTCGTACTTCGCGTACGGGGCGGCGGTGTCCGAAGTCGTGGTCGATACCCTGACCGGCGAATGGAAGCTGCTGCGCGCCGATGCGCTGTACGACGCCGGCAAGTCGCTCAATCCGGCAATCGACATCGGTCAGGTCGAAGGCGCCTTCATTCAGGGCATGGGCTGGCTCACCACCGAAGAACTGTGGTGGAACCCGGCCGGCAAGCTGATGACGCATGCGCCGTCCACTTACAAGATTCCTGGCGTGTCGGACTGCCCGGAAGATTTCCGCGTGCGCCTGTATGACAACAGCAATGTCGAAGACAGCATCCACCGCTCCAAAGCCGTTGGCGAGCCGCCGCTGCTGCTGCCTTTCTCGGTGCTGTTTGCGATCCGCGACGCCATTTCCAGCGTCGGTGGCCATCGCGTCAATCCGCCTTTGAACGCGCCGGCCACCAGCGAGGCGATCCTCAATGCAATCGCTTTTGTCGAGGCTCATTGATGGACGAGTGGCTGACACAGACCAGCGACGCTGCGGTGCTGGTGACGGTGGCGCAGGTCGAGGGATCGGCCCCGCGCGAACCCGGCGCACGTATGCTGGTCACGGCGGCGCGCGCGTTTGATACCATCGGCGGCGGCCACCTGGAATTGCGCGCGATCGAGATTGCCCGCGCGATGCTGCAAGACGGTCGCCAGCGGCATCTGGAACGCTTTGCGCTCGGCCCCAGCCTGGGCCAGTGCTGCGGCGGCGTGATGCTGCTGGCATTCGAACTGGCCGATACCAGTGAACTTGCTTCCCGGCGCGGCCAGGACAGCTGGCGTATGGTGGCGCTGGACGGTGCACCAGAACGCGCATTGCGAGATGCGGTCCCCGCGGCCTTGCGCGAGCGCGGCACCCATCTGATGCAGGACGCCGAAGGACGGCGCTGGCTGGTCGACCTGGTAGCTGTGCCGCGCAATCACCTGCTGCTGTTCGGAGCCGGCCACGTGGGCCAAGCCCTGGTGCGCGCGTTGGCGCACCTGCCGTGCACTGTCACCTGGGTCGACGAACGCGACGACATGTTCCCCCACGAGCTGCCGGCCAACGTCACGGTCGAAGCGAGCGACGTGCCCGAGGCGCTGGTGGCGGCCGCGCCGAACGGCGCTTCCTACCTGGTCATGACGCACAGCCATGCGCTCGATCAACGCCTGGCTGAAGCGATCATGGCCCGCGCTGGAGTAGGATGGTTCGGCCTGATCGGCTCGCAAACCAAGCGCTGCCAGTTCGAACGGCGCCTGCGCGAACGCGGTTTTGACCCGGCCCGCATCGAGGCCATGGTGTGCCCGATCGGACTGCCCGGCATCGCCGGCAAGGCGCCAGCGGTGATCGCCGCCTCGGTTGCCGCGCAATTATTGATGGTGTGGGAGAAAATTTGATGTCAACAGCAATACCCGGTCAACTGCAAGCCTACCGCGCCAGCGTGCTGCACTTTCGCGCCGATCCCGCGTTCGGCGGCGATGCCATCGCCTGGCACGAAGACGGCCTGCTGATCGTCGACAGCGGCAAGGTGGTCGCCGCCGGCGACTACGCCGCGCTGCATGCCAGCTTGCCGGCCGGGACCAGCGTCACCGATTACCGCGGCAAAGTGATCATGCCCGGCTTTATCGACACCCACCTGCATTTCCCGCAGACCGACATGATCGCATCGCCCGCACCCGGCCTGCTGCCATGGCTGGAAACCTACACCTTTCCGACCGAGCGCCAGTTTGGCGATGCGGTGCACGCGCGCGAAGTAGCCGACTTCTTCCTCGACCAGCTGCTGGCCTGCGGAACCACCACGGCGATGGTCTACTGCACCGTGCACAAGGAATCGGTGGATGCCTTCTTCGAGGCCAGCGCCGCGCGCAACCTGCGCATGGCGGCCGGGAAGATCCTGATGGACCGGAATTGCCCGGACTTCCTGTGCGACGGCTTTGATCACGGTGCGCGCGACACCGGGGACCTGATCGAGCGCTGGCACAAGCGCGGGCGCGCCATGTACGCGATCACGCCGCGCTTTGCGCCGACGTCGACCGAAGCGCAGCTTGCTCTGTGCGGCGAACTTGCGGCCGCCTACCCGGACACCTACATCCAGACCCACGTATCGGAAAACCACGACGAATGCCAATGGGTGCGTTCGCTGTTCCCGCAGGCGCGCAGCTACCTGGACGTGTACGATCACTATGGCCTGATGCGCGAGCGCGCCATGTATGGCCACTGCATCTGGCTCGACGAGCGCGATTTTGCGCGCATGGCCGAATCGGGCGCGGCGGCGGCGGTGTGCCCGACCTCGAACCTGTTCCTCGGTTCGGGCCTGTTCGATTTCGATAAGGCCGATGCGGCCGGCGTGGCGCTGTCGCTGGCCACCGATGTGGGCGGCGGCACCTCGTTCTCGATGTTGCAAACCATGAATGAAGCCTATAAAGTAGCACGCTTGAAATGCAGCTACCTGCCCGCCGTGCGCATGTTTTATTTGGCCACGCTGGGTGCTGCACGCAGCATGCAACTCGAAGGGACGATCGGCAATTTCGTGGCGGGTGCCGAAGCCGATTTCATCGTGCTCGATCCGCAGGCGACGCCTTTGCTGGCGCGCCGCACGGCGCGCTGCAACAACCTCGAGGAACTGCTGTTTGCGCTGGCGCTGCTGGGCGACGACCGCGCCATCGATGCCACCTATGCTTGCGGGCAGCTGGTGCACCGGCGGCAGGCTGCGTAATCATTACCTACCTACGAGAGAATCACCGATGATCATTAAATCGAGCAGCCTGCTGATTGCCCTGGCTGTGGCGGCCAGCGCCCATGCAGCCGCGCCCAAGGCCAACGAAGCGGCTACCGCGCGCCATCTGGCGGGCTTGGTGGCCGGGGCCGAGCCCAGGACTGCCGAATTGACGATGTTCTTTTCGCAGATGCCCAAGGGCGGCGACCTGCACCACCATTATTCGGGCGCGCTGTACGCCGAGCAGTACATCGACTGGCTCGACCAGCAGGGCTTCTGCGTCAACAAGCAGACCTACCGCATCGAAACCAATAAAGAGGTAGTTGCGGCGGAAGCTGCCAAGCCGGCAGCCGAGCGTCAGTGCCTTGGCACGGCCGCAGTGCTGGCCGACGACTACACCTACCGCGAGCTGCTCCAGCGCTGGTCGAGCAAGGACTTCGACAACCACGGCGCGTTGCAGGCGCCGCCGGACCGCCAGTTCTTCCAGACGTTCGGCTATTTCGGCCCGGTCTCGAACGCCATGTTCGCCGAAGGCCTGCAAGAGCTGAAAAAGCGCGCGGTCCAGGAAAACATCAGCTACATCGAAACCATGTTCAAGCTGGCGCCGTTCGTCGCCAATCCGGACTTCGACGCCCAGATGCGCCAGGCCGGCGCCAGCGACGCCGCGCTCGACGAAGCCATGCGCAGCTGGAGCGCGGTGCTCGAGCAAGATCCGGCCTTCACGCGCAACCTGTCCGACTTCGTCAGCCGCACCGCACAAGCCGCCGCCGGCATCGACGACGAGCGCTTCACGATGCGCTACCAGGCCTATGTGCTGCGATTGCTGCCGCCGGCCCAGGTGTTTTCATCGATGCTGTCGGCCTTCAAGGCGGCCGGCCAGAGTCCGCTGATCGTGGGCGTCAACATTGTCGGACAAGAGAGTGCGGCCGCGTCGATGCGCGACTATGCGCTACACATGAAGATGTTCCGGTTCCTCAAGACGCGCTATCCCGACGTCAAGCTGGCGCTGCACGCGGGCGAACTGGCGCTGGGCGACGTGCCGCCGGACGGGCTGCGCTTCCACATCGACCAGGCCATCAACGTGGCCGGCGCCAACCGCATCGGCCACGGGCTCGACCTGGCGCACGAGAGCAATGCGCCAGCGATCCTGAAAGCGATGCGCGCGCGCGATATTCCGGTCGAGATCAACCTGACCAGCAACGGCTTCATCTCCGGCGTCAAGGGCGAAAACCACCCACTGACGCTGTACCGCCGCTATGGCGTGCCGTATGTGATCGCCACCGACGACGCCGGCGTCACGCGCCACACGCTGGCCCAGGAATACACGCTGTTCGCCAGCCGTTACAAGCCAGCCTACGCCGAACTCAAACGCGCCTCGTACAACAGCCTGCGCTATTCCTTCCTGCCAGCCGGCGACAAGCAGCGCCTGTCGCGCCAGCTCGACGCCCGTTTTTCCGTGTTCGAAGCGGACGTCGCCAAGCTCTCCAAAAGCGCTGCTCAGCGCTGAAAAGCAGGGTCAAGTCTGACATCTGGACACGGGCCCATCAGTAGCGACGCTACTGATGGGCCCGTGTCCAGATGTCAGACTTGACCCTCTGCACAAACTTTCCCTCCTGATAACTGTGTGGTCTGTCCGCTACACATTTGGCCGCCCACCCCAACTTTTGTTGCATATCAAGTCGTTTCGATTTCCGTCAAGAATGGCTCATTTATAATCGGCGCTAGCGCTACTTCCCGGGCTAACGTGCTTTTTAGGTAAATAATTATCGTTCTGTTGGTGAATTTATATGTTTGTCATATAAATGAGTAAGCGAAATGGTATTTGTCAGGCCGAGACCGTTAATGCATAGTTAATCGATAGCTCAAGCTTGCCAAGAGAATCATCACGTCATCAAGGTGACATTTTCGCCAGATATACTTGCTTACGCGCAAGTTTTACCTGTCCATTCGTCGGCCAGGTGCGGGGCAAGCAGCACGATTGGAAACTGAAGGAAAGGGCATGCGCCACCAGCGCATGCCGGCAGCATGGCAACAAAGTACAGCAGGAACCTGGTCACGGGTTCCCACATAACTATTAGCTTTTTTTGGGGTTATACAATGATCATTCACAAACGGATTCAGCTGACCAAGCTGGCGCTGGCCTTGTCCATCGCGTTGTCGGCAGCGCCGACTTTCGCACAGAACACCACGTCGGCCATCGCCGGCCGCATTTCGGGTGCCGATGGCAAGCCTGCCAGCGGTGCGACCGTCTCCATCGTCCATACTGAATCCGGCTCGGTGAGCAACGTCACCACCGACTCCGAAGGCCGTTATGTGGCCCGCGGCCTGCGTACCGGCGGTCCGTACACGATCATCATCACCAAAAATGGCGTGACCGAAAAGCGCGAAGGCATCTACACCGTGCTGGCCGAAACGGCCGCGGTCGACGCTGTCATGGGCGCACCGATCCAGCAGGTCACCGTCACCGGTTCGTCGTCGCGCGCGAACGTCTTCTCGCGCACCAACATGGGCGCCGGCACCTCGATCGGCGCGACCGAACTGGCAACCCAGGCGTCGATCGGCCGCAACCTGCAAGACTACGCCCGTGCCGACCCGCGCGTGGCGCAGACCGACAAAGAGCGCGGCGAAATGTCCGTCGCCGGCCAGAACTTCCGTTTCAACTCGATGACCATCGACGGCGTGTCGGTCAACGACACCTTCGGCCTGGAGTCGAACGGCAGCCCGACCGTGCGCCAGCCACTGTCGATCGAAGCGATCCAGTCGGTGCAGGTGAACGTGGCCAATTACGACGTCACGCAAAAAGGCTACACCGGCGCCAACGTCAACGCCGTCACCAAGTCCGGTACCAACACCTGGAAGGGTGCTGGTTACTTCGCGTTCCGCAACGACAAGATGGCGGGTGATCGCTACAACGTGGGCGATGACTCCTACTACTCGGAGCCGTACAAGGAAACGACCAAAGGCGCGTGGGTCAGCGGCCCGCTGATCAAGGACACCCTGTTCCTGTTTGCCCTGGTTGAAGAGAACAAGAGCACCCGTAATGTGCCGTCGTTTGGCATCATCGGCAGTCCTGCCACCAACGTCGCCATCACGCAGTCGGCGGTCACCGCAGCCCAGGACATCGCCAAGAACACCTGGGGCATGGACATCGGCACGCTCAAGGCCCCGCCAGGCTTTGGCCTGATCCTGCGCGAAAAAACCATCAAGCTGGACTGGAACATCAACGATGACCATCGTGCCAACATCCGTTACACCGGCACCTCGCAGGCCGAGCCATTCTTTGGCGGTTCGTCGACCTTTACGGCCAGCAACATCGGCCTGAGCTCGATTTTCTACTCGCAAGCCAAGCAAATCGATTCCACGGTGGCGCAGTTGTTCTCCGACTGGACGCCGGCCTTTAGCACCGAGCTGAAAATCTCGCAACGCGACCTCGATTCGGTGCCGAATAACCAGGCGCGCCTGCCGACCATGCAGCTGCAGTTCAGCGGCCTCGTGCCAGAAGGCACGAAGTCGGGCCCGCGCAGTCTGAACTTCGGCACCGAACCGAATCGCCACGTCAACGCCCTCAATACCAAAACGACGGACCTGTATGCCGGTGGTAACTGGCACATCGGCGAACATGAACTCAAGTTCGGCTTCGATCACACCAAGAACACGATCTTTAACGCCTTCCTTCCGAGCACCTACGGTAACTACACCTTCAGTTGCATGGACTCGTCGGGCGCAGTGGTGTATTCGTTTGGCGCCATCACGTGCAAGACTGCCTCGACCGCGCTGATCGAACAGGCCGTGCTGGAAAACTTCAAGCTCGGCCGTGCTTCGAGCTACTCGCTGCAGCAGCCAGCGCCTAACCATACGTTTGAAGAAGCCTTTGGCAGCTTCTCGATGGCCAATACCGGCTTGTTCTTCCAGGACACCTGGAACGTCACGCCGGCACTGACGCTGAACTACGGCGTGCGCCTCGACCGCAATACGGTCAACGGCAAGCCATTGGCCAATGCCGCCGCTGCCGCACCGATGGTGCCGGGCAATGCCACCACCCGTACGCGTCAGAGCGGCGGTTTCGGCATCGACAATACCTTTACGATCGATGGCCAGAACTTGTTCCAGCCCCGTTTCGGCTTCAACTACAAGCTGCCTACCGCGACCAAAATGCAATTGCGCGGCGGCGCTGGTTTGTTCCAGGGTGCTGCGGCAACCGTGTGGATGGCGAACCCGTTCTCCAACCATGGCGTGGCCACCCGTCAGCTCAACTGCAATTCCAGCGCAGCGAGCCGTTGCCCGACGACGTCGTTCTTCAGCCCGGATCCGGATAACCAGCCGGTGCTGACCGCCGTGGCCATTCCTGCCGCGTCGCTCGACTTCCTCGACAAGAACATTACCCAGCCGTCGGTCTACAAGGCCAACCTGGCGTTCGATACCGAGTTGCCTTGGTACGGCCTGGTCTTCGGTGCCGAGTTCTTGTACACCAAGAACAAGGACGGCATCTACTACCAGCATCTGAACCTGGGTACCGTTACCAAGGTCGGTAGCGATCAACGTAATATGTACTACAACCCGAGCGGCTTGAATCCATTATGCTGGAGCGTCGATGCTGCCCGTGCGGTCAGTACGGCAAACGGTTGCACCAACACCACCAAATCGCTGAACAACTCGGCGTTCGGCAACGTGATCATGGGTACGGCGACCGACCTCGGCCGCGGCATGGTAGCGACCGTGTCGGTCACCCGTCCGATGATCAAGGGCATTGGCTTCGGCATGGCTTACTCGCGCACCGATGCGACCGATGTCTCGCCACTGAGCAATTCGATCGCCAACTCGGTCTTCAATGCCCGCGCCGCCTTCGATCCGAACGAAAACGTGGCGTCGAACTCGAGCTACCTGGTCAAGGACCGGATCAGCGCGACGTTCAACTTCCAGCGCAAGCTGTTTGGCGAGTACAACACCCGTGTCGGCATGTTCTATGAAGGCCGTTCGGGCCGTCCATACAGCTGGATCATGACCAATGACTTGAACGGCGACGGCCTCACCAACGACTTGATGTACATTCCGAAAGCATTCGGTTCGGGCGACGTCACGTTCTACGGCGACAGCGTGGGCAACACCACCAACGAGCGCAAGTTCTGGGACATCGTCGATGCCAACGATGCACTGAAGAGCGCAGCTGGCGGCGTTGTCAAGCGTAACTCGGACTTCGCCAAGTGGACCAACAGCTTCGACATGCGGATCAGCCAGGAAATCCCTGGTATCTGGTCGAACAACAAGGCCACCTTCACGCTCGACTTCATGAACGTTGGCAACATGCTCAACAAAAAATGGGGCCGTATCAACGAGATCATTTTCCAGCCGCAAGGTGGCAATGCCCGCAGCTTCGTCAATTACGCTGGTCTGGACGCGAATGGCAAATACATCTACGTCGTGACACCGCTGGAAGCGCCTGAGCTTCGCCAGACCAAGGGCGAATCGCAATGGGCCATCCAGGCAACCGTCAAGTACGAGTTCTAAACGACTCGCACGCAGCGCCTGCAAAACGGCTGGTGGCGACACCAGCCGTTTTTTTTTGGTACTTCGGTTATCCTTTTGACTTATGACTTCTTTTTTGCGTCCCTTCTTTCCTGCGCTCGCGGCCGCATGCCTGCTGAGCGCTTGCGCTAGCCGTCCGGTCCAGATCAACCTGGTCGGCATGAATGATTTCCACGGCAATCTCGAAGCCTCTAAATTCGATTACACCAGCGTCGCCGGCAAGCTTGTTCCAAGCTCGCATCAGGCCGGCGGGGTGGACAATATCGCCGCCGCCATCCAGGCCTGGCGCAAGCAGGACAAGGACTTGCTGTTTGTCGCCGCCGGCGACCTGGTTGGCGCCAGTCCGGCCATGTCGTCGATGTGGGCCGACGAACCGACCATTGAAGCGCTGTCCATGGCCGGCCTGTTCGCCAGCTCGGTGGGCAACCATGAATTCGACCAGGGCAGGGCGGAACTGATGCGCCAGCAGGACGGCGGCTGCGTCTCGATACGGCCCGACAAGGCGTGCAAGTTCGCGCCCGATTTCAAGGGCGCCGCTTACACTTATCTGGCCGCCAACGTGCTTGACCGCGCTACTGGCAAGCCGTTCCTGCCGGCCTATAAAATCGCCGACGTCAAGGGCGTCAAAGTCGGCCTGATCGGCGCCGTGCTGCGAGATACCGCCGCGGTGGTGCTGGCGTCGGGCATTGCCGGCCTGTCGTTCGTCGACGAGGCCGACGCTATCAACCGGGTCATTCCCGACATGCGCGCCAAGGGTGTCAAGGTGTTCGTGCTGTTGATCCATGAAGGCGGCCAGACCAGCGAGCCGTTCGATCAGCCCGAATGCAGCCAGCTGCAAGGCCCGATCGTGGGCATCGTCAAACGCCTCGATCCGGCCATCCGGCTGATCATCAGCGGCCATACCCACAAGGGCTTCCAGTGCGTGGTCGACGGGCGCACCGTGACCCAGGCCGACATGGGCGGTCATGCACTGTCGCGCATCAGCATGAAAGTCAATCCGGCCAGCGGCGCGGTGCTTGGCATCACGGTCAACAACGTGATCGTCAATCCTGGCCAGTTTGCGCCGCACGAACAGGTGCGCGCTTTCCTGGCGCGCACGCGCGCGGTCAGCCGCGAAGCGCTGGCGCGGCCAGTAGCGAGGATCGCGGCCAAGACGATCGGGCGCAAGGCCAGTGATGCCGGCGAGTCCGCGCTGGGCGACCTGATCGCCGATGCCGTGCTGGCCGCCACCCGCAGCCAGGGCGCGCGCATCGCGTTCATGAATACGGGCGGCATGCGCCAGGACCTGGACGTGGGCGAGAGCCTGACCGCCACCTTCGGCCAGGTCCAGATCGTGCTCCCGTTTGGCAACACCCTGGTGGCGATGGACATGACCGGCGCCCAGATTCGCGCGCTGCTCGAGCAGCAATGGATACGCGCTAATGGCGCCCATGCGTCGGTGCTGCAGGTGTCGAACGGTTTCAGCTACCGCTGGAATCCGGCGCTGCCGCCGGGGTCGCGGGTTGTGCCGGGCAGCCTGACCTTGCATGGCGAGCCGCTCGACGAGGGCGCCACCTACCGTATCGCCGGCAACAACTTCCTGGCCGAAGGGGGCGATAACTTCCCCGTCTTCAAGGATGCGCGCAACAAGGTCGATACCCAGATGCGCGACTTCGATGCTGTCGTCGAGTACCTGGTCAAGAACGATCAAGCCGGCACCCCGGCCGGCCATGCCGCGCCGCTGGGGCGCATCAATACCGTGAACTGATACTCCGCCAACCTGGAAACCGAAAATGAAAAAACTCGCTTGTGCCGCCGCGCTGTCGTGCGCTTTCCTGAGCCTTGATGCCCAGGCCTGGGGTTATGAGGGCCACCGCGCAGTGGGCGCCATCGCCGAAAAACTGATCAAGGGCAGCAACGCCGAAAAGCAGGTGGCGGCCTTGCTGCTGCCCGGCGAAAGCCTGGAGTCGATCACCAACTGGGCCGACGGCGCCAAGGGCGGGGTGGGCTACGCCGCGCCCACCGACGAACAGGCCGCGTACACCGCCGTCAATCCGCGCCACACCGAATACCATTACGCCAACCTGCCATTCCAGTTGGAGCACTACACCGACGGCGCGGTGGGCAGCTCCGAGATCGACATCGTGCAGACCCTGAAGCAGGCCATCGCCGTATTACAGGGCAAGACCGACCCGGCGCTCAATCCCCACCAGTTCACGCGCCGTCAGGCGCTGCTGCTGGTGGCCCACATGACCGGCGACATCCACCAGCCGCTGCACATGGGATCGGCCTATGTCAGCGCCGACGGCAAGTTTGTGGTGCCGGCCAAAAAGGCCGACATCGATGGCGATCACATCTTCGAATCACGCGGCGGCAACAGCCTGCTGCTGGACGACGAGCGCCTCACGGCGCTGAGCAAGCCCTTGATCCCGGGCGAAGCGAAGCCGCTGGCTGAAGGCGCGCAGAAATGGAAGACCCGCCCGTTCCACGCCTACTGGGACAGCACCGTGGTCGACTACGCGATGCGCCGCAGCAGCACCAGAACCCCCGAGCAGTTCGCCCAGAAGGTCATCGACGACAAGCCGCTGGTGGCATTGAACACGGGCGACGCGATGCTGTGGCCCTACCAGTGGGCCGACGATGCGCTGGTGGCGGCCAAGCTGGCCTACACCGACGTCACGCTCGGCAAGCGCGACTCGCAGATCAACAAGCGCGGCGAGATGGAGCACAAGTTCGCGCTCGAGATGGGCCCGAACTACCCGGTGCCGAGCTCGGCGCTGGCACGCACCCAGCTGATCAAGGGCGGCTACCACCTGGCCGCGCTGTTGCAAACCATCTGGCCGTAAGCGGCCGCGGTTGACTTGCCGCTGAACACTGGGGATACTTTCCCTATCTGGTGATCGGGGGCAATATCATGGAACGGATGGCGCGCACGACAAGGCAATGGGCAATACTGCTGTGCACGCTGGCGCTGCTGGCCAGCTGCAGCAAGCACGCCAGCGAGAGCGCCGGCACGCCCAAGTTCGTGGCTGCCCCGGCCAAGCCGAAAGTGGCCGAATACACCTTCGGCGTGACGCCGATGTCGAACTTTCGCAATATCTACGATGTGTTTCGTCCCATCGTCGACCATCTCAATGCCAACCTGACCGACGCGCGCCTGGTGCTGGAAGTGCCGCGTGGCCTGGCCGAGCACGAGCAGGCGCTGCAGGCGCGCAGCTTCGCTTTTGCGCTGTCAAACCCCTATCACTCTTGGCGCGCGGCGCAGCAGGGCGGCTACCGCATCTTCGCCAAGATGGGCGACGACAGCGCTTTTCGCGGCATCTGGGTGGTGCGCAAGGACAGTGGCATCAAGACACTGGCCGACCTGAAGGGCAAGCCGTTGTGCTTTCCGCCCAAGTCGGCTTTGGCGGCCACGATGATGACTCAGCTGCAGCTCAAGGAAAACGGGATCGATCCGGTGCGCGACATCCAGGCCAGCTATGTCGGCTCGCAGCACGCCTCGATCATGGCGGTGTACCAGAAGAGCGCGCTGGCCGGCGCCACTTGGCCGCTGGCCTGGATCACGTTCCAGCGCATGCATCCGGACGAGGCGCGCCAGCTCGAAGTGCGTTTTCCGACCGGTTCGCTGGTCAATCAGGGCATCGTGGCGCGCAATGACGTGCCGCCTGAGGTGGTGCGGCACGTCGGTGAACTGATGGTTGCCATGAGCACCACCGAGCGCGGGCGGGCGCTGCTGGCCCAGGTCCCGATCAGCAGCTTCGAATTGGCCGGCGACGCCCAATACGACGTGGTGCGCACTTTCATGGAGCAGTACCAGCGCACCTTTCCGGTGGCGCCCGACTGATGCTGATGCGTGCCGTCGACCGGCTGATCGACCTTGCCTGCGGCTCCATCCGGCGCCAGCTGACGCTCGCCTTTGCGGTGGCTACCGGCCTGGTGATGTTCGGCTTTGGCTATGGCGTGATCCAGCACCAGACCAAATTTCTGATGGAGCAGAGCGCCCACAGCGCCGAGGACCTGGCGCGCATGCTGGCCGTGGGCAGTACCGCCTGGCTGGTGGCCAACGACGTCACCGGCCTGCAAGTGGAATTGCGCAGCATCGCGCGCAATCCCAACCTGAAGTATGCGCTGGTGATGGGGCGCGACGGCAAGGTGCTCGCCGCCAACGAGCTCGGCACCATCGGCCTGATCGCCGACGACCCGGCCAGCCGGCGCCTGCTGGCCAGCCCGGTGCCACGCGCCACGCGCCTGGTCGACGACGAGTACCTGGTCGACGCCGCCGAACCGATTTTTGCCGGCAGCCGCCACCTGGGCTGGGTGCGGGTAGGGTGGGGCCGTGCCCAGGTCAACGACAACCTGGCCGCAGTAACCCGCCGCGGCTACATGCTGGCGGCGCTGGCGATCGGCCTGGCGCTGCTGCTGGCGCTGGTGATCGCCGCCGGCCTGACGCGCGGCCTGCGCCAGCTGGCGCTGGTCGCCAACGCGGTCCACAAGGGCGAACGCAATGTGCGCGCCGGCCTGGGACGCAGCGATGAAATCGGCAAGCTGGGCGAATCGATCAACGGCATGCTCGACGCGCTGGCCGCGTCCGAGCGCGAACGCATGGCGACCGAAGAAGAGATCCGCAGCCTGGCGTTCTACGATCCGCTCACGCGCTTGCCGAACCGGCGCTTGCTGCTCGAACGCTTGCGCCACGCGATGATCGGCTCGGGGCGCACCGAACGCGCCGGCGCGCTGCTGTTCATCGACCTGGACAATTTCAAGACGCTCAACGACTCGCTCGGGCACGACATGGGCGACCTGCTGCTGCAGCAAGTCGGCGCGCGCCTGGTGCAGTGCATCCGCGAAGGCGACACCGTGGCGCGCCTGGGCGGTGACGAATTCGTGGTCATGCTCGAAGGTCTGGCCCGCGAAACAGGTGACGCCGCGGGCCAGGCCGAGACCATCGGGCGCAAAGTGCTCGCTGCGCTCAATGCGCCGTACGATCTGGCCGGGCGGCGCCACCAGTGCACCTCGAGCATCGGCGTCACGCTGTTTGAAAGCAACCGCCACACGATTGATGAACTGATGAAGCGGGCCGACCTGGCGATGTACAACGCCAAGACCGCCGGGCGCAATACGCTGCGCTTTTTCGATCCGCACATGCAGACCGTGGTGTCGGCCCGCGCGGCGCTGGAAAGCGATTTGCGCGAAGGCCTGGCGCTGGGCCAGTTCGTGCTGTACTACCAGTCGCAGCGCGATGTTAACAGCCGCATCACCGGCGCCGAAGTGCTGCTGCGCTGGCAGCATCCGGAACGCGGCCAGGTCTCGCCCAACGAATTCATTCCCCTGACCGAGGAAACTGGCTTGATCATCCCGATCGGGCAGTGGGTGCTGGAAAGCGCCTGCCGCCAGCTGGCCGCCTGGAGCAACACCGGGCATGCGCACCTGACCATCGCGGTCAACATCAGCGTGCGCCAGTTCCGCCAGCCCGAGTTTGTCGGCCAGGTGCTGCAGGCGCTGGCCGACAGCGGCGCCGATGCGCGCCGCCTGAAGCTGGAATTGACGGAAAGCCTGCTGATGGATGACGTCGAGGAAATCATTGGCAAGATGACGTCGCTCAAGCGCCATGGCGTGCTGTTTTCGCTGGACGATTTCGGCACTGGCTATTCGTCCTTGTCGTACCTCAAACGGCTGCCGCTGGACCAGCTTAAGATCGACCAGTCTTTTGTCCGCGACGTCACCGTCGACGCCAATGACGCCGCCATCGCCAGCACCATCGTGGCGCTGGCGCACCACATGGGGCTGGACGTGATTGCCGAAGGCGTGGAGACGGTGGCGCAAGCGGACTTCCTTGTATCGGTTGGCTGCTGCGCGTTCCAGGGCTTTCTGTACGGCCAGCCTGTCCCTATCGCGCAGTTTGAACAATTGCTGGTATCCGTGGAGAGAGCTGCTTGAATCGATTGCTTCGCTGCTGTGCCGCGGCACTGGTGGCCACTTCCGGCGCAGTTCAGGCGCAGCAACTGCCCTTGTGGGAGCTGGGTGTATTTGGCGGCGCTGCCACCACGCCGGCCTATCCCGGCTCGAGCGACCGCTCCACGCGCGCGCTGGCGCTGCCGTTCATCCTGTATCGCGGCGAAGTATTGCGGGTCGACCAGCAAGGCATAGGCGCGCGCCTGCTGCGCAGCGAGCGCATTGAATTGGATGTGGGGCTGGCGGCTTCGCTGCCGGCCCGTTCGTCGGACGTGGCGGCGCGTGCCGGCATGCCGAATCTGGGTGTCTTGCTCGAAGCGGGGCCGCGCGTGAAGGTCACGCTGGCGCGACCGGACCCCGGCAGCCGGATCCGGCTCGACTTGCCGCTGCGTTCGGTGATCGAAGCGCGCAGCGGCGTGCGTTCTCAAGGCTGGACGTTCGAACCAAAAATCGTCTACGAGTCGAATGCGCCAGGGGAGAAGTGGACCTTCGACGCCAATCTCGGCATGGTGTTCGGCGAGCGCAAGGTGAACGGCTATTTTTACGAGGTGCTGCCGCAGTATGCGACGCTTGAACGGCCCGCGTACCGGGCCGATGCCGGCCTGATGCTGGTGCGCGCCGGGATCAGCGGCTCGCGCATGCTGGGGCACGATCTGCGGGTATTCGGATTCGTGCGCTACGAAAGCTATGCCGGCGCCGCCAATCGCGACAGCCCGCTGATGCAAAAGCGCACCGGCACATCGGCCGGCGTGGCGTTCGCATGGACCTTCAAGCGCTCGGCACAGCTGGCGCGCTGATGCGGCCTCTACATCGCCCTTGCGAAGGCGAGGGCCTATAGCACGTCTGCTTATAGGTGCCATAGGAGCTCGCCTTCGCAAGGGCGATGTGGGGTCAGCGCAGGTGCGCCGAGAGGAATGCGCCAACCCGTTGTTCGTATTCCGTGCGCGCCGCTTCATGCAGGTCGACATGCGCCGCGCCATCTACCAGCCATAACTGTTTCGGTTCCTTCGCCGCGGCAAAAATGCGGCGCGTTTCTTCCTGCGGCGTATGGCGATCCTGCGCGCCGCCGATCACCAGCACCGGACAGGCCAGCGATTGCATCGCATCGATCGGCCGCAATTGATCGGGCGTGACGCCGATACGCCACGGCAGCTGCATCAGCAGCAGCGGGGCCAGGATGCGCGCCGGCGCACCGCCGTGCAGCGCCAGCCGGTTCGCGGTCGCCTCATCGATCGTTGGATACATCGCTTCGATCACCAGCGCGTCGATCTGCTTGCCGGGTTTGGCCAGCACCAGCGACGCGGCGCCAAGCGAGGTCCCGATCACGCCAATTTTTTCGCCGGGCAGGTTGCGCGCCAGCCAGGCCAGCGCCACGCGCACGCCGTCGGCTTCGCGTGCGCCAAAGGTGATGGCCTCGCCCAGGCTCTCGCCATGTGCCGGCAGGTCGATCAGCAATACCGTGTAGCCCAGGCGATTAAGGAACAGCGCGCGCGCCTGCATCTGGCGCCGGTCCGCGCGGACGCCATGCAGCAGCAGGATCGCGCCGCTGCCAGCGCCGCGCGCAACCCAACCCGCCACGTAACCCTTCTGATTGGGGATCAGGACAGGCGTGGCGAATAATTCAGGATCGGGTTCGCCCGCGCTGGAATAGGCGGGCCTGGTGAGGTGCGAGCCGGCCCAATACAGGACGCCGGCTCCCAGCGCGAGTGCCATGGCGAAGGCGAGCAGCAGCCGCTTCGCCATGGCCACTTAGCGCGACTTGACGAACGGCTTGCCGATCGCTTTCGGCGCCACCGACTTGGCCATCAGGCCGGCCAGCACGACCACGGTGACGACATACGGAATCATCTGGATCAGCGAGCCGGGAATGCGCCCCACGACTGGCAGATCGACGCCTTCAATCTGAATCTGCACGGCGCTGAAAAAGCCGAACATGATGCAGCCCAGCGCCGTATAAGCCGGACGCCAGTTACCGAACACCATCGCGGTCAAGGCCAGATAGCCAGCGCCGGCCGACATGTCGCGCAGGAAGAAACCGCTCTGCACGATCGACAGGTAGGCGCCCGAGAACGAGCACAGGATGCCGGCGATCGTCATCGCCATGTAGCGCGTCGCTTCGACGTTGATGCCAGCCGCATCGGCCGCGTGCGGGTTCTCGCCACAGGCGCGCAGGCGCAGGCCAAAGCGGCTGTGGTACAGCACCCAGTGCACCAGCGGAATGAGCGCAAACGCCATGTACACCAGGATCGTATGGCCGCCCAGCACATGGCCATAGAACCAGCCGATGAACGGTACGTTGGCCAGCAGCTCGGTACCGGGCAAAATGATGTCCTGCAAGCGCGCGTCCCCCAGATTGGGGGTCTGGCCGCCTTGGGCGAAGAAATACTGCGCCAGCACGAAGGTCAGGCCGCTCATGGCGATGTTGATGGCGATGCCGCCCACCAGCTGGTCGCCTTTCTGGGTGATGCTGACAAAACCTTGCAGCAACGCCAGCGCGGCCGACGCAGCCATGCCGGCGGCGATGCCGTACCAAGGGTTCTGGGTGGCGAAGGCGACTGCCGCCGAGACGAAGGCCGAAGCCAGCATCTTGCCTTCCAGCGCGAGGTCGATCACGCCGCTGCGTTCGGCGAACAGGCCGGCCATGGCCGCGAAAATGAGCAAGGGCGCATTGCGGATGGTGGACACGACGATGGTGCCGATGTGGAGATCTTCTAACATGGCTTATCCCTTCTTCGCATTAATCAGCTTGAGCACCGCAGGACCGTACAGGTGCTCCATCGCGCCGCAGAACAGGATGATCACGCCCTGGATGAAGATGAACATCTCGGCCGGAATATTCTGCTTGACCATCGACAGCTCGCCGCCGCCCTGGATCAGGGCGCCGAACAGCACGCTGGACAGGAAAATGCCAACCGGATGCTGGCGTCCCATCAGCGCGATGGCGATGCCGATGAAGCCTGCGCCTTGCGGGAAGCTGATCGACAGGTAATGGGTCGAGCCCAGGATCGAATTGACCGCTGCCAGGCCGGCAAAGGCTCCCGAAATCAGCATGGCGACGATGATCATGCGGCTGATCTTGACGCCGGCGTAGTGAGCTGCGTTCGGATTGAGGCCGGTGGCGCGCAGCTTGTAGCCCCACGGCGAACGCCACACGACGATGCCGTAGACGGCCAGCGCCACGATCGCCAGCAGGAACGACAGGTTCAGCGGCGCATCGGCGAAGCTCGGTATCCATTCGCCCAGGCGCGGCATGGCGCCAGCGTCTGCGAAGTTGCGGCTCGACGTATTTTGTGAGCCGACCGGGATCAGGTAGCGGACGATCACGAAGTTCATCAGGTTCGCAGCGATGAAGTTGAACATGATGGTAGTCACCACGATGTGGCTGCCGCGCTTGGCCTGCAGATAGCCTGGCAAGAATGCCCACAGGGCGCCGAACAGCATGGAGCACAGCATCGCCGCAGGAATGAGCAGCAGCGCCGGCAGACGCGCGTCCAGATTCAGCATGGCTACCGTTAGCCCGAGGCCTGCAATGTACATCTGGCCGTCGGTGCCGATGTTGAACAGGCCCGCCTTCATGGCGATCGATACCGACAAACCGGTAAAGATGAACGTGGTGGCATAGAACAGCGTGTAGCCCAGGCCGTCCAGGTTGAACGAATTGGCCACCAGGATGCCGATCGACTCGACCGGGCTTTCGCCTAGCATGCGGATCACCAGGCCGGCCACCAGCATCGCTGTCAACAGGTTCAGCAGCGGCAGTACGAAGGCGCTCGCCCACAGTGGTAGTTCAGTCTTTTTCATGATTTATGCATCCCGCCCATCAGCAAGCCGATTCGGGTTGTGTCGAATTCTTCAATCTTGAGTTCACCGGTGATGCGCCCGCCGGACATGACGATGATGCGGTCGGCCAGCGCCCGCACTTCTTCCAGTTCGACCGATACCAGCAAGATGGCCACGCCGTCGTCGCGCATGCGCAGCAGCTGGGTGTGGATCGCTTCGATGGTGCCGATGTCGACGCCGCGCGTGGGCTGGCCGACCAGCATCAGCTTGGGTGCGGCCGACACCTCGCGCGCAATCACCACCTTTTGCTGGTTGCCGCCCGAGAGCAGGCCAATACGCAGGTCCGGATTGGCCGGGCGCACGTCAAACGCGGTGAGCAGCTTGGCGCAGCGTGCTGCGATGGCCTTGAAGTCGAACAGGCCCCAGCCGTTCCTGACCCGGTCCTGGTAGCCGAATACGGTGTTTTGCATCACCGAGAAATCCTTGATCACGCCATCGCGCAGCCGGTCTTCGGGCACGTGGCCGATCCCGAGCTCGCGGAACGTGGCCGGTAGGCCGTCGGCGTCTTGCCGTTTGGCGTAGGGCAGGTCAGCACCCAGGAACACGGCTTTGCCGGCGCTAGGCAAGCGCATGCCCGACAGGATCTGCATCAATTCGCTCTGGCCGTTGCCCGACACGCCGGCAATGGCCACGATCTCGCCCGCATGCAGCGTAAAGTCGATGTCGGCCAGCAGGCGAACGCCGTTCTTGTCGGTCAGCTGCAGTCCCTTCACGTCCAGCACCGGCGCACCGGGATTGAACGCAGCGCGCGGCAGTTCGGTGACGATCGGGCGGCCCACCATCATGTTGGCCAGTTCTTCTTTCGAGGTGGTGGCCGTATCGACCGCGCCGACCACGCGTCCGGCGCGCATGACCGTCACCTGGTCGGTAATCTCCATGATCTCGCCCAGCTTGTGGGTGATCAGGATGATGGTCTTGCCCTGTTCCTTGAACAGGCGCAGGATTTCAAACAGCGACGCCGTTTCCTGCGCCGTCAACACCGCGGTCGGCTCGTCCAGGATCAGGATATTGGCGCTGCGGTAGATTTGCTTGAGGATTTCAACGCGCTGCTGCGCGCCCACCGACAAGTCTTCAATTTTGGCCAGCGGGTCGACGTCAAGCCGGTAACGGGTGCAGATCTCGCGCAGCGATGCTTCGACCTTGGCGCGCTGCGGCGCCAGGCGAAAGCCCCCTTCGGAGCCGAGCATGACGTTGTCAAGCACAGTCATGTTCTCGACCAGCATGAAGTGCTGGTGCACCATGCCGATGCCCAGTGCAATGGCTTCATGGCTGGTGCGAATGGTGCGCGGTTCGCCGTCGATCAGCAATTGTCCGCTGTCGGCCTTGTAGTAGCCGTACAGGATGCTCATCAGGGTCGACTTGCCGGCGCCATTCTCCCCGATCACGCCATGAACGGCGCCCTTGGCGATGGCGAAGCTGACGTCGGCGTTCGCCTGCACTTGCCCGAAGGCCTTGCATATGTCGCGAAATTGAACAGCTGGCTGCATAGTTTTTTGTAGGTGGTGTATTCAAAAGCGCGCCGAACCGGGAAGCCGGCGCGGCGCGCTTTTAAAGGGAGACTAAAAAATCAGATCGGGCAGGTGCCGGCGGTGCGGTAGTCGACCACCTTGACTTTGCCGCTGATGATGTTGGCCTTCGCTTCGTTGACTTTCTTTTCCATGGCCGGCGACACCACCGCGCGGTTGTCCTTGTCGACCACCCAGTCCACGCCGCCTTCTTTCAGGCCTTTGTAAATGACGCCAGCTTTCCAGCTGCCGTTTTTCATGCTCATGAACGAGTCGTAAATCGCCAGGTCGACGTGCTTGACCATCGAGGTCAGCATGGTGCCCGGGTGCAGATAGTTCTGGTTGGAGTCAACGCCGATGGCCAGCTTGCCCTTTTCCTTGGCCGTTTGCAGCGTGCCCATGCCGCTGCCGCCGGCGACGGCGAACACCACGTCAACACCGCGGTCGAACTGCGCGCGTGCCAGCTCGCCGCCCTTGGCCGGATTGTTCCAGGCCGAGCTGGTGGTGCCGACCATGTTGGACAGGTTCTCGATCTTCGGATCGGTCGCCTTGGCGCCTTGCGCATAGCCGCAGTTGAATGTGCGGATCAGGGGAATGTCCATGCCGCCGATAAAACCGATCTTGTGCGACTTGGAGGCCATGGCTGCAGCCACGCCGACCAGGTAAGAGCCTTCTTCTTCCTTGAACAGCACCGAGCTGACGTTGGCGCCCTGGGCGATCGAGTCAATCAGCACGAAGTGCACAGCAGGGAATTCCTTGGCCACTTTTTGCACCGCCTGGGTCTGCGAGAAGCCGATTGCCGCGATCAGGTCGAGTTTCTTGCGCGCCAGGCTGCGCAGCATCTGCTCGGCCTGGGTGTCGCTGGACGCCTGGGCTTCGAGGTAGCTGATGTTGGTCTCTTTCTTGAAGCGTTCAGCGCCCTCGTAGGCGGACTGGTTGAACGACTTGTCGAATTTGCCGCCAGCGTCATACACGATCGCCAGTTTGGGATCGGCCGCCGTCGCGCTCGCAGCAACGCACAGCGCCGCCATCGTCATGCTTACACACTTCAGTTTCATTAGTGGCTCCTGGAATATCGATATTGTACCCGGCACAACACGAGGATTGGGCGTTTCTAGGCGAGCAAGGCCAGCAAATGGGCATGGGCTTGCTCGAATTGTGTCAGTCCTTTGGCCAGCAGGTCGTTACCAATTGTATCGAGTTCAATGCCATGGCGGCCAAGCTGGGCCAGCACCGCGTGCGCCTCGTCCACGCCCTGTTCGAGCGTGGCGCGCGCCTCGCCGTGGTCGCGAAAGGCCAGCAAGGTGGCGTCGGGCACGGTATTGACGGTGGCTGCGCCGATCAACTGTTCTACATAGGTGACGTCGCGCATGGAAGGGTCCTTGGTGCCGGTGCTGGCCCACAGCAGCCACTGGGGCGTGGCGCCGAACGCGGCAAACACGGCAAAACTGCTGTCGTTGCGCGCATCGCGGTAAGCCAGGCGGGCGCCAGCGATGGCGGCTTTGCCCTTGAGGTGGCTGCTCGATGCCGGCAGCAGCGCGTCGACGGCGGCGTCGACCCGGCTGATAAAGACCGAGGCCACGCTGGCGATGCGCTGCACCGACAGCGTCGCTTCCAGGCGCCGTGCCAGGCCGCGGCGGTGGGCGGCGCGTACCTGCGCCAGCTGGCGCGGTCCGAAAATGAGGGTGACGTTGACGTTGATACCGGCGAAGATCACTTCTTCGAGGGCCTGGACGCCGGCTTCGGTGGCCGGAATCTTGATCATGGCGTTGGGGCGAGCAATCGCGGCCCACAGGCGGCGCGCTTCGGTCACGGTGGCGACGGCGTCGTGCGCCACGCGCGGCGACACTTCAAAACTGACGAAGCCGGCCTTGCCGTCGCTGTCCTGGTACAGCGGCGCGAACAGATCGCAGGCGCGCTGCACGTCGGGCAGCACCAGTGCTTCGAAGCGCGCTTCCGGGTCCGCGACTGCCGCGCGTAGCGCCGGCATGGCGGCCAGGTAGGCGCCATCGCTGCGCAGCGCGTTGAGGAAAATGGCGGGGTTGGAGGTGACCCCTTGCACGCCATCGTCGGCGATCCAGGCGGCCAGCGTGCCGGAAGAAATCAGCTCGCGGCTCAGGTTGTCGAGCCAGACTTGCTGGCCCAGTTCGCCTATTGCCTTGATGCGGGATGTTGATGCGCTTGTTTCGGTCATGACGGTGGTTCCTGGCGCGCGATGTCGTATTGTTACAACAGCTTGTTTCGCGATAAACATTTGTTGTTTTGCGTAGACAAACCGATGGTGGCTATCGGCGGTCATCCTGGATGCGTCCGGCAAGGCCGCGTAGCCCGGGAGGCCCCCGCCAGCGTGCTACGGCAGGGCCGAACAGCTGAGCCTTAGAACTATGCACCAGTGCCAATATGTATGGCAAATACGATTTAATTTAGATATTTATATGTTTAATATATAAATTAAAACCCATACGATGGGAAATTCTTTCCTGCTACGATGCAAAAATCCTTACATGATTTAAGCGATAAGGGGTCAGGGAACGCACACGTGAAACACCATCGAAAGGGTAGGCAATGACTTTGCATAACAAACACTTCGCGGCACGCTCGCTCATCGCGCTGGCAGTCGCCGGCGCCTTCCCTCTGCTGGCCGCGGCGCAAGACGCCCAGCCAACCGAGGCGGCCAAGCCGGGCCAGCTGGAAACGGTGATCGTGACGGCCCAGCGCCGTTCGGAGAACATCAAGGACGTGCCGATGGCCATTACCGCCTTGAAGGGCGAAAAGCTGGACGTGCTCACCTCCGGCGGCATGGACATCCGCTTCCTGTCGGCCCGCTCGCCCAGCCTGGTGGTGGAATCGGACTACGGCCGTTCCTTCCCGCGTTTCTACATCCGCGGCCAGGGCAATACCGACTTCGACTTGAACGCGTCGCAGCCGGTGGGCCTGGTGGTGGACGATATCGTCCAGGAAAGCCCGATGCTCAAAGGTTTCCCGGTATTTGACGTCGACCAGGTCGAAGTGCTGCGCGGGCCGCAAGGCACCCTGTTCGGCCGCAATTCCCCGGCTGGCGTGATCAAGTTCGATTCGGCCAAGCCGGTCATCGGCAAGACCGAAGGCTACGGCTCGGTTGGCATTGGCAACTACGGCGCCGTCAATGCGGAAGGCGCGTACAACCTGCCGATCAGCGACACCATGGCGGCGCGCATCTCGCTGCAATCGCAAAACCGCGACGACCGCGTGCACAATGCCCGCACCGATGGCCCGACCCATGATTTCGAGGGTTATCACGACCATGCGGCGCGCCTGCAATTGCTGGTCAAGCCGAGCCGCGACTTCAGCGCCCTGTTCAACGTGCACGCGCGCGACATGGCGGGCAACGCCATGCTGTTCCGTGCCAACATCATGAAAAAGGGAACCAACGACCTGGTCGACGGTTTCGACTACGGCAATTACCCTACCGACGGCGGCAACGAGCAATGGCTGCGGACCAAGGGCGCCAACATGCGTTTGCGCTGGGATTTCGACGGCGTGACGCTGCATTCGATCACCGGCTATGAAAGCGCCGACTTCTACAGCCGCGGCGACGTCGATGGCGGTTATGGCTGCAGCTTCTGCGGCATCCCCGACAGCGGCCCGGGCAGCTTCATGCCGTTCTCGGTCGAGACCGCGGACTTGTTGCCGAACCACCGCCAGCTGACCCAGGAAGTGCGTATCGAGTCGAGCAACAAGGGCCCGTTGCAGTGGATCGCTGGCCTGTTCTACTTCGACGAGCAGATGCAGATCGACAGTATCGGCTTCGACACGCTGGCGCCGGGCAATCCGCAAAAGCCCGATTACGCGACCCAGACCCAGGATGCGAAATCGTACGCGCTGTTCGGCTCCTTGAACTACACCGTCTCCGACAAGCTGAAACTGCGCAGCGGTCTGCGCTATACCAGCGACAAGAAGCACTTCGCGGCCAGCCGCTTTGAAGGCGGCGTGACCTACGGCCCGCACCTGATCGACAAGACCTCGAACAATATCAGCGGCGACCTCAGCGGCACCTATGAATTGAACAAGAACACCAATTTGTTCGCGCGCCTGGCCACCGGTTATCGGGCGCCAAGTATGCAGGGGCGCTTGTTCGGACCTGCCGACATGCCGTCGATCGCCGGCGCCGAGAAGGCCACCTCGATCGAGGCCGGCATCAAGCAAGACTTGTTCGACCGCCGCGCGCGCATGTCGGCCAGCGTCTTCAAATACCAGGTCAAGGACAAGCAGCTTACGGCAGGCTCGGGCACGATCAACATGAACCAGCTGATCAACGCTGACAAGGTAACCGGCCAGGGCGCGGAGCTGGACTTCCAGGTCAACCTGTCCGATTCGCTGCGCATGACTGTCGGCGGCAGCTACAACGATACCGAGATCAAGGATGCCAACCTGTATGTGCAAACGTGCGGCAATGCGGTCAATCATGCAGCCACCGGTTGCACCGTGACGGGCAATGCCGAAGTGTTCCAGGGCCATAACATCCAGCGCCTCAACGGCAATCCGCTGCCGCGCGCGCCCAAGTGGATGGGTAACTTCACGCTGCGCTACAGCGTCCCGCTGGCCAACGGCGAGTTCTTTGCCTACACCGACTGGGCTTACCGCAGCACCTACAATATGTTCCTGTACACGGCGGCCGAATACAAAGCCAAGGCGCTGCTCGAAGGCGGCCTGCGGATCGGCTACAAGTGGGACAATTATGAAGTGGCCGCGTTTGGCCGCAACATCACCAACAAGGTGCAAACAGTGGCCGCGATCGACTTCGACAACCTGACCGGCATGGTCAACGAGCCGCGCGCGCTGGGTCTGCAGCTCAAGGCCACGTTCTGATTTTCAGCTGATCTGAAACCGCGCAAACCCCGCACATCGCAAGGTGTGCGGGGTTTGTTCAATTTGAAGCACCACTCAACCATAGCGAGCAAACATGATGCGTTACCAGTTTCTCCTGCGCGCGCACTGCGCCTGCGCCATTGCCTTGCTCACGTGCCTGGACGCGCGCGCTGAACTGGCGCCGGCCAAACAGGTCGCCGATTTCATCGCCTGCGCCACGCCGCACTGGCCGCAAGGAGTGCAAGGTATCGCGCCCAAAGGCAAAGTCGACCTGCACATCCTGATCGCCAAATCGGGACGGGTCGAAAGTGCCCGGGTAGCCAGGCCGAGCACGTCGGATGTGCTTGATCAGGCTGCGCTGAACGCCGTCAAGGACTGCCGCCTGCCAACCATGGATGAGCAGCGCGAGGCCACCCAGTGGTACCCGATCCAGTGGTCGTGGTCGCAAGACGGCGCGGCCGGCACTTGGCGCCTGAGTGCGTCAACTCCCTACGAGGAAGCGCCGCCCGGGATGCGCGCGTTTTTCCTGGAGGCCCGCCAGGCCGATGCAATTGCCGATCCGTTGCAACGCTGCCTGCGCTATCCGGATATGCCGGGCAACCAGTGGCCGGCCGGACTGGCGACAGCGTATTGCCACCTCAGTTACGGCAAAAAGACGACGCTCAGCCAGGTCGCCGAGCTGGTCGGCCGTGGTGCAATGGGCGAGCTCGAAACCCTGTACCGGGGCCACTTGCATCAGCATTTTTCAAAGACTGACAGCAGCGAAAGCATCCACTACGATTTCAATCTGTTCGACGGCAGTGACCAAGCAGCCAGCATCACCCGCACATGGCTGGACAAGGCGCCGCGCAGTGCCTTTGCCATCGCGGCGCGTGCCCAGCATTTGCTGAGCCTGGCAGGGGACGTACGTGGAGGTCGCTATGTAGCGGACACGCCGCCGGAAAACATGCAGCGCATGGGCGTGCTGGCGAGCCAGGCCGGCGACTTGTTCGGCCAGGCGCTCAAGCGTGAAAAGCGATTGCTGCCGGCATACATCGGGCTGATCGACGTGGCCAGGCTGACGGGGCAGGACGCGCTTGGCGACGAGGCATTTGCACGCGCGAATGCGCTCGATCCGGGTTGCCGCAAGCTGAGTCGCGACAGAATGCGGGCAATGGAGCCGCGCTGGGGCGGGAGCGAAGCAGCAATGGCTGCATATGCCAGTCAGCTTGCGCCACTGGTGGCGACGCACCCCCTGGTAGCCTTGAGCACCATCATGCCGGCACTGGACCAGGGCGAGTTGCTGCTTGCACGGAAAATGTACCGGCAATCGGCATCGGTGCTGGAGCAGGCGCTGCGTGTTGCGCCATTCCCCGACCTGGGCATTCGCCAGGCGCAGGCCATGATGGCCGACCGGGACTACAGCTGGCGCCCGCTGTTGCCGCTGCTGGTCGCCTACCGCTACGACGTCGCCGACTTCGGCGCGGCGCGCGCGCGCGGCGACACGCTGCTGCAATTGAATGATCCGCAATGGGCATTGAAGTCTTTGCAGCGGGCAGTCACAGTCAAGCCGGACGACGCCTATGCGCAATCGAAATTGGATGAAGCCAAACGTGCCATGCTGTTCAGGCCAGTTACACCTCTCTAGGCTGGAGCGGCGAAGTTACATCGGCGGCGACGGAATGGCCGAAACACGGAATAGCCGCTTGCCCGCCGTTTCAGACTGGCGTACGCTTGCGTTTCCCCGCCAACTCAGGAGTACGCCGTGACAAGTTTCCGCACGAATACAGATCGATTGCTGGAAGTGACGCTGCAGGGCGAAAAAGTGCTGGCGATCGCTGGCGCCATGGTTGCCTACACCGGCAGCGTCAAGTTTGAAAAGTCGCTGCTCGGCGGCGAAGGCATCTTCGGCGCCATCAAGCGCAAGGTCACCTCGGAAGGGATGCAGGTGATGCAGGCGTCCGGCACCGGCACCGTGTTTTTCGCCCAGGATGCGGCCGAAATCACGGTCATCCCGCTGGCCGGCGAAAAACTCACCATTGAAAGCAGCTCCCTGCTGGCCTACGACACCGCGCTCAAGACCGGCACCAGTTTCGCCGGGCTGCGCGGGGCCGTGTCTGGCCAGGGCCTGTTCAGCACCACGGTCGAAGGCAGCGGCAGCATCGCCGTCATCTCCAAAGGCAACCTGATCATGCTGGCGGTCACGCCCGAGCATGCGCTGCGGGTCGACCCCGACGCCTTCGTTGGCTTCAAGGGCGACATCCGCCAGGAGTTTGTGTTCGACGTCAACTGGCGCACCATGGTGGGCCAGAGTTCGGGCGAATCGTACCAGCACAAATTTACCGGCAACGGCGTCGTGTTCATTCAACCGTCGGAACGCTAGGAGAGCGCCATGCCTGTCTATGAGCAAATCAACGAAAAAATGATCGCGGTGCAGCTCAATAACGAGGAGCTGTTCGCCAAGAAGGGGGCCATGATTTCCTACCAGGGCGAGGTGGCGTTCAGCCGTTCGTTCCTGGGCGGGCAGAATGTGCAGGACCTGGCCATGCGCACGGTCACCAGCGAAGGCAACGCGCTGATGCTGGCCAAGGGCAGCGGCAAGGTGTACTACGCCTACGACGGCCTGTTCGTAACGATCATCCCGGTGCGTGACGACACCTTGTACGTGGAGAGCGACAATCTGCTTGCCTACGATGCGCGTCTGACGGCCGGCACCATGTTCCTGGGTAACCAGGGCGGCGTCTCGGGCGTGCTGCGCGGCGCCGTATCGGGCCAGGGCCTGTTCACCACCACCTTGCAAGGCAACGGCGAAGCGGCCATCCTGTCGGACGGTAATTGCATCGGCCTGCCGGTCACCAGCGAGGTGCCGGTGTGCGTCGATCCGCAGGCCTACATCGGCCACACGGGCAACCTCAATTCGAGCATCGTGACCGACTTGAACTGGAAGACGTTTGTTGGCCAGGCGTCGGGCGAATCGTACCAGGTCAAGTTCAGCGGGCGCGGCACGGTCTACATCCAAGCGAGCGAAAGGTAAGCCATGACCATTTACACACCCGACACCTTGCCCAAGAACGATAACCTGAACCGTTTTTCCTTTGTCATCGACGTGGCCGACCAGATGTTCATCCGCAAGGGCAAGATGATCGCCTTCTACGGCGGCCTGACGTTCGAAGCGATGGGCAGCAGCGTGCTTGACATGCTGGTGCGGCACGCCTTCAACGCGCCCAAGTACATCCACGATTTCGTGGTGGTGCAGGGCAGGGGGCAGCTGATTCTGGGCGATAACGGCAACGACCTGGCATGCTACGATCTCGATGCGGCCAACATGACGGTGCGCGCCAAGAACCTGTTGGCCTTTTCGCGCGACGTGATCTGCCAGGAGTCGACATTGCCTGGTTTTCTGACCATGCTGGGCACGGGCAAGGTGATCTGCTCGTCCAACGGGCCGGTGCACTTTCTCGAGCTGCCGTGCCGGGTCGACGAACAGGCGGTGCTGGGATGGGCCGATTGCCCCAGCCCGTCGTACCGCTACGACTATGCGCACGTCAAGAGTTTCGTGTCGGCGGTGGGCGCCCTGAGCGGGTTCTCGCTGTCGGGCGAGGAAAAGCAGGTTGACTTCACCGGCACCGGGACGGTGCTGCTGCAGTCGTCGGAACTGGGCATCGGCGCCAGCAGTACACTGGGACACATCCTGGCGCAACTGGGCGCGCTGGCGCCCACCGAACTGGCCACGCTGGGCAGCTCGGTGCAAGAGCAGATGAAGGCGCGCCGCTGACGACGGACCAGGCTTTTCATGTATTGACCCCGCACGCCGCAAGGTATGCGGGGTTTGTGTTTTTCCACCGCTGCATTTACCAATAATTAAATATGCCTCGTTTGTACTTCAACATCGCTTTCCTGATGGGCGTCATGCTGGCCTTCGCACCGGCGAACGCCAAGGCCAGCGCCTACGATCCTGACAGTTGCGCCCAGCCCGTGTATCCCAAATCGGCATTGCGCAGTGAACAACAGGGCACGGTGAAGCTCGAGTTTCGCATCGGTGCCGACGGCAAGGTGCTCGAATCGCGGATCGCCGCGTCCAGCGGCTTCCCCATGCTCGATATCACGGCCCAGCGCGCGCTGGAAGGCTGCACATTCAAGCCAGGTGGCGACGGCAAATGGACCCCGGTGCACTATGTGTGGACGCTCGACGACACGGCGCCACCGCATGTGCCGTTTGCCAAAGCGCCGCCTGCCTTGCGCCCGTTCCTGCTCGAAGCCATGCAAGCCGATCGCATCGCCGATCCGCTTCAGCGCTGCCTCGTTTTTCCTGACCTGCCAGGCAATCACTGGAGGGCGGGTATGGCGGCGGCGTACTGCCAAACGAAGTTCGAACCGGTCATCAGCGTTGTGCAAATGGCGGCGCTGGTCGAGCGGGGTGCGTTCGACGAACTCGAAGCCATGTTCCAACGCGACCTGGAGCGGCATTTTTCGAAAGATAATTTCAGCGAGGTCATACACCGCGACCTGACCCAGATGGACACCAGCGACGCGCATATGAAACTGGTCAGCCGCTGGCTCAAGGCCAGGCCGCAAAGTCCATTTGCCAACGCCATGCGCGCCAACCAGTTGCATTACATGGCATCGAAGGCCAGGGGCGAGAAATACATCAGCGAAACCCCCAGGGAAGACATCAAACGCATGAGCGAGTTGATCGCCAAGGCGGTGCCCTACAATGAAAAGGCGCTGCAGCTCGAGCCACGTTTGTTGCCGGCCCTTGTGGGCCTGCTCCAGATGGCCAGGATCGATAGCCGGGAGCAGATGGCCCAAGAGGCCTTCGTGCGCGCCGGACAGCTCGATCCGGCATGCCGTGAAATGGCCAAAGCGATGATGACCTCGCTCGAGCCGCGTTGGGGCGGCAGCGAGCAGGCAATGCACGCCTACGCGCAGCATCTGGCAACACTGGTCGCGGCGCGGCCGTTACTGGGCATGGCCCTGGTGCTGCCGGAGGGTGATCAGGCCGATCTGTTGTATAAGGACGAAAAATATCAGCAGGTGATCAAGGTGTTGGAGCCGACGCTTGACGTGGCGCCCCACCCGGATTTGCTGGCGCTTCTGGGCGAGAGCATGATGCGCGAGAACGCCGACCCGTGGCGCATCCTGTCGGTCCTGCTGGTGGCCTACCGTTTTGATGAGGCTAAGTTCCAGGCCGCCGTCGACCGCGGCGCCGTCATGCAGCAGTTGGGCGAGGCGGAATGGGCTCTGAAGTCCTTGCAAACCGCGCAAAAGCTCGAGCCAGAACACTTGTACCCGCTTTTCCACATGGGCCGTGCCTACCTGGACCTGAAACAGTATGCGCTGGCCGAACCATTGCTGCTGCGTGCGCTTGGCAACACACGCCTGCATCAACTCGCGCTGCTCGACCTGACATCTGGCGCGATCGATGCCAGGCTATTAGACAAGGGCCAGCACTATTCGGACCAGTTCATCAAGGCCTATCCCAAGGATTCACGCGCTTGGAGCGAGCGCGCCCGATTGAATTTTCGCCGGAATGATGCCGACGGTGCAAGGTCAGCGCTGGTCACTTTTCTGAAGGTGGCCGACCACTTATCGACGCAGGAGATTGACCGCGTTGAGCAGCAGATCAAGGCGCTGGACAAGTTAATCGCGTCCAAGCAGAGTCAATAAGACCTGGAGAGCCTATGCAAGCAGCAGTGAACCTGTGGCCGCTGATCGGCGTGGCCGTAATCATCATCGGCTTCGTGCTGCGCGCCCATCCCGTGCTGGTGGTGGTGGCCGCCTGCGCCGCGACCGGTCTGGCGGCGGCCATGCCGGTTGAAGCCATCCTGGCCTCGCTCGGCACGGCCTTCATCAAAACGCGCAACTTGCCGATGATCTTGCTGCTGCCGCTGGCTGCGATCGGGCTGCTGGAGCGTTTCGGCCTGCGCGAACACGCGCAGAACGCAATCGCTGGCATTCGCGCTGCCACCACCGGGCGCCTGTTGATCGTCTACTTGTTCGTGCGCGAGGTGTCGGCCGCGTTTGGCCTGACCAGCCTTGGCGGCCACCCGAACATGGTGCGTCCGCTGGTGGCGCCGATGGCCGAGGGCGCGGCAATAGCCCGCAACGGCACGATCAGCGACCGGCTGCGCTACCGCATCCTGGCGATGGCGGCGGCCACCGACAACGTCGGCCTGTTCTTCGGCGAGGACGTGTTCGTGGCCTTTGGCGCCATCGTGTTGATGCAAACCATCCTGCTGGCCGAAGGGATTGCCGTCAATCCGCTACAGATCGCCGTGTGGGGCATACCGACCGCGCTGGCGGCGTTCATCATCCATGCGTGCAATCTGATGCGGCTCGATGCCGAGATCCGGCGCGAAAGCGATGCCACATGATCCGGCTTGAACACTTCTATATCGTGCTGGGACTGATGCTGGCAACTGCCGCCGTCATGACACTGCGCGACCGCCACAATCCCAAGCGCCATTCGAGCGCACTGTTCTGGGCCCTGTATGCCACCATCTACCTGGTTGGCGAACGCCTGTTGCCGGCAGTGGCCGGTGGGATCATGGTGGCGATGGCGCTGATCGCCGGCTTCGGCGGCATCTCGCTGGGCCGATACGGCACGCTGGCCAAGGAAGAGCGCGCCGCCAGCGCGCGCCGCCTTGGCCACTGGCTGTTCATCCCGGCCTTGACGATCCCGGTGGTGACGATGCTTGGCGCCACGCTGGTGCCGTCGTTCCTGGACCCCAAGCACCTGACCATCGTCAGCCTTGGCTGCGCCTCGCTTCTGGCGGTGGGGGCGGCCTGCTGGCTGACCCGTTCGACGCCGGTACAAGGCATGCGCGAATGGCGCCGCCTGACCGATTCCATGGGCTGGGCGGTGGTGCTGCCGCATATGCTGGCCGTGCTTGGCCTGCTGTTCGCCGAAGCTGGCGTCGGCAAGGCGGTGGCGCACATCACGACCACCTACATCAACATGGATACGCGGCTGGTGGCGGTGGCGGTGTTCTGCATCGGCATGGCGCTGTTTACCATCATCATGGGCAACGGCTTTGCGGCCTTCCCGGTGATGGCGGGCGGGGTCGGCATTCCGGTGCTGGTGGGCGTGTACGGTGCCAATCCGGCCGTGATGGCGGCGATCGGCATGTTCAGCGCTTACTGCGGCACCTTGATGACACCGATGGCGGCCAATTTCAACATCGTGCCGGTGGCGCTGCTGGAGCTGCCCGACAAAAATGCAGTCATCAAGGCCCAGATACCGACTGCCTTGCCGCTGTTGCTGATCAATATCGTGCTGCTGTATTTTTTAATGGGCCACAAATGAAGAACAGGACCGTGCTGTTGACCGGGTTCGAGCCGTTCAACCAGGAGACCATCAACCCGGCGTGGGAGGCGGTGCGCGCGCTGGACGGCTGGCTGGGCGTGCAGGTGCTGCAGCTGCCGTGCGTGTTCGGCACCGCCAACGAGGTGCTGCAAGAGGCGCTGAATCGGCTCAAGCCGGCCGTGGTGATCGCGGTGGGGCAGGCCGGTGGACGCGTGGACCTGTCGCTCGAGCGCATCGCAATCAATGTCGACGATGCGCCGATACCGGACAATGCGCAAATCCAGCTGGTCGACGAGGCGGTCGTCGCGAACGGCCCGGCTGCGTATTTTTCGACACTGCCGATCAAGGCTATCGTCGCTGCGCTGCGCGCTGCTGGTTTGCCGGCGTCAGTGTCGCAAACGGCCGGCACGTTTGTGTGCAACCACGTGTTCTATGGCTTGATGCACGCCAGCGCGGGTCGCAACGTGCGTGCCGGCTTCATTCATATTCCCTACCTGCCGGAGCAGGCGCAAGCGCACCCTGGCGCGGCCAGCATGGCGCTGGCCGACATGGTCAAGGGCTTGAAAATTGCGGTGGAAGTGGCGCTCAGCGTGGAGATGGACGTGCGCGCCGCAGGTGGGCGCACGCACTGAGTTTGCTCGGAAACTTGAGTTGCTAAAATCTACGTCGTGCTGACTTCGCTCAGTATGGGTCCCCGCGTTCGCGAGGACGACGTAGGTTAGCATTTTTGGAGATTCTTGCAGCAGTGAATTCTGTGTCGACTTATGGCGCTGGCGGGTTGAGAATGTTGAGGAACGCCCGCACCACCGGCGCGTCGTCCAGCGTGGTGTAGGTGATATACAGATTGGCCGAAGGTGGATTGGTCTTGATCGGCACGAAAATCACGCCCGGCCAGCCGATACGCGCAGTCGTCTCGGGCATCAACGCCACGCCCAAGCCCGCGCCCACCATCGCCAACAAGGTTTGCGGCTCCGACGCTTCCTGGAAAATGGTCGGCTGAAAGCCGGCCTTCACGCAGCACTGGATCAGGTAGCGCGGGAATGACGATTTGTCGAGCGCCAGCGTCAGCATCGGCTCGTCGCGGATGTCGGTCAGTTCGATGTAGGGCTGGGTCGCCAGCGGGTGATGCTCGTTGAGCGCCACGCACACGTTCTCGCGAAAGCACAGCTCCTGCTTCAGATGGTCGTTGCGCAGGTCGTCCTCGTCCAGCTTCGGTTCGCGCCAGAAGCCGACGTCGATCTGCTTGGCGCGCAAGGCGTCGTACTGCACGTTCGGTCCCGACTCGTGCAAGGTCCAGGTCACGCGCGGGAACTTGGTCTGGAATTCTTCCAGCAGGCTGGGAATCGGGCCCCACATGGCCGAACCGACGATGCCGACCCGCAGCCGGCCCACTTCGCCGCGGTCGATCTGGCGGATGGTGTCGATCGTCATGCGCATCTTGGCCAGCATGTCGGACGCCTCGCCCATCAACGCCTTGCCGGCCACCGTCAACTCAAAGGTGCGGGTGGTGCGCGCGAACAGGCGCACGCCCAGTTCGCTCTCCAGTTTCATGATTTGCTGGCTTAACGGCGGCTGCGAAATGTGCAGGCGCTCGGCCGCGCGGCTGAAGCTCTTTTCTTCAGCCACGGCCAGGAAGTACTTCAGTTGTTTCAGGTCGATCGACATGGGTCAGATGGCCTGCATGCCGGGCAGCGCGCGCATGGCCACGGCCAGCTGGGCGCCAACCAGCGCGTTGTGCTTGACCAGCGCGATGTTGGTCATCAGACTGCGCCCTTCGGTCAGTTCCTTGATGCGGCTGAGCAGAAACGGCGTGACCGCCTTGCCGGCGACGCCGTCCAGCTGCGCTTCGAGCAGCGCCTGCTCGGTGATGCGGTCGATTTCTTCCTTCGGCATCGCGAACATCTCCGGCACCGGATTGCTGATCACGACGCCGCCGGCCAGCCCCAGTTCCCACTTGGTGCCGATGAAGGCTGCCTGTTCCAGCGCGCTGTCGAGCTGGAAGTCGGCCTTGAAGCCGCTGTCGCGCGTGAAGAAGGCCGGGAACTCGGGCTGTCCGACGCTGATCACGGGCACGCCATGGGTCTCCAGGTATTCGAGCGTGAGCCCGATATCGAGGATCGACTTGACGCCGGCGCACACCACGGCCACGCTGGTATGGGCCAGTTCCTGCAGGTCGGCCGAGATGTCGAAGCTCGTTTCGGCGCCGCGGTGCACGCCGCCGATGCCGCCGGTGACGAACACCGAAATGCCGGCCAGGTGCGCGCAGATCATGGTGGCGGCCACCGTGGTGGCGCCCAGGCGGCGCGTGGAAATCACATACGGCAGGTCGCGCCGGCTCACCTTCATGGCGTCGGGCGAGGTGCCCAGCAGCTCGAGCTGCTGCGGCGACAGGCCGACGCAGATCTTGCCGTCGATGATGGCGATGGTGGCCGGCACCGCGCCGGCGTCACGCACGATCTGTTCGACCTCCTGCGCCATCGTCACGTTCTGCGGATAAGGCATGCCGTGCGAAATGATGGTCGACTCAAGTGCGACGATCGGCTTGCGGGCCGAACGGGCAGCTGCTACCTCAGGTGAAAACTGGAGAAACTGGTGCATGATCAGTCCTGGTAGAGAGCGTTGAACGTCTGCGGAGCGCTGGGGGCGCTGTCGAAATTATGAATCTCCGACAAGATATCGGCGGAGAGGTAAGGGCACACTGTTTCTTCGCATTCGAGCGTCATGGCCGACAAGCGCAAACCGCGCCGGCAAGCGAGCTGCAAGTCGTCGCTGCCGTGGAACAGGGACCAGCATACCGCGGCCGAGAAGGCATCGCCCGCACCGGTGACGTCGATGATGTGCGCGTCCGGCGCTTCCAGGTGGGCGATGCCGCCCGGGACGGTGTACACCACCCCGGTGCCGCCGCGCGTGACGATCACGTCCTGCACGCCCTGCGACTGCACCAGCCGGCATGCGGCCAGCAGTTCGGCTTCGGTCTTGATCGGCTGGCCGACCCGGGTTTCGAGTTCGCCCTGGTTCAGGATCAGCAGGCGCAGGCCGTGCAGGTCTTGCGGCAAGCGCGCCATCTTCGGCTGCGACACCGCCACGATGATCAAAGGGATCGCGTCGCGGCGCGCGTCTTCGAGCAGGCTGGCCAGGGTTGCCATAGGCAGGTTCATGTCGGCCACTGTCAGCGCGCCGATCGCGCGCTGCGGCTGGCGGGTGGCCAGGAATTCGGGCGTGAGCGACTCGTACAGTGCCATGTCGGCCAGGGCCAGCATCATTTCGCCATGGTCGTCCAGCACCGCGGTGTAGGTGCCGGTGCACACGCCCGATAATTTCAGCACGCCGCGAATGTCGATGCCGGCTTTTTCAGCGTGCGCAAGCAGCGCAGGGCCGGACGAATCGTCGCCAATGACGGTGATCAGCGAAACCGGGGTGGCCAGCCGCGCCAGGTTCTCGGCGATGTTGCGGGCCACGCCGCCAAACGATTCGTCCTGGCGCGCCGGGTTCGAGGTGCCCATCTTGAGCGTGGCGTTTGAACGCAGCTTGCGGTCCAGATTGGCTGCGCCCAGGCAGACGATGGGGCGATTGTCGGGCAGCACATAGGCGCGCCCGAGCAGGCGGCGGTCGCGGATCAGGCCCGCGATGTAGCCAGCCACTGCCGAGCGTGACAGGCGTAGTTGCACCGCCAGATCCTGTTGCGAAATAAACGGATTGGCACGAATTAATTCGTACAACTGGTCTTTTTTGGAGAGGTCGGTCACGGTTGGCATTCAGTTAAACAATTGTCTTTTAGTTTAGACAGATGTCCAAGTCGTGTCAATCATTCCTTAAATTCTGCTATCGCGTTCTTAACTTCTGGTGTTGCCTGCATCCAACACGATATCGGTGCTAATTATATCTATTGCATATAAATAGGCAAGAAAAACGGTATTTGCCATACATATAGGCCCTCATGCATAGTTATAATACTTATCAAAAGCCATTCATCGCGGCCCAGCCTCGCGCACATCGAACAAGGAAAACCTATGTCCAATAACACGCCTTTTGAAGCAGCCGATCTGATTCGCGCCCGCAAACCTGGATTCTCGCCACGCGTGGCGATGATCCTCGGTTCCGGCCTGGGCGTATTGGCAGAGCAAATGCAGAATGCGGTCACCATCGGTTTCGACGAACTGCCAGGCTTCCCGATCAGCACCGTGCATGGCCATGCTGGCCAGCTGGTGCTGGGCACGCTGGCCGGCGTGGAAGTGGTGTGCATGAAGGGCCGCGGCCACTTCTACGAAGGCTATGGCATGGGCGTGATGACGTCCGCCGTGCGCACGCTCAAGCTGCTCGGCTGCGAGATGCTGTTCGTGACCAACGCGGCCGGTTCGCTGCGCGCCGACGTCGATGCCGGTTCGCTGGTGGCGCTGACCGACCATATCAACTGGCTGCCGGGCACCCCGATGGTCGGCCCCAACGACGACCGTTTCGGACCGCGCTTTTTCAGCATGGCCAACGCCTACGACAGCGAGATCCGCGAACTGGTGAAAGCGACTGCGCTGGAGAACAAGATCAAGTTGCACGAGGGGGTATTCATCGCCTACGCCGGCCCGAACTTCGAAACCGCCGCTGAGATTCGCATGATGGCCCGCCTGGGCGCCGACGTGGTTGGCATGTCGGTGGTGCCGGAAGTGGTTTCGGCGCGCCACTGCGGCCTGAAGGTGACGGGCGTGTCCGTCATCACCAACCTGGCCGAAGGCATGTCGCCATTCCCGCTGTCGCACGAGCAGACCTTGAAGTACGCCGCGATCGGCGCCAAGGACCTGGTCACGCTGATCCTGGCCTTCCTTGAACGGGTCGGCAAACAACCTCGCGCTGCAGAATAATTCGCCTAAACTGGCTGTTACCCCCATTCCTTTAGCGAGCTGACCATGTCCCGCGCATTCATCCTGTTGCTAGACTCCTTCGGCCTGGGCGCCACGCCCGACGCCCACGCATTCGGCGATGAAGGCGCCAACACCTTTGGCCATATCGCCGCCTGGGCTGCCGCGCAAGGCAAGCCGATGGCGTTGCCGAACCTGGAGAAACTGGGCCTGGCTGCGGCCGCCCAACTGGCCTGCGGAGAATGGGCCGACGGCTTCGCCCAGCGCGATGGTTTCACCGGCGCGTACGGCGCGGCGCGCGAGCGCTCTACCGGCAAGGACACCCAGAGCGGTCATTGGGAAATCGCCGGCGTGCCCGTCACTTTCGACTGGGGCTACTTCCCGCGCACGGTGCCGTCGTTCCCGGCCGTGCTGACGGACGCGCTGCAGCAGCAGATGGACCTGGTGGGCTTCCTGGGCAACTGCCACGCGTCGGGCACGGAAATCATCAACAAGTTCGGCGACGAGCATGTCGCTACCGGCAAGATCATCGTGTACACCTCGGGCGACTCGGTGATGCAGATCGCCGCGCATGAAGAACATTTCGGCCTGGAGCGCCTGTACGCCGTGTGCGAGGCCGCATTCGAGCTGGTCAAGCCGTACAACATCGGACGCGTGATCGCGCGCCCGTTCCTGGGCAAGGACGGCAACTACCACCGCACCAGCAACCGTCACGACTACGCCGTCCCGCCGCCAGGCGCGACGCTGCTCGACCACGTCAAGGACGCCGGCGGCGAAGTGGTTGGTCTGGGCAAGATCAGCGACATTTTCGCTACCCAGGGCATCTCGCGCGTGGTCAAGGGCGCCGACAACATGGCGCTGTTCGACGCGTTGCTCAAGGTCACCGATGAAGTGGGCGACAAGTCGCTCACGTTCGTCAACTTCGTCGACTTCGACCAGGCTTTCGGACATCGCCGCGACATCGCCGGCTACTCGAACGCGCTGCACCAGATGGACGAGCGGCTGCCCGAGTTCATGGCCAAGCTGAAAGACGGCGACCTGGTCGTCATCACCGCCGACCATGGCTGCGACCCAAGCTGGCCCGGTTCGGACCACACGCGCGAACACATCCCGATGATTTTCTTCGGCCCCGGCGTCGCGCCGCGCGCGCTGCCGATTTCCGGCACCTTCTCCGATATCGGCGCCACATTGGCCCAGCACCTTGGCGTGCCTCCACTTTCCAACGGAACCAGTTTGCTATGACATTCAAACGCAATGAGGCAGTCGGCCTCGATCTCGGCTGGGTCAACCAGATCAAAGTCAATCGCAACGCATCGGATCGCCGTGCGACCAGCCTGGCCAACCGCCGCACCGTCAAGAAGGAATACCAGGCCGCGTGGCTGATCAAGGCGCTGCAATGCATCGACCTGACTACGCTCGGTGGCGACGACACCCCGGGCCGCGTCGAGCGATTGTGCATGAAGGCCATGCGCCCGCTGCGCGCTGACCTGATGGAAGCGCTGGGCGTGTCCGGCATCACCACTGGCGCCGTGTGCGTGTACCACGAGATGATCACCCCGGCCGCCAAGATTTTGGTGGGCCGTTTGCCGATCGCCGCCGTGTCGACCGCGTTCCCGGCCGGCCTGGCCAGCATGGAAACCAAGCTGCGCGAGATCGAACTGTCGGTCGCCGCCGGCGCCACTGAAATCGATATCGTCATCACCCGCCAGCACGTGCTGACCGGTAACTGGCAAGCGCTGTACGATGAAATGCTGGCCTATCGCAAAGCCTGCGGCGAAGCGCACGTCAAGGCCATCCTGGCCACCGGCGACCTGCTGACGCTGGAAAATGTGGCCAAGGCTTCGTGGGTATGCATGATGGCCGGCTCCGACTTCATCAAGACCTCGACCGGCAAGGAAGGCGTCAATGCCACCATCCCGGTCGCGCTGACGATGGTGCGCACGATCCGCGAATACCATGAGCAGTATGGCTTTCAGGTTGGCTTCAAGCCGGCCGGCGGCGTGGCCACGGCCAAGAGCGCGCTGCAGTACCTGACCCTGATGAAGGAAGAACTGGGCCGTGACTGGCTGGAACCGCATCTGTTCCGCATCGGCGCATCGAGCCTGCTGACCGACATCGAGCGCCAGCTCGAGCACTACGTCACCGGGAACTACTCGGCCAACCATCGCCACGCGCAACCATAACCCTCACCGGATTCGTCATGCCAACAATTAACGAGATTCTTCAGACTATGGACTACGGCCCAGCACCGGAAAGCACCAAAGAAGCGCAAGCGTGGCTGGACCAGCATGAAAGCCGTTTCGGCCTGTTCATCGACAATGCGTGGACGCCGGCCAGCGACACCTTCGCGTCCACCAATCCGGCCGACGGCAAGGAACTGGCGCAGGTCACGCAAGCGAGCGAGCAAGACGTGGACCGTGCAGTGCAAGCGGCGCGCCGCGCCCAGCCGGGCTGGGTTGCGCTCGGTGGCCATGGCCGCGCACGCGTGATGTACGCGCTGGCGCGCCTGCTGCAAAAGCACGCGCGCCTGTTCGCCGTCATCGAAACGCTCGACAACGGCAAGACGATCCGCGAAACACGCGACGCCGACCTGCCGCTGGCCGCGCGCCACTTTTATCACCATGCCGGCTGGGCGCAGCTGCAGTCGGAAGAATTCGCCGACTACCGCGCCGTGGGCGTGGTCGGGCAGATCGTCCCCTGGAATTTCCCGCTGCTGATGCTGGCGTGGAAAATCGCGCCGGCGCTGGCTGCCGGTAACACGGTGGTGTTCAAACCAGCCGAATTCACGTCGCTGTCCGCGCTGCTGTTTGCCGAAATCTGCCAGCAGGCTGGCGTGCCGGCCGGCGTGGTCAACATCGTCACCGGCGACGGTCGCGTGGGCGAAGCCATGGTCAACCATGCGGGCATCGACAAGCTGGCCTTCACCGGCTCGACCGAAGTGGGCCGCTTGATCCGCAAGGCCACCGCCGGCAGCGGCAAGAAGCTGTCGCTCGAACTGGGCGGCAAGTCGCCATTCATCGTGTTTGAAGACGCCGACCTGGACGCCGCAGTCGAAGGCCTGGTCGACTCGATTTTCTTCAATCAGGGGCAGGTCTGCTGCGCCGGTTCGCGCCTGCTGGTGCAGGAATCGGTGGAAGTGCGCTTCCTGGCCAAGCTGCGCGCGCGCATGGACAAGCTGACGCTGGGCGCCCCGACCGACAAGTCGATGGACGTGGGCGCGCTGGTAGATCCTGTTCAGCGCCAGCGCATCGAGGGGCTGGTCGAAGCGGCCCGTCTTGAGGGCTGCACCATCTATCAAACGGCGTGCGAGCTGCCGGCCAACGGCTCGTGGTTCCCGCCAACCCTGATCACCGGCGCGTCGACCTCGGCCGGCATCGCCCAGACCGAAGTGTTCGGCCCGGTGCTGGTGGCCATGAGCTTTCGCACCCCGGTCGAAGCTGTCCAGCTGGCCAACAATACCGTGTACGGCCTGGCCGCCTGCGTGTGGTCCGAGTCGATCAGCCTGGCGCTGGACGTGGCGCCGCAAATCAAGGCTGGCGTGGTGTGGATTAACACCGCCAACCAGTTCGATGCCGCGTGCGGCTTCGGTGGCTACCGCGAATCGGGCTTCGGGCGCGAAGGCGGCAAGGAAGGCATGTTCGAATACATGACGCTGTTGTCGGAAGACGCGCGTCCGGCAGCGCCCGTGATCGAAGCGAAAGCCAGCGTCAAGGCCAGCGCTGCGGGCGACCCGTTCGCAATCGACCGCACCGCCAAGCTGTACATCGGGGGCAAGCAGGCCCGCCCTGACGGCGCCTACAGCCGCGCCATTACCGGCGCCAACGGCGCCTTCCTGGCCGACGTTGGCGAAGGCAACCGCAAGGACATTCGCAACGCCGTGGAAGCGGCGCACAAGGCGTCAGGCTGGGCCAAGGCGACGTCGCACAACCGCGCGCAGGTGCTGTATTACATCGCCGAGAACCTGGCCATCCGCGCCGAGGAATTCGCCGCGCGCCTGGCGGCCATGACCGGCTCCAAGGACCCGCACAAGGAAGTGCAAGCGTCGATCGAACGCCTGTTCTACTACGCTGCCTGGGCCGACAAGTACGACGGCCTGGCGCACCAGCCGCCGATGCACGGCATTACCGTGGCATTGAACGAGCCGGTTGGCGTGATCGGCATCATCTGCCCGAATGAAGCGCCGTTGCTGGGCTTCATTTCGCTGGTGGCGCCGGCGCTGGCGCTGGGTAACCGCGTGATCGCGGTGCCGTCCGAAGCCTATCCATTGGCCGCCACCGACCTGTATCAAGTGCTCGATACGTCCGATTTGCCGGGCGGTGCGCTCAACATCGTCACCGGCAGCGCCGACGAACTGGCCAAGACGCTGGCGTCGCATTCGGATGTGGATGCGGTATGGCGCCATGACGGGTCAAGCGCCGGCTGCGCCGAAGTCGAACGCCTGTCGGCAGCGTCGCTCAAGCGTACCTGGGTGGGCGGCGCCAAAGGGCGCGACTGGTACGACATCAAGCAGGCCGGCGGACGCGCAGTATTGGCGCATGCCAGCCAGGTCAAGAACGTCTGGATCCCGTACGGGGTTTAAGCTACACATTAAGAAGAGCCAACATGTTTTTGAACCAGGAAATCGTCCGCAAAAAGCGCGACGGCGGCGCACTGAGCGCTGAAGAAATTCAGTTTTTCGTGCGCGGCATTACCGACGGCAGCGTCACCGAAGGCCAGATCGCGGCACTCGCGATGGCCGTCTTTTTCAATGACATGAACATGGACGAGCGGGTCGCCTTTACGCTGGCGATGCGCGACTCGGGACAGGTCATGGAATGGCGCTCTTTGAGTCTGCCAGGCCCGGTGGTGGACAAGCATTCGACCGGCGGCGTGGGCGACGTGGTGTCGCTGATGCTGGGACCGATGATCGCTGCCTGCGGCGGCTTCGTGCCGATGATCTCGGGCCGCGGCCTGGGCCACACCGGCGGCACGCTCGACAAGTTCGATTCGATCCCCGGTTACTGCACCGTGCCCGACCCTGAACTGTTTCGCACCGTGGTCAAGGACGTGGGCGTGGCCATCATTGGCCAGACGGCGCAACTGGCGCCGTCTGACAAGCGTTTCTACAGCATCCGCGACACCACCGCGACGGTTGAATCGGTGGCCATGATCACCGGCTCGATCCTGTCGAAGAAACTGTCGGCTGGCCTGGACGCGCTGGTGATGGACGTCAAAGTGGGCAGCGGCGCTTTCATGCCAACGTTCGACAAATCGGTCGAACTGGCCGAGAGCATCGTCGCGGTCGGCAATGGCGCCGGCACCCGTACCTCGGCCCTGCTGACCGAAATGAACGAGTCGCTGGGACCTGTGGCCGGTAACGCGCTCGAGGTGCGGCTGGCGATGGACTACCTGACCGGCCGTTCGCGCCCGGCGCGCCTGCACGAAGTGACGATGGCGCTGTGCGCCGAAATGCTGATCCTCGGCAAATTGGCCGCCAACGAAACCGACGCGCGCGCCAAGCTGCAAGCCGGCCTCGATTCGGGCGAAGCGGCCGAGCGCTTTGCACGCATGGTGGCCGCCCTGGGTGGTCCGGCCGATTTGCTGGACCGTCCCGACGCTTACCTGGAACAGGCGCCGATCGTGGTGCCGGTGCCGGCGCCGCGCGTCGGCTACGTACAGTCGGTCGATACCCGCGGCCTGGGCCTGGCCGTGGTCAGCCTGGGCGGCGGGCGCCGCCGTCCGGAAGACGCGATCGACTTCGCGGTCGGCCTGACCGGCCTGGTCGAACTGGGTGACCTGATCGCCGCCGGCCAGCCGCTCGCCATGGTGCACGCCCGCACCCAGGCAGGCGCGGAACAGGCAGTGCGCGAAGTGCAGGCCGCCTACCAGTTGGGCGCCGTCAAACTGGCGGCCAATCCGGTCATCTATCGTACAATTCGTCCCTGAACGGAAAACCAACAAGATGAAATACGAAAAGCTGATCGCGGAAGCGGCCGCCGCGCGCGCGCTGGCCTACACCCCTTACTCCAACTTCCAGGTGGGCGCTGCGCTTGAATGCAAGGATGGCCGCGTGTTCCGCGGCTGTAACGTTGAAAACGCGTCGTACGGCCTGTGCAACTGCGCCGAACGCACCGCCTTCTTCAGCGCGATCGCGCACGGCTACAAGCCGGGCGAGTTCGCGGCGCTGGCCGTGATCGGCGCCACCGATGGCCCGATCGCGCCTTGCGGCGCTTGCCGCCAGGTGATCCTCGAACTGGGCGGCGCCGAGCTGCCGGTGGTGCTGACCAATCTGCGTGGCGACATCCTCGAGACGACGGCGGCCGGGCAGCTCCCTAACGCGTTCCTCGGCGGGGACCTGAAAAAATAAGTGTTGAAAAAAGCGATCGACGTCCAGGCCGCGGTAGCCCTTGCGGCGACCCAGGCCATCGCGGCCCGCAGCCAAGGCACGTTCGGTGTCGGCGGCGTGCTGCTGGACGCGCGCGGCAACGTGCTCAAGGCGCTGCAAAACAATGTCGTGCGCGATGGCCTGATCTTCGACCCGACCGCACATGGCGAGCGCCAGTTGATCGACTGGTATTTTGCCGAACGGGCGATGGGGCGCGAGCTGCCGCCGCCCGAAGAGATCACGCTGGTCACGTCGCTCGACCCATGCGCGATGTGCACCGGCGCGATCCTGTCGGCCGGCTTCAACGTGGTGGTCGCTGCCAGCGACCCCAAGGCCGGCGTCGACTACGACGGCAAATTCACGTTCGCCAGCCTTCCCGAACCGCTGCGCGAGCAGGCCTGCGCGCGCTTCTTCTATCCTGCGGTGCTGGGCGCCTCGTGCTTCGCGCGCGGCAGTGCCGGCACTTCGCTCAAGTCCTTTTTCATCGGCAAAACGATTTCCGAAGCGACCCAGGCACTGTGTTCGCTGGCGTTTGAAGCAACCCATGACAAGGTGCAGGCGCTGCTGGTCAAGGACCTGCCGCGCACCAGCCTGAAAGATCCCGCCACGCTGCCGGCCAGCCATCCGCTGGTGCGCAAACTGAAGGTGCTGTATCCGGACGCGCTGGCCTATCGCTGCGAACCGCAGCGGCCCGATGCAGGACTGGCGCCATTTCTGCGCGGCGCCATGGAGCAGGACCGGGCGCACGGTGGCCAGGGCGACGCGGTAGCCTTGCTGGACGCCTTCGGCAACTTGCTGCTGTGCGCGCCGGGACGCCATTCCCAATCGACCATCTGCACCGCTTTCATGGAGTGCACGCGGCGCTACGCGCAGCTGCGCTACAAGCTGCTGCACGGCGCCAGCGCGGCGCAACAGCGCGAAGCGCGCAGCTATCTTGCGCATCCGCGCGAAGGCACCTTCGTGTTCGCGCGCGGGCCGGACGCCAGTACCCACAGCTACATGAACCTGGGCGCTTACGGCTCCACCATGGAAGGCCCGCTGCCGCCCGAGAATCCATCCCAGTTCCAGTACGTGCTGCCGGGGTTGCCGGCCGAGCAGCTGACGCAGTTGTGCGGCGCGATGCCGCCGCTGTACCGCGACACGATCCGCATCAACCCGGGCCAGGTGCAAGACCAGGCGCTGATCGCTGCGCTCTCCTAAACCTGCGGCCAGACCGCCATCACGGCGCCGATCACGGTATTGAGCTTGGCCAGCTTGGCGCCGCTTTTGGCCATCACCGCCAGGCCGGCGATGAGCGAGCCGAACATCGCCGCCAGCGCTTCGGGCTGGGCGTCAAGCGCCAGGTCGCCGTCGCGCTGGGCGCGCCGCAACCGCTCCAGCACCATCATTTCGCTGCCCTGTAGCGCCGCGCGCAGGGCCAGTTCGACCGCGGCCGGAATGGTCGAGCCGCCGCAGTCGGCGGTGCCGTTGATGATGAAGCAGCCGCCCGGCAGTGCCGGGTCGGCCAGCATCTGCGCCAGCGAGCGCAGAAAACCTTCCACCGCGCGCCGTCCGTCCGGTTCCTGTTCCAGCGTGGCTGCATGGCGTTCGATCAGCAGCGCCACGTAGCGCTCCAGCGTCTTCAGGTACAGCGCTTCCTTGTCGCCGAACGCGGCGTACAGGCTTGGCTTGCTCAAGCCCATCGCTTCGGTCAGCTCGTGCATCGACGCGTCCTGGAAGCCGTGCTTCCAGAATACCTCGACTGCGCGATCGAGCGCGATATCGACATCGAATGTGCGGGGCCGTCCTCGTTCGCGCGCCATCTCGTCTCCTGATCCAGTGGTTGACTAATATTATACTGCTCGGTATATTAAATACCTATCGGTACATAAATAACGTCCGATAAGCACTTCAACCACACAAGGAGAACGATGATGGGCAGATTGACGGGCAAGACGGCACTGATTACCGGCGGCACCACGGGCATAGGCCTGGCAACGGCCAGGCTATTCCTGCAAGAGGGTGCGCGCGTGGCGATCATCGGCCAGGATGCTAGCCGGGTGGCGATCGCGGCCACGGAACTGGGCGAGGGCGCCCTCGCGCTGCGCGCCGATGTCGCTTCAAAGGCCGACATGGACGGCGTCGCCGCCCGCCTGAAAGCCGCATTCGGCAAGCTCGATGTGGTGTTCGCCAACGCCGGCATCGCCCAGCCGATGCCGTTCTCGGATGTCGACGAGGCCAATATCGACAGCCAGGTCGACGTCAATTTCAAGGGTGTCATCTACACCATCCAGAGCATGCTGTCGCTCATGAACAAGCCGTCGAGTATCGTGCTGACCTCGACCACGATGATTGAAAAAGGCGTGGCCGGCATGAGCGTGTACGCCGCCACCAAGGCTGCCGTGCGCTCGCTGGCGCGTACCCTGTCGGCCGAATTGGCGCCACGCGGCGTGCGCGTCAACGCCATCAGCCCTGGCCTGATCGAAACCCCGATCTACGGCAAGCTTGGACTGGCGCCCGAGGCGGTGCAGCAATGGGCGACCCAGCTGATGGCCAAGGTGCCGGCCGCGCGTTTCGGCCAGGCCGATGAAGTGGCCAAGGCCGTGCTGTTCATGGCCTGCGACGACTCGTCCTACATGATGGGCGAGAACATGCTGTTTGACGGCGGCATGGCGACCATTTAATATCGCACCCCGTAGGAAGGAGGGCGGGAAAATGACAGACGTTTTTCCGCCCTTTGCTGTTTCTAGGTGGTCGGTGAAGCGAGCATATTGGCGTCGCGCGTGAGGTGCCATATGCCGTCGCCGTCCTTGCGCAGGATCGACAAGGTATGGCCGGTGCGGCGCAGGGGCAGTTCGCCGTGCTTGCTGGTGACCGTCACCGACAAGCGCGTGCGGCAGTACGCCATGTCGCCGCTGACGGCGATTTCATCGATCTCGCTGCGCGATTCGATTACATGTTCACTGAGCAGGTTGCGCAGGCTGGTGGCGAAGGCGTCGCGCCCCTGCATCGGCGGCTGGCCTGGCATCAGGAAAATGGCGTCGGGCGCCATCAGCTGCAGCACGGCGTCGACGTCGCCTTGCCGGGTGGCCGCGATCCACCGTTCTATCAGGTCGCGGATGGCTTGCTGGTCGTTCATGCGGCCTCCGCATCGGTTTGCATCATGCCGAAGATATTGCCGTCCGGGTCCTTGAGATAAGCCAGCCAGCCGATGCCCGGCACCGCCATCTTGGGCAGCGCCACGCTGGCGCCCAGCGTCTGGCCGTGCGCCACGCTGGCGTCGACATCCTCGACGTCGACCGTGATGACGAAGGCATTGACCGCCGCCATTGGCGCCGGCAGGTCGCCCCGGCGCGGCATCAGGCCGCCGTTGATGCCGGGCTGTTCGTCCGGGCCGGTGTGGATCATCCAGTAGTCGCCGCCATCCCACTTGTTAAAGGTCCAGCCGAACAGACTGCTGTAAAAGCCGATCAGGTCGCGCGGATTGGAAGCGTGAATTTCAAAGTGAACTGCACGTGCCATGGTGATTGCTCCTTCTTAGGCAAAAGGGTCGTAGGTACCGAAACTCCAGATGTGCTGCTCGAGGTCGCGGCAGCTGAAACCGCGCCCGCCGTAGTCCTCGTCCTTGAGGTCCATGATGATCTCCATGCCGGCGCGCCGCACGCGCGCATACACGGCGTCGGCGTCGGCCACCACCACGTACACGGTCTGGGTTTGCTTGCCCTGCACGTCGGCCGGCTGGGCCATCAACTGGCCGTAGGCGTTGTTGGTGCTGCTTGATCCGAGCATGATCATGCCGTTGCCGAATGAGAGCTGGGCGTGGGCGATGGTGTTGTTCTCGCCCGGCACCACCAGGTGCGGCTCGAAACCGAAGGTGGCGCACAGCCATTCGATGGCGGCCGGCGCGTCGCGATAGCGCAGGCAGGGGATGACGCTGGCTCTGATGGACATTTCATTTCTCCTGGCGGGAAAGAGGAAAGTCCTATGGTAGTGGATTTTTCGACAACGTGGCTTACATTTGCTGGAACAGGTGCGCGTGGTTGCGGCTGACCTCCAGCTCCTTGGGGAAATTGCGCACCTTGAGCATCTGGCGTCCACGCTCGTCGCGCGTGACCTCGGCAATCGCGTCAACCCGCACCAGCGTCGAACGGTGGATGCGCCAGAATTCCTTGGGATCGAGTTCGTCGGCCAGTTCCTTGAGCGTTTTACGGATCAGCATTTCGGCCTGCGCGGTCTGCACCAGCGTGTACTTTTCGTCGGACTGGAAGAACAGCACTTCCCTGGTGCTGATCATGCGCAGGCTGTTGCCCACCTGGGCCTGGATCCAGCGCAGGTATTCCGGTTTTTTGTGTTCGTTCTGCTCCAAAATGCGGGTCAGCTGCTCGAGCTGCTCGCCGATGTTCTGGGGCGCCTTGGTGACTCCCTGGCGCAGGCGCTCGCAGGTCAGCTGCAAGCGCTCGGCCGTCACCGGCTTGAGCAGGTAGTCCATCGCGCCCTGTTCGAAGGCGTCCACTGCATACTGGTCGTAGGCCGTGACGAAGACGATATGGCAGCGGTTGTACAAGTGGCGCGCCGTCTCGATGCCGCCCTGGCCGGGCATGCGGATGTCCAGGAATGCGATGTCGGGCTGGTGCTGCGCGGCCATGGCTTCGGCGTCGATGCCGTTGGCCGCTTCACCGGCGATCACCAGCTCGGGCCACACTTCCTTCAGGCGCGCGCGCAGCTGGTCGCGCATCGGCTGTTCATCGTCAACGATCAAGGCACTGGTCATGTCAGTCGGATTCCTATTTTGTGTATGGCAAGCGGATCGAGGCCAGCGCACCGCCATCCAGCGGCGCTTCGATCACCAGTTCGGCGCGATGGTCGTACAACAGTCGCAGCCGCTCGCGGATGTTGGCCAGGCCGACGCCGTCGTCGGCATGCATGTTGAAGCCGACGCCATTGTCGCGCACATCGACCTGCATGGCGCCGTCCACCAGCGTGGCCTTGACGGAAATATGTCCGCCTTCGATCTTCGGCTCCAGGCCGTGCTTGATCGAGTTTTCGATCAGGATCTGCAGCATCATCGGCGGAAAGGCGGCGTGCTCCAGGTAATCGGGCACGTCGAAGCTGACCGTCAGGCGCTCCTTCATGCGGGCCTGCATGATGGCCAGGTAGGCCCGCGACAGCTGCACCTGGCGTCCCAGCGTGCCGCCGCCCGATGCGCGCATCTGCGGCAGCGTCGAACGCAGGTATTCGATCAGGTGCATGTGAATCTTGGCCGCTTGCGGCGGGTCGGTCTCGATCAGCTGGCCGATCAGCGCCAGGGTGTTGAACAGGAAGTGCGGTTCGACCTGGGCTTGCAAGGTGGCCAATTGGGCTTCGAGCAAACGCCGTTCGAGCGTGGCGACATCGGCTTTGGCAGTCGCTTCCTTGGCCACCAGTTCGGCCTTGCGCTTGCCGCCGGCCAGCACCTTGACGCCGAACGAGAGCAGGATAAACCAGATTGCCGGCTCGGACACCTTGAGCATGGCGCCGAGGAAAAACACCAGGAACCAGGTGATGTACAGTTGGCGCCATTCCACCAGCGCGAGCCAGTCAAAGAAGCTCCACCACAGCACCCGCGCCTCGGACAAGGCATCGCGCAGGAAGTCCATGATTTTATTGAGCTGGCTCGCTTGCACGATTTATTCTGCCTTGTCGTCGTGCGACGTGTACGGGGTGGCCTTGCCGCGCTGGGCGCGGTCGGTGATGACGCTGACGATCAGTTTGATCGCCATGAACATCACGAACAGGAACAGCGCCAGCGGCACGATGGTGATGGCAAAGGCCAGTGCCACGCACAGCACCGCCAGGCCAGGCCAGGACATGGTGGCGATGGCGGCGGCGCCGGCGCGCGCGGCGCGGCCGATGGCCTGGCCCATCTCGGTCAAGGTTGCGTAGAAGGAATCAAAGGTAGCGTTGTTCATGGCGTTTTCTCCGTTGGGTGAGTCGATGCAGTCACTGTAGCTTGCGTCTGCATGGGCGGCCATCGGTGTCCGACGAAGTGCATATTTCGGGGGCTGATCGGTTCAGGGACGGGACTAATGGCATGCAACGGTGAAAGTGGGAAAAGTCCGTTGCTTGCCTGGCAATCTAGCGGTTTTCCCATTCCCGTTTGAGCAGGCCGTAGAAGGCGGTATCGCAAATTTCGCCGTTGACGATCCAGCGCTCGCGCATCATGCCTTCGCGCTGGAAGGCCATGCGTTCGAGCAGCCGCGCCGAGGCGTCGTTGCGCGGGTCGATGTCGGCCTCGATGCGGATCAGGTTCAGTTCGGAGAATGCGTAGTCGAGCACGGCGCTCATCGCTTCGGCCAGATAGCCTTTGCCCCAGTGCGGCTGGGTCAGGGCGTAGCCGATGTCGCAGCGGCGGTTCTGGTCGAAGAAATCGTACAGCCGGATGTTGCCGATCATTTCACCGGTGGCGCGCAAGGTGATGGCAAAACGCAGGCTGACATTGTCGCGGTACTCGGCCAGCACCTGCTCGATGGCGGCGCGGGCCTGGGCGATATCGGTCCAGGGCGCGCTGCTCCAGTAGCGCATCACTTCCGGGTCGGAAAACAGCGCAAATTGCGCCGCGGCGTCGTCAGCGGTGAGCCAGCGCAGCGACAAACGCTCGGTGGTGAGGGTGGTTTGTGTGAGTAGCGGCATGCGGCAAGAGGGTAAATGTGTTGGAAGGTACAATGCTTGAGTGTACCCGATTCAACTGGAGGCTCATCGTGAAACCATTTACGTCGATTGCGGTTGCCATGCTGGCGTTGATCGCCGTTGCCCATCTGCTCAGGCTGGTTTTTTCCTGGGACATTGCGGTGGCCGGGTTTGTCATTCCCGTCTGGACCAGCGCCGCCGGGCTGGTCGTGGCCGGCGGCCTGGCATACATGGTCTGGCGCGAGGCGCGCGCCGGATGACGGTCACGCTTATTTTTTCGCAAGCCGATGCCAGCTGGCGCGACGCGATGGCAGCGCTGTTTCGCGACGTCTGCCGCGGCGGCGATGCGCTGCCATTTACCGAGGACACGTCGGACGCATCGTTTGACGCCATGTGGCTGTCCAAGGGCGTGCAGTCGTACGTGGCCTTGGCCGATGGCGAAGTCGTTGGCATTTACAAGATCAATCCCAACCTTCCCGGGCGCGCCGCGCATGTTGGCAGCGCCACGTATCTGGTGCGGCCCGACAGGCAAGGCCAGGGTATCGGCGGCGCCATGCTGCGCGAATCGCTGATTCAGGCCGGCGCCGCTGGATTTCGCTCCATGCAATTTAATTTTGTGGTGTCGACCAATCGCCCCGCCGTGGCACTGTACGAGAAACATGGATTCCAGATCGCCGGAACGCTGCCAGAAGCTTTCTTGCACCGGGAGTTGGGATATGTGGATGCCTACGTCATGACATGCGCCATCGCGAAAGCACGGCGCTAGCCTCAACTAAGTGTGCCGTCGAATACAAGCAGCCAATTCCTCAAAATCGATCGGCTTGTTGATGTAATCATCCATGCCGGCCGCGTGGCAAGCGATACGATCGGCCTCCATCACGTTGGCGGTCAGGGCAATGATGGGTATGCTGCGCATGGACAGGTGTGTGCGAAGGCGGCGCGTCGCCTCCAGCCCGTCCATATCGGGCATTTGCATGTCCATCAGGATGACGTCGTGCTTGCCGGCGAGGGCGCTGGCCATGCCCTCGACGCCATTGCCCGCCACATCAACTTCGGCACCGAGCAGCCGCAGCACGGTCATCACGATTTCCTGGTTCAGCTGGTTGTCATCGACCACCAGGATGCGCAGTCCTTGCAGCGACGCGCCCAGGCCGGCGTCCGGTTGCGCGTTGGCCGGCGGCGCCTGCGCCACGCGCAACGGCGCGCCAAAATAGAAGCGGCTGCCTTGCCCCGGCACGCTGCGCACTTGCAGTTCGCCGCCCATCAGGTCCACCAGGCGCTTGCTGATCGCCAGCCCCAGTCCCGAGCCGCCAAAGCGGCGGCTGGTCGAGGTTTCGGCCTGGGTGAAGCCGTCGAAAATGGTGCCCAGCTTGTCGTTGGCGATGCCTATGCCCTGGTCCTGCACGGAAAACTCCAGGCTGACCTGGCCCTGATCCTGCGCCAGCAAGCGCACCGCCACCGTCACCGTGCCGCGCTCGCTGAACTTGATCGCATTGCCGGCCAGGTTAAACAGCACCTGGCGCAGCCGCAGCGCGTCGCCCAGTAGCCAGGGCGGCACCGCCGGTTCGACCTCTAGCTGCAAATGGATGGGGCGCTGGCCGATGCTGGCGCGCAGCAGGGCCTTGAGTTCGTCGAGCAGATCGCCCAGGGCAAACGGGTGCGATTCCAGCTCCAGCTTGCCCGCCTCCACCTTGGACAGGTCAAGGATGTCGTTGATCACCACCAGCAGCGCTTCGCAGGCGCCGGCCGCCTTGTGCGCATAGTCGCGTTGACGCTCATTGAGCAGGGTCTGGTCGAGCAGCTTGAGCATGCCGAGGATGCCGCCCATGGGCGTGCGGATCTCGTGGCTCATATTGGCCAGGAACGCCGATTTGGCGCGGTTGGCCGTTTCGGCATTGGCGAGCGCGAGCGCCAGTTCTTCGCGCAACTGGGCTTCCTGGCGGTAGTTGGCCTCGTAGCTGGCAATCAGGGCCCATACCATGATGCCCATCATGGTGGTTGAAAAGAACAAGGTCATGGTCCACATCTCGGGCTTGCGCAGCGGGGCGGCCAGTTGCCACCAGCCCAACCGTTCGATCAGCCAGTAGCCAATAATGGTGCTCAGAAATAACACGGTGATGGCTGCCATCGGGCGCCGGCCCAGCACCCAGCCGGCCAGCAGCACGATGGCCGACATATTGAGTAGTACCGGGGTGCGCACGCCATTGAGGAAGTAGGGCGCCACGACGGCCATCAGCATGACCGGCACCAGGATCAGATAGCGCGCCACGCGCATGGCGCCGCGCCGCATGGCGGTGGCGGCGGCCAGGCCCGCGCCCAGCATGGTCATGCCGGCATACAGCGATGCCGGCAAGGTGAAATAGGTGAACACGCATAGCACCACGCCCACACCAATCCAGATGTAGATGAAGATGCGCAGGAAGCGGTCGCTCGTGGCCACGACTTTTTGTTGTGCGGCGTGGGCCGCGGCGCTGCCTGTACTTGAGATGGGCGGCATGAAAGGGAGGCTTCCTCCGGCAGTGACGACGCCGGTCAGGGCGGCGGCGCCTTTGCGGCTCATTGTAACTCAGTGGCTGGTGGCTGCCGCCAGCCGGCTCAGTGCGCGTCGAGCGCTTGCGTGTGCCGGCATATGCAGGCTGCCAATTGCGCGAAATCGATCGGCTTGTTGATGTAGTCATCCATGCCGGCCGCGTGGCAGGCGATGCGGTCCGCTTCCATCACGTTGGCTGTCAGGGCGATGATGGGGATGCTGCGCATGGACCTGTGGGTGCGCAGGCGGCGCGTCGCTTCCAGGCCGTCCATGTCGGGCATTTGCATGTCCATCAGGATGGCATCGTGCTTGCCGGCCAAGGCGCATGCCATGCCCTCGACGCCGTTGGCGGCCACGTCGACCTCGGCGCCCATCAGGCGCAGCACCGTCATCACGATTTCCTGATTGAGCTGGTTGTCGTCGACCACCAGGATGCGCAGTCCCTGCAATGACGGGCCCAGCGCCTCGCCGGCGTCAGCCTGGGGCGCGGGCGCCGTCGCGATACGGTAGGAGGCGCTGAAATAAAAGCGGCTGCCTTGCCCTTCGACGCTGCTCACTTCCAGCGCGCCGCCCATCAAGGCGACCAGGCGTTGGCTGATCGCCAGCCCTAGTCCCGAGCCGCCATAGCGGCGGCTGGTCGAGGTTTCGGCCTGCGTGAAGCCGTCGAAAATGGTGGCCAGCTTGTCGCCGGCGATGCCGATGCCCTCGTCCTGCACCGAAAACTCCAGGCTGACCTGCTCCTGCTGCTGCGCCAGCACGCGCACGCCCAGCGTCACCGTGCCGCGCTCGCTGAACTTGATCGCATTGCCGGCCAGGTTGAACAGCACTTGGCGCAGCCGCAGCGCGTCGCCCAGCAGCCAGGGTGGCACCGCCGGGTCGATGGCCAGCTTGAGCGCAATGGCGCGCTGGCCGATGCTGGCGCGCAGCAGGGCCTTGAGTTCATCGAGCAGGTCGATCAAGGCAAAGGTGTGCGATTCCAGCTCCAGCTTGCCCGCCTCCACCTTGGACAGGTCGAGAATGTCGTTGATGACCACCAGCAGCGCCTGGCAGGCGCCGCTGGCCTTTTCCGTGTAATTGCGCTGGCGCTCGTTGAGCATGGTCTGCTCGAGCAGTTCGAGCATGCCCAGGATGCCGCCCATCGGGGTGCGGATTTCGTGGCTCATATTGGCCAGAAACGCCGATTTGGCGCGGTTGGCCGTTTCGGCATGGGTCAGCGCGCGCGCCAGCTCCTCGCGCAGTGCAAACTCCTGGCGGTAGACCGCTTCGTTGGTGGCAATCAGGGCCCACACGGTGGCGGCCATCATGGCGGTCACGATGCACCACGAAATGGCCCATTGTTCTGGTGTGCGCAATGGCGTGCTCATGTGCCACCAGCCCATTTCCTCGGCCAGCCAATAGCCGGCGATGGTGGTGACGAACAGCACGGCGAACGCCGCCATCGGGCGTCGCCCGAGCACCCATCCGGCGAGCAGGATGATGGCAGGCATGATGGCGATGACGGGGGTGCGCACGCCGTTCAGGAAGGTGGGTGCCAGCACCGCCATCAGCGTCACCGGCACCAGGATCACGTAGCGCGCGACCTTGATGGCGCCGCAGCGCATGGCGATTTCCGCCAGCAGCCCCGAAGACAGCATGATCACGGCGACATACAGGCCCACCTGCATCATGAAGTAGACGACGATCGAGAGCACGGCGCCCACGCCGATCCAGACATAGATGAAAATGCGCAGGAATTGGTCGCTCGACGCCACCGCCTTTTGTTGCGCGGTGCGCGGTGCGGCGGTGCCTGTGTGCGGGCTGGGCGGCATGAAAGGGGGCTATCCTCCGACAGTGGCGACGCGGGGCAGGGCAGTTGCGCCTGTGCGGCTTATTGTAACTCAGAGGAAATCGGAATTTTGCCGAACTGAGGTCTGACCTCGATGCGAGGTGGTCCTAGGGCAACGCCACCGCCGACAGCACCATATTGGTGATCATCAGCTCCGCATCGTCAAAGTCCTTCCTGGTCAGCTGCTTGCGGTTCAGTACCAGTGCCATCTGGGTCGAAAAATCGGCGTACGACTGCGTCATCGCCCAGATCGCAAACAGCAAATGGGTGGCGTTGATCGGCGCGATCTTGCCTTCGGCAATCCAGCGCTCGAACACCTCGATATCCTTGCGCAGCAGCGGCACCACGCGCTTTTGAATCTGCTCGCCGTACAGCTGCGCGCCGCTGATCACTTCCATCGCATACACGCGCGACGCCCACGGCTGCTCGCGCGAGAAGCGCAGCTTGGCTTGCACGTAGGCGCGCAGCACGTCGCGCGGGTCCTGGCTCGGGTCGGCCAGCGTGTCCATGCGCTCCAGCCATTCATCGAGCACGCCGTCCAGCACCCGCTGGTACAGCGCCTGCTTGGTGGGGAAGTAGTACATCAGGTTCTGTTTCGACAGCCCGGCATTGTCGGCCACGGTGGCGATCGAGGCGCCTTCGTAGCCGAATTCGGCGAATACGCGCACCGCTTCGGCGACGATGTCGGCTTCGAGCTTGTCGCGATTGAGCACGCGGCGCTTGGTGGCAGTATTTATGGTGGCCATGGAGTCTTTCAACGTTGCGATTGCAGGAAGGCGCTCAGCGCCGGCGCGTCGGCGGCGTAGGCGGCATTGAAGCGGAACCAGATTGTGGCGGGTGTGTGCAGTGAAAAGAATTCTCCCGGCGACAGCAAAATGCCCGACGCCAGCGCGCGGTCGGCGATCAGCTTGCCATTCAAATCGGCGTTCGGCGCCTGCGCCCAGCCGGCGCTGACGAACATGCCGCCGCGCGGTTTGGCCAGCGGCGCCATACCGGCATCAAGCAGCCGTTCGATGGTGCGCTCGCGCGCCGACGCCAACTGGTCGACCAGCTTTGCCACCATGCGCTTGTAGGGGCGCGCCGAGACGGCGTGGTACACCGCGCGTTCGTTGATTTCGGAGGTGGTCAGGCCGGTCAGCATTTTCACCCGCAGCAGCTCGGGCGCCAGCGAATTGGAGGCGCAGATCGAGCCGACCCGCAGCACCGGCGACAGCGTCTTGGAAAAGCTGCCGACCCGGATCACGCGCCGCAAGCCGTCCATCGCCGCCAGCGATGCGTCGCCGCGCGCGGCCAGTTCGCGGTAGATGTCGTCTTCTGCGATCCAGAAGTCGTACTGCTCGGCCACGCCCAGCAGCTTGTGCGCCTGCGCCTGGCTGAGCGAGGTGCCCAGCGGGTTTTGCAGCACCGTGTTGACGAACATGAGCTTGGGCTGGGTGGCCGCGGCCTGCTGTTCCAGGAACGCGAAATCGAGGCCATGTTCGTCGCGCGGAATGCCGACCGGGATGCAGCCATGGTGGCGCACCAGCGACAGCAAATTGGAGTAGCCCGGGTCTTCCACCAACACGGTGTCGCCCGGCTTGGTCAGGGTGCGCAAGATCAGGTCAAAGGCGTGGGTGGCGCCATGGGTCAGCACAATCTGGTCGGGTCCGACGTGGAACAGGTCTTCGGCCAGGGTCGTGGCCATGTGCTGGCGCAGCGTGGGAAAGCCAAGCGGGTGGCCGTAGCCGCGCAGGCGCGCCGCCGGGATCTTCATCGCCTGGCGCACCGCGTCCAGGATGGTGGTGTCGCCATACCATTCGGGCGGCAGCCAGCCGGCGCCCACCGGCAGCGCGTCCGACACGCCCGAATACAGCTCGGGCGTGAGGGCATCGATTGCGACAGGCGTGGCGTGCAGGGCCAGCGCCTGCGGTGCCGCCAGCGCTTCGCTGCGCGCCACAAAAAAGCCCGAACCGCGGCGCGATGACAACAGTCCCAGCGTCATCAGCCGGTCGTACGACTCGACCACCGTGAAGGTGCTCACCGCGTTGCATTTTGCGAAGCGTCGAACCGAGGGCATTTTTGTGCCGACACGCAACGTGCGCTGGTTTACCATCGTCGCGATCGCTGCCACAATCTGATCCACCAGGCTGCCGCGCCTGCTTCTATCGATCTCCAGTACCGGCCAGCCTGTTTCTAACTGATCCATTCACCGCCCCCGCCAACTGTATTGTTTGCGCCACCGATACGGTTGGCTTGTTTTGCAAATTGTGTATATGTGCCATAGTTGTCCTGCTGACTATTATTGCATCATCATTTTGCCAACTGGTAAATTATTTTTTTGCTTGTAAAAATTTTGGAGAGTCCGCATGAACGAATCCAAGCCCGAATCGATGTCGTCCTTCTGGATGCCTTTTACCAATAACCGCGACTTCAAGACCCACCCGCGCCTGCTGGTGTCGGCCCAAGGGATGTACTACAAGGATGTGGACGGCAACAGCATCCTGGACGGCACCGCCGGCCTGTGGTGCGTGCCATGCGGCCATGCGCAGCCGAAGATCACCGCCGCCATACGCGAGATGGCAGGGCAGCTCGATTTCGCACCCACTTTCCAGATGGGCCACCCGGCCGCGTTCGAGCTGGCCGAAAAGCTGATGGACTACACCGGCCACCGTTTCGGCCACGTGTTCTACACCAATTCCGGTTCGGAAGCGGTCGACACGGCGCTGAAAATGGCATTGGCCTATCACCGCGCGCGCGGCGAAGCAGGGCGCACCCGCTTGATCGGACGCGAACGCGGCTACCACGGCGTGGGCTTTGGCGGCATTTCGGTTGGCGGCATCGGCGGCAACCGCCGCACCTTCGGTCCGCTGCTGCCTGGCGTGGACCATCTGCCGCACACCCATAACCTGGAAAAGAACGCATTCACGCGTGGCGAGCCGGAATACGGCGCGCACCTGGCCGACGACCTTGAGCGCATCATCGCGCTGCACGACGTGTCGACCATCGCGGCCGTGATCGTCGAGCCGGTGGCCGGTTCCACCGGCGTGCTCATTCCGCCCAAGGGCTACCTCAAGCGCCTGCGCGAGCTGTGCACCAAGCACGGCATCCTGCTCATTTTCGATGAAGTCATTACCGGCTTCGGGCGCCTGACGACGCCGTTCGCGTTCGACTACTTTGACGTCGAACCGGACATGGTCACCGTTGCCAAGGGCCTGACCAACGCCGCCGTGCCGATGGGCGCCGTGTTCACCAAGAAGCATATCCACGACGCCTTCATGGACGGCCCGGCCGGCATTGAGCTGTTCCACGGCTATACCTATTCCGGCCACCCGCTGGCCTGCGCCGCCGCGCTGGCCACGCTGGAAGTATTCGAAGACCAGAAGATCCTCGAACACGCCGCATCGATGCAGGATTACTGGGCCGACGCGGTGCACTCGCTCAAGGGCCTGCCGCACGTGATCGACATCCGCACCATCGGCCTGATTGCCGGCATTGAGCTCGCGACTATCGATGGCAAGCCGGGCGCGCGCGCATTTGCCGCCTTCAAGCAGGCGTTCGCCGACGGCGTGCTGATTCGCACCACCGGCGACATCATCGCCTTGTCGCCACCGCTGGTGCTAGAAAAGACCCACATCGACGATTTGTTCGGCAAGCTTGCCACCGTATTAAAGAACCTGGAATAACATCATGAGCGAGCTCGATACCATCACCCACTTCATCAACGGTGCCAAGGCGGACACGCGCAGCGGCCGCTACGCCGACGTGTTCAATCCTGCGCTTGGCGAGCCTTGCGCGCGCGTCGCGCTGGGCACCATTGAAGACGTCAACGACGCCGTCGCAGCGGCGACGGCGGCCTTTCCTGCATGGTCGGCCACGCCGCCGCTGACGCGCGCGCGGGTGCTGTTCAAGTATCTGCAGCTGTGCCAGCAGCACACCGACGAATTTGCTGCCATGCTCACGCGCGAACACGGGAAAACGTTCTCGGACGCGCAAGGCGAAGTGGCGCGCGGGATCGAGATGGTGGAATTTGCGGTCGGCATTCCGCAGCTGCTCAAGGGCGAATTCACCGACCAGATCTCGCGCGGCATTGACGCCTGGTCGATGCGCCAGGCGCTGGGCGTGGTGGCCGGCATCACGCCGTTCAACTTCCCGGTCATGGTGCCGATGTGGATGTTCCCGCTGGCGATCGCTTGCGGCAACACCTTCGTGCTGAAACCTTCCGAGCGCGATCCATCGGCCTCGCTGCTGCATGCAAAACTGCTCAAGGAAGCGGGACTTCCCGACGGCGTGTTCAACGTCATCCAGGGCGACAAGGTCACAGTCGATGCGCTGCTCGATCATCACGACGTGCAGGCGATCAGCTTTGTCGGCTCCACCCCGATCGCGCAATACATCTACGCGCGCGGCACCGCCAACGGCAAGCGCGTGCAGGCTCTGGGCGGCGCCAAGAATCACATGGTCGTCATGCCGGACGCCGACATGGACATGGTCACCGATGCCTTGATCGGCGCTGCCTTCGGTTCCGCCGGCGAGCGCTGCATGGCGATCTCGGCGGTGGTGGCGGTGGGCGACTCGGGCGACAAGATCATCGGCGCGTTGAAGGAACGCACGGCCGCGCTGAAGATCCGCGACGGCATGGCGGCCGATGCGGAAATGGGACCGGTGATCACGGCCGCCGCCAAGCTGCGCATCGAAAGGCTGATCGGCGAAGGCGTGGAGCAGGGCGCAACGCTGGTGGTCGATGGCCGCGAGTGCAAGGTCGCCGGCCGCGAAAACGGCTTTTTTGTGGGCGGCACGCTGTTCGATCACGTCACGCCTGACATGACGATCTACAAGGAAGAGATTTTCGGACCGGTGCTGTGCGTGCTGCGAGCACCGGACGTGGCCACTGCGGTCAAGCTGATCAACGCCAGCGAGTACGGCAATGGCGTGGCGATCTACACCCGCGATGGCGGTACCGCGCGCGAGTTCGTGCGCCAGATTCAGGTCGGCATGGTTGGCGTGAACGTGCCGCTGCCGGTGCCGATGGCATTCAACAGCTTCGGCGGCTGGAAGAAGAGCATGTTTGGCGACCACCACGCCTACGGTCCGGAAGGCGTGCGTTTCTACACGCGCCACAAGGCGGTGATGGAGCGTTGGCCGAACACCGCCAGCGCAGGCGTGGAATTCGCCTTCCCGCAGATGAAATAGCAGCCACCACGTCGTCCTCGCGAACGCGGGGACGACGATTAGAACGGATATTGGGAACAAAAATGATCGAATCTCTCAAATACCTGCCGCGCGCGACCGGCACCGAGGAACAGTTCACCGACCTGGCGCCCGCGTTGACGCCACGCCAGGCGGCCATTGAAAGCGCGCGCTGCCTGTACTGCTACGACGCGCCGTGCACGCGCATCTGTCCGACCGAAATCGACGTCGCCAGTTTTATCCGCAATATCCACGACCAGAATATTAACGGCGCCGCGGCCTCCATCCTGAAGCAGAATATTCTGGGCGGCAGCTGCTCGCGCGTGTGCCCGACCGAAATCCTGTGCGAGGACGCTTGCGTGCGCAATCATGATGAAGAAGGCCAGCCGGTCAGAATCGGTCTGCTGCAGCGCCATGCGCTCGACAACGCCACCTTCAAGGTCCATCCATTCACCCGTGCCGCGTCGACCGGCAAGAAGGTGGCCATCGTCGGCGCCGGCCCTGCCGGGCTGTCGTGCGCGCACCGGCTGGCGATGCTGGGTAACGATGTCGTCATTTTTGAAGCGCGCGCCAAATTGGGCGGGCTCAATGAATACGGCATCGCCAAGTACAAGCTGACCGACGACTTCGCGCAGAAGGAAGTGGCGTTCCTGCTCGAAATCGGCGGCATCGAGATTGTGCATGGCCGCACGCTGGGAACCGACCTGCATCTGAAGGACCTGCACGCGCAGTATGACGCCGTGTTCCTCGGCCTGGGCCTGAACGCCAGCCGCCAGCTCGGGCTGACGGGCGAAGACGCGCCGGGCCTGATGGCGGCGGTTGATTACATCGCGGCGCTGCGCCAGGCCAGCGACCTGTCCGCGCTGCCGGTGCCCAAGCGCGCCATTGTCATCGGCGCCGGCAATACCGCGATCGATATGGCAGTGCAGATCAAGCGCCTGGGCGCCGAAGACGTCACGCTGGTGTACCGGCGCGGCTTCGAGTCGATGACCGCCACCCATCACGAGCAGGACATCGCCAAGGAAAACCAGGTGCGCATGAAGACCTGGGCGGCGCCGCTGGAAGTGCTGCTCGACGAAGCGGGCCGCGTGCGCGGCATGCGCTTTGAAGAAACCCGGCTCGACGCGGGCAAGCTGGTTGGCACCGGCGCCTACATCGAAATTGCCGCCGACGCCGTGTTCAAGGCGATCGGCCAGAGCATGGAAGCGGCGCCGATCGGCGAGCTGACCCGCAGCGGCGACAAGATCCACGTCGACGGCCACTTCCGCACCGCCCTGCCAGGCATCTACGCCGGCGGCGATTGCGTGGCGCCTGGCCAGGACTTGACGGTGCAGGCAGTCCAGCACGGCAAGCTGGCTGCGCTGGCCATTCATCACGACATTCAATCGAAAGTGGAGGCTGCATAATGGCTGACCTGAGCATCGAATTTTGCGGCATCAAGTCGCCCAATCCATTTTGGCTCGCGTCCGCGCCACCGACCGACAAAGCCTACAACGTGGTGCGCGCCTTTGAAGCAGGGTGGGGCGGCGTGGTCTGGAAAACGCTGGGTGAAGATCCGGCCGCGGTGAACGTGTCGTCGCGCTATTCGGCGCACTACGGCAAGAACCGCGAAGTGCTCGGCTTTAACAACATCGAACTCATTACCGACCGCAGTCTGGAAATCAACCTGATCGAGATCACCCAGGTCAAGAAGGACTGGCCGGACCGCGCGATGATCGTCTCGCTGATGCTGCCGTGCGAAGAGGCGCTGTGGGCGGCGATCCTGCCCAAGGTGGAGGCCACCGGCGCCGACGGCATCGAGCTCAATTTCGGCTGCCCGCACGGCATGCCGGAACGCGGCATGGGCGCGGCCGTGGGCCAGGTGCCCGAGTACGTCAAGCTGGTCACCAGCTGGTGCAAAAAGCACACCACGCTGCCGGTAATCGTCAAGCTCACGCCCAACATCACCGACGTGCGGGCACCCGCGCGCGCCGCGATGGAGGGTGGGGCCGACGCGGTGTCGCTGATTAACACCATCAATTCGATCACCCACCTGGACCTGGACCGGATGGTGGCGTTCCCGATTGTCGGCAACGCCAGCACCCACGGCGGCTACTGCGGTTCGGCCGTCAAGCCAATTGCGCTGAACATGGTGGCCGAGATTGCGCGCGATCCGCAAACCCGCGGCTTGCCAATTTCCGGCATCGGCGGCATCGGCAACTGGCGCGACGCGGCCGAATTCATCGCCCTTGGCGCTGGCTCGGTACAGGTGTGCACGGCCGCCATGCTGCATGGCTTTCGGATCGTCGAAGAGATGAAGGACGGCTTGTCGCGCTGGATGGACGAAAAGGGCTACAAGAGCATTGCCGAGTTTTCCGGCAAGGCCGTGGCCAATACCACCGACTGGAAATACCTCGACATGAACTATGAGGTGATCGCTCAGATCGACCAGGACAAGTGCATCAAGTGCGGCAAATGCTACGTCGCGTGCGAGGACACCTCGCACCAGTCGATCGCGCAGCTGATCGATGCTGCCAGCGGCGTGCGCACCTACGAGGTGATCAAGTCCGAGTGCGTGGGCTGCAACCTGTGCGAGATTACCTGTCCGGTGGAAGCGTGCATCACCATGGTGCCGCAGGCGAACGGGAAAAAGTACATGAACTGGACCCAAGATCCGCGAAACCCACGGGCCGAAAGTCCAAGTCTCGGGGCGGATGTGTCGGAACATGTTCCGACTCCTCGAAACCCACGCGCGGAAGTGGTAGGCTAAACCCACCTAATTATTGGAGACACGCCTGTGAGTAATGACCTGCAGCTCTGGAACGAAGACCTCGCCCCTACCACCGCTGCACAGCGCACCTGGCGCTGGTACCACTTCGCTGCACTATGGGTCGGCATGGTCATGTGCATTCCCGCCTACACGCTGTCGGCCAGCTTGATCGAGAGCGGCATGTCGGGCTACCAGGCGGTGCTGACGGTGTTCCTCGCCAACGCCATCGTGCTGCTGCCGATGCTGTTGATCGGCCACGCCGGCACCAAGTACGGCATTCCCTACGCGGTGCTGGCGCGCGCGTCGTTCGGCACCACCGGCGCGCGCCTGCCGGCGCTGATGCGCGCCATTGTCGCCTGCGGCTGGTACGGCATCCAGACCTGGTTCGGCGGCAGCATGATCTACACGCTGCTTGGGGTGATGATGGGCGCGGACATTGGCGGCGCGACCATCGCGGGGCTGGGCATCAACATCGGCCAGTTGTTGTGTTTTCTCGCCTTCTGGACCATTCAGTTCTGGTACATCGTGCACGGCATGGACGCGATCCGCAAACTTGAAACCTGGACCGCACCGGCCAAGATTGTCATCTGCTTCGTGCTGCTTGGCTGGGTCTACAACAAGGCGGGCGGCTTCGGTCCGCTGCTGGAGAAACCGTCGCAGTTCATTGAAGGGGGCAAGAAGGCCGGCCAGTTCTGGTCCACCTTCTGGCCTTCGCTCACCGCCATGGTGGGCTTCTGGGCCACGCTGGCGCTCAATATTCCCGACTTCACACGCTTCGCCAAAACCCAGCGCGACCAGATCGTGGGCCAGTCGATCGGCTTGCCGGTGCCCATGGGCCTGTTGGCAATGCTGGCGGTGATCGTCACTTCGGCCACCGTGCTCTTGTACGGAAAAGCGATCTGGGACCCGGTCGACCTGGCCAGCCGCATGACCGGCGCGGCAGTGCTGATCGCGCTGATCGTGCTGCTGGTCGATACCGTCAGCGTCAACCTGGCGGCCAATCTGGTCGGCCCGGCTTACGATTTTTCGTCGCTCGCGCCCAAGCTGGTGTCGTACCGCACCGGCGGTTACATCACGGCCGGCATTGCGCTGGTCATGATGCCGTGGAAGATACTCGAGTCGACCCACGGCTATATATTCACATGGCTGATCGGTTATTCGGCGCTGCTGGGGCCAATCGCCGGCATCCTCATTGTCGACTATTACATGATACGGAAAACGGTGCTTGATGTCTCGGAACTGTATCGTAATGACGGCATGTACTCGTACACCAGCGGCTGGAATATCGCCGCGATCGTCGCCTTTGTCGCCGGCGTGCTGCCGAATATCCCCGGCTTTCTGAACGCCGCTTTTCCGGCTGCGTTTCCCGGCGTGGGCGAGTTCTTCAAGGCCGTCTACACCTACGCCTGGTTCGTCGGCATCGCCATTTCCGCACTCGTCTACGCTGCATTCATGAAGGGCACAGCAAAATGATTACGATTATTCGTGGCGGTACCGTCGTCAACGCGGACCGCGCTTTTCGCGCCGATGTCCTGGTCAGCGGCGACAAGATCGTCGCTGTCGGCGACAAGCTCGACGCGCCGGTCGGCGCCACCGTCATCGACGCGTCCGGCCAGTACGTGATGCCGGGCGGGATCGACACCCACACCCACATGCAGCTGCCGTTCATGGGCACCGTCACCGCCGACGACTTCTTCACCGGCACCGCCGCCGGCCTGGCCGGCGGCACCACCACCATCATGGATTTCGTGATCCCCAATCCGCAGCAGTCGCTGCTCGAGGCGTATCACACGTGGCGCGGCTGGGCCGCCAAATCGGCCGGCGACTACACCTTCCACGTCGCCGTCACCTGGTGGGACGAGAGCGTGCACCGCGACATGGGCACGCTGGTGCACCAGCATGGCGTGAACAGCTTCAAGCACTTCATGGCGTACAAGAACGCGATCATGGCCGACGACGAAACGCTGGTCAAAAGCTTCACCCGCGCGCTGGAACTGGGGGCGATTCCGACCGTGCATGCCGAGAACGGCGAGCTGGTATTCCAGCTGCAGCAGGACTTGATCAAGAAGGGCATCACCGGCCCCAGCGCGCATCCGCTGTCGCGCCCACCGGAAGTGGAAGCCGAGGCGGCCAACCGCGCCATCGCGATTGCCAATGTGCTCGGAACGCCGGTGTACATCGTGCACGTGTCGTGTGCCGAATCGCTGGACGCGATCACGCGCGCGCGCGCCAAAGGGCAGCGTGTGTATGGCGAAGCGCTGGCCGGTCACCTGGTGATCGACGACAGCGTCTATCGCAGCACCGATCTCGAATATGCGCGCGCCCACGTGATGAGCCCACCGTTTCGCAGCAAGCACCACCAGACGGCGCTGTGGCAGGGGCTGCAGGCCGGCAACCTGCACACCACCGCCACCGATCACTGCACCTTCTGCGCGGCGCAAAAGGCGGCTGGCGCTGACGACTTCACCAAAATCCCGAACGGCTGCGGCGGCGTTGAAGACCGCATGTCGGTGGTGTGGGACGCAGGCGTCAACAGCGGCAAACTGACGCCGATGGAATTCGTGCGCGTGACCTCGGCCAACGCGGCGCAAATTTTCAATATGTATCCGCGCAAGGGCGTGCTGGTGGCCGGCGCCGATGCCGATATCGTGGTGTGGGACCCGGAAGGCACGCGCACCATTTCGGCCAAGACCCAGTTTGCCAAGGGCGATTTCAATGTGTTCGAAGGCCGCACGGTGAAGGGGATTCCTTCGTACACGCTGTCGGGCGGCAAAGTGGTGTTCGAGCGCGGCGAACTGCGCGCAGTCGAAGGCGCCGGCAAGCACGTGGACCGGCCAGCATTCACCAAGACGCACGCATAACATTGGAGCGGGAAATGAACGAACTGCGCATTAACGGCGATCGCCTGTGGGCTTCGCTGATGGAACTGGCAAAAATCGGCGCCACGCCAAAAGGCGGCGTCAAGCGCCTGACATTGACTGACCTCGACAAGCAAGGACGCGACCTGGTGGTCGGCTGGGCCAAACAGGCCGGCCTGACGATCACGGTCGACCAGATCGGCAACGTCTTCATGCGGCGCGAAGGGCGCAATCCGGCGCTGGCCCCGATCATGACCGGCAGCCATATCGACACCCAGCCGACCGGCGGTAAATTCGACGGTAACTATGGCGTGCTGGCCGGCCTGGAAGTGGTGCGCACACTCAACGACAACAACGTCAGCACTGAAGCGCCGATTGAAGTGGCGTTCTGGACCAACGAGGAAGGCTCGCGCTTTGTGCCGGTGATGATGGGCTCGGGCGTGTTCTGCGGCGCTTTCAGCCTGGAGACGGCCTACGCGGCCACCGACACCGAAGGCAAGACGGTCAAAGGCGAACTTGCGCGCATCGGCTACATGGGCGAACAGGTGCCGGGCCAGCACCCGATCGGCGCCTACTTCGAAACCCATATCGAGCAAGGCCCGGTACTGGAAGACGCCGACAAGGTGATCGGCGTGGTGCCGGCGGTGATGGGCCTGTCGTGGTACGACTGCGTGGTGACCGGCATGGAAGCGCACGCCGGCCCGACGCCGATGGGACTGCGCAAGGATGCGATGCAGGTATCGACCCGCATCATGCAGGAAGTGGTGCAGATCGCGAACCGCTACCAACCCTACGGGCGCGGCACGGTGGGCATGGTGCAGGTGTTCCCCAATAGCCGCAACGTGATCCCGGGCGAGGTCAAGTTCAGCATCGACCTGCGCAACGTCAGCGATGCGCTGCTCAACACCATGCACGAAGAGATGCTGGCGTTTGTCGAGCAGACCCGGATTGATTCCGGCCTTGGCATCACCATCGAACGCGTGTCCTACTACCCGCCATGCCCGTTCCATCCCGACTGCGTGGGCGCGGTGCGCTCGGCCACCGAAAAATTGGGCTATACGACGATGGATGTGGTGTCGGGCGCCGGCCACGATGCCATTTATGCTGCGCGCGTGGCCCCGGCCGGCATGATTTTCGTGCCGTGCAAGGATGGCATCAGCCACAATGAAATCGAGGATGCCAAGTCCGAGCACCTGGAAGCGGGCTGCAACGTGCTGCTGCACGCGATGCTGGAACGGGCTGGCTAAGCGGCGATCTTGACGCGGTCGCGCCCGTCCTGCTTGGCCTCGTACAAAGCGGCGTCGGCGCGCGAGAGCGAATTGTTGATGCTGTCGTCGGTCGCCAGCATGGCGGCGATGCCGATGCTGACCGTGATGGTAATGCTGGTTGCGCCGAAGGCCAGCGGCGCGCCGGCCAGGCGCGCGCGCACCCGTTCGGCAAAGCGCGCTGCGTCTTCCATGTCGGCGCCTGACAAGATAATGGCGAACTCCTCGCCGCCGATCCGTCCCACCGAATCGACCTTGCGCAGCTCCAGCTCAAGCATGCTGGAAAAGTGCTTGAGCACTTCATCGCCCATGGCGTGTCCGTAGCGGTCGTTGATCGACTTGAACAGGTCAAGGTCGAACATCATGACGGCGGTCAGGGCAGTCGGGTCGCGCTGGATACGCGCCAATTCCAGCTCCATGCGCGCCATGACGTGGCGCCGGTTGGGCAGCCCGGTCAGGAAGTCGGTCGCTGCCGCATCGTGCAGGCGCTGCTCCAGTTGCTTGTGGGCGCTGATGTCGGAAATGAAACCGTGCCAGACGGTGCTGGCGTCAGCCAGCCGGCGCGGCGTGGCATCGACTTCGCACCAGCGTTCTCCCAGGCCGGGCAGCAGCACGCGAAACTCCAGGTGCCAGCGTTCCAGCGTGGCGGCGGAGATGGCCAGCGAGCCGCGATAGGTGTCGATGTCGTCCGGATGAACGCGTGCCTCGGCCAGCGAGGCGTCGCGCCGGGCTTCGTTTGGCGTGATGCCAAAAATATGCCGGATGCCGGCGCTGGCGTAGGTGAACCTGGCGCGGCCGTCGGCGTCCTGGCGGTACTGGTAGACCATGCCTGGCACTTCGTCGGTCAAAGCGGTCAGTAGGGCGGCGCTCTCGCGCAGTTTTTCGGACAGCGCCACCGTCTCCGAGATGTCGGTGGTCACGCCAGTCATGCGCAGCGCCTTGCCGGCGTCATCGCGGGCCACGACCTTGCCGCGGCTAAGCACCCATTTGTAGCTGCCGTTCTTGCAGCGCACCCGATGCTGGACTTCGTAAGCGCTGGTGCGGTTGTCGAAATGGGCGGCGATGGTTGTTTGTACGTACGCCAGGTCGTCCGGGTGGACCCGGTTGTAGGCATCTTCGATATGGTTGCTCACTTCGCCCACGGCATAGCCGAGCATGGTCTGCCATTCGGGCGAATAGTAAATCCGGCCAGCGGCGACGTCGCGATCCCACACACCGGTGCCGCTGGTGGCGACCGCCAGCGCGGTGGAGTCAAGCAGGGCGAGTGCGCAGTCGATGGTCATGCACTCAAGATTATCACATACCGGGCGCTGTGCGCAGTTGGCGCAAGAAGTCGAGCATTACCTGGCCGGCCAGCTCGGCATCGTCGGCGGTCATCGTTTCGAGCCGGTTGTGGCTGATGCCGCCGTTGCCGCAGCGGGTGAACAGCATGGCCACGTCGGTGACCCTGGCCAGCGCCATCGCATCATGGCCGGCGCCCGACGCCAGGTCAAAGCGTGGCAGCCCGGCGCGCTGCACGGCCGCTCCCAGCTGGTCCATCAGCCATGGGGCGCACGGTGCGGCCGACGCCGACAGGATCTGTTCGACCTGTGCTTCGACCTGGCGCCGCGCGCAGATGGCATTGACCGCGTCGAGGATGTCCTGCACCGCGGCCAGGCGTACCGCATCGTCGGCAGCGCGGATGTCGAGCGACAAGCTGCAGTGGCCGGGAATCACGTTGACCGAGCCGCCCGGTACCGTCAGCTGGCCGACCGTGCCCACCAGCGATTGGGCCTGGCGGCAGCGCTGTTCAACCATCAGCACGATTTCGGCGGCGGCAGCGGCGGCGTCGCGGCGCATGTTCATCGGCGTGGTGCCGGCATGGCTGGCAAGGCCGGTCAGTTCGACCAGGTAGCGCGAACTGCCGGCAATGGCGGTGACCACGCCCAGCGCCAGGCCGTGTTCGAGCAGCACCGGGCCTTGTTCGATATGGACTTCGACAAAGCCTAGCAGCTGGCGCGGGTCGCGCGCGATGGCTGCTATGGCGGCCGGATCGTGGCCGGCGCCCATCAGCGCCGCGCGCATGGTGACGCCGTCGGTGTCCGTCTTGTCCAGCAGGGCCGGGTCGAACTGGCCGATCACCGCGTTCGAGCCGAGGAAGGTGCTCTTGAAGCGCACCCCTTCCTCTTCGGCGAAACCGATCACTTCAAGGTGGAATGGCAGGCGTTCGCCGCGCTCGTTCAGGTGGCGCACGATGGCGATCGGCAGCAGGATGCCGAGCCGGCCGTCGTATTTGCCGCCGTCGCGCACGGTGTCGTAGTGCGAGCCGGTGATCAGCGTCTTGGCGCCGGGGTCGTCGGACCGGTAGCGCCCGGCCACGTTGCCGACCGCGTCGACCGTCACCTCCATGCCGGCGTCGCGCATCCAGCTGGCGATCTGTTCGGCGGTGCGGCGATGCACGGGCGTCATGTAGGAGCAGGTCAGGCCATCTTCGGCCTCGCTCCAGGCGCCGATGGTGTCGGACCATTGCATCAGCGTGGGGCCGAAGTCGGGCAGCACCTTGAGCAAGTCGTTCAGGCGCAATTCGGCGATGCGATGGATCTGGCGCAGGCATTCGGCCATCTCGTCGGCGCGCTGGTGCTTGAGGCGGCGGCTGAAGGTGGCGATGATGGCTTGACGCGTCAGGCCGTGGCCATCCGGGCCCTTGACGGCCAGGATGAACGGGAAGCCGAATTTGGCGTTGTAGTCGGCATTGAGCTGGTGCAGCGTGCCGAATTCGGCGGCGCTGCACAGGTTCAGGCCGGACTTGGCCTGTTCATGGGTCGATTCCTCGGTCAACTGGCCGGCGATGGCGGCCTTGCCGGCCAGTTCCGGGTGGGCCCGGATCAGGCCAAGCTGCTCGTCGGTGCTGGCCGCGGCAACCACCGCTTGCAGCGCGAACTTGAGCGTGGCCAGTGTGGCGAACGGGCGCTGGGCGGCGGCGCGCTCGGGAATCCACGGGGAGTGCTCGTAGACGCCGCGCAGGGCGTCGACGAAGGCGGCTGCGGTGCAGCTGTTCAAATCCGAAAGAATATGCATGGTGATCCGATGATAATCTTTTCCGCCGGTTTGCACATATGCCATTTCTGATAGGTGGTATCGGGAGGGTCAGTGCCAACATTCGGACACGGGCCCATCAGTAGCGCAGCTACTGTTGGGCCCGGGTCCGAATGTTGGCACTGTCCCTCTACAACGCCTTGGCGGCGGCGCTGACCTGGTCGCGCAGCCATTTGTGTTCCGGCGCCTGGTGCACGCGCTCGTGCCACAGCTGGTAAAAGCGCATCGGCGGGAACTTGACCGGCACCGTAAAACTCTTGAGCGGCAACGTCTTCTCGTAAAAGCGCATGAACTGGCGCCCGGTGGTCAAGACCAGGTCGGTCTGGGTCAGCATGTACGGGATCAGCCCGAAGTAGGCCGATTCCACCGCCACCGTGCGCTGCATGCCCTGGCGCTCCAAAAACGCATCGATGACGCCATGGTAGCCAGGCAGCATCTGCGATGGCGCCACGTGCGGCAGGCTCAGATAGTCCTCGACCGTCATCGCGTCGCTGGCGGTGCGCTTGGCGTACGGGCTGTCGGCGCGCATGGTGCAAATGATCGGGTCTTCAAACAGCTTGGAGATGTGCAGGTGCGCGGGCGGCTCATCCCAGTTAGCGATCACCAGGTCCATGTCGCCGTCCGACAGCATGCGGATGTAGTCCACTCCCGGCCCCAGGCTGTGGATCACCACCCGGCTGTTGGGCGAGCCGCGCCGCAGCGCCGCCACCACATTGGGCAGGAACTGGCTGTCCAGGTAGTCGGGCGCGGCGATGTGGAAGGTGCGCGCTTCTTCCTGCGGCACGAACGGCGACTTCTTGATGAACAGGCTCTCGGTTTCGTCGAGGATGCGCTTGGCCGGCTTGAGCAGGCTCTCGCCGTGCTGGGTGGGCACCATGCCGCGCGCGCCGCGCACCAGCAGTGGGTCCCCGGTCAGTTCGCGCAGCTTGCGCAGCGAAGCGGAGATCGAGGGCTGCGGTTGATTGAGCTTGAGCGCCACGCGCGAGACGTTCTTTTCGACCAGCAGCAGGTACAGGATGCGGATCAGGTGCAGGTCGAGGTGCTGGGGGAGGCTGGCCATGCTTGTCGGTATATGAAATTAAGTATGTTGAATATACGTCATTTTTCATGTTGACGGAGTCGAATCAGGCTATCTTGCTTAAATTCGCGCCACTATGGCTGCTGGTCACGCACAAGGAAACCCATGGATGGTTTTGGATATCTGGTCCCCTACGGCTTCGAATGGCTCAATCTGATCGTGCGCTGGCTGCACCTCATCACCGGGATCGCCTGGATCGGCGCCTCGTTCTATTTCGTCTGGCTCGATAACACGATCCGTCCACCCAAGCCCGGATCCGACCTGGCCGGCAAGGGCGTCTCGGGCGAGCTGTGGGCGGTGCACGGGGGCGGCTTCTACAACCCGCAAAAATACCTGGTGGCGCCAGCCGAACTGCCCAAGGAACTGCACTGGTTCAAGTGGGAGGCCTACAGCACCTGGCTGTCCGGGTTTGCGCTGCTCACCATCGTCTACTACTTCAACGCGCAGGCGATGATGGTCGACAAGGCAGTGATGGACCTCAGCTCGTGGCAGGCGATCGGCATCGGCATCGGCAGCCTGGTGATCGGCTGGACCTTCTACGACCTGCTGTGCCGCTCGAAACTGGGCCAGCACGAGCTGGCGTTCGGCGTGGTGATGTTCGTGTTCCTGGTTGCCAGCGCCTTTGTACTGAACAAATACTTGAGCGGACGCGCCGCCTACATCCACGTGGGCGCGATGATCGGCACCATGATGGTGGCGAACGTGCTGATGCTGATCATTCCCGGCCAGCGCAAGATGGTCGACGCCATGCAGGCAGGGGGCAAACCCGATCCGATTCACGGCCTGAAGGCCAAGCAGCGCAGCGTGCATAACAACTACTTCACGCTGCCGGTGCTGTTCATCATGATCAGCAACCACTACGCGATGACCTACCGCCATGCGCATGCATGGGCGGTGCTGGGGGCGATCATGGCCGCCGGCGTGTTGATCCGCCACTTCTTCAACCTGCGCCACAGGGGCCGGGTCGAATGGCGTTATCCGGCCTTTGGCGTGGCGCTGCTGATTGCGGTGGCGGTGGCGATTGCACCTGAAGCGCCAGCGGTGGGTGTGCAAGCGCCCCAATTCGCCAGCGTGCAAGCGATCGTCAACCAGCGCTGCGTAACCTGCCATGCGCAGCATCCAACCCAGCCCGGCTTTGCCAGCGCGCCGGCCGGCGTGATGCTGCACAGCGAAGCGCTGATCCGCCAGAATGCGGCGCGCATCTATCAGCAATCGGTGCAGCTCAAGGCCATGCCGATCGCGAACCTGACCAATATGACTGACGCCGAACGGGCGCAAATAGCTGCCTGGTTCGAAACCGGCGCCAAATAGGACCAACATGCACACCAAAGAAAAACTGATCGCCTGGATCGACGCCCACTTCGACGAGCAGGTCGCGTTCTTGCAGCAAGTGGTGCAGATCCCGACCGATACGCCGCCAGGCAACAACGCGCCGCATGCGGACGCGGTCGCGCACATGGTCGAGGCATTCGGCTGGCGCGCCGAGAAGCACGCTGTGCCGGCGCAGGCAGTGATCGATTACGGCATGCAGAGCATCACCAACCTGATCATCCGCCGTCCGTACGCGCCCGGCGGGCCGACCATCGCGCTCAATGCGCATGGCGACGTGGTGCCGCCGGGCGAGGGCTGGGTCCATCCGCCGTATGGCGGCGTGGTCGAAGACGGTTTCATGTACGGGCGAGCGAGCGCGGTGTCGAAAGGCGATTTTTCGACCTATATCTTCGCCGCGCGCGCGCTCGAAGCGATGGGTGTGCCGCTCAAGGGCGCGCTCGAACTGCACTTTACCTATGACGAAGAATTCGGCGGCTTGCTGGGGCCGGGCTGGCTGCTCGAACAAAAATTGACCAAGCCCGATTTCGTCATTGCGGCCGGTTTCAGCTACAACATCGTCACCGCGCACAACGCCTGCCTGCAGCTGGAAATCACGGTGCACGGCAAGTCCGGCCATGGCGCGATGCCTGAGACCGGGGTCGATGCGCTGCAGGCGGCCACCCGCATTCTCAATGCGGTCTATAACGAGCTGCCGGAGCTGAAGAAAATCAAGTCGAGCGTGCCTGGCATTGATTCGCCGACCATGCTGGTGGGGCGCATCGACGGCGGCACCAATACCAACGTGGTGCCCGGCAAAGTGGTGATGAAGCTGGACCGGCGCATGATTCCCGATGAAGATCCGGTGGCGGTGGAAGCGCAGGTGCGCGCGCTGATCGCCGGTGCGGTCGACGGCATGCCCGGCATCCGGCTCGAGATCAAGCGCTTGCTGCTGTCGCATGCGCTGCGCCCGCTACCGGGGTCTGACCAGCTGGTGGCGCGCTTGCAGGAAAATGCGATGCAAGTGATGAAAGAGGCGATTCCCGCGCAGGGCACGCCGCTGTACGCCGATGCGCGCCTGTATGGCGAACATGGGATACCGGCGGTGCTGTACGGCGCCGGTCCGCGCACGGTGCCCGAGTCGAACGCAAAAAAAGCCGACGAACGGTTGGCGCTGGATGACTTGCGCAAGGCGACCAAGGTGGTGGCACTGACCTTGTTCGACTTCCTCGGCAACGCATGAGCTGGCGGGCGCGCGTGCGCTTGGGGGGGGGCGGTGACTGTCAAGCGCGATTCGTGCTTTTTGGCGCGAAACGGAGTGCTGTTGGGCACCGCGTAGCATTGCTACAACGATATTATTTATTTGTTTCCAAGGCGCCGTTTACGCGCTATGTTCCGATACAGGATCACGCACGAGTTTAGCGTACCCGTATCGTATTTACGTGCTCAAGGTCCTCCCTCTGAATTAAAAAAAGGAGATCTACATGTTGCGGAAAATGACTTTGGTAGCAGTAATTGCACAAGTTGTGATGGGCATGGCTGTGGCGGCCGACACCACGCATCCCCATGATCGAAACGTGGAAGACTTGACCGGCCGCAGCGAACCGCCGGTGACGGGCATACACTGGGCGCGTGATTTCGCCGCCGCCCACGCGTCAGGTACATCGGGCAGCCCCTTGATGACCTACCACGGCGGAAAAATCATGACCACGGCAGTCACCAAGGTCATTTTGTGGGGACCGAGCTGGAACAACGCCAGCTTCGCCAGCGACAAAATCACTGGCCTCGACTCCTGGTATGTGGGGCACAGCAATTCAAACTATGCCAAGACGTCGGACGAGTACACCGGCTCGAACGGCACGGTCGGCCCGACCAATACCCACCTGGGCCACGTGATCGACGCCACGACCGCGACCGGCGGCGGGCGCACGGCGCCGATCCTGGCCGAAGTGTGCAAGATGATCACTAGCCCAGACCCATCGGGCAACGGCTACTACGCCGTCTACAGCGATGTCAAACGCGGCCACGCAGGTTACTGCGCCTGGCACAGCGCCGGCACCTGCGGCGGGGTGCAAGTGCAGTTCGCGTTCTTCTTCAACCTGGACGGCGACGCCGGCTGCGATCCGGCCGATACCTCGGGCCAGCACTCGCAAGGCTTGGCGGCGCTGGCCAGCGTGACCGCCCACGAGTTGGCCGAAGCACGCACCGACCCGGCCAGCCCCGGCGCATGGTATGACGGCAGCGGTCAGGAAAATGGCGACAAGTGCGCATGGACGTTCGGCGCGCCGCTGGTGACGTTCTCGAACGGCACGAAATGGAAGCTGCAAGGCGAATGGTCGAATGCCGCGTACAACAACGGTACCGGCTATCCGAATTCGTCGGGCCAGCGCGGCTGCTTGAGCGGGCTTTGATGAACGGATCGTGAGATCGGCAAGCCGGGCCTGCGGGTCCGGCTTTTTTACGGAAGGGAACAGCATGATACGGGCACTATTGATCGTACTGGCATGCGGCATGGCGCCGGCGCACGCGCAGAACGGCGCACCGAATCCCGCACATGGACCGGACGGCGGCGCCGCAACGCGCAGCGTCGCCAAATACCTGACCCTGGAAAGACGATTGCTGGCCGCGATTGGCGCGCATGACAGCGGCGCGCTCAGTGCCATCGTCGACCCTGACTTTGAACTCAGGTCGCCCGCCGCGCAGGACACCGAGTCGCGCGCCGATTGGCTCAAGGGAGTATCGGGCAGGCCGGCGCAGCTGCGCGCGCTGGCGGTAAAGGAAGCGGACGGCCTGGCGATGGTCAGCTTTTTGCTCGACACGCAGGGCCCGCAGCGCCAGCGCCAAACTTATTTCGTGGTCGACGCGTGGCGCCAGTCCAGCGGCACGCTGCAAGCGCGCTATATCAGCGCGGCCGTGAGCGCACCGCCGCCGGCGCGCAAGCCGGACGGGCGCGAGTAGCGATGCTTACTTGAGGGTGCGTTCAAACAGCTGGTAAATGCGGCGGTACTCGTCGTACCAGCTTTCCGGCTGCACGAAGGCGTGCCGTTCGAGCGGGTAGCTGGCCAGTTCCCAGTTATCCTTTTTCAGCTCTATCAGGCGCTGCGCCAGGCGCACCGAATCCTGGTAGAACACGTTGTCGTCGACCATGCCGTGCGCAATCAAGAGGTTGCCCTTCAACTGGTCGGCATATTCGATCGGCGACGATTTGCGGTAGGCCTCCGGATCGAGTTCCGGCGTGTTGAGGATGTTGGCCGTGTATTCGTGGTTGTAAGTGGTCCAGTCGGTCACCGGACGCAGCGCGGCGCCCGATTTGAATACATCGGGTGCGCGCATCAGCGCCATGAAGGTCATGAAGCCGCCGTAGCTGCCGCCATACACGCCCACGTTTTTCAAGTCGCCCTGATGGTTGGCCGCCAGCCAGTTGACGCCGTCGATATAGTCTTCCAGTTCCGGATAGCCCATCTGGCGGTAGATCGCGGTGCGCCAGTCGCGCCCGTAGCCCTTCGATGCGCGGTAGTCCAGGTCCAGCACGATGTAGCCTTTTTCGACCAGCAGGTTGTGGAACATCTGTTCGCGGAAGTACATCGGATAGCGCTTGCTGACGTTTTGCAGATAGCCGGCGCCGTGCACGAACATCACCACCGGATATTTCTTGCCCGCTTCCAGCGTGGCCGGGCGATACAGCTTGCCCCACACCTGGCCGGCGCCGTGGGTCGACGGCACCGCCACGAACTGCGGCGCGATCCATACGCGCGCCTTGAACGCCTCGGTGCGCGTGTCGGTCAGCTTGACGACGGCGCCACCGGCGACTGGCAGCGTGGCCAGCTGCACCGGCATGTAACTGGACGAGTAGTGCACCAGCAGCTTGCGTTGATCGGGCGAGAGCGTGAACTGCTCGACGCCTTCGAGCGCGGTGACTTTGCGCAGCTTGCCATCCTTGCTGGTTACCACGCACACCTCGTAGGTGCCGGGATTGTCGGGATTGCACAGCATGAAGGCGGTGGCGCCATCAGCGCTCCACTGGACCTTGCTTACTTCCCATTTCCCTTGCGTAAGCGCGCGCGGTGCGCCCCCTGCGCCCCCTGCGCCCTGCGTGTACAGCTGCGCGTAGCCGCTTTCCTCGGACACGTACCATAGCGTGGCGTTGTCTGGCATCCAGCCAAATTCGTTGTTGCCCGAATTGACCCAGGCCGCGTCGCTGACGCGGTGCAGCGGCTTGAGCTTGGCGTTGGGCAGATCGACCGTGGCGATCCAGCTGTCCTTGTTGTCGATCGCGCGAATGAGCAGCGCGGCGGCGCTGCCGTCGGTGCTCCACTGGATCGCTTCGCCGTCATCGTCAACCCGCACTTCGCGGTTGCCTTTGAGGGCAGGCAGCTTGCGCGCCGCGCGCAGGCTCGCCAAAGGATCGGTGGCGATGCCGGGCAGGGTGTCGAACGACAGGTCGCTCACCTTGCGGGTGGCCAGTTCGATCAGCTTGACCGTGTGCGCGGCCGGCGCATTGCGTCCCACGCGCGGACGCTGGTCGTCGAATTCTTCGTAGCCCGATTCGGTCACGTAGCGCGGCAGCTTGCCGATGCGGCCCTTGTCGGCATCGAGCTTGGCGGTCACCACCAGCAGGTAACGTCCATCAGGCGACAGCGCGGACGCGTCGATGACGACCTTGTCGCCCAGGTAGATCGGCGCCGGGGCCCGGGTGGCGTCGGCGTGGCGCAATTGCTCGGCGCGTTCGCGTGCGGCGTCGCGGTCGTCTTTCTGGCGTTTGAGGGTGGAAATCAGGCGCAGCTGCAGGTCGCGCAGCGCGTCGTCGTCGGGCGCGGCGGCCGGGTCCCTGGACGCGCGCGGCATGGCCAGCGGCGACACCAGGTGATCAAAGCGATTCCAGGACAGCCACTCGTGGCCGACCCGGAACTGCACGCTGCGGCCATCGGCGGCGTACTGGGGCGCAGCCAGGCCGTTGCTGCCGCGCGTGATCTGGGTCAGCGCGCCGTTCTTGAGATCGCGCTCGAACAGGTCGCCGTTGCGCAGCACGATGGCGCGGCTGCGTTCGCGGCTATAGACCACCGTTTCGCTGTCCAGATTGGCCAGTTCGGCGTCGCCCACCAGGCGCGGCTTGCCAGGGATGGCCTGGAAAGTGTCGCGCAGCTGGGACGCGCTGCGTTTTTGCTTGAAGAACACCTGTTTGCCGTCCCAGCTCCACCAGGCAGTTTCCACCGGGGTGCCGATCCAGTCGGGGTGGGCCATGGCCTGGTCCAGGCTGATCGGGGTGACGGCCGCGGCGGAGTGCATCCACAGGGCGGCAAGGAGGGGCAGGGCAAGGTGGCGCATCGTCGGCATGGCTCGTGAAATGAATTCAAGAGCGCATTCTAACTAACGCCGCGTCAATCAGGCAGTTTTGTGGGCTGGGCCCTGGCGCAGCAGCAGCGCGATACGAAACACCATCCACGCCGCGGCCAGCGCGCCGGGCAGGTAACCGAGCCATTCCATGGTCAACCCCGCGACGCCAGTTGGCGCAGTTCGTTGGCCAGGCCAGGCTGCATGTCCTGGTACTCGTTGGCCATGCGGATCAGCTTCATGTGGGTGCGGGCGCGCGACCGCTCCGACACCGGCGGCTGGGCCACGACTTCCTGCGCGACGAACTGGCGTTCCTGGGCCGCGAACAAGGCTGCGGCGAAAGCGCGCGCGCCATTGGCCAGGTCGGCAAAGGTGTGGCGCGCGGTATGCGTGGTGTGGAAGGTGGCGGCGGTCATGATGAATCCTCTCTATTGATGCAGTGCAGTATAAATGGCTTCTTGCCATAAAGAAAATTTTGATTTGTGATGCCAGCCATAAAAAAAGTAGATAACTCTGCGCGGCCGCCAATAAGCGATATTCACCCAAGTGATGACATGGGGCAACATTTGAGGTGTTGCCCCTCGCTGCTGCGGTTAGCCGTTCTGCGGCGCCAGCTTGACCCGCTCGGGCGGCTGGGCCGGGGCCAGCTGGGCGCCGCCGCGCGCCAGGTCGTGCTCGTCAATTGCCACCCCGCGCTGCTGGCGCTGCAGCACGCCCACCCGGCCCTGATCGAGCAGATTCAGGTCGCGCAGCTCAAACGGGCCGCTGGCGCCGGCCAGCAAGCCGGCGTCATAGCGCAGCACCAGGCTCTGGCTGCCCGGCTCGAGCCACTGCGCCGCGTGCGCCATCGCCAGCGGCTGGAAGGCGCCGTTGATGGTGCCATACAGCACGGCGCGCGTCTCGTAGCGCCCGGCCGCGCCCACCTCGACCCCCAACCGCACGCCGACGCTGCCTGGCAGGCTGGCCATGGCGGCACTGCCGTCCAGGCGCGCCACCGGCAGCGCCACGGCGAACGCCACCCGCAGCGTGCGCATCACGGTTTGCCCGGCTACCTTCGCCTGGCCCGAGGCCTGCACTTCCCACAGGCCGGGCGTGGGCGTTTCGTCGGCGTCCAAAGGCAAACGCGCGCGCAGCTTGCCGTCCATGCCCGGCTGGAAGCTGAGCGCGAAGCTGCGCCCGGCCGGCGAGGTAACCACGCCGTCGAGCCGCTGCAAGCCATGCCGCGCCAGCACCCGCGCGCCGTCCTGCTCTTGCAGTTCGGGCAGAATGGTCAGTTGCTGGCCGTGCAGGTAGCTGGGGGCGTCGGTGCGCATGGCCAGCACCAGGCGGCTGTCTGGCTCGACCACGTTGATCAGGTAGCGCTGGCCGCCTTGCATGTCGGGCGCGCGCAGCTGGAAGCTGCCGGCGCCCAGGTCCGGGTGCAGCCGGAACGCTGAAGTGCCTTCGGCGAACGGCAGCTCGGCCTTGTTCAACTTGTCGGCTGTGACCAGCATCTCCATGCCGCTGCCGCTCGCGTAGGCGCGCCCGCCGGCGTTGGCGATGACCAGCGACTGCGGATGGATCGCCAGCTGCTCGCGCGGGCCGGTCGCGCCCAGCGGCTGCAGCCGCACCAGCGCGCGCGGCGCGGTGGTGTGGATGGCAACGCCGGCGCGCAGCTGCTCGGCGCTCACTTCGGCATAGTATTCACGGCTGTTGCCGACAAACGGCTGGGGCGCGCCGGTCAGTGCGCCTTGTACCGCCCAGCTCATGTTCACTGCTGCGCGTTCCAGGCCGGGCGCGCCCGCGCTGGCCAGCGCCGCTGCCGGCGCGATTACGTGCTGTGGAATCAGGTCGCCAGCCTGGGCTGGCAGGAAACGGGGCGCTGCCACGGCGGCGCCGGCCAGCATGCTGGCGCTGGCGAGCAGCAGGGCGCGCGCGATCGGGGTGGGGGTATAAATGTGCATGGTCGTCTGTCCTCGGTGGTTACAGGTCATTGCGCAAGATGGTGTCCAGGCCGAAGCACTGGCGCCGGCTCTGGTTGTGCGACAGCGGTTCGGCGCCGGCCATGCGGCTCTTGTCATAGAACCAGTTGGTGCCGGCGCCGGCCTGGCTGGTGCAGTTGAGGAAGCCGTCCGAGCAGCTGTTCAGCCAGGCCTGGGTCACTTCCAGTCCCACGTTCAAGGTGTAGCCGCCGCAGTAGCTGTCGCCGTCGAACGGCGAGGTGTCGACGTCGGAGCCGACCACGTTGTAGAAGCGCTTGGGCAGGGCAGGACGCCCGGCGGTGCCGTACAGCATGGTGGCGTTGTAGTTGGCCATCCAGCTGGTTTGCTGCATGCGCACCGCGTCGCTCTTGTAGCCGAGCAGCCAGCCCACCGCCGACTCGAACACATTGCCGCTGATGGTGGCGTCGGCCAGCGGCGTGCCCAGCGACGACGGCGCCAGCGCATTGACCCAGCGGATCGCGTTGATGATCACTGGGTAGCGGCTGTCCTGGGTCGGGTTCGACATGATCCAGCGCATCATGTTGCCGCCGTTCGAATGGGTTTCGATGACAAGGTCGGTGATGTTGTTGTTGACGATGAAGGGGTGCAGCTGGCTGGCCAGGCAGCCGGACGCGGCCGGGGCCCACATATATTGGTCGAAATCGCAATTGATCACGATCGCCATGGCCTGGTTGGGCAGGCCGGCCTTGACCGAGTTGATGAATTCCCAGGTCCAGTAATCATTGCCGGCATTGGTTTGCTTGCCGGTGCCGTGCACGAAAGCGACGCCGGTGTTGCCGGCCTGGGCCGGCACGGCTGCCAGCAGCGCCAGGCCGAGCGCGAGCGGGGTGAAATGGGTGCGGTATGTCATTCGGTGTCTCCATCAGATTAAGCGTTGGAATGGGAATTCGAACTGTCATGACGTGAGCGCAGGGGGCAGCGCGGAAAGGCGAGGCTGCCGGGTGACGCGAGAACGCGCCTGCGAAAGGGAGGGGGCGTGTTGACTAGGCAAGGTTGCCGATCGCGCCAAAGCCAGATTAGCCAGCAGCGCGCCGGCGGTCTTGCGCGTTTGCGTCAGCCGGCTTGCGCGATTGCGCCATGCATACGTTTAGACGCAACAATCTAAAATTGATGTGGGAAACACCGAATTCCCGGTGCTATTGTTGGTTGGTGGGAAATGTCCAGAATTAAACATTTGTTGGAATTCTGACTCATTTTGGTAAATACGTTGACCAGAGCACCGGACACCGTTACCTTCTACCGCTGCGCATAACGACGCAACACCTGTGATCCAGGTGCAACATAAAACCGATAATTCTTCTTGGAGTAATACATGAACTTGCAAAAGACCTTGCTGGCTGCCGCCATTGCCGCTCTTCCATTGCTGGTTAGCCAGCCTGTGATGGCTGGCCAACTGATGTCGGGCCCAGTAGCGAAGTCGTCCCAATCGAGCGCCAACGTGATCAACGCGCTGATGGGCCAACGTGGCCGTAACGGCCTGGGCAACGAACACGGTTTCGCAATGGCTGTTCAGCACGCTGGCGTCGACGGCACCATGGTGTCGCGTGTTAACCACACCTTCAAAGGTGTGCGCGTGTATGGCTCCGAGTCGGTTGTCGTTACCGGCGCCCGCGGCGACATCATCAGCGAGTCGATCGCTGACCGCCGCTCCGGCCTGCGCGGCAATTCGATGAACGTGACGCCAGCTGTCTCGTCGTCCAAAGCGATCGGCCATGCCGTCGCCAGCATCGCCAAAGGCACCGATATCGATCCGCCTAAAGCAGAACTGATGCTCTACCCGGTAATGAAGGAAGTGCGCCTGGCGTCGGCCGGCAACAAGGCTGACAGCGAACTGAACGCCATGGACCTGGACCAGGTCGTCGATCACTATGAACTGGCCTACCTGGTCAGCACCCGCAAGGCCAACGGCAACCAGCCGATCTACCACGACACTCTGGTCAACGCCCAGACCGGCGCCATCATGGACCAGTGGAGCATGCTGCAAACCGTGGCCGGCACCGGCAACAGCCAGTACAACGGTTCCGTACCACTGAACACCACGCTGAACGGCTCGACCTACTCGATGATCGACGCCTCGCGCGGCACCGGCGGCACCTACGGCGCAATGGCCATCACCAACGCCAACCACGGCACCACCGCTGGCGCCGTGTACACCAACACCAGCAACACCTGGGGTGACGGCCAGCAGTACATCGCCGGCGGCAGCACCACCAACGCCAATGGCCAGACCGCCGCGGTCAACGCCATGTGGGGCCTGATGAACACGTACGACATGTTCAAAAACGTGCTGGGCTGGCAGTCGCTGAACGGCCAGAACACGGCAACCTACATCGCTGCCCACGTCAACACCGCGTACGACAATGCTTACTACACCGATACCTGCAAGTGCATGTACATCGGCGACGGCAGCTCCTTCCTGTCGCTCGGTTCGATCGACGTGATCGGTCACGAAATGTCGCACGGCATCACCGCGGCAACGTCGAACCTGGCTTACCGCGCCGAATCGGGCGGCCTGAACGAGTCCAACTCGGACATCGGCGGCGAAATGGTCGAAGCCTATGCACGCGCTGGCGGCACCGGCACCACCATCCCAGGCGGCAACGACTGGATGATGGGCAAGGAAATTTCGAAAACCGGCACCCCGCTGCGCTATATGTACAAGCCTAGCCTGGATGGTTCGAGCCCGAACGCATGGAGCAAATCGCTCACGCGCCTGGACGTGCACTATTCGAGCGGCCCGAACAACCGCATGTTCTACTTCCTGTCGCAAGGTTCGAACGCGTCGAGCACCAGCCCTTACTACAGCTCGTACCTGAACAAGGCACCACTGGCCATGACCGGCATCGGCAACGACAAGGCATTCCGCATCTGGTTCAAGGCCTTGTCGACCAAGTTCACCTCGACCACCAACTACGCTGATGCACGCACCAAAGTGCTGGCCGCTGCGCAAGAACTGTATGGCGTGGGCAGCGTTGAAGCCAAAGCAGTCACCCGTGCTTACGCTGCGATCAACGTCGGTCTCGACATCGCTGAGTAATCACCCGTCTTGAACGGGCGGCCCAGGCTGCCCGCTCAGATGCCCAACGGCCCCGGTTCTCCGGGGCCGTTGTGCATTCTGCACCGCAAAAACCGGGTTTCGTCGGAACGGGAGGACGCTGGCGGGGCAATTGCTTAGAGTGACGTCTGGCATCACTCAACCGGGAAATCACCATGACATATCAAAACAAAACCATGAAACACACGCTGGGCGCACTGTGCCTGCTGGCCATGAGCGCAGGCGCCTGGGCTGCGCCAGCTTCGCCCGTGACCATTACCGTGCAGCCGGGTCAAGCGCTGATCGAGCAGGGCAAGCATCAGCAACTGCTGAACTTCGACTTTCGTATCGACAACGCCAGCGCCGACCAGATCGAGCTGAGCGAGGTCGAGGTGTCGGTGCTGGGCGCGGCCGACAAACTGGTGGCCCAGTACCGGGTCGGCGCCAACGGCATGAGCGTGCTGGTGGTGCCGAACCGGTTTGTCGAGCCAGGCAAGAGCGACATCGTGTTCAACCCCTTGTACAGCTTCCCTGAAGGCATGGACCTGAGCACGCTGCGTTTTGACTTCAAGTTTGACGTGGGCAACGTCGGCGCCAAGTATGTGGCCAGCACGGTGGTCCATCCGACGCTGTACACACCGAAAGTGCGCCTCGGCTTGCCGGTGAACGGCCCGGTGCTGGTGCATGACGGCCACGACTTTTACGGACACCACCGGCGCCTGAACCTGCAGGACGGCATGGCGCAGGCCTTGCAATGGAAGCGCAACTTCATGCGCTACAGCTATGACTTCGTGATGACCGACGACCAGGGCCGCATGTACAAGGGCGACGGCGCCAGGAACGAAGACTGGTACGGCTGGGGCAAACCCGTGCTGGCGCCTGGCGCGGGCAAGGTCACGCGGGTGGTGAGCGGCTTGCCGGACAATGCCAAAGGCCAGCGTCCGCCATTTTCGCGCGAGCAGTTCATTGCCGACCCATCGCTGATGTGGGGCAACCACGTCGAGATCGACCATGGCAATGGCGAAATCAGCATGCTGGCGCACATGAAAAAAGACAGCGTCACGCTCAAGGTGGGCGACGTCGTCAAGGCGGGCCAGCAAGTGGGCCAGATCGGCTTTTCGGGCGATGCCTTCCTGGTGCACCTGCACTACGACCTGAAGAATGGCCATGGCTTCGATGCGGACGGCTTGCCGTCGCCGTTCAACGACTTCGAACGCCTCAATGGCCCAGCCTGGCTCAAGGTCAAGCATGGACAGGTCGACAGTGGCGACGTGGTGCGGCGGGCGGCCCAATAGGCGCGACTATTTCTTGCTAGCGTCGGTGCTGTCCTTGTCGGGGCGGCGCAGCAGCAGCGAGGGATTGTCCTTGACCTTGTTGGTCAACGCGCCGACGTCAGTAACCACCTTCTTGGCCTGGTTTTCGATCGCCATGAATTTGTCGACGGCCCTGGGCAGGTCGTCGAGCATGGCCTTGAGCCCGGATTTCTCGAACGGAATCTCGGGAACCTTGCCCGGCGGCGTCACTGCCAGCAAGGGCTTGGCCTGCTTATCCCCGCCGCTCAGCTCGACATAGATGACGCCAGTGATGCCCTTGATCGCCAGGCCGGCCCGGGTGTCGGTCCTGACCGGGGTGTCCTTGCGCAAGCGCACGTCAACTTGCACCAGGCGCGGGTCGTTTGGATCATTGATGATCGATTTGACAGTGCCGGTATCGACGCCGCGGAATTTTACCGGGTCGCCCACGGAGAGGCCGCTGACCGATTCGGGCACGCGGATGCGGTACAGCACATCGTCGCGCTGGCCCGGGCTGCCCAGCCAGAGCGCAAACAGGGCGGCGGCAAGGGCGAAGCCGATGATGAACAAGCCTTCCATAAAATAGTGTTTGTCAGTTTCCATGGCGCGCCTCCCTGGCTGTCATTGCACCTTCGGCGCGTGGACCGTGAAAGAAGTCGTGTATCCACGGATGGTCCGATTGCCGCAACTGGTCGGCGGTGGCGATGGTGAGCTTCTGGTCGACCAGCACGGCAATGCGGTCGCAAATGGTGATGAGCGTGGTCAGATCGTGGGTGACGATGACGACCGTGATGCCCAGGCTGCGGTTGAGCTGCTGGATCAGCGCGTCGATGCCGGCGGCGGCGATCGGGTCCAGATCGGAGGTCGGTTCATCGAGGAACAGAATGGCCGGATCGAGCGCAAGGGCGCGGGCAAACGCGGCGCGCTTGACCATGCCCCCTGACAGCGCGGACGGAAACTTGATGCCGCTGTCCGCGCTCAAGCCCGTCAGCGCCAGTTTCATCGCCGCGATGCGGGCGCGGTCGTCAGCCTGCAAGGCCGTGTGTTCGCGCATGGGCAGCATGATGTTGTCGGCCACCGACAGCGAGGAAAACAAGGCCCCTTGCTGGAACAGCACGCCAAAGGCAAAGGCGCGCTCGCCAGCCGATATGGCGCCTATTGCCACGCCGTCGAGCTGGACATCGCCACTGGTGGGCTGATGCAGGCCGATCAGGGTCTTGAGCAGCACCGACTTGCCGGAACCGGAGCCGCCGGCGATGCCGATGATTTCGCCGCGCTGCACCTCGAGGTTCAGTTTGTCATGCAGCAGCTGTTTGCCGAAGCGGTTGACGATGTCCCTGGCAGACAGGATGGCGCTGGCGGCGGGCTTCATCACACGTCCATCTTTTCAAACAGGATGGAAAACAAGGCATCGAGCACCAGCACCAGAAAGATCGACTTGACGACCGAGCGCGTGGTTTCGCGCCCGACGCTCTCGGCCGAGCCGCTCACCCTGAGCCCGTGCATGCAGGCGATGACGGCAATGAAGAAAGCGAACACTGGGGCCTTGAACAAGCCGACCAGCAGGTCGCTGAGGGTGACCACTTGCGGCAAGCGCGTCACGAATTGTGCCGGCGACATGTGCAGCAGCGATTGCGCGATGGCTGCGCCGCCGAGCAGGCCCATGACGTCGGCGAAAAAGACCAGCAGGGGCAAGGTCAGCACCAGCGCGATCACGCGCGGCACCACCAGTATTTGTATCGGCTCGAGCCCCATCACGGTGAGCGCGTCGACTTCTTCGCGCGTTTTCATGACACCGATTTCGGCCGTGAAGGCCGAGCCCGAGCGGCCAGCTACCATGATGGAGGTGATCAATACCCCCATTTCGCGTAGCACCGACACTGCCACCAGGTCGATGGTCAGGTCCTCGCCGCCGTACTGGCGCAATTGGGCGACTCCCTGGTAGCCGATGACGATCGCAATCATGACCGCCATCAGACCGATGATGGGCAGGGCCTGGATGCCGGTTTCCCTGACATGGCGCGAGATCGACGCCGGCCGCAGGGAGCTGGGGTGGCGCACGGCCTGGAAGCTCCAGCTGGCGACGCGGCCGATAAAGGTGATCAGCGACAGGGCTTCGTGCCGGGCGTCATGCGCGCTTTTCCCCAGCGCCGTCACCAGTTCGCGCCAGCGCGCAACCGTGGCCATGGCCGGCAGCGGTTTGAGATCGAGCGAGCCAATCAGGTCGAACAAGGTTTGGTGTTCCGGGCGCACGCCGCCCAGGGCCACGCCCTGGTCGCGCAGGGCGCACAGGAACAGCGCGCCTGGCGTGTCGAGACGGGTGATGCCGGCCACGTCCAGCCTGCACGATGGCCCGCGCTGCGACCAGCTCTTGAGCGAATTCCTGGCCGTGGCGAGGGTGCTGATAACCAGCGCGCCAGACAGCGCGTGATGCTCGCCGTCGCCGCTGACAACGAGCGTCGGAGGAGCACGGGGCGCATCAGCTTGCGCCTGATTGGCAGAAACACGGGTCATGGTGTCAGCCTGGAGTGGAGGGGAAGCTGGTCGCGGCGCGCGCGAATAGCTGGACGTGGTGTTGCACCAGTGTAGGCGCGACTTAGTGGCCTGATCTGTGCGGCACAGCACATTGGGAAGCGGAAAAGCGGGAGTTGGTCGGGGTGACAAGATTCGAACTTGCGGCCTCTGCGTCCCGAACGCAGCGCTCTACCAGGCTGAGCCACACCCCGACTGAGACTTCATTACAGCAGAATTTCGCGCGCGCTTCAATCGCGCGCCGGCACTTGTATGCTTTGTGCAAATAACAAGATGATAAAATGGCCATTGCATTGAAATAATGGTGTTTTTGCGTCACCCTGTTTGCGTTCCCCAACCGTCCGAGAAAGATCCCGCATGAAATTTCGCCCTTCAGTAGCGCTTGCTTGTTCCGTTGCCGCGGCAACGGCCGCTGTTGCCAATCCGGTCAGTGCGCAAGTTGCGCAATCGGAGCAGATCGAGGTGGTCAAGGTGACCGCGCAAAAGCGCAAGGAAGACCCGAACAAGGTGGCGATGAGCATTTCGGCCGTGGGAGGCGCGCAATTACTGGCCGAGCATGTGGGCGACTTCACCGAACTGACGCGGGTGGTGCCGAACATTTCCTTCACCGCAGCCAGCGGCAACGGTGGCGCCGGCCCCGGCACGTCGAACATCGAAGTGCGCGGCATCAGCTCGGCCGCCGGCGCGGCCACGGTCGGCATCTACCTGGGCGAAGTGTCGCTCACGGTGGGCAATGTGTACACGATGGGCACGGTGGAGCCGAAGTTTTTCGACATCGACCGCGTCGAAGTGCTGCGCGGCCCGCAGGCGACGCTGTACGGCGCCAGCTCGATGGGCGGCACCATCAAGTTCGTGCCCAACGAACCGGACCTGAAAGAGCGCGAACTGTCCACCTATACCGAAGTGTCCAGCACCAAGGGCGGCAGCCCCAGCTACGGCGCCAACGTGGTGGCCAACCTGCCTTTGATCGCCGACGAACTGGCGCTGCGCCTCGGCGTGCAAGGCCAGCACACGGGCGGCTACATCAACCAGGTCGATGGCGCTGGCAACGTCATGGCGCGCAATATCAACAAGGTCAACGACCAGGAACTGCGCGCCGCGCTCAAATGGAAGCCGCTGCGCACGCTGACCATCACGCCGTCGCTGTACTACCAGCGGGTCGATGCCAAGGATATCTCCGCGTTCAACCTGGAACTACCCAACTACCAGGCGCAAAAGCAGGTGCGCGAGCCGTCCAGGGACGTGCTGCTTACGCCCAGCATCACCGTCAACTGGGATACCGGGCGCGCCGACCTGACCTCATCGACCAGCTACTTCCAGCGCAAGTTCGACCGCACCCAGAACGGCTCGGCCTACAACAGCTATTCGCTGTCGACCTTTCTGACCTCGACCGCCGATGGCGGCACTGCGCCGCCGGCACTGATCGAGGCCATTGCGGCCCTGCCGTCGGCGGTCTACCTGAACAACCAGGTGCGCCAGATCTCGCAGGAGTTGCGCCTGGCCTCGCGCCCGTACGACCAATCGGTGTCGCCATGGACCTGGCTGGGCGGGCTGTATTTTTCGAACCAGCACACCAACATCAACGAGAACGATCCGATCTTCGGCATCAACGCGACGTTTGCGCAGTTTGGTTTCAGCAGCGCCGATCCGGACATCTTGCCAGGCGCGTTCCCGAATGACTTCCCGAACGATAACTCGTTCTCGGGCGCCTTCCACTACCGCGAAAAACAAAGCTCGGTGTTCGGCGAAACCAACTACTATTTTTCGCCGGCGCTGCACGCCACCGTTGGCGCGCGCTACCTGAAAGGCAGTTCCACGCTCGATCAGAAAAATGGCTTGTACCTGGCCGGCGCCGGCAACAGCAGCAGCTCGAGCCTGTCGTCCACCGCGTTTACGCCGAAGTACGCGCTGACCTGGGAAGTCGATCCGACCCATACGCTGTACACCAGCGTGGCCAAGGGCTTCCGCCTGGGCGGCTCGAACGTGTTCGTGCCACCGACAACTTGCGGCCCTGACCTGGAAGCCAACGGCATCGTCAACGGCCCGCCCACGTATGCGTCCGACAGCTTGTGGAGCTATGAGGTGGGCAGCAAGTCGCGCCTGATGGGCAACCGGCTGACCATCAATGCCGACCTGTTCTACGTCAAATGGAAAAACATCCAGCAGGGCGTGTACTTGCCGACCTGCGCCTACACCTACAACGCCAATGCGGGCGACGCCACCAGCAAGGGCTTCGAGTTCGAGGTCAAGGCCAAGCCGATGGCCGGCCTGACCTTGAGTGCATCGGGCGGCTACGTGAAAGCGGAGCTCTCCAACGACAAGGGTTTGCAGAACGGGATCGTCGGTGCGGTAGCGGGCGCGCAGATTCAGGGCGTGCCGAAATACAATGCGTCCATGTTCGCCCAATATAATTTTTCGGTGTTTGGCGACAAGAGCGCGTTTGTGATGGGTGGCATGCAGTGGGTGGGCGCGAGCAAGGGCTCGCTCGATCCGGACCAGACCGACCATGAGCGGCCGGCCTATCACACGGCCGATGTCAGCGCCGGCGTGACCATCTCCAGCTACAACGTCAGTGTGTTCGTCAAGAACGCGTTCGATACCGACACCGTGATCCAGCATCCGCAGGTGGCGTCGATCGTGCAGGGGTATCGGGTGGCGCCGCGCAGCATCGGCGTCAGTGTGGCGGCCAAGTTCTAGGGTCAGTGCCAACATTCGGACACGGGCCCATCAGTAGCGTCGCTACTGATGGGCCCGTGTCCGAATGTTGGCACTGACCCTAGTGGTTGCGGTCGACCGCGAAGGTGCACAGCTGCAGCAAGCTTTGCTTGTAGTCGCTGTCGGGCAGGCTGGCGATGGCTTCTGCGGCACGGCGCGCTGCCGTCTCCGCTGCGCGTCGGGTAAAGTCGAGCGCGCCGCTGCTGGTGACGGCAGCAAGAATAGCGTCGAAATGCTGCTCGTCGCCCTGTTCGATGCAATTGCGCACCAGTTCGCGCTGTTCCGGCGTGCCGTTTTCCATCAGCCAGATCAGCGGCAGCGTCGGCTTGCCTTCGCGCAGGTCGTCGCCCACGTTCTTGCCAATTTCGGCAGCGTCTCCGGCGTAGTCGAGCACGTCGTCGATCAGCTGGAACGCGGTGCCCAGCGAGCGGCCGTATTCGCCCGCTGCCGCCACTTGCGCGTCGCTGGCGCCGGAAATGAGCGCGCCCAGTTCGGCCGCCGCTTCGAACAGCTTGGCAGTCTTGGAACGGATCACCTTCAGGTAGCTTTCCTGGGTCACGTCCGGATCGTGCATGTTCAACAGCTGCAGCACTTCGCCTTCGGCAATCACGTTGGTGGCGTCCGACAGGATCTGCATGACGCGCATATTGTCCAGCCCGACCATCATCTGGAACGCGCGCGAGTACAGGAAGTCGCCCACCAGCACCGAGGCGGCGTTGCCGAACAGCGCGTTGGCGGTCTGGCGCCCGCGCCGCATTGACGATTCGTCGACGACGTCATCGTGCAGCAGCGTGGCGGTATGAATGAATTCAACCACGGCCGCCAGTTCATGGTGGGCAGTGCCGCGGTAGCCGTACGCATTGGCTACCAGCAGTACCAGCACGGGACGAATGCGCTTGCCGCCGGCGCTGATGATGTATTCGGCGATCTGGTTCACGAGGCTGACCTCGGAATGCAGGCGCTCGCGGATCACCGTGTTGACCGCGGCCATGTCGGCAGCGATCGAATGGGCGATGTTATTTTGGGGGGCGTGTAAGGTGGCGGCGGACAAGGCAAACCTGCAATTGACGTTGGGTGCGGCGATTATACGACAAGGGCGGGGCCATTGCCGGATTAGGGCCCCGGAATGGCGTAAAACGTTGCGATTCTAAAATGCTTGCCCGGCGTATTCGCGTTGATTCCTTGACATTGTCCTTTCCTGTGGCAAATTAGATGGTAGCTTGGATTTTTTTGGAGTCATGCATGATATCGCCCCCGACAGTACGGCTAGCGGCGCTCGCTTGCGTACTGTGGTGCGCGCTGGCGAACCCTGCCTGCGCGGCTACCTGCAGCAAGGCGATCACGATGGGTACTGGCCATTGGGAGCCGTACGCGTATTACGATGCGCAGCGCCGCTTTACCGGCATCGACGCCGACATGGCGCGCGCCATCTTCAAGGAAGCTGGCTGCGTGCTGGTGGAGATGGCCCAGATGCCGGCCACGCGCAACATGACGCTGTTCGAGCAGGCCGGCATCGACATGATGAGTGGCGCCACATTGACGCCCGAACGGCTCAAGATTGCCCGCTTCAGCGTGGCATACCGCGACGAGACGGTCGGCATCTTCATGCTGGCCGACGGCGCCGCGCGTTACCGCACCGTGCACAGCTTCGACGATTTCCTGGACCAGCCGCTGGCGCTGCTGGCGCCCAAGGTGGGCTGGTATGGCCTGCTGTTCGAGCGCCACGCCGAAGCGCTGCACAGCGCCAAGCGGCTATCGCGTTTTGGCGATTACAGCCAGGGCATCCGCATGCTGGCGGCCGGGCGCGCCGATTTCATGCTGGGCGACGCGGCCGGGGTCGAGCATGCGGCCGCGCGGCTGGGCGTGAAGGTGCAGCCGCTGCCGTTCTGGATGGCGCAGGCACCGGTGCACATGATGTTCAACCGCGCGACCGTGCGCGAGGCAGATGTGCGCCGTATTGACGCGGCCATCGCGCGCTTGCAGCGGCGCGGCGAGTTTGAGCGGATACGGCGCACCTATGGGGGATCGTGAGCGCCAAGTTGCCGACATACCACGAACCGGCGCAGTTGTGCTTACCTTTTGACGGAAAAATGCAATCCATGTATAATCTGCGGTTCCCCCGGCTCCGGCCAGGGAAATCTTTCAACATTTGATGAGGTTTCATATCATGTACGCGGTCATAAAAACCGGTGGCAAACAGTATAAAGTTGTCGCTGGCGAAAAACTTAAAGTAGAACAGATACCGGCAGACATTGGTTCCGAACTCACCATCGATCAAGTTCTCGCAGTAGGCGCGGGCGACACCATTAAGTTTGGTGCGCCATTGGTCGAAGGTGCAACGGTACTGGTAACTGTTGTGGCACACGGTCGTCACGATAAAGTGAAGATTTTCAAGATGCGTCGTCGTAAGCACTACCAGAAACACCAAGGCCATCGTCAGAATTTCACCGAAATCCAAATCGTATCGATCAACGGCTAATTGCTGTTTGCCCGGTTAATCCAGCTATCTAGGAGCATTAAATGGCACACAAAAAAGGCGGCGGCACAACGCGCAACGGCCGTGACTCAGAATCAAAACGCCTTGGCGTTAAGGTTTACGGCGGCCAGGCTATCAACGCCGGCGGCATCATCATCCGTCAGCGCGGCACCCCAGTGCGCGCAGGCGAAAACGTCGGCCTGGGCAAGGATCACACCTTGTTCGCGCTGGTCGACGGCAAAGTCAAGTTCGTCGTCAAGGGCGCCGGTTCGAAGCAATTCGTCACCGTCATCCCTAACGAAGTCGCAGTAGCGGCCTAAGTACTACCTGCGCTGTCACAGGCGCACAATTTGTAAGGCGCAAGCCTTCAATCGAAAGGCTCTGCCCACGGTGGAGCCTTTTTAGTTTTATGGCGGCAAAAAATTATGAAGTTTATCGACGAAGCAAAAATTGAAGTCATCGCCGGCGACGGTGGGAATGGCTGCGCATCGTTCTGTCGCGAAAAGTTCCGTCCCTTCGGCGGACCGGACGGCGGCGACGGCGGCAAAGGCGCATCCATCTTTGCTGTTGCAGACCGCAACATCAACACCCTGGTCGATTTCCGCTACTCCAAAATGCACAAGGGCAAAGACGGCGAACCTGGCCGCGGCGCGGACTGCTATGGCAAGGGCGCCGATGACATCTACATGCGCATGCCGGTCGGCACGCTGATCGTCGATAACAACAATGGCGAAATCATCGCCGATCTGACCGAACACGGCCAGATCGAACTGCTGGCCAAGGGCGGCGAGGGCGGCTGGGGCAATATCCACTTCAAGTCCTCGACCAACCGCGCACCACGCCAAAAAGGCGAAGGCAAGGAAGGCGAACGGCGCGAACTGCGCCTCGAACTGAAAGTGCTGGCTGACGTGGGCCTGCTGGGCATGCCCAACGCCGGCAAGTCGACCTTCATCACGGCCGTCTCGAACGCCAAGCCGAAAATCGCCGACTACCCGTTCACGACGCTGCACCCGAATTTGGGCGTGGTGCGCGTGTCGCACGAGAAGAGCTTTGTGATCGCCGACATTCCCGGCTTGATCGAAGGCGCTTCCGAAGGCGCCGGCCTGGGTCACCAGTTCCTGCGTCACTTGCAGCGTACCGGTTTGCTGCTGCACATCGTCGACATGGCGCCGTTCGAAACGAACGTTGATCCGGTCAAGGAAGCCAAGGCGCTGGTCAAGGAACTGAAGAAGTACGACGAGACGCTGGTGGACAAGCCGCGCTGGCTGGTATTGAACAAGTTCGACATGGTGCCCGAAGACGAGCGCAAGAAGCTGGTCAAGGATTTCGTCAAGCGCATGGCCTGGAAAGGTCCTGTGTTCGAGATTTCGGCACTGAACCGCGAAGGTTGCCAGGAATTGATCAATGCGATCTACCTGCACCTGGAAGCGAAGAAGAACAGCGAACACCGCGCCGAAGAAACGCAAATGACCGAAGAAGCACGCGGCATTGCGTCGATCGACCCGGACGATCCGCGCTTCAAGATTCTGGACTAAGTTGGCGCCGCCCTTGTCACGGGCGCTGCTGCGCACGCCCTTGCTGATGCTGATCGCCTTGATCAGCTCCCTGGGCGTGCTGCTGGCATTATTGGACCCGGATCGCGTTGCCACGCAATACGGTATGCTACTCGTTGGCGTGAACGGCTACAGCCAGTTCTTCGCCATCTATGTCGGCGTCAGGATCGCTATCGCGGCGCTGGCGCTGTTGGCTGCAATGAATGGCGACCAGCCACTCCTCGGCGATATCACAGCAATGTTCCTGTTGGCGCAGCCGTTTGGCCACTTGATTGCGGCCATCGCGATCGGCCTGCCCTCGGGAGACTTATTGGAAATCAGCGGGTTGCAACTGCTGGGTGGCCTGACGCTGCTCGCGCTGCGCCCGCCCAGACACGAGCGCCAATGAAATCCGTCATACACACCGCAAACCGCATCATCATCAAAGTGGGCTCCTCGCTCGTCACCAATGACGGGCGCGGGCTCGATCACGCCGCCATCGCACGCTGGGCATCCCAGATCGCCGCGCTGCGCGCGCTGGGCAAGCAGGTCGTGCTGGTCAGCTCGGGCGCGATCGCCGAAGGCATGCTGCGCCTGGCGTTTGACAAGCGCCCCACCGACATCCACGAACTGCAGGCCTGCGCCGCAGTGGGGCAAATGGGACTGGCGCAAATCTACGAGACCAGTTTTCGCGCGCATGGCCTGGGCACGGCGCAAGTGCTGCTCACCCACGCCGACCTGGCCGACCGCGAACGCTACCTGAACGCGCGCTCCACCTTGACCACCTTGCTGCGCCTTGGCGTGGTCCCGATCATCAACGAGAACGACACCGTCGTCACCGACGAAATCAAGTTCGGCGACAACGACACGCTGGGCGCGCTGGTGGCCAACCTGATCGAAGCGGACGCGCTGATCATCCTCACCGACCAGCATGGCCTGTTTTCGGCCGACCCGCGCAAGGACCCGAACGCGGTCTTGATCGCCGAAGGCAAGGCGGGCGACCCGGCATTGGAGGCGATGGCTGGCGGCGCCGGCAGCAGCATCGGGCGCGGCGGCATGCTCACCAAGATCCTGGCGGCCAAGCGTGCCGCCGGTTCGGGCGCGCACACCATCATCGCCTGGGGCCGCGACAGCGACGTGCTCACGCGCCTGGCGGCAGGCGAAGCGATCGGCACCCAGCTGACGGCGCAGACGGGGCACCTGACGGCGCGCAAGCAATGGATGTCGGATCACTTGCATACGGCCGGCAAAGTGGTGCTCGACGCCGGCGCAGTGGCCAAGCTGACGCGCGAAGGCAAGTCGCTGCTGCCGATCGGCGTGACCGAGGTGCGCGGCGAATTCGGGCGCGGCGCGGTCATCACCTGCCTGGCCGAAGACGGCGCCATCGTCGCGCGCGGCATCAGCAACTACACCAGTTCCGAAGCGCGCCGCATCATGCGCAAGCCTTCGTCGGAAATCGAGAAAATTCTCGGCTTCCTCGAAGGGCCGGAACTGATCCACCGCGACAACCTGGTACTGGTATAAGGCACACGTCATGATTGAACGACTCAAGTCCCTGTTTGCGCGCAAGGCGCTTGACGCGCCGCCGGCGCCGGCTGGCGAGACGATTTTGTTCAACGCCTATTGCACCTGCCTGACGATCGCCCAGCCAACGTTCGCGCACACGCTGCACGCGCGGCGCGACCTGCAAGATCCGGAACTGCTGGAGCACCTGAACGGCTTTTGCGGCTACGTGCTCGGGCGCGGCGACGGCGCCATGTCGCGCGATAAATACCACGTCATCCTGCATCTGCAGCGCGTGCAGCAGCACCTGAGCATCACGGTCGGCGTTGGCGACACCGACGCCCTGTACGCATGGGCCGCGCAAGCGAATGCCTTGCTGTTCACGCCGGACGGCCATGTGCGCGATGCGCAGGGCCGAGTACTGGTCAACGCTACCGACGGCAAGGCCGATCCCCAAGCATGCCTGCCTTACCCTGCGCAGGCGCTGGCGCGCAAGGCGGCCAGCGAAGCGGCACTGGCCGCACGCGGCATCACGATACCCGACACGCTGCCGCCGCTGATCTGCGAAGACGAACTGGCGCTGCGCACCAAGGATGACGTGGTCGAGCGCGCGCGCGCCTTGCTGCTGGTAGCGCTGCGCGCCGAGTCGGTCGCTTCGGGTGAACCAATGCCGGTCGACTTGCTGATCTCGAAAATGCCGCTGGCTGATGATGCCTTGTCGCCCAAGGAACAGGCGTTCCTGCAGCAGGATGCGCCGTCGCAGCAGGACTGCGCGCAGCTGATCTGGCGCTACGAAAGCCTGTACCTGCTTGAATGGGCACTGGGGCTGGTGGCTGAACTTCCGTTTGCGGCGGCGCCGGTCGATACCGCATCCGCAGTGGCCACGCTGATCGAGATGCGTGGGCCGCAATTGCGAACGGAAGGCGAAATACTCGATGCGCTTGACTTGCACTACCGGCTGCACTGGCACATTCGCCAGTCACGCCTGAAAAAGCTGGGTGAAACGGCCGGCGTCGACGCCGACGTCGTGATGGAGCGCCATCACGCGCTCAACTGGCTGGTGCGCTTCCAGCACGCTGGCTGGGACGACGTCGATACGCCGACCTGATTGACTAGGCGCCAGCAGGCGCCGGCGTCTTGTCCTTGAATTCGCACAGGTCGGCAATGATGCAATTCCAGCAGTGGGGCTTGCGCGCCACGCAGGTATAGCGCCCGTGCAGGATTAGCCAGTGATGGGCGTCGAGCAAAAATTCCTTCGGCACGAACTTCATCAGCTTGTGCTCGACCTCCACCACATCTTTTCCGGGCGCGATCCTGGTGCGGTTTGACACGCGAAAAATGTGGGTGTCGACCGCCATCGCCAATTCACCAAAGGCGGTATTCAACACCACGTTGGCGGTCTTGCGGCCCACGCCCGGCAGCTGCTCGAGCTCTTCGCGCGTGCGTGGCACTTCGCCGCCGTACTGCTCGACCAGGATCTGGCAGGTTGCGATCACGTTCTTGGCTTTGGTCGGATACAGGCCGATGGTCGAAATGTAGGTCTTCAGTTCGTCCAGGCCCAGCGCCAGGATTGCAGCCGGCGTATTGGCTACCGGGTACAGCTTGCGGGTGGCCTTGTTGACGCCGACGTCGGTAGCCTGAGCCGACAGCAGCACCGAAATCAACAACTCGAACGGTGTCGTGTATTCCAGTTCGGTTTTGGGCGAAGGATTGGCAGTGCGCAGGCGCTCAAAAATTTCGCGGCGTTTGGCTGGATTCATAGACCCTGTGCTTTCAGGCGCGCGCGTTCCATCGCGGCGGCGATGATGGCGCGCTTGCGCTCTTTTTCGGCCAGCTCCTCAGGTGTATTGGTCGCCTCAAGCGTCACTTCCTTCATCTTGGCGACAGCCTTGGCGGCCAGGCGCGCATCATTTTCAAGGCGTTCGCGCTGCAAGCGCTCGGTGCGCAAATCATGACGCGCGCGCGCCGCATCGGCCTGTTGCTGGTTCCATGCATCCCATCCGGACAGCTCGCCCGTGACCGGCAGCATGGCGATGCAATCGACCGGGCAGGGCGCTACGCACAAATCGCAGCCGGTGCACAAGCTGGGCAAGATGGTGTGCATCTGCTTGGCCGCGCCAAGGATGGCATCGACCGGGCAAGCCTGGATGCACAGCGTGCAGCCGATGCACAGCGCCTCGTCGATAAAGGCGACCGGGCGTGCGCGTTCGACGCCGTTGACCGGGTTGATCGCAATGACGGGGCGGCCGGTCAATGCCGACAGGCGCCGCACGCCCTCGATGCCGCCGGGCGGGCACTGGTTGATGTCGGCGCTGCCGTCGGCGATCGCTTCCGCATAAGGACGGCAGCCGGCATAGCCGCACTTGGTGCACTGCGTTTGCGGCAAGAGGTCTTCGACCTGGTCGGCGAGGGAAGTGGTCACGGCGGGCGGCGAAAATCGTAAAGCGCCATTATAGTCGCCGCGCACCGCAAACCGGGGTC
>JAZJXM010000053.1:0-14182 GCA_040390915.1 Pseudomonadota bacterium
GGATGACGCGGTCGCGCCCTTCCTGGCAAAAGTCGATGTCGAAGTCGGGCATCGATACCCGTTCCGGATTGAGAAAGCGCTCGAACAGCAGGTTGTATTGCAGCGGGTCGAGGTCGGTAATGAGCAGCGAATAAGCCACCAAGGAGCCCGCGCCCGAACCGCGGCCCGGTCCGACCGGCACGCCGTTTTCCTTGGCCCACTTGATGAACTCGGCCACGATCAGGAAGTAGCCCGGGAACTTCATGTTGCAGATGGTGTCGGTCTCGAACTTCAGGCGCGATTCATAGCGTTCGCGCTGCGCTTCGCGCTTGACCGGGTCCGGGTACAAGTGGATCAAACGCTGCTCCAGCCCGGCCTGCGATTCGGCGACCAGGAACTGGTCGATCGTCATGCCCGGCGGCGTGGGGAAGTTCGGCAGCTGCGGCTTGCCCAGCGTGAGCACCACGTTGCAGCGTTTGGCGATTTCCACCGAATTGGCCAGCGCGCCCGGCATGTCGGCAAACAGCGAGGCCATTTCGGCAGCGCTCTTGAAGCGCATCTCTTCGTTGAAACGCTTGACGCGCTTGGCGTTGGCCAGCATTTCACCTTCGGCGATACAGGTGCGCGCTTCGTGGGCGACGTATTCGTCGGGCGAAATGAACTGGATCGGATGGGTGGCCACCACCGGCAGACCCAGTTTGGCGCCCAGCGCCACCGCGTGGCGCACCTGGGCTTCCTGGTTCGGCTGGCCGGCGCGCTGGATCTCGATGTAGAAGTGACCGGGGAAGATGGCCGCCCAGCGCTGGGCGCAGCGTTCGGCCAGCGCCAGGTTGCCGTTTTCGATGGCGGTGCCGACGTCGCCGAAATGGGCGCCCGACAGCGCGATCAGGCCATTGGCCTGGCTTTCGTCGGGATGCAGGCTCGACACGCTGGTGGCCAGCGCGGCCAGCCAGTCAGGATGGATTTCGGCGCGGCCCTTGTGCTGATTGGTCAGCCAGGCGCGCGAGAGCAGCTCGCACAGCTGCAGGTAGCCCATGTGGTTTTTGGCCAGCAGCAGCAATCGCGAAGGTTTGTCGCGGTTGTCGTCGTTGGTGATCCAGGCGTCCACGCCGATCACCGGCTTGATGCCCTTGCCGCGCGCAGCCTTGTAGAACTTGACCATGCCGAACAGGTTGGCCAGGTCGGTCATGGCCAGCGCCGGCTGCTTGTCCTTGGCGGCGGCGGCGACCACGTCGTCGATGCGCACCAGGCCGTCGACAATCGAATACTCAGAGTGCACGCGCAGGTGCACAAATGCGGGCGCGGGCGCGCCGCTGGTTTCGATGACATCCATACTCATGATCCGGTTCGCCTGCTGTACAAAGGCGCTATTTTACCGCGCCCGGCTAGCGCAGCTGCCGATTTATGCGTGCCTCGGGCTCACGGCATGAGCGCGGCCGCGCCGGCCATCAGCGATTCGACCGCGCGGTCGAACAGCGGGGCGTATTCGAGCGGGCGCAGGGTCGAGTTTTCCAGCTCCTCGAGCAGCGGTCCACGCAGGTAGATCGCCTGGTTTTCCTGCTGCGCGATGCTGAACAGAAAAGCGCTGACGCCACCGCCCACATTGCACAGCAAGGCGGCGCGATAGCTGCCTTCGACCTTGATTTCGAAGCCGGCGCCGGGACGCGCCCAGGCCAGCCAGTCAGCGTCCGACGCTTGCGGCATCCGGGTTGCAGCCCGGGCATGCAGGTCGACCGTGACGGCGTGCCGCGCCAACGCCGCTTCCAGCTCAAATTTGCCGAGCCAGCTGTCCTTGCCATCGGCCGACGAGTAGACCGGGTCGATGACGAAATGTTCAAAGTGCCCGCGAAACTGCTCCAGCGTCATCTGCCTGCGCGCCGGCTCCTGCTTGTTGCCCAGAACGTCCATGTGGACCGCCACCAGGCGGTCGAAAGCGGCCTTGGACGGCGCTTCCGGCAGCGCGATCGCGGCCATCCCCTCGCGCACTTTGCGCACCAGCTCGGGCAGCATGCGCATCAACGCGCTGCGGTCTTCCGGCGTGGTCTTTTCCTGGGCGCTCCACAACAGCTCCGGCAGCAGCGCGATACTGGCCTGGTTGCCGCTGGCCGAGTGGCTCAGGACCCGGGCCCAGGTGCCCAGAATGAAATCGGCTACCCGCGGATCGATCTGCAGTGGCTGCAGCGCTGCGCTTAGCGCGGTACCAGCCCCGGTCAGGCGGGCGCAGGCCGCCACGGCCTCGTCGATCGCTGCCACGCACGGCGCGATGCGCGCGTCGCCGGCGGCCAGCAACGCGCTGACGTGGCCGTCGAACGCGCTTTCGGCATCGGCGAACACGCCCATGTCCTCGTCGAACAGGTCAAGCACGGCGCCGATAATGCCGTCCAACTCGTCCTGCAACTGCGCATGGCCAGGCAAGTCGGGCGTAAAGCCGACCGACACCGAACCGAGACGGTCGACCAGGCGCCGCACTGGATGCTCGCCGTTGTGCAGCAAGCCAGGCTCCCTCAGCGCTGCGCGCAGGATCGGCAGGTACAGGCGGGCCATTTGGCGATGCATTTCCGGCGTGAGCAACTCGTCCTGCACCAGCGCTTCGAACAGCAATGCCACCACATCCATCGTGCGTTTCTGCTCCGCGTTGACCTTGACTGCGCCCAGCAACGGCGTCAGCGCCAGCGGGGCTGGCGGCTCGGCGCCGGCCGCAACGGCCAGTTGCTGCTCCAGCAGCAGCACATCGAGCGGACAGCGTTCGCCATCGCCACTGAGCTGCGACGGCGCGCTGCGGGTGCCTTTGGGCTGATGAAAAATATTCCACACGACGTCCAGCAGGTCCTGGCCTTTGCTGCCAAAGCCGTCACCCGCGCAGGCATCCTGAATCTCTTTCAGGCGCCGCAGCATCGGGAACATCGGCTGGTCCGGCGCATCCTCGACGGCAACGGCTTCCGGATCGGAAAAATCGAACTCGCCATTGTCGATGCCGGCGCCATGCCAGCTACCGCTGCCATGTGCGCTGCCAGTTCCGAAGCCACTGCCGCTGCCGCTGCCACCGCCACCACCACCACCACCACCACCATTGCCACCGCCGCCGCCCGTGCCGGAGCCGCCCACGGAGCCGCTCGCGCCACCGCCAAACATCTTCTTGGCCGCATTTTCCCAGGCCAGCCGATCGCGCTCCGCACGCGGCATGGAAGTCGGCCGTGCCACCAGGCGCGCCGTCACGCCGTCCGCTTCAAATACGTCCAGGATGCCGGCGTAGAACCCCGTCATCCGATTGGCCATGGCCATCGACAGCACGTCGAACAACTGCCTGGACTGGGACTCCTCCCACATCAGTTCGCGCAACGCTTCGTGCAGTGCACGGGCCAGCAGATAGGGACGGAACGGATTTTCGCGTTCGCGCGCCTCGCTATCGTTGTGCATCATGGCGATGGTCAGGTTGACGCGGCCCAGCGCCACCGGCTCGACATCGCGCAGGCGTCCGACCAGGCGGTCCACCTCAATCTGGCGCGTGACGACCTCGTCGTCAATCAGGGTCAGGGTCTGGTAATTGATCTCTTGTGCTGCCGTATTGCGCAAATCGACATGCATGGTCTGCATTGCCCGCTCGAGCAAGCCGGCGAAGTGACGGTCCATGCGACCGCGCAGCGTGCGCGCTTCCCCGCGCAGGAAGGTGCGCACCGTCGTCAGCGTGCGCAAGTCCCCCGGCGAGGCATCGGCCATCGCGCGCGTGGTCAGGTTGTCGGCTTCGACCACGGTCTGCTCCGCCAGCGCGGAAAAACTGGTCAGAGCACGCTCCTTGGCGAGTCGAATGATACGCTTGGGTATATGCATGTAACGTTACACCGTCAAATGTTAAATAAAGCTCCATAACGGTCCCATCATAGCGCAACAGGCCCACTATTCTCGTCCCGCACGTCAAAATGTTGCAGAATGTTACGTGAATTATTAAATTGGCAATTTCGGACCGGGCGCCGACTGCTTTATAATATCGGCTGTTACTTTGCACTGAATTGCCATGTCTACCGCTACTTCCCACGTCAATATCGCCGCCTACAAGTTTGTCACCTTCGACAACACGGAACAAATGCGTCCCGCCTACCAGGCGCTGTGCAAGGAGCTCGGCCTCAAAGGCACGATCCTGCTCACGCCCGAAGGCATCAACCTGTTCCTGTCCGGCCCGCGCCAGCAGATCGACCTGTTCCTGGACTGGCTGCGCAGCGATGCGCGCTTTGCCGACATCACCGTCAAGGAGAGCTATTCGGAAGAGCAGTCGCACAAGCGCATGCTGGTGAAGGTCAAGAAAGAGATCATCACCATGCGCATGCCGCTGATCCAGCCGGAACTGGGGCGCGCGCCGGCCGTGGCGCCGCTCGACCTCAAGCGCTGGCTCGACCAGGGCCATGACGACAATGGCAAGCCGGTGGTCATGGTCGACACCCGCAACGCGTTTGAAGTTGATGTCGGCACCTTCGACAAGACGATCGACTACCGGATCGCCAAGTTCACCGAATTCCCCGAAGTGATCGCCGCCCACAAGGCCGACCTGGCCGACAAGACCGTGGTGACGTTCTGCACCGGCGGCATCCGCTGCGAAAAAGCCGCCATCCACATGCAAAACATCGGCTATGACAGCGTGTACCAGCTCGAAGGCGGCATCCTGAAGTATTTTGAAGACGTCGGCGGCGCCCACTACACGGGCGATTGTTTCGTGTTCGACTACCGCACCGCCCTCAATCCGAAGCTCGAGCCGACCGTCACGGCGCAGTGTTTCGCCTGCCGCGCCGTGGTCACGCCGCGCCAGCAGCTCTCGCCGCAGTATGTGTACGGCGTGTCGTGCCCGCACTGCATCGCCGAAGACGGCACAGTGCAGGACAGCGCCGCCGCCACGGCTTAATGGAAGTTGGCGCCGATCTCGCGCACGTCATCCGACGTCAGCGCGCCGGCGCCGGCCCGCAATCGCAACGTCGCCAGTAGATAGGCATAGCGCGCCTGCGCCAGGTCGCGCTCGGTGGTGGTCAACTGCTCCTGGGCGGTGAGCAGGTCGAGATTGATGCGCACCCCGCCCTTGATACTCTGGCTGGTCGCTTCGATCAGCAACTTGGCCGACTCCGCCGCCTTGACCAGCGCCCCGATGCGCGCCACGCCGCTGGCCACGGCGTCGTAATCCTTGCGCAGCTCCTGCAAGACCTTGTTGGTCCTGCCTTGCATCTCGAAGCGCGCGCGCTCCTCGTTGGCCTGCGCCTGGCGCGCCGCCGCACTGACCGAACCGCCCGCGTACAGCGGCACCGTCAGCTGTACGCCGACGCTGCGCACGGTCGAATCTTGATTGAGCGTGTTGATCGACTCCGAATCGTTCTGCGCATAGCTGGCCACAAACTCAAGCCGCGGCATATGCCCGGAGCGCGCCTTGTTCACTTCGGCATGCGCCGCCGCGACGCTGTACAGCTGCGCCTTCAGGTCGGGATTCTTCTCCAGCGCTTGCGCCTTCCAGCTGTCAAAGCCGGCCTGGTCGGCCGCACGCACATGGAACACGCCGCCCAGCGTATCGAGGTGCTCGACCTCGTCGCCGATCATGCCGGCCAGGTTGTTGCGCGCGGCCAGCTGGCCGTCCTGCGCTTCGAGCAGCCGCGCTTCGGCCAGCGCCAGCCTCGATTGGGTTTCCAGCATGTCGGTCCGGGTGCCTTCGCCCTTCTTGAACAGCGTCGCGTTGACCTTGTCCTGCTCGGCCACCATGTCGCGCGACGCCAGCGCCAGCGCCACCTGGTCTTCGGCAAACAGCGCTTCGAGATAGGCCCCGACCACGCGCAGGATCAGCGCCTGGGCGTCGGCGTCGAACTGGGCGGCGCTGGCATTGCTCTGGGCCTGGCCCTGGCGGTAGCGCGCCAGCGCTTCCAGGTTGAACAGCGCCTGGCGCAACGACACGCTGGCGGCATGGCTGTTGTACACCGGCTGGTCGAAGCGGATGCCGCTGGTGATGTCGGTGCGGTTTTTGCTGGCCGCGTAATTGGCGGCCACGCCCGGCAACAGGCCGGCGCGTCCCAGCACCTTGTATTGCTTGCCGCCTTCGCTGGCGTAAAACGCGGCGCGGTAGGCCGGATCGTGCAGGCGCGCCTTTTCATAGGCTTCGACCAGGCTCAGCGCCTGGGCCGCGCCGCTCGCTGCCAGCAGCGTGGCCGCCAGCACAGCGCAAGTGGAGCTACGGGCCATGCTCATTCCTCCGTCATCGAGGTCTGGGCGCGATCGAAGACCGGCTTGAGCAAGTAGCTCATCATGGTCCGCTCGCCCGTCTTGACGAACAGTTCGACCGGCATCCCCGGGCGCACCTCCAGCTTGTGCTGCGCGATCATTTTCTGGCCAGCCGGCGTGACGCGCGCGCTGACCCGGTAATACGGCGCGCCGGTCTTGTCGTCGACCAGGCGGTCGGCCGACACGGTCGTGATCTGGCCGGCGATCTGGGGCGTCTTGCTGGCATTGAAGGCGGCGAAAATCAGTTGCACCGGCAGTCCCGGATGGACCCGGTCGACCAGGTTGACCGGCAAATGGCCTTCGACCACCAGCGCGTCGCCGGTCGGCACCACGTCCATCAGCTTGAAGCCGGGCGCCACCACGCCGCCGCGCGTGAACACGTTCACACCCATCACCACGCCGTCCACCGGCGCCTTGAGGTCCACGTTCTGCACCGTGTAGTCTTCGGCCTTCATGCGGCTTCCCAGCGAACCGGCCTCCTTCTGCACGTCCGACAGCTGATTGCGCACGTCGCGCTGGAATTCCTGCACGCGCTGGCTGCGGCGCAGTCCCAGTTCGGCCACCTGGCGCTGCGCGCGCCCGATATTGCCCTCATCCTCGGCCAGCGCGCCGGCGGTCTGGGCCTGGCTGCGCTCCAGGTCCAGCAGGCGGCTGCGCGGCACGTAACCGTCCCTGGACAGGTCGCGCAGGCTGGCCAGCTGCTCGTCGAGGATCGCCAGCTGCAATCGCTTGCCGTCGCGCGAGGCGGTAATGCCGGCTGCCTGCAGCTTGACGCCGGCGATGTTCTGGTCGAGCGCACCGAGTTCGCTTTGCAGCGCCGCGCGGCGCGAGCCGAACAACTGGGCTTGCAGCGCCATGTTCTGGGCCACGCGCGCATCGCTGCGGGCCGACTCCAGCGCCGCCGGAAACGCCAGTCCATCCTTGCCGTCACGTTCTGCCAGCAGGCGCGCTTCGACCGCGCGCGCACTGAAATACTGTACCCGCGTCATGTCGGCCTGGGCGTCGGCGCTGACGCTGTTCATGCGCACCAGCACCTGGCCCGCCTTGACGCTGTCGCCTTCCTTGACCAGGATCGCGTCGATGGTGCCGCCGCCCAGGTGCTGAATCGCCTTGCGGTTCGACTCCATGGCCACCGAACCGCTCAAGGGCACGCCCTTGTCGAGCGGCGCCAGCGAGGCCCACAGCAGGAAACCGAGCACGCCGCCCAGCACGATGATCCAGCCCAGCTTCACGTAGGCGCCCGGATCGGTGTTGACCGTCAGCGGCGAGACGTCGTGGGTGATGACGTCGCTGGCCAGGCCGTGGTGGGAAATGAGCTTCATGCGCGTGCCTTCTGTGCGTTTTTCTGCAGCAGCGCCAATACTTGCTCGGTGGGCCCGAACATGTCGGCCGCGCCGTCGCGCAGCAGCAGTAATTTGGTGGTGATGCCGATCACGCTGGTGCGGTGCGTAATCAGCACCACCGTCTTGCCGCGCTTGCGCAGTTCGGCGATGGCGCCAACCAACGCCTGCTCGCCGACGTCATCCAGGTTGGAATTGGGTTCATCGAGCACCAGCACCGACGGATCGCCATACATGGCGCGCGCCAGTCCGAGCCGCTGGCGCTGGCCGCCGGACAGGCCGGCCCCGCCGTCGCCGAGCAGCGTGTCGTAGCCTTGCGGCAGATGCAGCACCATGTCGTGCACGCCGGCGCGCTGGGCGGCCAACACCACCGCCTCGGCATCGATGTCGCCAAAGCGGGCGATGTTTTCGCTGACGGTGCCGCCGAACAGTTCCACGTCCTGCGGCAGATAGCCCAGGTGCGGGCCTAGTTCGGCCTTGTTCCACTGGTAGATGTCGGCGCCGTCGAGCCGCACCTTGCCGGCCAGGGCTGGCCACACACCCACCAGCAAGCGCGCCAGCGTCGACTTGCCCGACCCGCTGGGGCCGATCACGCCCAGCACGTCACCCGGCGCGATGGCGAAATTGATCCCCTTGAGCACCATCACCTTGGAGCCGGGCGGCGCCGCCGACACCGCTTCGACGGCCAGCGCGCCGACCGGCTTGGGCAGCGACATGGCATTGCTGCGCACCGGGTTCGCTTCGAGCAAGGCGGTCAGGCGCTCGTAGGCGCTGCGGGTGGTGCTGAAACTTTTCCATACGCCGATCAGCTGCTGCACTGGCGCCAGCGCGCGCCCGACCAGGATCGAGGCGGCGATCATCATGCCGGCGCTCATTTTCCCTTCGATCACCAGCAGTGCGCCAAAGCCCAGCACCAGCGATTGCAGTGACAATTGCACGAACTTGGTGACGGCGCTGACCAGGCCGGCCTTTTCGCTGGCCTCGGCCTGCAGGTGCAGGAACTTGCCGTGCATTTTGAACCAGCGTCCCATCAGGTTGGGCAGCATGCCCATGGCCTCGATCACTTCGGCGTTGCGCAAGTTGTTGGTGGCGAGCAGGTTGGCCGCCACCGCCATCGAATTGGCTTCGGCCAGCGGCTTTTTGGAGACCCGCTCGTTGATGTAGGCCAGCGCCACCAGCACTGCCGTGCCGGCCAGCGCGAACCAGCCCAGCGCCGGCTCGAACAGGAAGATCACCACCAGATAGACGGGGAACCAGGGCGCGTCGAAGAAGGCGAATACGCCATTGCCGGTCAGGAACTGGCGCAGCGAGACCAGGTCGGACAAGGCCTGGCCGGCATTGCCGCCGGCCTGCTTGAGATTTTGTTCGAACGCGGCGCTGTAGATGCGTTTGTTGAGCTGCATGTCGAACGCGGCGCCAACGCGCACCAGCACGAAGCTGCGGATCAGTTCGAGCGCGCTCATGACCAGATAAGCGCCCAGCACCATCACGGTGAGCATGGCCAGCGTGACCTCGTTGGCGCTGGCCAGTACGCGGTCATACACTTGCAGCATGTACAGGGACGGCACCAGCATCAGCAGATTGGTGATCGCGCTGAAAACGCCAACGGTGAGGAATGTGGTTTTGAACTTGATCAGCGCCTGTTCGATTTCATTGGCGCGATGGAGGAATCTGTTTTTCATTGTTCTCGGGTCTGCGTTACATGAGGGCGCTGCGGCCAATATTGTAACGAAAACCCGAGCAGCAATGTATTTATTGGGCCTTAGGCAAGCCGCCCAGCAGAGCCGCTATCTTCTGCTTGCCCGGCTTGATCGACGGGTTGCCCGATACTGCGGCCACTGGCGCCGACGTGGCGCTAGGCTCGTACGGCTTGAGGAACCATGGATCGACCTTGTCGCGCCGTGGCGACGGGCCACTGCTTGGCGGACGCGGCGAACGCTCGGCGCTGCGCGGCGCTGGCGCTTCGCCTTCGCTGCGGCGCGCGCGCCGCTCAGGCGAACGCTCGCTGGCGTCGCGCGGACCGCGCGCCACTGGCGCCGCAAAGCCGGTCAGCTCGCCGCGGGTGATGGTTTGCTTGATCAGCTTTTCAATGTCGACCAGCAGACGCTCGTCCTTGTCGCCATATACCGAAATCGCATCGCCCGACGCGCCCGCGCGGCCGGTGCGGCCGATCCGGTGCACATAGTCTTCGGCGTTGTACGGCAGGTCGAAATTGATCACGCACGGCAGGTCCGAAATATCGAGGCCGCGGGCGGCGACGTCGGTGGCAACCAGCACGTCGATGTCGCCTTTTTTGAACGCGTCCAGCGCGGCCATGCGTTCCTGCTGCGTCTTGTCGCCGTGGATCGCGGTGGCCTTGATGCCGGCCTGCTCCAGGTGACGCGACAATCGCGAAGCGCCGATCTTGGTGTTCGAGAACACCAGCACTTGTTTCAGGTCACGGCCGCGGATCAGATGCTCGACCACGTCGCGCTTGTTTTCTTCGGCCACCTTGTACACCACCTGGGTGACCTTGTCGGCGGTCGCATTGCTGCGCGCCACTTCGATCACCACCGGGTCGTTCAGGAAGCTGTTGGCCAGGCGCTTGATCTCGGTCGAGAAGGTGGCCGAGAACATCAGGTTCTGGCGCTTCTTGGGCAGCATGTTGATGATGCGCTGCAGGTCCGGCAAAAAGCCCATGTCGAGCATGCGGTCGGCTTCGTCCATCACCAGCATCTGGACCTGGCCCAGGCTGACGTTTTTCTGTTCCACGTGGTCCAGCAGGCGGCCCGGGGTGGCGATGACGATTTCAACGCCGCCCTTGAGGATGATGGTCTGGCCCTTCATGTCCATGCCGCCAAAGACGACGGTCGAACGCAGCGGGGTGTGCTGGGCGTAGGCCTTGACGTTTTCCGCCACCTGCACCGCCAGTTCGCGCGTCGGCGTGAGCACCAGCGCGCGCACCGGGTGGCGCGCCGGCGACATGCTGGCGTTGGCATGCGCCATCAAGAGCTGAATGATCGGCAGCGAGAAACCGGCCGTCTTGCCGGTCCCGGTCTGGGCCGCCCCCATCACGTCGCGCCCTTGCAGCACGATCGGAATCGCAGCAGCTTGGATCGGGGTCGGGTGGACGTAGCCCTGATCGGTCAGGGCGCGCAGGATTTCTGGGGCAAGGCCGAAATCGGCGAAACGCACGGTAGGTGCGCTGTCGGCTTCGATGGTGATCGGTGTTTCTGGCATAAATTTTCCGGGCGATTGTTCGATAAGCTCTACGCCCAAAAATGAAGTCCGACACGGAGAAAATCCGGTGGCCAGCTCGAAATGATGTCACGGTGGCGTCGGCTAAAACCGGGCGCGCGGACGTAGATGCAATAATAGTGCCGTAAACGATACCCTAAATCGGGGCAACTGTACATGAAATCCTACAATTCGAAAGTCCGGTTGCATTGTAGATAACTTGGTTTACACTGCCCGATCTGCCTGTTACTAGACTGATTCCCTGATGCCATTTGCCCTACCCGCATTGCTGCGCCGCGCTTGCGCCATCCTGTGCCTGCTGGTCTATGCCTTCCCGGGCTGGGCTACCCCGACGTCGCCACTGCGTTTCAAGCACCTCGGTTCGCTCGAATCGGACGAATTGTCGATCCTGGCGCTGATGCAGGACCGCCAGGGTTTCATCTGGATCGGCACCCACAGCGGCGGCCTGTATCGCTACAACGGCTACCACGCGGTCAAATACACCAGCAACCTGGAAGATCCGGCCAGCCTGCCGCATGACCGCGTCTCGACCCTGTTCGAAGACAAGCAAGGCACCATCTGGGCCGGCACCCAGAACGGCCTGGCCCGCTATAACCCGAAAACCAACGATTTCACCCGCTACGCGCCGCCGCCGGGACCGTCTGCCCAGCGCATCGTCAAGTCCATCATCAGCGACGGCAAGGACGGCATGTGGCTGGCCACCTGGGGCGGCCTGCAGCACTTCGACCCGGCCAAGGGCATCTTTACACTGTACCTGCACGACCCCAAGGTGGCCGCCAGCCTGGCGTCGAACGACATCAACGCGGTCGCGATGGACGAGCGCGGCGGCCTGTGGGCCGCTACCTGGCCGGGCGGCCTGGACTACCTGGCCGCGGGCGCGTCCACGTTTGAACACCGCCGGGTCGACAGCGACACCTTGCCCGATGCCAAGCTCAACATCGTGCGCGCCCTGTACTACGGACGCGACCGCACGCTATGGATCGGCACCGAAAACGGCGTCGTCACCTGGAATGCGGCGCAAGCCTGGGACACGCGCGCGCGCATCGCATCGCCCGCCACCCGCATCAATTACCTGTATGGCGACCGCAGCGACACGGTATGGGCCGGCACCCTGGCCGCCGGCCTGCTGCGCTGGGACAAGGGCAGCACCAGCGCGATCCAGTATTCGCACCGCGCCAACGACTCGAACAGCCTGCCGTCGGACTACATCCGCGCCGTGATGCACGACCGCAGCGGCATGCTGTGGATCGGTTCGTTCACCGACGGCATCAGCCTGGTCAACCTGAATAGCCAGGGCTTCCAGCGCTTCATCCCGTTTGACGTCGAGGCGCACAATCTGCGGCCGGACAACTCGCTCAAGGCCATCGAAGGGGCGCCGGACGGGCGCCTTTGGCTCTCTTCCAACTCGGGCCTGTCGCTGTTCGACCCGGCCAGCGGCGATGTACTCAAGACTTACCGCGCCGACGCCAGCAAAGCCGGCGCGCTGTCGAACGACATCGTGTACAGCCTGTTCCAGCAGCCGGGCGGCCCGCTATGGGTTGGCACCTCGGCCGGCCTGAACCGGCTCGACGGCCCCGACCAGCCATTCAAGGCCATCAGCTTTGGCAACGCGGGCGCCAATTTCATCAACTGCATCGCCCCTGGCGCCGGCAGCACGCTGTGGCTGGGCACGGGCCAGCAAGTGGTGCACTACGACACAGCCAGCGGCACCTGGATTGACTACTTCAACAAGCCGGACGACCCGGAAAGCCGCAGCGTCAACAGCACCACCGTGATCTTCGAAGACAAGCTGGGACGGGTCTGGATGGGGTCGGAATGGAGCGGCGGCGGCCTCGACGTGCTCGATACCAGGAGCAGCCGCTTTCGCCACTTGCGCCACGAAGCGGGCAACCCGCTGTCGCTGGCCGACGACAATGTGTCGGCGCTGCACCAGGACGCGCAAGGCCGCCTGTGGGTCGGCACGGCCAAGGGCTTGAACCAGGTACTGACCGCAGCCGACGGCGCCGTCACCTTTCGCGCCTTTGGCGGCAAGGACAGCGTGGGCGCGCAAAAGATCCTGGCGATCCGCAGCGACCAGGCCGGCCAACTGTGGATGAGCACGGCGAGCGGCGTGCTGCGGATGGACCCGGTCACTGGCCTGGCCAATCGCTTTACCAGCGCCGACGGCCTGTCCGAAGGCTACTCGGTGGGCACCGCGCACGCGGCCGCCGACGGCAAGCTGTACTTCGGCGGCGTCAAGGGCATGACCGGCATTACGCCGTCCCTGGTCAAGAGCGTCTCGGTTGCACCGCAAGTGGCCATTACCGATATCGGCGTGTTCAACCACTCGCTCAAGAACGGCAAGCCGGCGCCCGGCGTCAAGCTTGAAGGCAGCGTGACGGCCCCGACCTCGCTGACGCTGTCGGTGCAGGAATCGGTATTCACGATCGAATTTGCGGCCTTGCACTACACCGATCCGGGCCGCAACACCTACGCCTACCGGCTGCAAGGGTTCGACCACGACTGGGTCTACACCGACGCCACCCGGCGCGCGGCCACTTATACCAACCTGGACCCGGGCACGTACACGTTCTCGGTGAAAGCGGCCAATAACCAGGGCCTGTGGAACGACGTCGAAACCAGCATGATCGTCGACATCCTGCCGCCGTGGTACAAGACCTGGTGGTTCCGGCTGGGACTGGCGCTGTTCGGCATGAGCCTGTTGACGACCGCTTACCAGGCGCGCGTCAAGCACCTGACCCGGCGCCAGATCCAGCTTGAAGCGATGGTGGCGGCGCGCACCCATGAACTGGAAGACAGCAACGCCAGGCTGGCCGAGCTCTCCAGCACTGACGGCCTGACCGGCATCAACAACCGGCGCGGCTTCGACGCCGCGCTCGAGAGCGAGTGGGGGCGCGCCGCGCGCAACGGCTACCCGCTGGCGCTGGCGATGCTCGACGTCGATCACTTCAAGGCCTACAACGATCATTACGGGCACCAGGCCGGCGACCAGTGCCTGCGCACCGTGGCCGACCTGATTGCGGCGCACGGCAGGCGCACCAGCGACCTGGTGGCACGTTATGGCGGCGAGGAGTTTGCGCTGCTGGCGCCGGCCACCGATGCCCAGCATGCGATGTCGATTGCGCGCGGCATTTGCGACGCGCTGGCGCACCTGGCGCTGCCGCATGCCAAGTCGCCGCATGGCGTAATCACCATCAGCATCGGCGTGGCCACCGCGATGCCGGATGAAGATGTGAGCTGGACCACCTTGATCGAGAAAGCCGACCGCGCGCTGTACCAGGCCAAGCAGGATGGGCGCAACCGAGCCAATTTGTCCGAGGATTAATCGCTCCGGAATTCACAGCTCCGAGAACATCAAAAAACGCTAACCGACGTCGTCCTCG
>JAZJXM010000053.1:14192-29683 GCA_040390915.1 Pseudomonadota bacterium
CTCGCGAATGCGGGGACCCATTCTGACCATGCTCAGCATGGGTCCCCGCGTTCGCGAGGACGACGTGGAATTTTGCAGCTCCGTTTCGCGACTAGCGCTTCCAGCCTTGCTTGAGCGCGGCCCGTTCTGCATTGGCGTCCAGCGCCTGGCCGACGATGCGCTCGTCGATCGCTTCGAGCACCGCGGCCGGCAAGGCGCTGCCAGCCTGGCGATATTCTCCGGCCACGCCCATGGCGCCGTTGGTGAGCACCGGAATGCGCCACTCGCCGCCATCGCGGCACGCCAGTCCGGCCGTCGATGGCAGCATGAAGCTGCGGCAATAGGTCCCCTCTTTCGACAAGAACGTGATGCCGACCTTGACGTTCGGATCCTGCGCCGAGGCGCTTGCCAGCTGTTCCGACAGCGCCTGATCCAGCTTGCCCTGCGCAGTGAGCATGCCGGCGTTGTTGTCAAAGCCGGCCAGCGACTGTTCGCCAACGATGCTCTTGTTGGCCACGATGCCGGACAGCACGCCCACCACCAGCGTGGCGGCCAGCGCGCCCCATTCCGGCCACGACCAGCGCGGCTTGGCCGGCAGCGGCAGCGGCGCCGGCGGCGTGCGCAGCTGGCGCACGCTGTCCAGGTGCACCACCTTGCCCGACCTGGCGGCCGCCTGCAAGCGCTGCGGCACTTCCTCGCTCAGGGTGGAGGCGAAGGCGTTGAACACGTTCGAGCGCAACACCTGGTGCTGCCTGACTTTTTCAGCCAGCGCCGGGTCCTGGCGCAGCGCCTGCTCGACGACGCGCCGCGTGGCCTCGTCCAGCTCGCCGTCGGCGTACGCCATCAGGATTTCATCGGAAATGTTCATGCTACGGTCCTCGCTTGATCTGACAACAATCCCTGCAACGCTTCACGCGCTCTTGCCAAGCGGCTGGTCAGGGTCCCCATGGGGATGTCCAGCACCTCGGCCGCTTCCTTGTACGGCATGCCATCGACCAGCACCAGCGCGATCACGATCCGGTGGTCGTCCGACAGCATGCTGATTGCCTTTTGTATCGCCATGCGCTGCTGCTGCGCTTCGGCAAAATCATCGCCTACGTGCTCGCCCGCTTCTTCGGGCGCAAACACCTGGTCGCGCCGGATGCGGCTGCGTACTTCATCGATCCAGGCATTCTTCATGATACGAAATATCCAGCTATCGAGCCGGGTGCCCGCTTCCCACTGCTCACTGCGGCCCAGCGCGCGCTCGACAGCCACCTGCACCAGGTCATCGCCATCTTCCCGGTTATAGGTGATGGAGCGGGCAAAACGGCGCAAGCGCGGCAACAAGGCGGCGATGTCGGCATGGATGGTCGCAGCGTTAAAAGTCATAGTTAGCAAGTAAACGTTGGAACGAGGGATTTTAATCCCTGTCCCGTTCGTTATATTCAATAGGTTCCTGATCTCTATACTATCATCGCTCCCATGAAGCCTATAAGCCCAAAACGTGCGCACCGGCTAGCATCAACGGTGTTAGCGCTCACTCTCATCGCCAGTGCTGGCAGCGCTGACGCCCAGCTGCGCCTGCCGTCGATCAATTTGCCGGGTCTGGGCAACGACCCGCTGCGCGCCACCACCAGCCAGGTCCAGGCCCTGCGCGACGTGCCAGTGCTGCGCGATGCGCGCCAGCAACTGCTTGGCAAGCTGTTGCGCGAGCACCGCGACGTGCTCGAAGCCGATCCGCGCGGCGCGCCTGCGGTACGGCGCGAGATCCTGGCCTGGTCGCCCAGCCCGGCCGGCCTGGCCGCCGCCAGCGCGGCCGGATTGCGCGTGCTGCGCGAAACCCGGCTCGACGGCCTGGACGAGGTCATGGTGGTGCTGGGCGTGCCCGAGCACGCCGATACCGGCGCCGTGCTGGAGCAATTGCGCGCGCGCGATCCGGATGGCTCGTACGACTTCAACCATATCTATACGGGCAGCGCCAGCAGCGCCGCACCCGAAGGCGGCGACAGCACGCCGCGCAAGGGCGCAGCGATCCGGGTCGGCCTGGTCGACAGCGGGGTCGATGGCCAGCATGACGTGTTTCGCACCGCCGACATCCGCCGCTGGGGCTGTCCTGATGCGCCCCACCCCGACCCGCACGGCACCGCCGTGGCGGCGCTGATGGTGGGCCAGTCGCGCGAATTTCATGGCGTGGCGCCTCGCGCCAGCCTGTTTGCGGCCGATATCTATTGCGACAGCGGCACTGGCGGTTCGGCCGACCGGATTGCCGGCGCGCTGGCCTGGATGGCGCGCGAGCAGGTGGCCGTGATCAACATGAGCATTGTCGGGCCACCCAACCAGACCTTGGAACGGGTGGTGGGCGCCATGCTCAGGCGCGGGCATTTGCTGGTCGCCGCGGTCGGCAACGACGGGCCGGCCGCGCCGCCGCTGTATCCGGCCAGCTACCCGGGCGTGGTGGGCGTGTCCGCGGTCGATCGCCGCGGGCGCGTGATTCCGGAAGCGGGACGCGGCCCGCAAGTCATGTTTGCCGCGCCTGGCAACAATATGGTCAGCGCCGCCATCGGCGAGCCGGCCTACCGGCAGGTGCGCGGCACCTCATTTGCTGCGCCGATCGTGGCGGCTTTACTGGCCAGCACCTTCGTCCACCCCGACAAGGCTGGCGCGACGCTGGCGCTGGCCGCACTGGCAAAACAGGCGTCCAACGCCAGCGCCAACGAGACCGGCCTGGGCATCGTCGGGCGCGACTTCCGGGTCGATCCCGAGACGCTGCGATAACTATTTCAAATATTTTTTGGATGCCAGGGATTAAACCGCCGAGCCCGCACGTTCTACTTGTATCGGATGCAGATTGACTGCACCTAACCAAGGAGAACATCATGAAAACCAAGCAAATCGTCAAGCACATCGCCATCATCTTCGCCCTCGGCGTGGCAGCATCAGCCCAGGCACAACTGCTCGGCGGACGTGGCGGCGCCCTCGGCGGCGTAATCGGCGGCAATGGCATGATCGGTGGTAACGGCGGCATCGGCGGCATGGGTGGCATCACCACCGTGCGCGGCAACGGCTCGCTGATCGACGACGTGCGCTCGACTGCCCGCGCTACCGAAAAAGAAAAGACAAGCAAATCGGCTGACGCCAGCGGCGACGCCAATGGTTCAGGCAGCCTGACCGGCAACGCCACTGGCAGCGCCACCAAATCACTTACCGGTTCGGCCGACGGACAAGCCAACGGCAGCGGCAACAGCAGCCTGGGCTTGACCAAAGCACTGGCAGGCTCGGGCAACAGCGCAGCCACGCAAGGCCAGGCCAACGGTAACGGAGCAAGCAGCCTGGGCGTGTCCAAAGCGATCGCAGGCTCGGCGAACAGCAACGGCGCTGACGGACAAGCCGCCGCCAACGGCAACGGCAGCGGCAGCGCTGGTGGCGGCCTCGGTCTGAGCAAGTCGGTCAGCAACGTGGGCGCCGTTGGCGGCCAGGCTGGTGCGGATGGCTCGGGTTCGGGCTCGGGTTCGGCATCGGGCAGCATGAATACCAATGCGGTGGGCGCAGCCCGCAATGCCGCCACCGGCGCCGCTGATGGTGCACGTGCCACCGGCAAGCCGGTCGCCGACGGCGCCCGCACCCAGGCAGCCAACACCCGCGACTATGCGCAATCGAGCGCGGCCAATGCGCGCAGCACCGCACATGGCACCAAGCACGCAGCAGCGGGCGGTGCACGCAATGCAGCGAACGCGGCCAAATCGATAGACGTGGAAAAATCGGTCAGCGCCGATGCTGGTGGCTCGGCCAACGGTAACGGCACGGCACAGGGCAACGGCACGGCGCAGAGCACCAAAGGTAACTAAGCCGGGAACCACGGCGCGCTTGCTGGCTTTACGGCCAGCAAGCGCGCTTTTTCGTTTCTAGTGCACCAGGCCGAAAACCAGGCCGAACAGGACAAACTGGACCGCGTGGTAGCCGCCATCGATCAGCCACAGCTTGATCGAGCGGTTGGCAAACTGGTAGTTGATGCCCGGGCTGCGCAGTCGGCCTGCACTGTACATCGAACAGCAGCGCAAGGCGGACCGGCTTAGCTTCCCGCGCGTGAACGGATGTGATAGCGTTGACATCTCATTCGCCTTTCACGGGGAGTTCTCCATGTTCGCACGCACCGTCGCCGTTACCGCATTGAGCCTGGCCGCAGGCACGGCCTGCGCCGCCGATCCGGTGGCCAAACTGGGCTGGATGCAGGGCTGCTGGAACGCCACCGACGATGCGGAATCCGGTTCGGGCGAACAATGGATGTCCGCGGCCGGCGGCACCGTGATCGGCACCAGCCGCACCATCAAGGACGGCAAGACGGTGGCCTGGGAATTCCTGCAGATCCGCGAAGTCGAGCCGGGCGTGCTGGCCTATATCGCGCAACCGTCAGGACGCCCTGCCACCACCTTCAAGCTGCTGCGCCAGAGCGACACCGAGTTCGTGTTCGAAAACCTGGAACACGATTTCCCACAGCGCATCATCTATCGGCGCGAAGGCGAGCGCCTGCTGCATGCGCGCATCGAGGGCATGTCCAAGGGCAAGCCGAAAGGCATCGACTTCCCGATGAAACGGGTCAGCTGCGATCCGCGCAATCAGGCTTTCAATGTCGCAGCGGCGGAACTGGAGAGCACATAGGTACCTGCCACCATGTCGCCCACCCGTTGTTCGTATTTGGAGAAGTTGGCCGTCAGCCCTGCCGGAACGCCGCCAAGCAGGATAGGGTTCACCTCCATCAGGCGAAACAGCGTGCGTATGGTTGCCTTCTTGAGGCCAGGCAGATTACCGTCGTTATCGACCACGCGCACCCTGGTAATGAACTTGCCGACGCTGTAACCCGTAAAACCTTCCATGAGCGGAAAATACGCGATCAAGAGGACGATCCACACACCCAAGGTCTGTTGATAGACCGCGTTACCCAACAGCGCGTCGGGAATGAGCAGAATGCTGATGCAAACGACAAAATCGATGAGCGTTGCCAGCCATCGCCGGCCAAGCACGCGATTTGCTCTATCGCTGAGTATCGATTGCGCGGTGCGTGGCTGCAGCGGTGGTGAAGTCAGATTGTCCGTCATGGTGGTTTTCGTCAAGTGAGGTTGGGCCTGAGCCGGTGTCCTGATGTCAACGCAGTATGCCTACAAGCAATCAATTACTCAAGCATGCAGACAGGCTAGTGTTGATGACATCGCGATGTCCTGCTCGGCACCCGGATTTAGCAAATAGGTCATCGCATCAGTCGTGACCGCAAGCGATGCATCGCTTCGGCTCCAGAGACTTCGGCAACAGAACCTGAATCAAGTAGTGCCTCCCGTCGATCCGCTTCTCGCGTCCATGCTGCTTCGACTTGAGGGTCTGAATCAAGGCTTGCAACAAGCCGTTCGAGAAGGCGAAAGCGATCCGCTGGCGTTAGTTTCAGCGCCTCGGCTTCCAATACTTCGAGATTGATGTTCACAGTTGCCCCCAACATGAATACGTATTGCGCTGTACACGCAGCGCATGCCATGACCAGAAACACTGGGCCGTGAGACGCGATCAGATCTCATGGGAATAGACAATGAAGCCAAGGTGCTTGGCCACCTTGTCATACAGCGCCCGGCCAGCGGCGTTGCTTGTTTGCGTGGTCCAGTAAACGCGGCTGCTGCCGGCTTTTGTGGCCGCTTCATAGACCGCCTCGATCAAGCGCCGCCCGATACCTTGCCCGCGCAGATGGTCCGCCGTATAAAGGTCCTGCAGAAAGCACACGTCGCGCAGGCGCGTGGTGCTGCGATGAAACAGGTAGTGCGTGATACCGGCGATTTGCCCGTCGACTTCCGCAACCAGGCAGTAGACCGGTTCCTGTGCGCTGAAGAAGCGCTCCCAGGTCGCTTCTGTAATTTGCTCTGCGAGTGCGCTCGGCCCGCTGCGGCCATAAAAGGCGTTATAGCGATCCCACAGCTGGCGCCAGCCAGCGTAGTCCTGGCGTTCAATTTGCCGGACCCGACCTGCGGCGGTGATGGATGAATTCACGTCTTCGAACTCAGCCATTGACAGCGAACGCCGGCTGCAGTGATACGTGAGGAACCGATGCCACGGCCTTTAGCCACAGATATTTCCCGCGCCACAACGTGATATACAGCAAAGCCAGAATCGGCGTACCGTTTGGCCCGCATTCCACGATCGTCTCACCGTTTTCGCCGACAACAATTTCAAGAGCATTCGAGCGGCACCAATCAATTTTCAGCTGCACCACATGCGAACCGGCACTGACCGGGATGCGCACTTCGGCGCCATTCGCAATTTCCGCCGCCTTCTGGCCATCGATAAGAACCGCATAATTGCGCATACGGTCTTGCCAGGAAGCCTGCTGTCTGCGAATGATTAATTCAGTCATGTCTCTCTATTTCCGTTCAGGGTGAAGGTGGACAGTTAGCACAATAGCGATTCATGAAACGTTACGCAATAGGGTCTTGAACGCTTGATCGGCGTTCTCCTGCGTTGGCGCGTTCGTTGCCGCGAGCACCGGGGCTGGCATATCCACTGCAAGCGACAAGCCGTACAGATGCAGCGCGATGGCGCGCTTGCGGTACAACGTGCTGGTGTACATGATCGAGCGCGGGTGACGTGAGGTGGACTAGGGGCCGTTCTTGAGCGAAGAAGTCATATCGCTCCTGGCCGAGGGGGTGGGAGCGGCTTTTTTCAACCAGCAGTCGCCAGCCGGCAAACCATTGGGGCTGAGCACATAGGTCATTGCCTTGCACGCCGGAAGCGCGCTGCACATCTGCGCGCACGCGACCGGACCTTCCGTGTGCTCGGGACTCAGGGAGAAGTCCTCACCATGGCGGTCGGTGCGTAGTTCCAATGGATCCATGTTGGCCGGATACGAAGGCGCAGTGACGACCGGGCCTTGTGTTGCAGAGGGAGTTGGATGAGCGCCAAACAACTTTTCTGAGTTTGTTATGACGGCCGCCATGACCGTGCCAATGAAGGTAATGATCGCGACGACGATCGCCACGTCGATACCCTTGCGCCTGGAGTTTTCCTGGTCAGACATCTGGCCTCCTGGATCGATAGTCCACTTCGAATATGCGCCATGATTGGCGAAGTGTAAACACCGCACACGGTCCCGGCATCAGGAAGAGATCAACCCATGTTCATCGAGCACACCGCGCATCAGCAAGATGTGCTTTTCGGGATTGGGTATGCCGCCGCGCCGAACAAGGAACGGGATGTCATGCAGGACGTGCAGAAAGCTTGACGCCGAGTGCACGTGCGACCTTGAGAATCGTTTCGAGGCGTGGTTTTGCGCCAGGAGCCAGTGCCTTGTACAGGCTTTCCCGTCCGAGGCCGGCATTCTTGGCAACTGGCGCCATGCCTTTGGCGCTTGCGACATCGCTGAGTGCAAGCAGGAAAAGTCCAGTGTCCTCGGTCTCGAGGACTGCAGTCATGTATTCGGCAATCGCCTCGCCATCAGTGAGGTAGCGAGCCGCGTCGAACGGAAGCAGCTCGGCGAGCGATGCGGCGGTCCGGTCGACGGAATGGATGGGCATTAGGGCTTAACTCTTGTCTTGAATGCCCAGATGAAGCCGACCAGCGCGGCGCCGCATGCCGCGCCACCTCCGCATAGCCCGACGACTTGAACAATTCTCACGTCTTGAGAGAAGCGAACGATAGCGCCCAAGCCAATAATCACGAGCATCACTAAGGCGGGCAGGTTCGGTTTGGAGCGCTCCATACATATTTTCCTTTCACGATTGGATTTACGACTCTATCGATTCGATCTTCCGGATTCCATGCTTTAAAGCTGCGGCATGAAAGTAGCGCTCCAGAACGGCCGAACGTGATGGTGAGCGGCTGCCCGCCCGGGAATTAAACCTCAAACTGCGCCGTATCCGGCCAGTCCGACTCGACCTAATTGTTGGCCCCACGCGGATCGCAATGACCAAGCGGGTAGCGTTTGCCCCATTGAAAGGCACCTTCAATTCCTGTGGAACGTGATCGAATTCGACCTTTGCACCTAGCGCGAAGTGTTTCTCCGCCTCCACTGCTGGTATGAGGCAACCCCAATTGGATGATGTCCCGTCCGGCTCACGAACCTCGATTTCAGGCCAGTCTCCGTGGTGTCCACGAAAGAAGTGAATCACCGTTCCCGCAGTGGTACTTGTCGGGAGCAAGCCTTCTTCAACATGCCGCCACCATTCATCGGAACCGACTAAGCCATGAGTTTGCTTGAGGCCAATTTCTCCGCATGCCTGCGATGCAGTTTGCATACCGGCCAAGCCAGAATCGTTTCGCAGTGAGTAGACCGTTTTCATGGAGTTCAACGTGAAAAGTCATTGGCTGCCGGAACGCGTAACGTGGAAACAGTCCAGTGGACTGCATGGTTGGAACGGAATAGCGGCGAGTTCAACACAGCCTCACCCTTGGCGACGATGGATCGCGAGAAACAAAGACCCTGTACTTGAACCCAAAGATGCTGTCCAAGATGGTGCGGCCGAAGAACGGTATGAAGATGACCGGCGCAACGATCGACAATAGGCAACGTGCAAGGGTGCCGAGATAACCCACCTTCGATTTCTTTCGCAGCTCGATGCCGTTCGCCCATTCACGATGCACGAAATAGCCGTCACCTTCGAGCGTAGCTATCTCCGCCAACACGGGTTCGGAAGGCGCATTCTTGAACGGGAACGCTGATTTATCGGTACTCATGCGGCGTTCAATCCCAACGTTGGACGTAACCGGCCGAAGCAGCGCGGAGCGATGCGAAGGTCCGGTTGACAGAATTGTCGGGCATTAGAGTGACTCCTTATACAGGTAGGTGCGGTAACCTTGTCCTTGAATGAAACCGTTCGGCTGCCAGCCGCGTTTGAGAATTCCATCGGTGATCAACGCCATGTTCGCGCCGACGAAGTCATTTAGCGAATCATCGATCGCAAGCGTGAAATCTGTCGGCTCCCCTTCGAATTCTTCGACGAGGCGTATTGCCTCAGCAAGAGACTTGATTGGAACAGTCTTATTGTGTCCGGCGCTCACCTTCGATTTAAACCATCCGAACATTCGCATTGCTTCCTTTGGCCCAACGTAAAAATTCAGCGGCGCCGGCAGGCGTCCACTGGAATGACCGGTTAGGCCGCCTGGACATTAGGTATTTCATAGTCTGCTAGTCCGACGTCGACCAAAGGAATGCCTGCGTTTGCGAGCGCTTCAGTAAAGCGACGGAGCACCAACACGTACGCACCGTGCCGTGCGCGTGCGGCAGCAGGGTCAGCTCTCTGCCAATAATGCAGATTTTCTGCGACTTCCTTACGGAAGGCTACCGAGAACTCCCTAAGGCACTCTTCATGTGTGTCGATTCGTCGCTTCACAATTGGCCTACGTAGATTATCCGTCACCATTGACGCAATAAAAAGCCAGTATGCCGTCAACGAATTAATTACTCAAGCTCACGGTAGTCCGTCCACCGATCAAAGCCGCCGTGCCATGAATCCTGCGGACTCGATGTCGATACGTGTATTGATCAGTCTGCGACGCGATTTTCTCCCCACGTGCAGCCCGGCATCAGGACGTGATCAGCCCATGCTCGTCGAGCAAATCGTGCATCAGCTCGAGTCGAATCACCGGGTTATCTAGCATCAGCATGCTGTGTTTTTGCGCATTGGGCAGCGGCAGCAAGTCGCACCAGCGGTTGGCGACCCAGCCGCAGTCGTCCAGCTTGAACGGCGGCAGCACCGGCCAGCGCTGCTCGGGAATGTCAACCAGCGACATCAGCACCTTGTCCAGCGCATCGGCCGCGCCCTGCAGTTCGGACGGCACGCGGATCGCGCGGTCATCGGCGATCAATTCGACCACGGCCATCCACAGGCCATTGGTGCGCCGCTGGCTCGACACGACCTTGAAGCGCGATGTGCCGCGGCAGATCACATGCAGCAAACCCGGCTTCGATGCCACCGTCTCCTGCACCGATGCCAGCGTGCCTGACTGCACAAAGCGTTCCTGCCCTTCCGGCGTGCGCACTTCGCCGCCGTGGGTGAGCAGCACCACGCCAAACGGCGTGCCATCGCTAATGCAGCGGCTGATCATGTCGAGATAGCGCACTTCAAAGATTTGAAGCGGCAGCACGCCGTCCGGAAACAGGACCGTGCTAAGGGGGAACAAGGGGAAGGTCAGCGTCGCCATGCCTCATGATGACAGAATCTGCCCGCCGTTACGAGCACGATACTCACATCCCAAGTTCGGCCAGGATCGCATCCTTCAACAGCTGCAGGTCGGGGCTGGACAGCTTGCGCGGGTGCGCCTGCCTGACTTCGAACGTGGCCTGGATCGTGGTCGGGCGCGGCGACAGCACCATGATGCGGTCGGCCAGGTAAATCGCCTCTTCCACATCGTGCGTGATCAAGAGTACCGTGTGGCGCTCTTCCTCCAGGATGCGCAGCAGCTCGGTGCGCATGCGCAGGTTCATCAGCGCGTCGAGCGCCGAGAACGGTTCATCCATGTACAGAATTTCCGGCTTGACCACCAGCGCGCGCGCAATCTCCACGCGCTTGAGCATCCCGCCCGACAATTCGCGCGGATAGCTGTTCTCGAAACCCTTGAGCCCCACCATGGCTGCATAGTGATCGGCCAGCGCAGCCTTGTCGCCATGGCCGTCGCCGTTCAGGCCGAACATCAGATTTTCTTGCACCGTCAGCCACGGAAACACCGAGCCGTGCTGCGAAATGACGATGCCTTTCGGACTGGGCTTTTGCGCGCGCACGCCGTCGATGGTCACCTCGCCTTCGTCCGGCTGCTCGAAGCCGGAAATGATTTTCATCAGCGTCGACTTGCCGCAGCCGGAAGGGCCGACAATGGCGACGAATTCGCCGTCCGCAATCGCCAGGCTGACGCCGCCCACCACCGGCAAGGCCGATGGCCCGCTGCCGAAATGCTTCTTGATGCGGTTGACTACGATCTTACCGTCCATAACGCCACCTTACCGATTTAAGTCCTTCGAGCAGGCGCATCAGGCCGTCGAGCAAAAGTCCGATTAAGCCGATGATGATCATGCCGGCGATGACCAGGTCGTAGCGGTTGCCGGCGTTGCGCGAATCGATGATCAGATAACCGAGGCCGGAACGCAACGCGATCATTTCGGCGGCCACCACTACCAGCCAGGCCACGCCCAGGCCGATGCGCATGCCCACCACGATCTCGGGCAGCACGGCCGGCACGATCACGCGCCGGAACAGCGTGGCGCGCGAGACGCCAAAGTTTTCCGCCGCGTGCAGGTAGCGCCGCTCGATGGTGTGCACGCCGGCGGCAGTCTGCACGATCATCGGGAACACGGCGGCGATAAAAATCAGGAAGATGGGCGACACGTTGCCCACGCCAAACCACAGGATGGCCAGCGGAATCCACGCGATAGGGGAGATCGGTCGCATGATCTGGAAGATCGGATTGAGCGTGCGGTACACGCCTTCGACGCGCCCCATCCACAGCCCCATCGGCACCGCGACCAGCACCGCGATGCTAAATCCGGCGCCGACCCGGAACAAGGATGCGCCTATGTGTTCCCACAAGGTGCCGTCGGCGGCCAGTTCCAGCGTGCCCGTCACCACTTGCCACGGTGTGGGAAAAATATCGCTCACGGGATGGGTCACGATCCACCACCAGGCGACCGTCAACAGGGCCATCAGCGCGATCGACGGAAGTGCGTTCTTGATTCTTTGCATGGGCTCTTTAGTAAGTACGCATTGCGTGGGCCAGTTCGCCCAGCCGCCAGCGCAACCGTGTCAATCCGGGATTGGGCAAGGGTTCGACGATCACCGTCATCTGCCCGCTCACGTGCGCGCTGCAGGCAAACTGGTTTTCCGACACGGTTTCAAACGGCAGCCGGAAATCTTGTCCCGGCATGATCAGCATGGGTCCGAAAATCTGCGGCACCGTGTCGCTGTTACGCAGCAGCAGTACGTCGCGCAGGCCCAGCGTCAATCGGATGGTGGACGGCAGGATCTCGACCTTGTCGCCGGCCATGCGGCGCGCCCAGGTGCCCTTGGGGATTTCAAACAATTTGTCGCGGCTGCTGGTATGCAGCGGCGCGATCGCGCCCCACAGCAGCGCACTCACGGCCAGCGCGAGCAAGGAGGAAAGCAGCCAGTGGCGGCGCGCGATATCCATGGTCGCTTACGATTTAAGCAGCAACTGCAAGTCGTGCACGAAGTCGGCCGCCGGACGCCCGAACGGCATCAGCGCCCGCTGCATGCCCTTGCGGTCGATGAAGTACAGGTAGGACGAATGGTGCATCGTGTAGTCGGTCTTGCTGCCCTCGACCGCGCGCCTGGTGGCGCTGATGCCGTAGTCGGCGAGCATGGCATCGATCTGCTTCTGGCTGCCGGTCAGGCCGATAAAACTCGGGTCGAACGGCGCCAGGTAGGTGCGCAGACGGGCCGCGTTGTCGCGCGCCGGATCGACCGTGATGAACACCACCTGCACGTCGCTGGCCAAGACGCCCAGCTTGGCGCGCGCCAGCGTCAGCGTGGCCAGCGACACCGGGCACACGTCCAGGCAATGGGTGTAGCCAAATTCCAGCACCACCACTTTGCCGCGGTAATTGCTCAACTTGAATTCGGCCCCGCTGGATGATGGCAGCACGATGTCGGGCGCGGCGCGCGGCGGATCGAACACGCCGGCCTTCAGGGCCGGTGCCGCAAACACTGGGCCGGCCAGCAGCGCCAGCAACAAGGTGGAGAGGAAACGCGTCATGGGCAATCCGGTTACAGCGCGATCGAAACCGGCTTGATGTTCTTGACGAAGCTCTCGTCGACGTAGTTGTCGTAGGCCACCGGCCGCTTGAGCGTGCCGGCCTCGATCGACAGCTGCATCAGCTCATCGAATTCGCCGCGGATCATGCGCAGGTCGCCGTAGGTGACACGGTCGGCTGGGTTTTCCATGACAAACTTGAGGACGTTCGGGTCCTGGTTGAAAAACTTGCGCCCCGACGCCACCGCCACTGCCTTGGCGCGATTGACCGGCGTGGCGTCCAGCCAGCTGCCCGCTGCCTGTACATGGTTGACCAGTTCCTGCACCAGCGGGCGGTTGTCGCGTATCAGTTCCTGGCGCACCGTCAGCACGCAGCAGATGTAGTTGCGCCAGTGGTCGCGCGTCATCGACAGCGGCCGCGCATAGCCGGCGCGCTGGGCCGCGGCGCCAAACGGCTCGCCGGTGCAATAGGCGTCGACCGCTTTCGCGTACAGGGCGGCCGGCATGTCCGGTGGCGGCATCTCGATGATGTCAATATCCTTCGGCGTCATGCCTTCGCGCGCCAGCATTTTGCGCAGGAACAGGAAGTCGACCGCGAAGCGGCTCGGGATGGCAATCCGCTTGCCCTTGAGGTCCTTGAACGTCTTGTTGGCCGAATCGGTGCGCACCATGATGACGGCGCCCGAGCGATGGCCCAGCGATACAATCTTGAGCGGGATGCGCTTGTCGCTCAGGTCCATCACCAGCGGCGCAAGCATGTAGGCGGCCTGGATGCGCCCGGTCATCAGCGACTCCTTGATTTCCGGCCAACCGCTGTATTTACTGTATTCGAACGCCTGCGCGCTGCTGCCGGTGCGCGCATTGGCGAGCGTCTTGGACATGCAGGCGACCGGCAAAGTCAGGTTGCAGGTGACGGGCAAGCCACCCACGATCAACGGCTCGTTGGCCGCGAACGCCAGCGATGGCACGGCCAGTGGCAAGGCGCCGGCCAGCGCGCCCTTGAGCACTTGGCGGCGGCGCAGCAGCGTGGCGGGCACGATCAGGTCGGTTGTCATGGCGTCTATCGCATATGCGCTGGGAATAGTGCGGCCAATTGTACACGGGCGCACGCCAATGTGAAGCCTGCAAAGTGCTAGCGGTAGCGCGCCAGGATCGCTTCCACGCTGCCATCGTCGACCAGGCTGTTGATAGCCTTTTCAATTTCGGCAGGCCCGCCACCGGCGCGCTTGTTGAACGCGCACTGCGCCATAAAGGAGGCGAACGCGAGGTCGGCGCGCAGCTTGATGGACGGGTTGACCTTCATGTGCCAGGCCAGCGTGGACTGGTTGAGCAGCGTGTGATTGAACGCGCCTTGCATCATCTTGCGCAGGTTTTCTTCCATGGTGTCCGAATCCTGGCGCCAGAAACGCAGCCCCAGCACCTGCTCCACGCGCGGATAGCGATAAATCTTGACCGTGCCGACCGGCCGGTCGCGCAGGTCGAACAGCGAGCGGATGACCGGCGCCGTTGGCAGCGAGGCGACCAGTTCGGCGTCCGGTATCAAAGGCCGGCTCCAGTAAAAATCGCCGTCGATCCAGAACGGGCGTACATAGCACACGCCGTCGGCCTTTCCCTGCCTCAGCACGGCGGCAACCTGATCAACTGCTACACTGATAAATACAGGGCTGCGGCCCAGGCGCTGTGCGATGGCCTCGCTCAGGTCCTTGATGATGCCGCCGCTCAGTTTGTCGTTGTCGAAGCGCGCCAGCGGCATGGTGTGGTTGAGCGGGGCGATCATCAGCAGCGTGCCGGACGCCTGTACGGCGCCTGGCAACAGCATCAGCAGCGTGCATATGACTCGTTTCACCGTGCCTCCCCGCTGCGCAGGACGCGTATGGACGTCCGCTTGTCAGCTGCAGAAATGGTAACACCCCCAAATCCACACGGGGCAAGCAATTTGGCGGGCAGTTTCTGCAAATACTTTACAATGCGGCTTCCTCAGGAAGAACATTAGTTGCTAATGAGATATTTTTTAAAAATCGTCGTGCCTGCCGTTCCCCCGTATAACCACGATGCCTATGGCTACGCGGACATGCTGGTGCGCGAATCGAAAGGCATGCCGCCGGCACCCCGGCTGATCCAGTTTTACGACGCGATCACCGAACGTTTTCCGTGCTCGTCGACTGGCGCCTATGCCGACGACGACATCGACGGCGTCGTCTGCCCGTGGGGCGAAGCGCCGCTGATCGAGTGCTTCACTGGCAACGTGGGCGTGCTCAGCATTGTGGCGCGCAACGTCGAAGTGATCCCTTTCCTGCTGCGCCGCGCCGGCGCGCTGGCGCTGACCGTCATCGACGAGCAGGCTGCCAAGGTGCACCGCCCTGCCACCTTCAGCGTCACGGTGGGCAACATTCAGCCGCACGTGGACCGCGCCGTCATGGTGGCGCGCCTGGTGAAGCTGCTCAAGCGCACGCCCGACGAAGTGGCGCAACTGCTCGACACCCCCAATGGCGCGCTCAAGCGCCGGCTCGACCACGTCACCGCGCAGCGCCTGGCCAAGACGCTCGACCTGATCGGCTGCGACTGCAACGTGGAAAAAGAATTGCCCGAACTGGGCCTGTCGGTGGCCATCAGCGGCCCGGGCGCGGTGACGCCGCCGCCGGTCATCTCGTGGGCCGAGCGCGACGAATACGACAGCGCCATGCCCGAAGCGACGCCGTCGCCGCCGCTCATCGCCTGGTTCAGCCGGCTGTGGCATGCGCTGACCCACCGCCCCCAATACTGAACCGGGCGAACCGGGGTCAGACCACTTTTGCCAAGCG
>JAZJXM010000053.1:29693-36217 GCA_040390915.1 Pseudomonadota bacterium
TTTCTGTGGGACAATGCCGCCCTTGTGCAGAAATGCAATCACAGCAGGATCGGGCAGCGCCATGTTAGAAGAACAAATTGTCATCGCCGGCGGCGGTGTTTCCGGCCTGTACTGCGCCACCCGCCTGGCCGAGGCCGGCCACCGCGTGCTGATCCTCGAAGCGTCGTCCGACCGCTGGGGCGGGCGCATCGAAACCGAGGACATGGACGGCTTTATCGCCGAGTACGGCCCGATGCGCTTCGAGCCGACCCTGCAGCCCCGTTTCGCCCAGTTGTGCGCGGAGCTCGGTGTGGGCCTGGTCGATTTTTCCGGCCCGTCGGCCGAGGAAATCAGCTCGCCCGACAGCGAACTGCCGGCCGAGGAACAAGGCTTGAACTCGCTGCAGCTGCTCAAGCGCGGCATCATGCTGGTGATGGGGCGCGACCCCGATGACCAGGCCTGGATCGACAGCCTGACCGAATCGGATTACTACCGCCTGCGCAAGCACGCCCAGTTGCACGGGCAGCCGCTGTGGGCCACCGGGTTCTGGAATGCGATGTCCAGCCAGGGCATCCTGAGCCACCGGGCACTGGTCAAGCTGCGCGACACCGGCACCTTTTATCACATGATTCCCGAAAACTTGAACGCGATCGAGTGGATCATCTGGTGGCTGCGCGCCTTAAAAACCGTGGGCCAGAAGCTGGCCAGCATCGAGGGCGGCTCGGCCAGGCTGACCGAGGCCTTGATGGCCAAGATCCATGCGATGCCCAACATTACGCTCGCTGGCGGCCATACGCTGCTGGGCTTTCGTCCCACCGGCCTGGGACAGGCGGCGCTGGAACTGGATGTGCGCACCAAGAACGGCACCATCAAGCTGCAGGCCGCGCGATTGATCCTGGCGCTGCCGCGCCTGCCGCTGGTCAAGCTGGGCACGCACTTGCCGGAACATATCGCGACCCACCTGGACGCGGTCAACGGCTTTCCGATGCTGAAGATTTTCTTTGTCAGCAATGCGCCATGGTGGGATTACGACCAGCCGCCGCAGCAATACGCGAACTGCCTGCCGACCCGCGAAGTGCATTACTTCCGCCGCCCGCAGCAGGCCGATCACGATGGCCACGGCATGGTGCTGCTGTACATGGACCGCCCGTCGACCGAATTCTGGCGCCATTACCTGAACGAGCCGGACAAGCATGACCGCGCCGAAGTCGACCAGGACGCGCGCATTGTCGATGCGTTTGCGCTGTTTGTCGCGCGCGACGTCAAGCGCTTGCTGGAAACGAATGAAACGCATTTGAAGCTCAATGCCCATTCGAAGCTGGTATTTCGTGACCAGACGCTGGCCCAGGCCAGCGCCTACATCAAGAATTCCATCCTCACCTATGGCATCCGCGACTGGGCGCGCGCGCCGTATGGCGCCGCCAACCACGGCTGGCAGCCGGGCGTGCGTTCATGGAAGGTGATGGAGGCGTTCAAGGCGTTCGACTTCGGCAGCGGCGCGAAAAACGTGCACATCGTGGGCGAAGCGTATTCGGATTACCAGGGCTTTGTCGAAGGCGCGCTCAACAGCTCGGAACTGGCGCTGGCCGCCATTCCGGCGGTCATAGCGCCTTTAGCTGACTGAAGGCAAAGCCGATCTGTTCCAATGCCTGGACCGCCTGGTCCAGGCTGGAAAACACGCGCGGCTCGAGGGTCTTCACTTCCAGCAAGGTACCGGCGTCGCCCTTGACGCCGGACAGGCGCAGCGTCCAGTCCGAAGCCGTCATGGGCACGCGCACCAGCAGCGCGCTGGTCAAACGCCCGGCCGCGACATCGCGCTTGGCTTGCTCCATCGTCCGATTGCATTCAGTCACGCAGTACTCCATGTTCCAAAATCCCGGGGAACAGATTGTACGTCACAATTTCGGCGTATCATCTCGGGCAATCGCGCGCTTCGCCCCACCTAAGCCTCAGAATGAACGATCCAACCCTGCTTGATCCCGCAACAACTGCTGCCCATGGCCATCCCGACATCTTGTCCGGGCCGGTCGCGCCGGCGTTGCTGAAAGACGAAATCCTGGCCGACCTGCTCGAAGCGAGCGCCCTGCGCGCGCCGAACCAGGTGGCGCTGATGTACGAAGAGCGCGCGCTGAGCTACGCTGCGCTCGACGCACAGGCTAACCTGGCGGCCTCGCGCCTGATCGGTGAAGGCGTGCGTCCGGGCCAGATCGTCGGCCTGTGGATGGCGCGCGGCATCGAACTGCTGGTCATGCAGGCGGCCATCGCCAAGACCGGCGCCGCCTGGCTGCCGGTGGACCAGGACACGCCAGTCGAGCGCCTGCAGGTGTGCCTGGACGACGCCAGTGCGGCCGGCGTCATCACCGACGCCGCCATGCAAGCGCGGCTGGCCGGCAGCGGCGCCACGGTGTGGACATGCGAAGCGTTGCTGGCGCCGCAGGAAGCGGGCGAAACGCTGCAAAGGCGCGGCATTGTCTCGCCCGACCAGCCGGCCTACGTCATCTATACCTCGGGCTCGACCGGCAAGCCCAAAGGCATCATGATTTCCCAGCGCAGCATCTGCCATTTCCTGCGCAGCGAAAACCAGGTGCTGGGCGTGCGCGCCGCCGACCGCGTGTACCAGGGTTTTTCAGTGGCGTTCGACATGTCGTTCGAGGAAATCTGGATCGCCTACCTGGTCGGCGCCACGCTGTGGATCGGCCCCAAGGACATCGCGGGCGACCCGGAAACGCTGCCTCGCATGCTGGCCGCCAATGGCGTGACGGTGCTGCACGCGGTGCCCACGCTGCTGGCCTTGTTCAGCGAAGACGTCGCCACGCTGCGCCTGATTAACCTGGGCGGCGAAATGTGCCCCGATTCGGTGGTGGAACGCTTCGCGCGTTCCGGCCGCCAGATTTTCAATACCTACGGCCCGACCGAGGCGACCGTCTCATGCAGCCTGGCGCGGCTGGAACCGGGCGTGCCAATCACGATTGGCACGCCGCTGCCCAATTACGGCTTGCTGGTGATCGGCACCGACAGCGGCCCCTTGCAACTGCGCGCGCGCGGCGAGACGGGCGAACTGTGCATCACCGGTCCCGGGCTAGCAGCCGGCTACCTGGGCCGGCCCGACCTGACGGATGAAAAATTCCTGATCAATCCCTGGGCCAGCGGCGCGCATGACGCGCGCCTGTACCGCACCGGCGACCTGGCCCGCATCGCGCCCGACGGCCAGGTGCAGTGCCTGGGCCGCACCGACGACCAGGTCAAGATCCGCGGCTTTCGCGTGGAGCTGGGCGAAATCGAAGCGGTGCTGGCGCAGCAGCCTGGCGTGGGCACGGTAGCCGTCTTGCTGCGCAACGACGACGGCATCGACCAGCTGGTCGCTTACCTGGTGCCAGCGGGCGACGCTGCCATCGAGGCGGCCACGCTGCGCCATGCGCTGGGCGAGCATTTGCCGCCCTACATGGTGCCGGGACGCTACGAAATGCTGGCGCTGATGCCGCGCCTGACGTCGGGCAAGATCGACCGCAAGGCGCTCAAGGCGATGCCCCTCAGTGCGGCGCCGGCCGGCCTGGCGGGCGAGTCCGATGTGCCCGAGAATGCGGCCGAGACTGCGCTGTTTGGTGCGCTGGCCACGCTGTTCCCGGGCCAGGCGATCCGGCGCCAGGCCGACTTCTTCAGCGACATGGGCGGCCATTCTTTCTTTGCCGCGCGGCTGGCATCAAAGCTGCGCGCCAACCCGGCGTTTGCCCACGTGACCGTGCGCGACATCTACCTGAATCGCCAAATCGGCAAGATCGCGGCCGTACTGGCCGAGGCCCATGTGGCCGCTACGGCCGAACAGGACTGGACGCCGCCGTCGGCGCTCAGGCGCTGGACCTGCGCGCTGGCGCAGGCCGCCGCGGTGCCGCCGCTGGTCACCTTGCGCATGGCGCAGTGGCTGGCGCCGTTCTTCACCTACCACTTCTTTACGGGCGATCCGGGCGACTCGATCGCCATTGCAGTGGCGGCCTCGGTGCTGGTGTTCCTGCTGGCCACCTTGATGGAATTTGCCGTGGCCATTGCCGGCAAATGGCTCATTGGCGGGCGCCTGCGTGCCGGCGACTATCCCTTGTGGGGCCTGACCTACTACCGCTGGTGGCTGGTCGACCGCCTGGTCGAAGCGGCGCCCGTGTATCTGCTGTCCGGCTCGTCGCTGTACAACTGGTGGCTGCGCGCGCTGGGCGCCAAGGTTGGCCAATCCGTGATCATCGGTTCGATGACGCTGCGCGCGGCCGACCTGCTTGAGATCGGCGATGGCGTGAGCATCGGCAATGCCGTCAATTTTGAAAACGCGCGCGTCCAGCGCGGCCGCCTGCTGCTGGGCAAGGTCAAGATCGGCAACGATGCCTGCGTCGCCTCCTACTGCATCCTGGAGGGCAATACGGTCGTCGGCGATACGGCGCACATCGAAGGCCAGACGGCGCTGGCCGACGGCACGACGGTGCCGCCCGGACGTATCTGGCACGGTTCGCCGGCGCGCGATGCCGGGCCGTACGTGGCCACGCTGCCGCCGCGCCCAGCCGTGTCGCGCCGGCGCCTGGCGGGCGAAGCGCTGTTCTTCATGTTCGGCATGGTGCTGGTGACGACGCTGTTCTTCATGCCCGTGTTCCCCAGCTTCGTGCTGATCGACTGGCTCGATGAAAATTCCTATCTGCCATGGCTGCAAGGCACCGCGGTCAGCACCCAGCTGACGCGCTACTTCGTGCTGGCCTTTCCGGCCAGCGCGGTGCTGATCCTGCTCACCTTGATCGTGTCGGCCGCGATCCGCTGGGGCGCGCTGCCGCGCCTGGCGCCGGGACGCTCGGCCATCCACAGCAATACCTACTGCAAAAAATGGCTGGTCAGCCACATCCAGGAATCGAGCTTGTCGGTGTTGCACGGCATTTACGCGACCGTATTCGCGCCCTACTGGTACCGCATGCTGGGCGCCAAGGTGGGACGCGACGCCGAGATCTCGACCGCATTGGGCGTGGTGCCGGACATGCTGACGCTGGGCGATGAAACCTTCATCGCCGACGCCGTCATGCTGGGCGACGAACAGATCGACGGCGGCTGGATGACAATGCAGCCGACCGTGGTGTCGCACCGCAGCTTTGTCGGCAACGGCAGCTATATACCGGACGGCACGATTCTGCCCGAGCGCGTGCTGGTGGGCGTGCACACCCACGTGCCCGAAAACGAACGCATGGCCAGTGGCGACACCTGGCTCGGCTCGCCCCCTATCCACTTGCCGGCGCGCGAAGAAGTGAGCGGCTATCCGGAATGGCTGACCTACCGGCCGTCGCGCTTGCGTCGCCTGGGGCGCACGCTGGTCGAGTCGTTCCGCATCGTGGCGCCGCACGCACTGGTCATCGCGGTCGGCTACACGGTGGTGCTGGACGTGATGCCGGAAGCGGGCGCTGGCCACTGGAGCAACGTCATCGGCGACCTGGCGCTGACGGGACTGCTTTACTGCATCGGCAATTATCTGTTCGTGCTGGTGTTCAAGTGGCTGCTGCTGGGCCGCTACAGCAAACGCGCCGAGCCGATGTGGACACCGTTCGTGTGGCTGTCCGAAGGCGTGACCAATATGTACGAAGGCATCACCGTGCCCAATTTCATGCGCTACCTGCGCGGCACGCCGTGGCTGCCGCTGGCGTTCAACCTGCTGGGCTGCAAGATCGGCAAGGGCGTCTACCTGGACACCACCGACATCACCGAGTTCGACTGCGTGCGCATCGGCGACTACAGCGAACTGAACGCGCTGGCCTGTCCCCAGACCCACTTGTTCGAAGACCGGGTCATGAAGATCGACCATGTGGACATCGGCAGCAAGGTCTACATGGGCCCGCGCAGCGCGATCCTGTACAGCGCCCAGGTGGGCGACAACGCCCACCTGGGGCCGCTGACGCTGGTGATGAAGGGTGAACACATTCCCGCAGGCACGCGCTGGTCCGGCTGCCCTGCGGCGCCGGCGCGCGCGTGAGCGGCGTCGACGGCTTGCAAGTAGTGCACCTGCTGCACGCGCAGGCGCAAACGCGCGCCGGTGCGCGCGCCGCGATCAGGCTGGCGCTGCGCACCCGGATGGCGGCCACGCTGGGGCTGGAGATCGAGCGGGTTGAAATTGCCTCCGTGCCTGGCAGTGCGGCGCAGCTGCTGGTCGATGGACTGCCTGGCGCCGGTGGCATGTCGCTGGCCCATGATGGCTGGCTGTCGATCGGCGCCTGCTACGCCCATGGCGCGGTTGGCATCGACGTGATGCAGGTGCAAGACACCGATGATTGGCACGCCGTCGCGCGCGACTACCTTGGGCCGCGCGTGCTGGCGCTGCTGGAGCACACGCCACAGAGCGAGCGCGCGCGCGCGTTTGCGCAAGCGTGGACCGCGCGTGAAGCGCAGTTGAAATGCCTGGGATGGGGACTGGCCGAATGGTGCGAACTACCCGCCGTCGGGCGGGTGCAGCAAGTGACGGCCGCGCCGGGTTACGTGGCGACCGTATGCATCACAGCCACATGACCGTCGTCCTCGCGAACGCGGGGACCCAT
>JAZJXM010000053.1:36227-43195 GCA_040390915.1 Pseudomonadota bacterium
CTGAATTCGCTCAGCATGGGTCCCCGCGTTCGCGAGGACGACGCTATATCTTGCTGTCGCCCTGCAGCGACAACGATAGTCAGCCCTGGTTCGACTTGCGGCGACGCGCGCCGGCCAGCAAGCCCAGTGCGCCCACCAGCATCAGCGACATGCTGCCTGGTTCAGGCACGCTCTGGAACATGCCACCCACGTTCTGTCCATCGGCGCTCATTTCGAGGACCGCGCCGCCCCAGCCGTAGTAATAGGTATTGGCATACACCAGATTGATCGCGTACATGCCGGCAGTCGAAAAGACCGCATCTTCGACCTGAAAGCCGCAGCAATTTTGCGACAACAAGACTTGATTGCCGACCGTCAGTTGCGCTGCATCGTCGTGATTGAAAGCGAAGTAGACCGTGCCTGGCGCGGTGATCTGGATGTAACCCTTGAATTCGAGAATGCCGTCGCTCAGGTCGCTCACGGTGCCGACGTAGCTGGCGCCATCGCTGCCCAGGAAGTCGGTAATCGAGGTACCGTCGCCGCCATAGTAGGCCACGTTCGAAGACACGAACGTGCCGCTGGCGGCATTGGCGTTGCGCGCGGCCAGCGTATCGGCCAGGTTGTAGCCGGTGGCGCCGGCCGGGACGTGCCAGTAGGTACCCAACAGGCCACTGGCGCCTGCTTCGCCCCCGACAGCCTGGTCGGCAGTGATGACGGTAGTGGCGGAAGCAGTACTGCACGCCAGGGCGAACGCGGCAGCGGCAAACAGGGTCGACTTGATCATTTTCACGTATGGGTTCCTTGATGTGGGGAATGTAAATACTTGCTGGTGTCGTGTAGCAAATATTGTTCCATACAACGATATCAAGGACTTACAACGTTTCCAGCGAATCAAGTGCTTCCAATGTAAAGTTTTCCGACAGCTACTGGGTGAGCGCATCGACCCGCTTGACATTGACCAGCGGGTGATCCGGGTCTTGCACGTTGAGCGTGAACTGGTAGGTGCCGGCCTGCTCGATATGGAGCGCCAGGTTATTCCAGTGCCATTGCAAGGCATGGTCGACGCCGGCCACGACGGGCGTATCGCCGGGAACGCTGCCCAGGCTGATTTCGGCGCCGGGCGATTCGAGACGAAATTCCCACGTGCCGGGATCGAGTGCAATTTCGGTGCTGTAGTGCGCGCTGTCTTTCGGCCGCAGCAAGGCGCTGGCGCCCCATTTGTTGGCCGAATTTTTGAGCCTGATTGGCCACTGCGCGTAGTACTGCAGCTTGCGTTCAACGCTGGCGCCGGACCAGAATTCAAATTCGAGCAAGGCGTCGTCCGGCACCGACTGGTCCTGGATCGGCGGCACGATCTGGTAGGCCGAGGTCGGCACTGGCCTGCGCGTGGCGCCATACACCAGCGTGGTGCTGAGCGAGCGATCAGGCAGGGAAAAGCCGAATTTGCCCATGCCCTTGCCGCACCAGTTACCGCCCAACATGATGGTGCTGATGGCCAGGCGCTGCGCGAAATTGAGCTCTTTTTTGGCGATGCCGACCAGGACCTGGCATTCCAGGCGCAGGTCGCCGAGGCGCCAGACGTTCGCCGGCAAGCCGGGCGTGCGCACGACGGGCGAAAAACGGATCAGCGATTTCTTTTGGTTCAGGATCAGGTCGGCTTCATCGTCGTAGGCCTGCTGATTGCGCGGCAAGACGAAAGTGCCATCGGCGGCGATGGGTACCGGGATAGAGGTGTCGTTGCCGGCCAGGCGCATGGAGACGCCGTCCCAGTTGCCGCCCATGCGGTTGATTTCGCCGCGTTTGCTCAGCCGAAATTGCAGCGTGGCGGCAGGCGCCAGGCGGTGGTGTTCGTCGAACGCATCCATGCCCGCTGCCATGACGCGGTAGGGCTTCAGTTCCGGATCGCGGGTGCCGCTGACGGCCACCTCGGCCACTTTCTCGTCGCCGTCCTTGACCTGGTCCGGCGGCTCGCCGGCCCGCGCAGGCGCGTTCCACAGTGCCAGGCTAGCAAGGAGGACCAGGGATTTCATAGGTGCCAGTGTAACGCCACGTGCTCAAAAAAGGGTGACGCCCAAGCGCTCCAGCACTTCCGCAATCGGAATGAACAGGCCGATACCTGCATAACTGACTTTCAACTCCGCGATCGCCACGATTTCGCCGGCCGCATCGACCAGCGGCCCGCCGCTATTGCCGGGGTTGATGGAGACGTCGCTCTGGATAAATTTTTGCCCTTCCAACACGCGTTCCGCGCTGACGATGCCGCGCGTGGTCGTTCCGCTGAGCGCTTCGCCAAAGGGCGAACCGAGCGCAAATACTTCATCACCCACCTTGAGCGGGGTCGTGCGGATGTAGACCAGCCTGGAGAGCTCCGATTCGGTCTTGATCAGCGCCACGTCACGCACAGGATCGACCCGCACCACCGTGCCGATGACCGATTGGCCGCCCGAAAAACGGATCTTGGCAAATTTGGCTTCACCGATCACGTGGTAGTTCGAGATCACATAGCCTTCCTTGCCGATCAGGAAACCGGAACCGCTACCCAGGCCGCTCTCGACCGTGACGACGGCGGAAAGAATACTCGGCGAATTCTTGACCAGCCCGCCAGACAGTCTGGCGCCGTTCTTGATGTTGATTTTATCGACCCGGGCCGACTCGGCGCCAAGCGATTCATCGCCAAAGGCCTGGACGAATTTGGCGTCCGCGAATATCTGATTGAGCGCTTCGACGTACAAGGCGTCGTCATAGTCTTCCATCTTGATCTTTTTGACCGATGTGAAGGCCCCTTCGGCACTCCTGGAGTAGACGATTTTTTGCAGCTTGGTCGAAAACAGCTCCAGCCTGAACTTGATGGTGCTGGTACCCGACACCACCTTCTCGTCGCCGCACAGGTCGTAGTGCTGGGACAGCAAAGTGAGGCCGACCTTGTAATCTGCCTCGGTACCGAGTTTTTCCGAAAACGCCGATTCCTCGCCCTCGAATTTCGGGTAACCGAGCAGCGCGTTCAAGTCGGCGAATTTTTTACTGATGCGCGTCAGATTATATTGATCGATGCCCTTTGAATAAGGGATGTCGTTCGAATTGGAACAGAACAGCCCGTGCGAAAATTTGCCGATCTTGTCTTGCAGCTCGATATTGCTTTTCCAGATCGTGATTTGCGCAGTTTTCTTGACATTCAAGGCATGCACATCGATCGGTTTTACAGCAATGGCTTCGGCATGGCCGAACTGAGGGACGGACATTGCAATCGCAAACGCTGCGAAGTAGGCATTCATTTTCAAGACGGTCCCTAAAAGTAGAAAGAAAAGCAATCGCGAAGTCTACCTTTGGTTACCAAGGGTGTCCAGCGAGGGGGCCTATTTCTTGCCGACGCCGTCCATCAGCGTGACGAAATCCTTGCAATCGCCCTCCAGCGCACTCTTGGAGCGCCGTTCTACGACGGCCAGGTAGCGCTTCGAATCGACCTCGAATTCCGGGCTCTTGAGCATCAGGGCAGCGCTGGCGAAGTCGGTCTCCTTGACCGCGCCGTCCACGCCCACTTCGGTGCGATACAAGCCAGTGGCCGTGCGCACGCGCGGAATGGCGCGGGCAAACGCGGCCGCGCGCGCGGCGACCTTGGCAGCAACCGGATCGACCTGCTCGCAGCTGACCATCAGCGCATGCAAGTGCTGCAAGGAATAGTAACGGATCGGCGCCTTGGCCTGCGCTTGTGCTGGGGCGGGTTGGTCGACGCTCTCGTTGGCCTTCATGCGCTGGGCGATGCCGGCTTCGAAGTTTTGGCAGAGCTGTTCCACGTCGCCCGGCTTGGCCTTGGCAAACATGGGCTCGAACGGTGCCAGTTCGGCGGCATTGGGCTGCCTGCGCTCCAGGTCGGCAATGTATTGGCGGTGCTTGACCAGGTCGGCCGGACTGGCCGCGCCCATCTTGCCGAGCATGGCAAGGAACTGGCCCTTGTAGCGGTCCAGCGCAGTGGTGCGGGCGCGGCTGCTGGCGCCGCAGTGCGGATTGAGCGCGGCAAAATAGAAATAGCTGCCGACCGAGGGCGTGATGCTGGGAACCAGGGGCGCTGCCTGCAGCGGCTGCGCCAGCAAGGCCGTCACGGCCGCCAGACAAAGGAGGAGAGGACGCATTGTTGAATTGACCTTGTTCACTGAAAATCCCTTCATATAATCGGGCGCCCATTCACGCATGGAATGGAGCAACGGCTGATTATGAGATGCAATATTGAAAAAGACAAGCTAGTTGGAACTGGAGCAATTGTCTAGAAATGCATGCGAACATTGCCTATTGCACAGATTGCACAATAAGCAATATCAGAGTACAGTTCTCCCCCGCGCTCTATCCCGCATGGGGCACATGGAGGCGTCCATCACCGCGTCAATTCAAACAGAGGTCTGATAGCAATGCCTATAAGCATCGTAGTCTTAATAGTAATTATTGCAATAGTCGTTATTCTGCAAGCCATCGCCAAAAGCAAGACCGCCAAATCCCCGAAAAAGGCACTTGCGAAGCTTGGCGAACTAAACGGTTTAACGCGACGCGCCCCACTCACAAAACGGGAAAAAGAGATGTATCTCGCGCTGACCTCGGCATTGCCCGCCTGTGCCGTACTGGCACAAGTAGCGTTTTCAGCGCTCGTAACAACGAAGAATAAGGCGACGCGTAACCGTTTTGATCGCAAGGTTGCCGATTTCGTGATCTGCTCAAAACAACTCGACGTCATTGCCGTGGTCGAACTTGATGATGCGACTCACAAGAACAAAGTCGCCGCTGACGAAGAGCGCGACGCGATGTTGAAAAATGCCGGCTACGTCACAATCCGCTACAAAAATGTACCCGATGAAAATACGATTCGCAAAGACATTGTTGCCTTGTTAGTCGCAAAGAAAGAAGTTTTAGCCGCGTAATGGCGCAGCCGCCGTCCCTCGCTCCACCTGCATCGCATAGGCTACTGCCGCTTCACAATGGATCAGCGTGGTGTTGAAGACAGGGATCGGGGAGTCGTCTTGGGTGATCAGCAACGGGATTTCCGTGCAGCCCAGGATGATGCCCTCGGCCCCCTTCTGCTGCAGGTCGCTCATGATCCTCAGGAACGTGTCCCGGCTTTTTTCAGTGATCCGGTTGTGAACCAGTTCGCTATAGATAATGTCGTGCAGGATGTCCTGGTCTTGCGCATGCGGGGTCAGCACGGCGATACCGCGGGCCGCGAGACTATCATGGTAGAAGCTGCCCGACATCGTTTGCTTCACGCCCAGCAGGCCGATATTGCGGATGCCCGACGCCTGGACCCGTTTTGCAGTCTCATCAACAATGCTGATGAAAGGCAGCTCGATGTGCGGCAAGATGGCTGGCACGAAGCGGTGCGCGCCGTTGGCGCACAGCAGGAAAAAATCGGCGCCGCAGGCCGTGAGGCGCGCTACTTGCCCAATCAGGAATTGCTCGATCGCGTGCGGCGTGCTTTCGGACGCGCGCGATACAAAGTCAAACTGGTCCATGCTCAGCATGGCGATGCGGGCGCTGTGCGCGTCACCCAGACGGGCGTTAATGAGTTCGTTGATGACGCGATAGTATTCGGCGCTTGAAGCCCACCCGATGCCACCCAGTAGGCCGATTGTTTTTACTTGCATATGCTCTCCGTGCCAAAAGCAGCATTAGGCCATATATTTCAACGTACAGCGACTATTCAATACAAGTCGAACTGCTCGCTGGAGGCCCCTGTCGACCAACCGCCATGGCTAACTAAAGGCTCAAGCAGCCCGCCTTCGCGCCCGACGCTAGACGGTGGGATCCGTCCCCCACCATTGCAGCCGATACCATACACGCCGACAGATCCATCGCCACCTACCGCCGCATGCGCAACGAGCCCTTGTGGCGTCTGCTTGCCTCGGACAACGGCCCCACGGTATTGAGCTTGCTACAAACTCACCTTTACGACGCCGAACGCAGCCTGCCTGCTTCTATGTTTCACGAACGCATTGCCCGCGAACTCGAACGCCTCCGCGGCCTTGGCGAATCCTGGCCTCAAACGCCGACGTTGTACGTCGCCGGCTGGCTAGCCTGGCACCATCGTCTTGGGTAAAGCTGCTGCGCTAGCAGGCGACATGACACTTTGCCCGAAATGCCATGGCAATTTTGCGATCAAGCCCGATGGCGCCGGCGCAAAGCACACAGGCCATTCGTACACCTATCACGACGATGTGACCGAGTGCGGCGCGAAGCTCATATCGTCGTTGAAGTAGTTGCCATGGATCCCGTCGCGTCCTCGCGCGAGTGAAGGACGAAAATAATGGTGGGCCTCCCGTGAGTCGAACACGGCACCAACGGATTATGAGTCCGCTGCTCTAACCAAGCATGAGCTAGAGGCCCGAAAACTGTGTGTGGCACAAACTGAAACTCGCCACCGTCCGGCGCACCTGCTGGGGTACGGTCCGGACGAAGTGGCGAGAGGATATTGCCTTTAGTGCTAGCCCGTCAAGGCTTAATTACCTTCCAGGAAGCTCTTGAGCTTGTCCGAACGCGACGGATGGCGCAGCTTACGCAGCGCTTTTGCCTCGATCTGGCGGATGCGCTCGCGCGTGACGTCAAACTGCTTGCCCACTTCTTCCAGGGTGTGGTCGGTCGACATTTCGATCCCGAAACGCATGCGCAGCACTTTCGCCTCGCGCGGGGTCAGCGAGTCCAGCACGTCCTTGACCACGCCGCGCATCGAAGCGTGCAGCGCGGCGTCCGACGGCGCCAGCGTGTTGTTGTCTTCGATGAAGTCGCCCAGGTGCGAGTCGTCATCGTCGCCAATCGGCGTTTCCATCGAGATCGGCTCTTTGGCGATCTTCATGATTTTGCGGATTTTGTCTTCCGGCATTTCCATCTTGATCGCCAACGTGGCCGGATCAGGCTCGGCGCCGGTCTCTTGCAAAATCTGGCGCGAGATGCGGTTCATCTTGTTGATGGTCTCGATCATGTGCACCGGAATGCGGATGGTGCGCGCCTGGTCG
>JAZJXM010000054.1:0-9269 GCA_040390915.1 Pseudomonadota bacterium
TGATGGTCTGCGCGTTGGCCTGGTAGACCCGCTGCGCGGTGATCATGTTGACCAGTTCAGCCGTCAGGTCGACGTTCGAGTTTTCCACCGCCGACGATTGCAGCACGCCCAGGCTGCCCGAGTTGGGCGTGCCCACCAGCGGCGCGCCCGAATTCGACGTTTCGGCCCAGGCATTGTTACCGAGCGGCGACAAACCGTTCGGATTGGCGAAGTTGGCCAGCACGATCTGCCCCAGTGCTTGCGACTGGCCGTTGCTGTACTGGCCCAGGATGATGCCGTCCGAGCCGGCCGCGAAGCGCTGCAAGCTGCCTGCGGTGTAGCCGTCCTGGGTGGTTTTCTTTTCGCTGGTGGGCGAGCCGAACTGGGTCGAATTGGCGAAGTTCAGGTCCACCGTCAGCGGCGCGAGCGAACCGGTGGGCGGGAAAATCGGCAGGTCGATCGACAGCGGCAAGGTCTGCGGCGCCATCAAGGCCGAACTGAGTGCGCCGCTGGTGTCAAAGCGTAAAAAGCCGCCACTGACTGCCGGCACGTTGACGGCGGCGGCAATGGCCAGGTCGATCTGGTCGGGGTTGATGCCCACCGTGGTGCCGGCGCTGGTGGCTGCGGCCAGGATGGCCGCCTGCACCGCCGGCGTGGCGCCGGCAGCGATAGCGGCGGCATTGACCGCGGCGCCAGCGGCGGCCGCGTAGGCAACCGCTTGCGCGGCCGTCGTGCCTGGCGGCGTGGTGGCGGCGGTCTGGAAGGCCAGGCGCGCAGCTTGCGACGGCGCATCGGTCTGGGCCGCGCCGGCAACGGCCTGGTTGGTCACTTCGACGCCGTCGGCGGCGGTGTACACGTCCCAGGCGCCGCTGCCGGTCTTGACGTAAAAGATCGACATCACGTGCGGATTGCCCAGGCTGTCAAAGACGTCAATCGGGGTCTGCTTGTTGTAGCTGGTCGGGTCGGCCGCGTTGAACGGCGACGTCAGCGGAATGATGCTGCCCGAATCGAGGTTGATCTCGGTGGCCACGACCGTGGTGGCGACCGGCTTCAGGTCGGCGGTATTGATTTGCAGCGCGGTGGGCGAACCGGCCAGGATGGCGCCGGTCGGGCCGGCCCGGAAACCGGTCAGCTTGGCGCCCTGGGCGTTGACCATGAAACCGTTCTTGTCGAGCGAGAACTGGCCGTTGCGCGAATACTGGACCGCGCCCGACGTTTCGGTGCGGAAGAAGCCGCCGCCGTTGATGGCGATGTCGAGCGGGTTGCTGGTCGCTTCGATATTGCCCTGGGTGAACTGCTGGGCGATCTGGGACACCTTGACGCCGATACCGGCCTGGTTGCCGCCGGCGCCGTTGAGCGAGTTGGCGTACACGTCCGCGAACTGGGCTTGCGATCCCTTGAAACCGACGGTGCTGGCGTTGGCGATGTTGTTGCCGATGACGTCGAGTGATTTTGCAGCGCCGTTCAAGCCGCTAAGTCCTTGTTGGAAAGACATGGTGTTCTCCTGGTAAAAAAGTGGGTTGCGGCGAGGCTTACATGATTTGTTTGATGTCGGCCATCGTGACGACGCCCGCATCGGCCAGGTTCAGCTTGACGCCGTCCTTGGCACTGGTGGTGACGCTGGCCACGCTGTCGAAAGTCAGTGCCTTGGCATCTTTCAATTGCTCGTCGCCGCGGGTAGCGACCACGCGGATCAGGTAATTGCCGTTCTTGAGCGTGACCGGATGGCCGTTCGCGTCCAGCTTGCTCGGGTCGGGCACGCCGTCCCAGGCGATCGGCACGATGCCGCCCTGCTGGGCGCCCAGGCTGATGGTCTGCACATCCTTGCCGGTGGACGGATCGGTGATGATCAGGTCGACCTTGTCGGCCGGGCTGCCAATCTCGACGCCCATGATGGCCTTGCCGTCGTACAAGCCGACACGCCCGCCCGGCACCAGCACGCCGTGGCCGATCATATTGGCCGCCTGCAGCGCTTCGGACGACTGGTAGCTGGCCTTGAGCGATTCGAGCGTCGTATTGAGTTTATTGACGCCGGTGACGGTCGACAACTGGGCCAGCTGGCTGGTGATCTGGGCGTTGTCGAGCGGGTTCATCGGGTCCTGGTTCTTCATCTGCGTGATCAGCAGCGTCATGAACTTGTCCTGGTCGGCTTCGACACTGCCAGCGGCCACTTCCTTCTTCTTGGCGTTGACGGAATTGAGCAAGTCCTGGGAAACGACGGGGTTTGCGGTCTGAACGGTTGTCATGGCGGCCACGCTGTAATTACTGACCGAGGGTCAGGGTCTTGTTAAGCAGCGTCTTGGCTGCATTCATGGTTTCGACATTGTTCTGGTAAGCGCGCGAGGCCGACAGCATGTTGACCATCTCGTCGACCACGTTCACGTTCGGCATCGCCACATAGCCCTTGTCGTCGGCCATCGGATGCTTGGGGTCGTACACCATCTTGAGCGGCGAGGCGTCTTCGATCACTTGCTGCACCCGCACCCCGGTGCCGCCGCCTTCGGTGGGCACCGCTTCGAACACCACCTGCTTGGCGCGGTAGGCCTGGCCGGACGCGCTGGTGGTGCTGTCGGCGTTGGCCAGGTTGGAGGCGACCGTGTTCAGGCGCTGGGCCTGGGCGCTCATGGCCGAACCGGACACATTGAAGATATTAAACAGCGACATGATCAGCTACCTCCCTGGATCGCCGCCATCATGCTGCGGATCTGGCCGTTGAGCATGGTGATGCTGGCCTCGTAGCGCAGCGCATTGTCGGCAAACTGGTTGCGTTCGACATCCATGTCGACCGTATTGTTGTCGGCGCTGGCCTGGGCCGGCAGCCGGTACAGCACCGGGGTACCGTTGGGCAAGAAGTCGCCACCCATGGAACCGCTCAGGTGCGCCGGGGCGCTCTGGGCCAGCGCGTTGGCCGGTGGCGTGGCGCGCGCCAGGGCGCCGGACAGCGCGCTGGCGAAATCGATGTCGCGGGCCTTGAAATTGGGCGTATCCGCATTCGCGATATTCGATGCCAACAATTCCTGGCGTTGGGCGCGCAGTCCCAGCGAGGTTTCGTTAAAGCGCATGTAGTCGTCGAGTTTGGCAATCATGTCAGGCTCCGCTATGTGTGACAGGATCGATGATAAGGCGCGCCCGCCCTGCCCGATCGGACGATCAAACAGCCTTAAACCCGGCTATTCAGGGGTTCAGCGATCTCGCGCGAGGCCTAAGATGGCTGGACTCGAAAGGTTGCCTCGTATGAAAAAAGCACTGTTGATTCTCTTATCCCTGCTGGCGCCGCTGGCGCTGGCCCAGCAGCCGCGCCAGGACCTGGGCGCGCTGCGCGTGCTGGCCGAGCACTATCTGCAAGCGCAGAGCGCCGGGCTGGCCGGCACCGTCAGCATCACGGTCGGCGCGCTCGACGCGCGCATGTTCCTGGCCGCTTGCGAGCAGCCGCAGGCATTCCAGCAACCGGGCGCGCGCGCCTGGGGCAAGACCACGGTCGGGCTGCGCTGCTCCGCTCCGACCCCGTGGACCATCTATGTACAGGCGCAAGTGAGCGTGCAGGCCGAGTACGTGGCCGCCGCCGTGCCGCTGGCGCAGGGGCAGCCCATCGATGCCTCGCAACTGGTCATGCTCAAGGGCGACCTGGCGGCGCTGCCGAACGGCGTGCTGACCGATATGGCGCAGGCGCTCGGGCGCACCAGCAACTTGTCGCTGGCGTCGGGCGCGCCATTGCGCGCCGACCAGCTGCGCGCAATTCCCGTGGTGTTGACCGGGCAAGCGGTGCGGGTGGTCTCGTCCGGCCCCGGTTTCAGCGTCTCGCGCGAAGGGCGCGCGATCGGCAATGCCGGCGACGGCCAGGTGGTGCAGGTGCGCACGCCCGGCGGCGCCATCCTCAGTGGCGTGGCGCGAGCCGGCGCTCTGGTGGAAGTGGTATTCTAGGGGCTGGGCCTGGACAGGAAACAGGTGGCGCTAAAGTTTACGGCCAGAACGCCGTTACCGAGGCAGACCATGGAGTTTCCCACTCCGCGCAGAGAAGGATGATGCCGTGAAAATTAACGATACAATCAAGAACCCCACCCTGCCCGCGACCGGTGCGCCGGCGGCCGGGGCCAAGAACGCTGAAAAGGCCGGCGCTGCCGTGCCGGCCAGCACCGATAGCGTGCGCCTGTCCTCGCAAGGGCAAGCCATGGCTGCCGCCGTGGGCAACAGCGCAGGCGTGTTCGACGCCAAGAAAGTCGAACGCATCAAGCTGGCGATCGCCGATGGCCAGTTCAATGTCAATTCAGAGAAAGTCGCAGACGGCTTGCTGGAAACAGTACGCGACCTGCTGCACTCTCGCAAACGCTGATACAGCGAGCAAGGCGAACGGTTCATCATGGCACCTGCAAGTCCGCACAGTACGTTGCAAGACGAGATTAAGCTGATCATTTGCCTGATCGACCTGATGAAACAGGAACAGCAGTTCCTGGTCGCCGCCAACTCGGATGGCCTGGCCACCCTCACTCCCCTCAAATCGCAGTTGGTGGCCCAAATGGCCGCGCTCGCTGCCGAACGGCACCAGCGCCTGGCGCAGGATGGCTTTGTCGCTTCCGAAATCGGAATGACCAGCTGGCTGGCCAAGATGGCCGACCCGGCCCTGAACGCGAGCTGGGAACAGCTGCTGGACAAATCACGCGAAGGCAAGGAATTGAACCGCGTAAACGGCATGCTGATCACCAAGCAGCTGAGCAACAACCAGTCGCTGATCAATGCGATGCGCGCGCCGGCCGGCGCGGCCGACACCCATTTCTACGGCCCCAGCGGCCAGACCACGGCCGTGACTGGCAAACGGCGGCTGGTGGTCGGCTAAGTCAAGCTGGCGCGCGGCTGCGCCATCCATTGCTGGACCGACGCGCGCTGCCATTGCGCAGCGGCGTAATCCTTCAGCCTTTGCGGCACCGGATCGCCATTCAGGATCAAGCGATGGAGCATCAACGCCAGGTCGACGTCGGCGATGCTCCAGCTGCCGAACAGGTGCGCGCCGTCAACCAGCCGTTCGGCAATCCGGATCAAACGCGCGGCTGCGGCCTGACCCGCCTCGCTTAGCGCAGGGCAGCGCTCGCCAAAGAAAATCACGTGGGTGTTGCGCTCGACGCGCACGGCCTGATTGTCGCTGCGTATCCAGGCCTGCACCTGGCGCGCCTGGGCCCGGCGCTGCACGTCGGCCGGCAGCAGCGCGGCATAGTGTGGCGCGGGAAACACCTCGTCCAGATACTCGATGATCGCGCTCGACTCGGCCAGCACGAAGTCACCATGCACCAGGGTCGGCACGCGCCCGCTCACGCTCAGGTCGCGAAACGGCGGCTGCTTGCTTTCGCCAGCGTCCAGGTCGATCACCTTGAGCGCAAACGGCAGCTTTTTTTCCAGCAGCGCGACGTACACCGCCATGGCCCACGGGCTGGCGAATTCGGCATCAACATACAGGGTCAGGTCAGGCATGGGTTTTCCTTGTTTTGAATGGATTTCACATCTTAGCGCTTGCTACAAGGATGACAAAACGCTATATTTTCTCTGTTTTAGTTACTTCCATTCACATAAAATGGCCCAGCTCCCGAATTTCTCTGCCTTGCGCGCGTTCGAGGCGGCCGCCCGTCATCAGAATTTTTCGCGCGCAGCAGAAGAATTGCACCTGACCCATGGCGCCATCAGCCACCAGGTGCGCGCGCTCGAACAAGAGCTGGGCGTGCTGCTATTCATCCGCAACGGGCGCCATGTGAAGGTGACCGCCGACGGCTTGCGCTTGGCCCAGAGCGTGGGGCGCGCCTTTGCCGAGATCGCCGCGGCGGCTGACGCCTTGCGCCCCAGCCGGCACAGCACGCGCCTGACGGTGTCGTCGATTCCCAGTTTTGCGGCGCGCTGGCTGGCCCCCAGGCTGGGCCGCTTCATCGAACTGCACCCCGACACCGAGGTGCTGCTGCAAGCGTCCGGCCAGCTGCAGGACCTGGTCAAGGACGAGGTCGACGTTGGCATCCGCTTCGGGCGCGGCCACTATCCCGGCCTGGTCGTCGAGCGCCTGATGGGCGACATTTATTATCCGGTGGCCAGTCCGCGCTACCGCGGCGGGCGCTTGCCATGCACGCCCGAGGAGCTGGCCGGGGCCAATTTATTGCGCTCGGAAGAACCCTGGCTGCCGTGGTTCCAGGCGGCCGGGCTGGCGCTGGCCGAGCCGAAAGGGGGCGTGCTGTTCCAGGATTTGTCGATGCTGATCCGCTCGGCCGTCGACGGCGACGGCGTGGCGCTGGTGCGCAATGTGGTGGCCATGCAGGAAGTGGCCGCCGGCGAACTGGTGCGCCTGTTCGACATCGCCATCGACAGCCCGGACGATTATTACTTCGTCTGCCCGCCAGGCGCGCTCAACAAGCCGCAAGTGCAAGCGTTTCGCAGCTGGCTGAAGGCGGAAATTGTGCGCTTTGGCGCTTGATACCGACGTATGCACAGCGCATAGCACGAGAATATGAAAATTTCCACAACATCGTGGAGTTTTCGCACCGCTGTCACCGCTTCGTCACAAGATTGACACATTACTCAATTCAACTTTACTTCCTCGCGAGAATCCGTGAGTATTGACGCTGAGTTTCAGTATAGACAAGCAAAAATTGCAATACGGGAACTCAATAAAAAAGTCAGTACGCCAGTCCCGGCCACCCGCCGGCGCCTGCGCAGATACAGTCTACCCACTATCAATCGGAGAGAAAAACAATGAATTGGAATCACGTAGCCAAAGCCAGCGTTGCCATCATGGTCGCCGCCGTCAGTATCGGCGCCCACGCGGAAACCAAGGGCATCACCGCCTCGGTCGCCGCCGAGAAAAGCCAATTGGGCAAGAACGATGACGTCACGGTGCGCCTGACCATCACCAACACCTCGTCGCAGCCGCAGCTGATGCTGAAATGGCACACCGCCTTCGGCGAAATTGAAGAGTCGCTGTTCAAGATTACCCGCGACGGCGTCAATGTCCCTTACCTGGGCGCCCACTACAAGCGCGGCACGCCAACGGCTGCCGACTACTACCTGCTCAAACCAGGCGCGTCGCACACCATCAAGGTCGAACTGTCGGACATGTACGACATGAGCGTCACCGGCCAGTACGCCATCAGCTACAGCGCCAAGTCGCTGCAACTGTTCGGCCTGAATGAAAAGCAGGTCGGCGAACTGAAGTCGGCCGCTGCCAACATCTACATCGAAGGCCGCCTGGCCAAGGCGATCGACCCACCGGCCGCCAGCAAGGCCATCGACCCGCCATCGACGCTGGCCACCGGCACGCTGGCGTTCAACAAGTGCACCACCACCCAGCAAAGCCAGATCGTGTCGGCCGTCAGCGCCGCCACCAACTATGCCAGCGGCGCCGATGTCTACATGGGCGGCACCCTGGGTGCGCGCTACACCAAATGGTTCGGCCTTTCGGACGCTGCCCGCATCAACACGGTCAAGGCCCACTACGTCGCGATCAAGGATGCGTTCGTGAACAAGCCGATCACGGTCGACTGCGGCTGCAAGAAGACCTACTACGCGTACGTCTATCCAACCCAGCCGTACACGATCTACGTGTGCAAGGCTTTCTGGACGGCGCCAATGACCGGCACCGATTCGAAAGGCGGCACCCTGGTCCATGAAATGAGCCACTTCAACGCCACCGCCGGCACCGATGACTGGGTCTATGGTCAATCGGGCGCAGCTTCGCTGGCCATCAGCGATCCTTCCAAAGCCATCGACAACGCCGACTCGCACGAATATTTCGGTGAAAACACCCCTGCCCTGAACTAATCACCGTTCACGCAGAAACGGCCGGCCCCGCAAGGTGCCGGCCTTTTTTTGTCCAGAATTTAACAATTCATTGTCGCAATACAAGCTTGATTTCAAAGGAGAAAATAGTAAAAGCAGAAACAGCTAAACTTCTGCCACGTGACAAAATTACCGAAGAATCAACGTTTACGCAGGATCAATATGTATGTGACGATGGCTTGTCGGGCTCGTGTACATATGCAAGGTCGACAAAACGAACTCAGCACCCTAAAAACACCAACATCACTCACGGAGCTAAATCTGATGAATATGAATAAATTGGTCAAGGCTGGAGTCTCAATTGCCGCCCTGTCGGCCTGCTTTTCCGCATTTGCCGGTTCGAACGGCGTCACGGTCAGCATCGTCCCTGAAAAGAATTCGCTCAAACAAGACGACGACGTCGTGCTGCGCGTGACCATCACCAACACCTCGTCCACCCCGCAATACGTGCTCAAGTGGCACACCCCGTTCGGCGGTATCGAAGAGCAGCTGTTCGACGTCACCCGCGACGGCGCGCCCGTGCCCTACCTGGGCGCCCATTACAAGCGCCAGGCGCCCACCGCCAAGGATTACTACCTGCTCAAGCCGGGCGCTTCGCACACCAGCCGCGTCGAGCTCTCTGGCCTGTATGACATGACCGTCACCGGCGACTACGCGGTGCGTTACCACGCCGCCTCGCTGCAGCTGTTTGGCAACGCGCCGGGCCAGCAGGCCAAGGCCATGGGCAGCGAAGAGCTCGGCGAAATCGCCTCGGCCCCGGTATCGCTGTGGATTGACGGCTTGCATGCGCGCGGCTTCAAGGCTGCCGACGTGCTCGAAGAGGCCAAACGCCCCTCCCCGGGCACTTCGGGCCTGTCGTTCTCCGGCTGCACCTCATCACAAGCGAGCACCATCACCAGCGCCGTCGGCGCCGCCAAGACCATGAGCAACGGCGGCGTCAACTACCTGAGCGCCGGCACCACCGGCACCCGCTACACGAAATGGTTTGGCGTCTACGATGCGAGCCGCTACAGCACCGTGCGCAGCCACTTCAACAGCATCAAGGCGGCGTTCGACACCAAGCCGGTGGTGGTCGATTGCGGCTGCAAGCAGTCGTACTACGCCTATGTGTATCCGACCCAGCCGTACAAGATCTATGTGTGCAATGCCTTCTGGTCGGCGCCCATGACGGGCACCGATTCCAAGGGTGGCACGCTGATCCACGAAATGAGCCACTTCAACGTGGTTGCTTCCACCGACGACTGGGTGTATGGCCAGTCGGGCGCGGCCAGCCTGGCAATCAGCAATCCAGGCAAGGCGATCGACAACGCCGACTCGCACGAATATTTCGGCGAGAACACGCCTGCCGGCAATTGAGTTTGCACTGACCTGTTAACACAGCCTGGGGATGTTGGGTGGCGCTCCGCGCAAGCGGGCGCCACCCTTTTTACGTCAGGGTCTACCATTTAAATTGTAATGGTGTCGGACTCGTTCTAAATGTTCTATTC
>JAZJXM010000055.1:0-33237 GCA_040390915.1 Pseudomonadota bacterium
CTGACCCCGGTTTTACTTTGCCAGCTTGCTGAGCAACCCTTGCGGGTCGAACATCAGGACTGTGGCTCGCCTTCTTTTGGCTTGAACTGTTTGTCGCTAATGCGGAACTTGTTGCGGCGGTCGCCCATCAAGTAACGCAGGTCGCGGATCGACAGGTCGCTCACTTCGTGCATGCGAATGAGCAAGGAAGCGCCCACTGGCAAGCGGTGGTGGCGAATCTTCGAAATGACTGGCGGTGCAACTTCCAGTGCGCGCGACAGCGCTGCGTCGTTTTTCAAACGCAGGTTTTCGATCAGGGTATCGAGCAACCGGTTAGGGTTGTATTGCAGCAGGTCATCGGAATCCGAATCGCTGTTCATATCAATGCCGACTTGGTTTGTCATGTCGTTACTTCCTATTGTGAGTTGTGTGCTTGGTCGAGACACGGACTTCGCTTTGCTACAACTAACCGCTTTAAGGCTGGCGAAATTAATCCGGGGGAACTGTCTTTTTAAAAAATATACTTAATTGTACAACCCTTTTGGAATCTAATACCTAAAAGCAATAGAAGATCTTAAAAAGGTTGCTTGCTTTGTTGTCTGGTCGCAACATAGCCGCATTGCAATTCTCTCACAAAATCACTAATTTAATAATTGTTTTGTGAGAAAGTTTAAGTGTAGGGCAATCGGCTGTGCGCGGCCGCACCGTACTGTTAGGTACTGGCTAGAAAGCAACACAACGGGAGTATGCCCGAAACAGAAAAGTTTCGCTGGCGCACGAAACACTTTGCAACGACGACTGCGCACCGTATTGGGGGACAACAAGGGCAAAAATGCCAGATGGTGCCGCTGTCGTTACATTTGATTACAAAGTTTCTGCTGGAATAAGAGGTGTTGCAGCCATGCTCAGTTTTACCGCGCGTCCCAGTTCGATGACCGACATGGCGTAGAAATAACTGCGGTTGTACTGCGTGATGGCATAAAAATTGGACGTGGCAATCCAGAATTCGGTGGCGTCCGCGCCATTTTGCAGGTCGATCAGGCCATACAGGCGCTCTGGCGGCGGCGCCAGCGGCGTGCTCACGCCAGCGGCAACGATCTCGGCCAGCTTGCGGTTTGCCTGCAGGCCATGCCCGAGCAAGCTTTCCCACTCGCGTCCCGCCGCCACATCGGCGTGGTAGACCAGCGGCCCGGTGTCCTGGCGCTGCCAGCCATGTTGCACCAGGAAGCTGGCGACGCTGCCAATTGCGTCGGCTGCCGAATTGCGCAAGTCGATCGCGCCATCGTTGTCATAATCGACGCCGTAGGCCAGCACGCTGCCCGGCATGAACTGCGGCATGCCTAGCGCACCGGCGAACGAACCGAGCAGCGAAAACGGATCGATGTTGTTCTTGCGCGCCAGCACTAATGCATTCTCCAGTTCGCCGCGGAAGAAGGCCATGCGCGCCGCCTGGTTGGGCGACTCCGGATAGGCGAACGCAAGCGTGGTGAGCACGTCCAGCACGCGGAAGCGACCGGTGTTGCGGCCATACACTGTTTCAATGCCAATGATGCCGACGATCACCTCGGCCGGCACGCCGAACTCTTGCTCTGCGCGCGCCAGCAAATCCGCGTGTTCGATCCAGAACTTGACGCCGGCGCCGATGCGGACCGGTTCAATATTAAGGGCGCGCACCGCGTTCATGTTCTTCGGTTTGCCGGGCGGCGCCGGCCTGACCAGCTGCACCGCCGATTCGACGTAGCGAATCTGGTTGATCACGGTGCGCAGTTCTTCGCGTGGAAAGCCGTCGCGCAGCGCGACGTCGTCGGCGAAATCGTTGACCGCTTTCCATTCGCCGAAATTGACTTGTTCTCCGCTGTAGTCGATCTTGGTGGCCACGCTCTTGTGTTTCTTGTGTTTGGCCGGCGCAGCGTGCAGCGTGCTGCTGGCTGTGACAGCGAAGGCCAGCAGGAGGAGGGAGAGTAATTTCATTGGGAGGTGATTAACAGCTTTTTCAGGGTGGGGACCAGGTCCCGTTGGGCTGGCTGGGCGCCGTATTTGTAGGCGCTGTACAGGGCCAGGAAGCGCAGCACCGCGTCCTTCTTGTGCGGCGCGAGCGCTTGGCCGGCCAGCCGCAAGGCATACGCATTCGGTCCTTCGTCGTGCGCGCGCGCCTGGCCTAGCCGGGCCATCTGCTGGCACAGCGCGAAGTATAGCGTATCGACCGGGTCTTTTTCGGCCCGCCGTTGTCGCGCGCGCACCACGAACGCCAGCAAGGCCAGCGCCGCCAGCGCGGCCAGGTAGCGCCAGTTGGCCAGGGCCTCGATCACCGTGTCGAGCATCTTGTGCTGGCGCTTGGGATCGTAACTGAGCACCCACTGGTTCCAGCCATTGTTGATCGCGCTGAACTGGAATTGCAGCTTGGATAACCACGAGTTCTTCGATAAGCCAAGGTTGATCAGCTCCCCGAGCACGCTGTCGGACGGCAGCGCGCGCGCCAGATTGCGTTCGACGCGCTCGGGCGCGACGGCGGCGGTGGGGTCGACCCGCAGCCAGCCGCGCTTGGCGATCCACACTTCAGCCCACGCGTGCGCATCGGACTGGCGCACCACCAGAAAGCCGTCGACCGGATTGAGTTCGCCGCCCTGATAGCCGGTCACCACGCGCGCCGGCACGCCGGCCGCGCGCATCAGGAACACGAACGCGCTGGCGTAGTGTTCGCAAAAACCGGCACGCGTCTGGTACAGAAATTCATCGACCGAATTGGCGCCCAGCGCCGGCGGCGATAGCGTGTACGAATAACTCTCCTTGCGAAAGCGCGCCAGCACCGACCCCACGCGCTTGATCGGTTCGGGTTCGCGCAGCAAAGCCTGGCCGGCCTGCACCGTCTTCGGATTGAATCCAGGCGGCAGCGCCAGCCAGCGTTCGCTGTCGGGCAGCGCGTCGGCGTCGAGCTGGTAGTCGAGCTGCGAATCGACGTCGTAGCGCACCCGCTGGTCGATCGGACGCGTGGCGCGCAGTTCGAACGCGCCGTTGATGAACGCCAGGTTGTCGTCCATCAGCGGCACCGAATTGGGCAAATCGAGCGCAAACAGCCAGCGCTGGCCGGTCGGTTCCAGCGTGACCTGGTAGCTGGCCGGCGCGCCCTTGATCATCAGCTTGTGCGCGCGTCCGACCGGGCGTGCCTGCGACCAGCTGCGGCCATCGAACTCGCTCAATACCAGTGCGCGCCAATACAAGGCGCGCTGGCTGGGCAGCACGGTGTTGAATTTGGCCCGGAAGGCGACCTCGGAAGACTGTGCCAGGTTCGAGATATTGCCCGGTGCCATGCTGTTCGACAGGCCGGTGCGGGCCGCGTGCGCATCGCCCGGCATGCCCCATAACGGCCCCTGTATGCGCGGGAACAGAAAGAACATCGCCAGCGCCAGCGGTGCGGCGATGCCGAGAATTTTCGCGCCCAGCTGCAAGCGCTGCGTCAGCGGCGGCACCACGCCGGTGTACTGGAACGACAACTGCGCCGTCAGCAGCGCGATGATCGACAACACCATCATCAGTCCGGTGCCGATACCCTGCGAATAGAAGAAGTTGGTCAGCACCAGGAAAAAGCACAGGAAGATCACCACGAACAGGTCGCGCCTGGCGTGCATTTCCAGCATCTTGAAGGTCACCAGCAGCACCGCCATGGCGACGCCGGCTTCGCGTCCGAGCAGCGTCTTGTAGGAGATGAACACGCCGCCCATGGCAGCGACCGCCAGCGGCAGCAGCAACAGCGACGGCGGCATGCGGGTGCCGCGCCAGGTGATCGTCCAGCGCCACAGCAGCGTGCAGGCGCACAGCGCCGATATCCACGGCGGCAAATGATCGACGTGCGGCGCCAGTACCAGCGCTGCGGCCGCCAGCAACAGCAAGGTGTCGGCCTTGTCGCGCGAGAGCTGCAGACGCAGCCTGGCCAGGCGCCCGAGCGGCGCATCGGCCATCATGGCGCGCTCCCGGCATACAGGGCCAGCGCGCGCAGGCACGCGGCCTGGTGCGCGGCGCCCACGGCCGCATCAAATTCGCGCCCATCCATCCGGAACGCGTACGGCAGGCCGCGCTGCTCGGCATCGAGCACCCAGCGCGTCATGCGCGACAGGCGCAGTTCAAGGTCGAGCGTGGCCGGCATGGCGTCGAAGTCGAGCACCAGTTCTTCGATCGCGCCGCCTTCAAAATGCTTGGTCACCAGGTGCCCGCCCAGTTCCGGATCGAGGCGCGCAATCTGGCGCCAGGCCAGGTGGCGCATGGCATCGCCCGGCTGATAGCTGCGCACGCCGGCGAAATCATCATGCCCGGCGTGGCCGTGGCCATCTTCGCTGGCCGCGCCTGACATCGGCAGCGGCGGGGCGTCTTTTTCGGGAAACGGGTAGACCAGCGTCTTGGCGTCCGGCTGCCAGTAGCTCCAGGCGCCGAACAGGCCAAGCGGAAAAGAAGTGGCCAATTTGACGCGCGGCGCGCGCAGCCAGCCGCGCGCGCCGGAGGGCGCCGACAGCAGCAGCGGCGCGCTGGCGCCGGCCAGCGCATCGGTCACGTAACGCGTCTCCTTGACCTGCAAAAAATCAACCCGCAATGCATAGCGGTCACGCTTGGTACGGTTGACGATGGCCAGTTCGAAATGGGCATCCTCGCCCGCAAACACCGGCTGCGAGCGGCCCGGCTGCAAGGTCAGCTCGACCAGGTTGCGGTACGTGAAATACATGTCGACCACCGCGCACAGGGCCAGCGCAAAGGTCAACGCGAAGCCCAGGCTCAGGTTGTAATTGATGGCGCCGACCAGCAGCAGCAGCAGCAGCACGGCGAATCCGATCCCGGCCCCGGTGGGCAGGATGAATACGCGGCGCTGGTTCAGCAGTACTTCGCCCGGTTCGGCGTCGCGCAGCTGGAACAGCCACTTGTCGGTCTTGCGGCGGACCAGGGTGCGGATTGCGGCGAACATCGCGCTGGCTTAGAGTTGCACCGATTTTTGCAGCTGCAGCACCAGCTCGCGGCTGGCGAGCGCTGCGCCGTTGGCCGACTTGAGCGCGCGCAGGCGGTGTGCGCAGACCGGCACCAGCCCCGCCTGCACGTCTTCCGGCACCACATGGTCGCGTCCTTCCAGCGCAGCCCAGGCGCGCGCCGCCTGCAGCAGCGCAATGGCCGCGCGCGGCGACAAGCCTTCGGCAAACAGGCCGCTGTGGCGCGATGCGTGGGCCAGCGCCTGCACGTAGTCGACCAGCGCGGCCGACGTATGGATCTGGCGCAGTCCTTTTTGGGCTGCGGCCAGTTCGTCCGGCAGCATCGCAGGGGTGAGCGTCTTGAGCATGCTGCGCCGGTCTTCGCCGAGCAGCAGCGCGCGTTCGGCGGCGGCGTCCGGGTAACCCAGCGAGAGGCACATCAAGAATCGGTCAAGCTGCGACTCGGGCAGTGCGAACGTGCCTACCTGGTGCAGCGGATTTTGGGTCGCGATCACGAAGAACGGCTCCGGCAGCGCGCGCGTGACGCCGTCGGCGGTGACCTGGCGCTCCTCCATCGCTTCGAGCAGGCCCGATTGGGTCTTGGGCGTGGCGCGGTTGATTTCATCGGCCAGCAGCACTTGCGTGAAGATCGGGCCCGGGTGGAACACGAAGCCGTTCTTCTCGCGTTCGTAGACCGAAATGCCGGCCACGTCGGCCGGCAGCAAATCGCTGGTGAACTGCACCCGGTTGAACTTGAGCCCGAGCGAGATGGCCAGCGCATGGGCCAGCGTGGTCTTGCCCACGCCCGGCACGTCTTCGATCAGCAAATGGCCGCCAGCCAGCAAACAGGTGAGCGCCTGGCGCACTTGCAGGTCCTTGCCGACCACGATCTGGCCCACCTGGTGGGCGACGGCGTGCAATTTTTTGAACATGGTTTGGTCTCTTCAAACGATCCTGATCATCGCGGCATGGTAGATTAGCGCTATCGGCACCCTCTATCCGTCATCACGACACGTTCGAAGATTCTATGCGAGAACGGCGTTTCCGGTGCAACATTGATGACGGGCCAAAAAAATGAACAATGAGCACAGCAATTTTCAGTCATCCGGAATGCAGCCGCCACGATATGGGCGAGTGGCATCCCGAGTCCCCGGCGCGCCTGCAAGCGATTGAAGACCAGCTGATTCTGGCGCGCCTCGATGGCCTGTTCGAACGGCACCTCGCGCCCCAGGCCGAGTTGCCCGCGATCTTGCGCAACCACACCGAAGAAGCGCTGGCGCTGGTGCGCGACCACACCCCCACGGTGGACGGCGAGCTGTATCCGCTCGACGGCGACACCTTGCTCTGTTCGCACAGCTACCAGGCAGCGCTGCGCGCCGCCGGCGCCGCCCTGGCCGCCACCGACGCGGTGCTGGCCGGCACCGTCAGCAATGCCTTTTGCGCCATCCGCCCGCCCGGCCACCACGCGCGCCCGAGCGAGCCGATGGGTTTCTGCCTGTTTAACAATGTGGCCATTGCGGCGCGCCATGCGCTCGACGGCCATGGCATGGACCGGGTCGCCATCATCGATTTCGACGTCCATCACGGCAATGGCACCGCCGAATCGTTCCGCGGCGATCCGCGCGTGCTGATGGCCAGCTTCTACCAGCATCCCTTTTATCCCTACACCGAGCCCGAACCGCGTAGCGCCACCTGCGTCAATATTCCGGTGCCGGCCGGCAGCCGTGGCGACGTCGTGCGCCAGCTGGTCCTTGAACACTGGCTGCCGGCGCTGCACGCCTTCAAGCCCGAGATGATCTTCATTTCGGCCGGCTTCGACGCCCACCGCGAAGACGAGATTGGCGGCATGGGCCTGGTCGAGGACGACTATGCGTGGATCACCACCCACATCATGGCGGTCGCCCGGGAACATGCGCAGGGCCGCATCGTGAGCTGCCTGGAGGGCGGCTACAGCCTGTCCGCACTGGGACGCAGCGTGGTGGCGCACCTGAAGGCGTTGGCTGAGCTCGGGTAATTCTCACAAATTGTAGCAATTAGTATACAAACTCTATTTTCCCCTCTTCTGTAATTGACATGCATATAGGTCAACGGTAGCCTCGTTGCTAGTGCGATAGCACGGTCGTACTATTTTTTACCCCGATGCATACAATAACAAGGAGGCGTAAATGAGTATATTTTCACGGAGACTGATATCGATTTGCCTGTTGTCCCTGAGCTTCATTGGCGGTGTTGCCAGCGCAGCGAACTACACGCTGTGGATCAATGGCCGCACCGGCGGCGGCGTGGTGGGCGACTACACCAGCTTTACCTACTGGGGGCCGGGCAGCACCGCTGCCGGCGTCAACAAGAAAGCGGTCAACTGGGACGGCTACAACAGCATTGCCTCGCAAAACGGCAAGGTGCGCGACGCCCTCGATTGCTTTTGTACCGGCAGCAACTGGTGCTACATCGGCACCCATAGCGCGGGCGACCTGATCCTCGGCTACACGCTGGCCAACTACGGCGGCACGGCGCGCCTGAAAAAGAACGCGGTCTCGTCCGGCGGCACCTGCGGCAACACCGACGGCAGCTCGCAGACCGGCTGGAACATCAAATGGGTACGCACCGCGTCCGGCGCCGGCGGCGGCTCCGAACTGTCCGATGCCGGTTCCTGGACCACCAGCGAGCCGCTGGTGGCCGACCTGAAAACCACCACCGCGCGCGCCATGTACGACCATGGCAATACGCGCAGCGTGATGTTTTACATGTACGCCGGCGCCAAGGGCACCGTGTATTCGGGCATCTTGCCGGGCCAGGATGACGAAGCGGTGGCCTATCACAGCAGCGGCGGCGTGTCTGGCAGCTCGGGCGGCTCCTACTGCAATCCAAGCGACTGGTTCTGCAACGACCTGACCATGGGCACCGCGCTCAACGAAGGCGGCAGCGCCAAATGGGCCAACCACTCGGTCGTGTTCCGCGACGACAACGAAGCCTACAACCACTACGCGGCCGGCAATTGGCAAGGCATTATCAGCGTGGTGCGCACGGCCATGGTCAACACCGCACTGTAATCAGTTTCGGATCCCGACGGCCTCAGTCCGTCTCCGTCGGGATTCGAGCGCTCGCTTTATTTTCAAAAATCACCTGTTTGGGTGGCGAAAAAAAGGGCGTCCAATTTTATGATGAACTGCCATAAAAACGGCCACGCAAATTTTTTTCCACCCATAAGGAGAATTAAATGAGTAGATTCATGCGCTTGCTGATCACGCTGTGCCTGCTGTCCCTGACCGCCGTCTCCGGTGTTGCCAACGCCACCAATTACACGCTGTGGGTCAACGGGCGCGGTGGCGGCGGGACGGTCGGCAACTACGCCAGCTTCACTTACTGGGGGCCGTCCAGCACGGCCGCCGGGGTCAACAAGAAGGCCGTCAACTGGGACGGCTACAACACGATTTCCTCGCAAAACGCCAAGGTGCGCAACGCGCTTGACTGCTTTTGCACCGGCGCCAACTGGTGCTACGTCGCCACCCACAGCGCGGGCGACCTGATGATGGGCTACACGCTGGCCACCTACGGCGCCTCGAGCCGCACCAAGCGCACCCCGACGGCAGCTGCCGACGGCACCTGCGCCGCCAGTGGCGCCGGCACCCAGACTGGCTGGAACATCAAATGGGTACGCACCGCCTCGGGCGCAGGAGGCGGCTCGGAACTGTCGGACCACGGCGACTGGACCACCAGCGAGCCTTTGGTCAGCAACCTGAAAACCACCACCGCGCGCGCCATGTACGACCATAACGTCACGCGCGGCCTGATGTTCTACATGTACGCTGGCGCCAAGGGCACGCTGTACTCGGGCATCTTGCCGGGCCAGGACGACGAAGCGCTGGCCTACCACAGCACTGGCGGCGTGGCCGGCAGCGCGGGCGGCGCCTACTGCAACCCCGGCGATTTTTCGTGCAACGACCTGACCCTGGGCACCGCTGCCACCGAAGGCGGGCATGCCAAATGGACCAACCACTCGGTCACCTTCAGGGACGACAACGAAGCCTACAACCACTTTGCCAATGGCAACTGGCAGGGCATCGTGAGCGTAGTGCGCAGTGCCATGGTGAGCACCGCACTCTGATCATTCAAAAAAATAATGGAGGACGACATGAGTAGATTCAAGCGCATGATGATCTGGTTGTGCCTGGCCGGATTGACGGCGGTATCTGGCGTGGCCAGCGCGGCCAACTACAGCCTGTGGGTCAATGGCCGCGGCGGCGGCGGCACGGTCGGCAATTACGCCAGCTGGGGCGCGTGGGGGCCGGCGACGACGGCGGCCGGCGTCAACAAGAAAGCGGTCAACTGGGACGGACGCAATTCGATCTCGTCGCAAAACATCAAGTTGCGCAACGCGCTCGACTGCTTCTGTACCGGCGCCAACTGGTGCTACGTCGCCACTCACAGCGCGGGCGACCTGATGATGGGCTATGCGATGGCCAACTACGGCGCCTCGTCGCGCGTGAAGAAGAATGCGGTGGCCGCCGCCGACGGCACTTGCGGCAACAGCGACGGCAGCTCGCAGACCGGCTGGAACATCAAGTGGGTGCGCACCGCCTCGGGCGCCGGCGGCGGCTCGGAGCTGGCCGACAACGGTGACTGGACCACCAGCGAACCTTTGGTGAGCGACCTGAAAACGGCCACCGCGCGCGCCATGTACGATCACAATGCCACGCGCGGCGTAATGTTCTACATGTACGCAGCGGCCAAGGGCACGCTCTATTCCGGCATCTTGCCGGGGCAGGACGACGAAGTGGTGGCGTACCACAGCACCGGCGGCGTGTCTGGCAGTTCAGGCGGATCGTGGTGCAACCCGAGTGACTGGTTCTGCAACGACCTGACGCTGGGCACCGCTGCCAACGAAGGCGGGCGCGCCAAATGGACCAACCACTCGGTCGCCTTCAGGGATGACAACGAGTCGTACAGCCATTCCGGCAACCATAACTGGGAAGGCATCGTCAGCGTCGTGCGTACCGCCATGGTGAACAATGCGCTTTAAGACTTTAATGATTGCCGGTGTCACCACGGCGGCGCTGGTCGCCGCGGTGGCATGGCTGGGCCGCGGCGGCGACGCCGCGCCAGTGCAGGCTGCAACCCCTTCGCCGGTGGCGGCGGGGCCGCAGTTTTTTGGACAGCTGGGCAGCGGTGATGCGCTGGCCGCAACGCCGTCATCGCGCAACGCCAGGCTGGTCGAGCTCAGGCAGAATTTCGAGCTGGTCGACCAGACCTACTGTAATTACGCGGCCGGCACCAAGTATCCCGAGGCCTCGCGCCCGGTGTCGGAGCATCCCGACCAGATCTACCCGAACGAACCGGTCACCGAGTCGCACGCGATGCGCAGCGGCGGCGGCGCCACCGATGCGCACATCCAGATCCAGACCTCGCAGTCGCGCGTCTTCATGGCGTCGGGCGAAGCGGCCGCGTTTTCAGTGCGCGCCGTTGACACGTCCGGCGGCCCGCTGCCGCTGGTAATAACGCGTGCGGCCGCGCAAGGCATGACGTTCCATGGCGCGCGCCCGACCACGCAAATTACCATTCCGTTCGCCGATGACGGCCGCGGCGTCTTTGGCGGCATCCTCGCACCGGCCCAGACCGGGCTGGCCGGATTCAACGGCACCATCCGCACCGAAGTACGTTACACGGTGGGCGGCAAGTCCGGCTTCGTGCTGTTCGACGTCATCTACACGCCGGAACTGCCGGCCGTCTGGAGCGGCCAGGTGCGCGAGGCGGTCGAAGAAGGCTCGCTGGTGTACTACCTCAAGGCCGACGTGCGCGTGGCCGGGCGCTACATCGTGCACGGCCGGGTGGACGACGCCAAGGGCAAGCCGTTTGCGCTGGCCACCTTCAACGATACGCTGGCCTCCGGCCCGGTTGAAGTCAAACTGACCGTATTTGGAAAACTGTTGCGCGACCAGGACGCGGCCCTGCCGCTGACGCTGCGCGACGTCGACGGCTACCTGCTCAAGGAAGACGTGGACCCGGACCGGGCGCTGATGCCGCGCCTGGAAGGCAAGGTCCTGGCCGGCAAGCCGCACCCGTTAAAGGCGTTTTCGGACGCCGAATGGCAGAGCGAGGAGCGTACCCGCCACCTGGTCGAATTTTCCAAGGATGTGGCACTGGCGCAGGGAGCACTCAGCCAGTTCGACCCGACGCTGCCCGTGCCCAAAAGTGCCTGCTTGAACTAACCCGCGTAAAATGGCGGCTTACGAGAGAATTTGAAAGCACTGCATGTCGATACAATGGTACCCAGGCCACATGAACGCCGCCCGCAAGAAGGCGGCCGAACAGATGGAGAACACCGACCTGGTCATCGAGGTCCTGGATGCCCGCCTGCCCGAGGCGAGCTGCAATCCGATGGTCGAGGAGCTGCGCCTGTTCCGCCAGCGCCCTTGCCTGAAGATCCTCAACAAGGTGGACCTGGCCGATCCGGCCGCCACCGCCGCCTGGAGCGCGTACTACAACGCCCAGGAAGGGGTCACCGCGTACGCGATGACCACCAAGAAGCCGGCCGACGTGGCCAGGATCCCCGATCTGTGCCTGTCGCTGGCGCCGCACCGTGGCGTGCCGACCAAGCCGCTGCGCATCATGATCATGGGCATACCGAACGTTGGCAAGTCGACCTTGATGAACGCGCTGCTCAAGAAAAAAGTCGCCAAGGTCGGCGACGAGCCTGCGGTGACCAAGATGCAGCAGAAGCTCTACCTCGGCAAGAACATCATCCTGGTCGACACGCCCGGCATGCTGTGGCCGAAAATTGCGCTGGCCAGCGATGGCCTGATGCTGGCCGCCAGCCACGCGATCGGCTCGAACGCGCTGATCGAGGAAGAAGTAGCGACCTTCCTGGCCGACGAGCTACTGGTGCGCTATCCGCAGCTGCTGGCCACGCGTTACAGCTTCAAGAGCACCGATGGCATGGACGGCATCGCCGTCATCGAGGGCATTGCCGCGCGCCGCGGCTACAAGCAGAAGGGCGGCGATCTCGATTTCGAGAAGGCCTCGCATATCTTCTTGCAGGACTACCGCAACGGCACGCTGGGACGGATCAGCCTCGAGACGCCGGAAACGCGCGGCGCCAGGCTGGCGCAGCATGAAGTCGAGATGGCGGAAAAAGCGGCCAAGGCAGCAGCCATCGCGGCCAAAAAAGCAGCTGACAACGCGCGCGGCAAACGCGGAACCTGATGGGCGCGCTGGTTTATTCGACCGAAGTCGGACGTACCTGTCCGGATTGCCGGCTCGCGCTGGCGCAGTGCTGCTGCAAGGCCAGGGCGCGCAGCGCGCCAGTCGGCGACGGCGTGGTCAAAGTGGCGCGCCAGACCAAGGGCCGCGGCGGCAAGGCCGTCACGGTGGTCACTGGTGTGGCGCTCGCCGCCGATGCGCTGGCGCTGCTGGGCAAGCAACTGCGCACCGCGTGCGGTTGCGGCGGCACGGTCAAGGATGGCGTGATTGAAGTGCAGGGCGACCATTGCGAAAAGGTCATTGCGGCGCTCGTCAAACAGGGCTACAAGCCGAAGCGCGTGGGCACCTGATATCGCTGTGCGATTCGCATTCACGGCATTAAACTGGAGCCGTTAGGATTCTTCGGTTAATCGCCGCTTTGATACCCTGAACTCGGGTATTGAAATTTTCGATGTTCCCAAGATTTTTTGCAGCTCATCTTTCGCGATGGGTTTGGCATTTCCCATTGATATGGTAACTATGCCATCCTCACTTGTAATCGTGACTGCCGCTCGCTTATCCGTTGGGGTAGAACGCGTAACCGACAGAGGCGACGAAAGCGTGCTAGAGAGTCGACGTGCGGGCGCCGCCAGCCGATACGCCGCGATCAAATCAGCGTCAGATATTTTGACATTAGTCATGGCACCAGTCCTCCAAGACATTGAAAAGATAGTTTAGCAGGATTCTCCAAGACCGACTGTTTGGACGTAAGTCAAAAGTCATTTCACGAGCTGATCCATGTGCCTCCCACCATGCCGGATCAGCCTTCATCACGTCTTGAACCGACCGGCAATTTTGCAGGGCCGGTGCCTTTTGCAAGTCCACCGGCAATAAGGGCGCGTCGAAACCGAATTTGGGCCAGATTGCAAAGCCGGTATACTCGTCCGCATCACGCCCATTGAGTGGCGCTCGCCCGGCCGCAAAAAGTGTGATCTCGCGAAAGTTGAATCGGTACGCATTGACTGCCATCAGACCAAACGCGACCGTGCAAAATCGATCTGGAGCGGCATGATTGAGCATGACTCGGCGGACGCGCAAATTGTTCAAGCGCATAGCGTTGCCGTTTGGGGCCTGGTAAACCACAATTTCCAGAGGCTGTCCCTCCTGCATGAAGGGGCTATCAGAACTAACACTAAAGCCAGCCGGCGTCCCGTCTTCATGTTCGCCAAGATGACGAAACGTGACGACGGACTCATCAGGCGCCATGAAGAGCCGGCCAACTTGAGCAGGTGTAAGCAAAAGAGGCGCCTCGCCAATATCTGGCAAGGTAAGTCCTCGTAGTGGCACATCGTCCTTTTCAAACAGGACTCCGGTGAACAACGCAGCAAGTGGATGCTCAAGCAAGAATGATTCGGCCGGGATGATGGACTGTGTGAGAAATGCGATGCGGCCTGACATCTTGCGCAGCCTGTTTCGATGAACATGCTAGCCTAGCGCGGCGGCGAAAAGTCAGTCATGCGCGACGTCAAACGGTCCAGCCATCGCACGAAAAGGCGTTCAAGGCAGGCTGTACGAAAAGCCGTAGTGGTGTACGCCACCTTCGATCTTGATCGTCATCGTACCTTTCAATCCCGTCAATTCGCCAGTACCTGAATCGGGCACCACGTTCACACTGAGCGTCGCGGTGCCATGATCCATCGATCCAGAATGCTGAAGGAAGAAGGTGCCCTTGCGCCCGTCAAGAGTGGCGCTGACCTGTTCCAGCGCCACATAACCTGCCGAGCCCTGCACGGCAGTGCGCACCGCCAGCATTTCACCGATGCTGTGGCCTTCGAGCGCCCCATGGAACACCTTTTCGAGGCGCTGCCGCCCCCATGGCGGAGAGTCGGGTGACGTCTGCGGACTCATTTTGACTTCAAATACGCCTTCTATGTGCATGTTGCTGCCTCCTGCATATGCCGCCTGCGCGACGAAAAATAAGAAAAGAGAGATGATGCGCTTCATTCCGGGGCTCCTGTAAGATTGCTGTTTCGCTCTTATTACACCGCATGAACAGCTCCCCATGATTGGAAAAATGCGACAAGCCTCTGACCAGCCACGCGGCATCCTAGTGCCGCGTTTCGACGCCGGCGCTTTCAGCCACCGGCGCCAGTCGCCTTGCGCCGCATTGGCAGATCTGGTCGAGCATTATTGGCATGTGTCGTGGGACATGCAAGAATTGCCGCCGCAGATCCAGGAAACGCTGCCACATCCGAACGTGCATCTGGTGGTCGAGAAGGACGTGGAGGGCATTTATGGCGTGCACACGGCGCGCTACACGCGGCTGCTGGAAGGGCAGGGCTTTGCCTTTGGCATCAAGTTCCGGGCGGGCGGCTTTCAGCCATTCCTGCATGCTCCGCTTGCGACAATTTCTGACCGGCGCCTTGCGCTTGACGCGGTCTTTGGCGCGGCCGGGCCATGCTACGCGCAGCGGATACGGCATTGCGACGATGCCGATGCGATGATGGCTTCGGCCGAGGCCTTTTTACTGGAAAACCTGCCAGCGCCAGACGCGAACACGGTGCTGGCAAACAGTCTGGTTGCCACCATTGGCGCCGATGCCAGCATTATCACGGTGGACATCCTGGCCGCCCGCTGTGGCCTGAACAAGCGGCGCTTGCAGCGCCTGTTCCAGCACTATGTCGGCGTGGGGCCAAAATGGGTCATCAAGCGCTATCGCATGCACGATGCAGTGGCCCGGCTCCAGTCCGACGCGCCTCCCCAATTGGCGCGGCTGGCGCTCGATCTGGGCTATTTCGATCAGGCCCATTTCATCAACGATTTCACCGCCCTGGTAGGGAAGGCGCCGGGCGAATATCTGCGCCAGTTGCGATGATCGGTCCATCCTGCCCGCGACGGCGTACAATTAAATGAGCGACCAAAGTTTAGGGGTTTTATCATGCGGCGAGGGCGTTTCTGCTTCATCGTGGTCTGCGTCTTGCTGGTCCTGACTGGCTCGGCGCATGGCGCCACCTTGCGCATCGGGTCGTGGGATCGTCAGGATGATCCACTGACAATCGGCAGTGAAGCGATCTTGGTGCAGGCTTACGCACAAGCGAATCAGCCGGTCGAATTCGTCAGTTTGCCGATCCGGCGCGCCATGAGCATGATGCTCAATGGCGAAATAGATGGCAATTTGTACCGCAATGCGACCATCGCACTAGCCCATCCTGAGCTGGTGCGCCTTGAAACGCCGATCAACGCCGCCGCCGTGCGGGTCTACACGCGCAGCAGGACATTAAACCCGATCAACTGGCAGCAGCTGTCCGGCCTGCGCGTGGCATACCGGCGCGGCGTCATTATCATCGAGTCGCACCTGGGAGCGGACGTTGTGCGCGTCGAAGCGAAGTCGGAGGGCGATGCCTTGCGCATGGCAGCGGCCGGTGCGGTCGACGTCGCCCTGGCGGTCGAGCCGGCGCAAGGAACGGAGAATCCGGTGGCAGACGGCGCCAATTTGCGCCGGCTCGATGCCGCCCTCAGCTCACACCTCGTCCATCACTACCTGCTCAAGCGCCATGCCGCGTTCGCGCTTCGCCTGGACGCGATCCTCAAGCGCATGCAGCAGAGCGGTCAGATGGACATGCTGCGCCAGCGCGCTGTCATGCAGATGGAGAATCCGCCCCGCCAGCGCTAGCGCCGGCCTCGCCGAAACGAAAGCTCGACACCGCCAGGCTGCCGAAGAATTCATCTTCGTGATACACGCAAGCGGCTTGCTCGTCCTCTGCCGCACCGAGCGCCACCATCAGTGGCAGCAGATGCTCTTCGCGCGGATGGGCCAGGCGCGCGTACGGCGCGCCGCTCCAGTTCAGCAGCGCCGCCGTGCGTTCCAATGGCGTGAGCGTGAGCAGCGCAAACTGCAGCCACTCGTCGAACTCGTGCGACGCCAGCCGGCCGCCTTCGCCGAACTGGCGCAGGTTGTGAAACGACAGGCCGCTGCCGATGATCAGCACACCTTCGCTGCGCAGCGGCGCCAGCGCCCGTCCCATCGCGATATGCGTCAGCGGATCGAAGCCGAATTTGAGCGACAGCTGCACCACCGGCACGTCCGCCTCTGGGAACACCGGATAGAGCATGGAAAACGTACCGTGGTCGAAGCCGCGCTGCGCGTTGAGCGCCGCGTCGAATCCGGCCGCAGCAAGCAGGCCGGCCGCGCGTTGCGCGAGCTCGGGCGAGCCGGGCGCGTCGTAACGGATTGTGTAGGTATGCGCCGGGAAGCCGCCGTAATCGTAGAGCATCGGCGGCTGCGCGCCCGACGACAATGTCGGTTCGCGCTCTTCCCAATGCGCGGTAATGACCAGCACCGCCTTCGGACGGCCACCGATCTGGCGCGGCATGTCGGCCAGCGACGCTTCCAGCACGTCATAGGTGCTGCCGTACTGGGCCTTCATGAACGGCCACGGACCGCCGCCGTGCGAGACAAAGTAGGTGGGCAGTGGGGTAGTCATGCAGGCTCCGGATGGACAGTCAGAGCCTCAATATAAGCGATCCTAGCCGCGTTCGCAGCGCGCCAGGTCAACCATCGCAAACAGGCGCGCGGTGCGCATCCAGCCGATCACCACCACGCTCAGCTGTACCAGCAGCAGTGCGGCGATGAAACCCGCCAGGTTCGATCCGGCCACGTTGATGCGCGCGACGACCAGCACTGCCGTCAACCCCAGTCCGGCGCCGCTGATCAGCAAGTAGCTGCCAAAACCGAACAGCGGGCGCCGCTTGAGCAGCTTGAAGCCGGCCCACCAGGCCTTGACCGCCGACGTGCGGCGCCGTTCGATCGCCATTTCAGCGCGGCCTGCGTCCAGCGTGGCGTGTGCCAGCGCCACCAGCAGCGCGGTAACAAACAGCGCCAGCTTCGAGACCAGGTCGGCGTCTGCTTCGAGGATCGCCTTCCTGGTGTAGTCTTCGGCGCCGTCCATGGCCATGCCGCCCAGGGCGACGGCCAGGCCGAGCGGGATCAGCGACCACACCATCATGCGCAACATGCGCGGATATTCGGCGCCGCCGCCGGCCAGCAGCGCGCGAAAGCCCAGCACCTCGCTGGCGCGCGCGGCCGTTGCCGCCATGCCGCTCATCAAAGGCGCCAGCAGCAGCGTCGTGATCAGCGCCAGCACGCCAGCGTTGTTGACCGCCATGCTGTTCTTGCCGTGCGCGCTAAGCAGGTCGGTCAGCACCGTCAAGTCCATCTGGCGCGCAATGTCGGCGCTGTGCACCGAGTAATCGAGGTTCGCTGACAGCAGGTTCCACATGGTCAGGCCGAGCATGGCGGTCGGGATCAGCATGGCCGCTACCCACAGCAGCAGCAAGCGCCATTGGAGGGCGGCGCGGGCCGCGCGCGCGAGTGAGGCGAAAGACAATTTTTGGATTGGTTTCATCAGATGGCCGCAATCAGGGAAAGGAGGATATTGACGATGGCGGATAAATCGCCCGACCAGCGGCGCGAAGCGGCGCCGTTCTTCTTGATCGTGCGGCTGTCATCGAGCTTGTCGGTGTCGAGATAATGCTGGCGCTGGGGATCGAGTTCCGCCGATACCGCCTTGGCCGGCCGGGTCCACGTATAGCGCTGCCATTTTTCGTTGTTATTCCAGATCACCGTTTCGCTGCTGCCGTCGGCAAACTTGACCAGCACGGCCTGCGGCACCGGCTCGCCACGGCGCCGCAACAGCACGCTGGTGCGGTAAGGGAAGGGACCTTCGCCGTCTTTGGCGTTCGGATGGGCTTTTTCCCAGGCGCTGCGCTGGGTCTTGATGTGCTTCTCGACCATGTCCTGGTCTTCTTCCACCCACACGCCATTGCGCTGCACGCTGCCGCGCACGGGCAACTGCTCGGTACTGGTCAGTTCTGCGACCCGGTCATCGACCTTGGCCGCCACATACACGCGCTGCGCAAAAAACGTTTCGACCAGTTGCCGCTGGCCGCTGACGTCGGCCAGCGTTTCGCGCAGGTCGGCAACGCTCGGATGGCGGAATTTCCAGCGCTTGTAATATTCCTTGAAGCCGCGCTCCATCGCTTCCTTGCCAAGCCGGACTTCAAGGTCGCGCATGGTGGTGGCGCTGCGCACGTAGATCGGACCGAGGCCCTGCAGCCGCTCATAGGCGCTTTGCGACATCGGGTCCGATACTTCCGCATGCGGACTGGCGGCGCGTTCGATATCGAAGCCCTTGAATATGGGGTGAATGCCGAGCGCTTTGAAGAACGGTGTCGTTGCATGGACGTCCTGCTTGCGCTCGCGCAGCATGCGATGGTCCCAGAATTCGTTGAGGCCTTCGTCGAGCATCGGTTCTTCCACTTCATTGCTGGCCAGGATGCCGTAAAAATAGCCATGCCCGAATTCGTGGATGGTCACGAAGTCGATTTCAAACTGGCTCAAGGTGTCCGGTTCGATGCGCGACTGGCCGGTGGCCGTGATGAAGGTCGGATACTCCATGCCGCCCGATTCGCTGGCGTTAAACGGCGGTACCACCACCGTCAGCGTCTTGTATGGATACGGCCCGAGCGTGTTGGAGAAATAGGTCAGCGAATCCTTGGCCGCCTTCATGGCCGGCGCCGCGCTCGCTGCCATTTCGGGCGGGTAGATCACCGAGATCGCCACCTTCGGGCTGCCGGCGCCGCTCCAGCTGTCCTGCAGCGGCTTGGCGCTGCGCTTGTCGGCGGTCCAGGCGAAATCATGCACGTCGCCCTGCACGTAGTGGTGCGTCACGTAGCCGTTGTTGGCCACCGGTGCGCCCTGCAGTTCGCCCGTTGCGCCCACGGTGTAACCGGCGGGCACGGTGAGCTTGACGTCGAAATTGCCGAAGTCGGCGTAGAACTCGGAGAGCTGGTGATGTTCGTGCACGTTCCAGCGCGGCGCGGTGGCGCCCCGTTCGCCCGGCAGTTCGAGCACGCCGATCTTGGGGAACCACTGACCCACCAGATGATACGTGCCGAAGTAGCCGGTGCGCGCCACCACGCGCGGCAGCTGGGTCAGAAAATCGATGTCGAGCGTGGTCGAGGCGCCCGCCGCAACTGGCGCCGGCAGGTCGAAGCGCACCACCGTGTGATCGGTGTCGGGGCCGTTGTCAGGATGGACGAACGCCCAGTTGACCTTGGCGGCGCCCTGTTGCACGCGTTTGAGTTCGATATGGCCCCATTCGCCCTTCTCGGTACCGATATTTTCACGGAAACCGGAGCGCCCGTTGCGCTGCTCGGTGAAGTAGGTGCTGCCGCCGCCCTCGAACGCATTCATGTACAGGTGCATGTAGACGCTGCGTACCTCCATCTTGCTGCGGTTGCGCCAGGTGAGCTTTTGTTTGCCGTCGACCGTGTGCTTGACTGGGTCGAGCGTGGCATTGATGCGGTAGTCGACGACCCGGTCCGACAGCGTCGCTTCGCTGCCGGTGCGCTGGCCGCCCCAGGCATGCGGCGCGCTCGGCACCGTCACTGCGACTGCCTTGGCCGGCGCCAGCGCAATATCGCGCCCGGTCACAGGTTCTGGAATCCGGTTCACGACGACGTCGGCCTGGGCGATGCAGCTTTGATAGACCGCAGCACCGGCGCAGAGTAGCCCCGTGACTGCCAGCGCTTTGATGACCTTGATACTCACTCGCATGCATATCTCCTGGATGAAACGTGGTTTTTTGTGCTGCGTACTATATCGGCAACGCTTGCAAAACGCTACCGTTACGGTGAAAACCGTGCATGTCCGTCTATAATGTCGGGGTTTTGGTGCCCGCCCGCGTAGTCACGCAGGCAGTTAAACGGGAAACACGATGGTGTGCTGCCCCCGCAACGGTAAACAAGCGTCGTCTCTTTGAGGCGGCTGGTCGTCTCAGCGCCACTATGTGCCAAGCATAGGAAGGCGGGACGATCCGACTTGCAAGCCCGGATACCGGCCAAGACAGGTGGAAGCGGCGCGCAAGCGCCCGCCTTCCGTTGAACCGGGCTTGCGGGGACGCCGGCCTGGTGCACTCTATTCGAAAACATCATCATGACATTTCCAGCAGCACCGCGCCGCGCGCCAGCCCTCAAGCCGCTCGCACTTGCCACCGCAATTTCCCTTTCCCTGTTTGCCCAAGCCCACGCCGAAGAACAGGTTCTGGACACCGTCACCGTCACCGGTGCGCGCTTTGACAGCGATCCGGCCCTGACCCCGATCGGCGCCACCGTCATCACGGCCGACGATATTCGGCGCGCCGGCGCGGCCGACGTCAACTCGGCAATCCGCAAGATCGGCGGCGTGTATGGCCGCCAGGGCACGACCGGATCGCCCGACTATGACCTTGATTTGCGCGGCTTCGGCACCACCAGCAGCCAGAATATGGTCGTGACGCTGGACGGCGTGCGGCTGTCCGAAAACGAACTGGCCGGCGCCGTGCTGTCGACCATTCCCATCGAAACGATCGAGCGCATCGAAATCATTCGCGGCGGCGCCAGCGTGTTGTATGGCGAAGGCGCAACCGGCGGCGTGATCCAGATCGTCACCAAGCGTCCGGCCAAAAACGCCCGCAGCGCCAGCGTGCGCGCCGAAGCCGGCCAGTTTGGGCTGGTCGACCTGCGCGCTTCGATGGCGCAATCGTGGGACGGTTTTGCCCTCGACGCGGCCATCGGCAAGCAACGCACCGACAACTACCGTGACCGCAACGATTTCAAACAGACCAACTTTAGCGGCGGCATGCAATGGGCCTATACGGGCGGCCGTGCTGGCGTGCGCATTGAAAGTGCGCGTCAAAAATCCGAACTCCCCGGCGCACTCACGCCTGCACAATTCGCGGCCAATCCGCGTCAAGCGATCAATCAGAAGGATTCTGGTTCACTCGATTCAGACCGCGTTACCGCATTCGCCGAGCAGCGCCTGGGCAACTTCGACCTGGCCGCCGAGTTGTCGCACCGCAGCAAGACGGTCGAATCGAAATACGTGTTTGGCGGGGCCACTTACGACAGCCACCAGAACCAGTTCTCGCCGCGCATGCGCCACCTGGCCCAATTCGACGGCATGCTCAACGAAGTGGTGGCAGGCGTGGACCTGATCCGCTGGAACCGCGTGACCAGCGCCAGCTATTCTCAGGCCGACGCCAGCCAGAAGTCGACCGCCTATTACGTGCGCGACGAACTGAAATGGAATGCCGCCCACAACGGCCGCCTGGCGGCCGGCGTGCGCCACGAAACGTTTGACAAGGACTACATCGATCCAATGGCGATGGCCGCCGATCACAGCAAGCAGTCGCGCAATGCATGGGAAGTGCAGGGCAGCTTCGACGTTGCGCCGAAAATCAACCTGTACGCCAAGACCGGCCGCAGCTACCGCGCTCCCAATGCCGACGAGAACGGCTTCCGTTCGTCGACCAGCGTGCTGCAGATCCAGACCTCGCGTGACCTTGAACTGGGCGCCGCTTTCGGCGACAAGCAGTTGGGCCTGACCGCGCGCGCGTTCCGTCACCAGTTGACCAACGAGATTTTCTTCGACCCGACCGCGGACGGACCGTACGGACCTTCCTCCGGTGCCAACACCAACCTGGATCCGACCGAACGCAAGGGTGTTGAGCTTGACGCGCATGTGGCGCTGGCTGCCAACCTGCGCCTGAACGGTTCGCTGCAGCACGTGAACGCGCGCTTCACCGAAGGCGCGAACGCCGGGCGCGACATGGTGCTGGTGCCAAAGAATCTGCTGACCGCGCGCCTGTCGTGGGTGCCGGGTAACGGCCATAGCGCGGACATTGGCGTGCAGTGGGTAGGCCGCCAGACCTATGGCGGCGACTTCGCACATGGTTGCGTGACCGACGTCGGTTCGCATGCCACGCTCGATGCACGTTATGCGCGCCAGATCCAAGGCTGGGAGTTCTCGGTCAGTGCGCTCAATATGGGCGACAAGCAGTACTTCAGCAATGCCTACGAAAGCTATTACGGCAACAGCTGCCATCCATCGATTTACCCGAGCGATGGCCGCCAGCTGAAGGTCGCGGCGCGTTACGACTTCTGATCGTCGATAGCATGCAACGCCAACAGATCAACCCGCGCCAGCGCCACCGCCTCGTCCTGACGGCGATGACGGTGGCCGCGTTGCTGGTGCTGTTGGCGTCCTGCCTGGTCGGTTCGGTCAGCTTGCCGCTGACTGAACTGCCAGGTGCTTTACAAGATATTGTGACGGGCAGGATCACGGGCATGACCGCGACCCTGCTCGACCTGCGCCTGGGGCGTGCCCTGAGCGCATTTGCCACTGGCGCCGCGCTGGCGCTGGCCGGCGTGATGATGCAAGCGCTGCTGCGCAATCCGCTGGCCGACCCGTACGTGCTTGGCATTTCGAGCGGCGCCGCCGTCGGCGCGCTGGCCGCACTGCTGTTTGGCGCCGCCCTGTGGATGGTTGACCTGGGCGCGCTAGGGGGCGCGCTGGCGATCTCCCTTTTATTGTTTATGCTGGCACGGCGCGACCTGGGCGGCAAAGGCCGGCGCGACGTGGCCGGTGACTCCAGCACATTGCTGTTGACGGGCGTGATCCTGGCCGCGGCCTGCATGGCTTTGGTGACGCTGATGCTGTCGATCGCGCCTGAATCGCGCCTGCGCGGCATGGTGTTCTGGATGATCGGCGACCTGTCCGGTGCGCAGTGGCGGGTGCTCCCGTGGCTGGTGCTGGGCGGGGCCCTGCTGTTCGCGCTGCGCCAGGCGCGCGCGCTCAACGTCATGGCGCTGCACGCCGACGGCGCCGCCACGCTGGGCGTGGACGCGGGCGCGCTGCGGCGCCAGCTGTTCATCATTTCCGCGCTGCTGACGGCGGCCGCGGTCAGCACCGCCGGCAGCATCGGCTTCGTCGGCCTGATCGTGCCGCACGCGATGCGCTACAAATTCGGGCCCGACCACCGTCTGCTGCTGCCGGCGGCAACGCTGGCCGGCGGCACCTTCCTGGTGCTGGCCGATACGCTGGCGCGCACCGTGCTGGCGCCCCAGCAGTTGCCGGTGGGCGTGCTCACTTCCCTGGTCGGGGTGCCGATCTTCCTGATTCAGCTGCACCAGTTGCGGCTGCGCGTCGCATGATCGCCGCCAGCGAACTGCTGCTGCGCGCCGGCGAACGGGTGCTGGTCTCTGGCCTGGACTGGCAGGCCGCGGCCGGCGAATGCTGGTGCGTGATCGGTCGCAACGGCGCCGGCAAGAGCACCTTGCTGCGCACGCTGGCCGGCATGCGCGCGCCCGACGGCGGCGCGGTGGCGCTGGACGGACGCGCGCTGGGCGACTGGCCGCTGGCCGAACTGGCGCGCCGGCGCGCCTTCCTGGCGCAGTCGCGCAGCGATGCCTTTGCCTACCGCGTGATGGACACGGTGCTGATGGCGCGCCATCCGTACCACGCCGACCGCTATTGGGAAGGCAGCGACGACCATCTGGCGGCCGAAGCGGCGCTGCGCGCGCTCGACGTGCTGGACCTGGCCCGGCGCGACGTGCGCACGCTGTCCGGCGGCGAGCGCCAGCGCGTGGCGATCGCCGCGCTGCTGGCGCAGGACACGCCATTGCTGCTGCTTGACGAACCGGCCAACGCGCTCGACCTGGCGCACCAGGTCTCGGTGATGCGCCTCCTGGCGCAACTGTGCCGCGAGCAGGGCAAGACGGTGGTGATGGTCGGGCACGACCTGAACCTGGCGCAGCGCGTGGCCAGCCATGCCTTGCTGCTGATGGGCGACGGCGCATGGCGCGCCGGCAGCGTGGCCGACATCATGCAGCCCGAACTACTCAGTGCCTGTCTCGGGCATCCGATTCAAACCATCGTGCACGGCGAACGCACGATCTTCCTGGCGGTCGAATAATGAAAGCTTTATTGCTATTGATGCTGGCCTGCGGCGTAGCCCGTGCCGAAATCAGCGTGGTCGACGACGGCGGCGCGCGCGTCACGCTGCAAAAGCCGGCGCAGCGCATCATCTCGATGGCGCCGCACGTGACCGAACTGCTGTTTGCGGCCGGCGGCGGGGCGCGCATCGTCGGCGCGATGAACTTCAGCGACTATCCGGAAGCGGCCAAAAAAATCCCGCTGGTAGGCAGCAACAGCCAGCTCGACATGGAGCGCGTGATTGCGCTCAAGCCGGACTTGCTGGTGGTGTGGCAAAGCGGGAACACGGCGCGCCAGCTCGAGCAGCTGCGCGCGCTGGGCATTCCGGTATTCCAGAGCGAGCCGCAAAAGCTGGACCAGGTGGCCGACAGCCTGCTGCGCCTTGGCCAGCTGATGGGCACTGATGCACAGGCGCGGGCGGCGGCGGCAGACTATCGCGCCAAAATCGGCGCGCTGGCGGCGCGCTATGGCAAGCGCCCGCGCGTGAAAGTGTTTTACCAGATCTGGGACAAGCCGCTGTACACCCTCAGCGGTCAGCACATCGTCAGCGACGCGATCCGCCTGTGCGGCGGCGACAACGTGTTCGGCGCGCTCAAGGTCAAGGCGCCCGAGGTCAGCCTGGAGGCGGTGATGCAGGCCGACCCGGAAGCCATTTTCGGCGGCGACCAGCACGACCCGGCCGACGCCGGCCTCAATATCTGGCGCAAATACCAGGGCATGCTGGCGGTCCAGCGCGGCAATTTGTTCACGCTGGGCGGCGAGCTGCTGACCCGGGCCGGTCCGCGCATGGCGCTGGGGGCGGCCGACATGTGCGAAAAGCTGGAACTGGCGCGCCAGCGGCGCCGCTAGGGCGGTTTTGTCAACGGCTCGCTTAGGCGGGCGTTAACAGGGCAAACAATTGCCAAAAGCCGGGGAAAAAGATGGTAATCTCGCGTCGTTCGCCCAACCAATCAACAAGGATATTTATGCGTTCCCTCCATTTTGCCCTGGCCGCTGCCGCCATGATCGCCTCCACCGCGTTCGCGTCGCCGACCGATCCGAAGGCTGGCGCCGAGTACAGCGTGCTGGCCGCGCCCCAGCCGGCCCAGGTGGCCGGCAAAAAAGTCGAGGTCATCGAATTTTTCGCCTACCATTGCCCATGGTGCAATATGGTCGAGCCGTACGTGGCTGCCTGGGCCCTCAAGCACAAGGACGATGTGGTCCTCAAGCGCATCGCCTATCCGTTCCGCGGACCGACCGATGCCGAAGCGCACCTGTGGGTCACGCTCGAAGCGATGGGCAAGGCCGATGAAATGGGCCCTAAAGTGTTCCGCGCCAATCACGTCGAGCACGCCCAGCTCAACACCGATGAACGGATCCTCGACTGGGTCGGCAAGAAGAGCGGCATGGACAAGGCCAAGTTCGTCGAATTCTGGAATTCCTTCGGCGTATTGACTAAACTGAAGCGACTGCCGCAACTGGTGGCCAACTACAAGATCGACAGCACCCCATCGTTTGTCGTTGACGGTCGCCTCATGACGACGCCATCGATGATCGGCGCGGCCAACCCTGGCATGGAGCGTCAGGCGCCCGAAGCGGCCATGACGACGCTCGATTCGCTGGTGGCCAAGGTGATCAAGGAAAAAGGCTATGGCGCCGCGCCGGTGGCTGCGGCAGCGCCAGCAAAGACGGTCAAGAAATGAACGACGCAGAAGAAAAAATCCTGAAGATCTACGACGGGTCGCGGCCCGTTGAGGAAGACCTGTTCGAGCGCAGCTGGATCAACCAGCTGGCCTGGACGCTGGTGGTCCTGGTGGCCGGGCTGGCCGTGTGGCTGGCCATTGCGCTGGTCAATGCCGAGAATCAGCGCAATGCTTTGATGTCCAAGCAGTGCCTCGATCCGGTGTTCAAGAGCGAAGTGGACGTCGCCTGCCTGCAGGTGGTCGATTCACGGCCGCATTGGTGGAATCACCTGTGGTACGGCATGACCCATCTGCGCCCCGAAGGCAAGAAGTAAGCCTTATACGGGCAGGCTGATCACGAAGCGGGCGCCGCCCAACGGCGACGCTTCGACCCGGATCGTGCCGCCATGCAGCGCCACCGCCTTGAAGGCGATTGACAAACCCAGTCCGAAGCCGCCCGTGGCGCGGTCACGGCTGCGGTCGAGCCGGTAAAACGGTTCGAAGATGCGCTCGCGTTCTTCTTCCGGAATACCGGGGCCGTCATCGTCCACCATGATCTCGATGCCGTCTGCGCGCCGCGCCGACAGCGCGACCTGGCGCTCGCAGTATTTCTGGGCGTTGCGCAGCAGGTTGCCGATCGCGCGCGCCAGCAGGCGCCGGTCGGCATTGACTTCGCCCAGCGGCGGCGCCGGATCGAAGCGCGTCGCGCAATCGTTGGGCGGCAGCGCCGCGATACAGTCTTCCAGCGCCGGCGCCAGCGCGAACGTCTCCAGTTGCAGCGTCTCGCGGCTGGTCAGGCGGCTCATGCTGAGCAACTCGTTGACCAGGCCATTGAGTTCGGCCACATCGCCTTCCATGGCCACGATGCGTGCTTCAAGCGCCGGGTTGGCGGCCGCCCCGCGCAGCAGTTCCAATGCAAACTCCAGGCGCGCGATGGGGGTGCGCAATTCGTGCGACACCGAATGGAGCAAATTGCGCTGGGCGTCGAGCAAGCCCTCGATGCGCCCGGCCATGTGGTTGATGCGCTCGGCCAGCGGGTAGGTGCTGGCGCTGGGTTTTTGCAGCGCGCGCGCCGATAACTGGCCGGCGCCGACCGCGTCGGCCACCTGCGACAGCTGCTGCAGCCCGGTCCAGTGCGAGCGCGACCACAGCGCAATCGGAATCAGCAGGGCCAGCGCCACGATCACGTAGCGCAGCGCCTCGATCTTGAGCGCCAGGCCGATATCGATCGGCAAATCGCGCGCCCAGATGACATCGTCGGCGCTGCCCACGTAGTAATTGCCGGCCAGGTCGACGCGCCGGAAAAACGCCTTGTGCGGCACGTCCAGCACCACCTCGCCGCGCTTGAGGGCATCCTGCTGCGCGGCGGGCAAGGCCTTGTGGGCGCTGGCCAGCGGGATCAGTTCGACGTTGATGCCCGATACTTCGCGCACCTTGTTCAGCCGCATCAGCCACTGGTCGGCCGGCGCCTTGTCCACATATTGCTCGATCAGGAAGATCTGGGCTGCGGCCTGGCGGCGCGCGATATCGTCCAGCGGGTCGCCGAACAGGCGGCTGATGGCGAAGTAGATGACGAAGGTCGCCACCGTGATCGACAGCATGACCAACACGAAAAAGCGGAAGAAAAGGCGATTCATGCGCAGCATTGTATGCGAGCGCGGTAAAAATGCACGACTACAAATTGATGACAATTGGCTGACAACCTTAGGCAGAATGCAGGCCGGGTATCGCTTACGATAGCACCATCGGTTTTCCGTTTGCCCACCGATGCCACAGTGTCGTGGGCTTTTTTTATTCGCAAGAGGGTTCACCATGAAATCGTCCGGACGGCCAGTTCTGCCTGGAGATTTCGCGCGCTGCGCCGCAGGCCACGCTTGCCTGCGGCCGGCACAACAGGGTTAGTAGCTTGGCAAGGTAAAATACCGGCCTTACCGAACTCCCATACCAGACCAATGAAAACGTTTCTTGCCCTCGCCCTGGCGGTCACCTGCGGAGCAGCTTGCGCCCAGTCCCCCGCCACTAATCTGATGCCTGACGGCAGCCACGACATGTATGTCGGGCTGGGCGTTGTCAGTGCCGCGGACTATCAGGGGGCAGTCAAACGGCGCGAACAGGCTTTACCGATGATCCAGCTTGAATGGAGCAATGGTATTTTCCTCTCGGGCATGACTGCCGGATGGCACTTGTCGGAGCGCCCGGATGTCGAATTTGGCCCGCTGCTGGCGCTCGATTCAGGGCGCGACAAAGAGGGCGACAAACCCAAGGCCGGCGGCGTCAAGCCGATCACCGGCTTTCAGACCGGCCGCGTGGCCAGGGCCGGCCAGGGCCTGCTGGGCATGCAAGACATCGATGCGCGCCTGCAACTGGGCATGTTTGCCAACTATTATTTGACGCCATCGTTGCGCCTGGCTAACAGCGTGCTGTTCGGTTCCGGGCGCGAACGCACCGGCGCCACCTGGAACATCAGCGTCCAGCAAGTGGCCACCAGGCTCTCGCCGCACCACGAGGTGGCGCTGTCGGCCGGCATGAATGTGGTCAACCGCAGCTACAACACCAGCTATTTCGGCATTACCACCGCCGAAGCGCTGGCCAGCGGCCACGCGGTCTATGCGCCCGGCGGCGGCGTGCGCGATGTCTATGTGAGCGCCGGCTGGAACTGGGCGCTGTCGCCGAAGTGGATGGTGGCCAGCGGGGCGCGCGTGACGCGCCTGAGCGGCGACGCCCGCCTGAGCCCGCTCGTCGAGCGGCCCGTCAACGTCACCGTGTCGAGCGGACTGGTTTACCGATACTGATATGGGTACTTCGCGCCACATCGCTGCGTTTTTTGCTCTGCTGTTCACGGCCGCTAGTGCCGTGGCCGACGGGCATGAGGGCGATTGGGTCAGTTACCGCGACGCCTACCGCAGCATGGTGCTGTTCGAGAAGTACGGCAAGGCCAAGCACTTGATCCAGAACCAGTACCAGGTCATGGCCAAGGACCGCAGCGCGGCGCCGGACGGCTTGCAACTGAGCTTGCAGGGCACCAGCACCCATTTGAATTTGCCGCTGGACGCCACCGGGCGCACCGTGTTCCCGCTGCTCAAGGCGGCGTGGGACGAAAATGCCGCGCTGGTGCTCAACCGCAAAGCGGGCCAGTACTGGTTCCGCCCGCGCATCTCGATCGTGCCCCATGCCGACGGCGTGTACGAGCAGGCCGACCTGCGCGCGGCCTGCGAGCAGGCGTTGGCCTACCAGCAATACGCCGAAGGCATGGCGCGCGCCAGCCGCTGCGTGGGCGTGCGTTTCGTGTTTGCCAGGGGCGCGGCCGACCCGGGCGTGCGCACGCGCAAGGCGCAGGCCAGCTTGCCGGCCGTTGACGGCGCCGCCTTCCAGGGCGATGCGTATGAGAGTTTCCGGGTCGTCAATGTGCGCTTCGACGGCGCCGACAAGTCACCGGTGGTGACGCAGAACGCGCCACTGGCGATCAATCCGGTCTACGAATAAGTCAGGCAGCCGCAGCGGCCCAGGCCGACGGCGAAAACAGATAACCTTCGCCCCACACCGTCTTGATTTTCTCCGAATCGAGATCGTCGAACTTGCGGCGCAACTTGGAAATGCAGTTGTCGATGCTGCGGTCCAGGCCATCGAATTCAATCCCCCGCATTTTCTTGAGCAGCGCATCGCGCGACAGCACGTGCCCGGCCGACTCGGCCAGCACCAGCAGCAGCTTGTACTCGGTATTGCTCAGTACGCAAGGCTGGCCGCGCCAAGTGACGCTGCGGTCGCTGGTGGCAATCACCAGCGCGCCAAACACCATCGTGGCCGTGTCGCTGTCGGCCTTGCCGCTGGCGCGCCGCAGCAGCGCGCGCAGGCGCGCCAGCAACACGCGCGGCTGGACCGGCTTGTTGACGAAATCGTCGGCGCCCTGTTCCAGCACCGACACTTCATCATACGAATCCTCGCGCGCGGTCAGGATCAGGATGGGCACGGTGGAGATGGCGCGGATCTGGCTGCACACCAGCATGCCATCGAGGCCGGGCAGCATCAGGTCGAGCACCACCACATCGGGCGCGAGCGTCTTGAAGCTGTCGAGCGCAGTATCGCCGCGCGTGACCAGGTCGACCGCGAACTCATAGTTGCACAGGTATTCGGTGACCAGCTGCGCCAGGCGCGGATCGTCTTCCACCAGCATTACTCGAAACATGGGCATTTCTCCTCGTCTACTATTGTATAAGAGCCTGAGCCGCTGCGCACGGATGCCCTGCGGGCGGGACAAATCAGTACACATTCACGACAAAGAGCGGGCCGGCGCGGATGTGGATTTGCCGGTAGACTTGTTTGTTTCGTCACTTCCCAGGAAACCGCATGAGTCGCTTGTCCGCATTTCCCATCACCAAAAAGTGGCCAGCAAGCCAGCCGGAGCGCTTGCAGCTGTACTCCTTGCCTACGCCCAATGGCGTGAAGGTGTCCATCATGCTCGAAGAGTGCGCCTTGCCGTACGAGCCGCACCTGGTGCGCTTCGATACAGAGGACCAGTTGTCGCCCGAATTCATGTCGCTCAATCCGAACAACAAGATTCCCGCCATCATTGACCCGAACGGTCCCGATGGCCAAGCGCTGGCGCTGTTCGAGTCGGGCGCGATCTTGCTGTACCTGGCCGAGAAGACTGGCCAGTGCCTGCCGCCGGACGCGGCGGGGCGCTATGAAGCGCTGCAGTGGCTGATGTTCCAGATGGGCGGAATCGGCCCGATGTTCGGCCAGGTCGGTTTCTTCGTCAAATTTGCCGGCAAGGAGTACGAAGACAAGCGTCCGCGCGACCGTTACGTGGCCGAAGCGCGGCGCTTGCTGCGCGTGCTGGACCAGCACCTGGCCACGCGCCAGTGGATGGCGGGCGGGCAGTACACGATTGCCGACATCGCGATTTTCCCGTGGGTGAACAACCTGATCACTTTCTACGGCGCGGGCGAACTGGTCGGCATGGCCGATTTCGTGCACCTGCAACGCGTGCTCGATGTTTTCCTGGCGCGTCCGGCGGTGCAGCGGGGCTTGCAGATTCCGCAGCGCCCATAAAAAAAGCCTACCTGCCTGAACGCGCTCAAGATCGCGTTCAGTGCGGGTGGGCTTGCGATGCGATGCGTTGCGATTACTTGGTGTTCTGTGCCACGAAGTCCCAGTTGACCAGGCCCCAGAACGATTCGACGTACTTGGCGCGCAGGTTGCGGTAGTCGACGTAGTAAGCGTGTTCCCACACGTCGCAAGTGAGCAGTGGCGTGTCGCCGGTGGTCAAAGGGCAGCCGGCGTTGGAGGTGTTGACGATATCAACGCCGCCGTCGGCCTTTTGCACCAGCCAGGTCCAGCCGGAACCGAAGTTGCCCAGGCACGACTTGGTGAATTCTTCCTTGAATTTGTCGAACGAACCCCATTTGGCGTTGATCGCGTCAGCCACTTTGCCGCTTGGTGCGCCGCCGCCGTTCGACTTCATGCCGTTCCAGTAAAAGGTGTGGTTCCACACCTGGGCTGCGTTGTTGAAGACGCCGCCGGAGGATTTCTTGATGATCTCTTCGAGCGACAGTTCAGCGAACTCGGTGCCCTTGATCAGGTTGTTCAGGTTGGTCACATAGGTCTGGTGATGCTTGCCATAGTGGAATTCAAGCGTTTCTTTGGAGATATGCGGTGCGAGGGCGTCCATCGCGTACGGCAGTGCCGGCAGAGTATGTTCCATGGTTGATCCTTTGTTGGTTTTTGAAAAGCGATGATTCTTCTGAAACGACGCTTATTGTAAATCGTTCGCGCTTTCGTTGCTGGCTATTCCAGCAGTGCCTGGACGCTGGCCACGCCGACCTGGGCGCTGCCTTCGGCCAGGCGCACCGTCAATGCCTCGCGCACCTTGATCTGGGCCGGCGAGCGCAGCACGGTGCCATCGGCGCCGGTGACGATGGCGTAGCCCCGTTCGAGCGTGCGCTGCGGGTTGAGCAGCTCGAGCTGGGCGGCCAGCGCGCCCAACGCATGATGGCGCCGCGCCAGCTGGTGCGCCAGCGCGCCTTTGAGGCGGCGCTGCTGCGTGTCCAGGTCGATGCGTGCGGCGCGCAGGTCGGGCCGGCGCGCGCTCCAGCGCGCGCGCAGCTGGGCCAGCGCGTAGCCGTTGCGGGCCAGCGGGACGCGCAGCGCGTGCGTCAGCGCGGTCGACAGGGCCACCAGTTCCAGCCGTTTGTGGCCGATCCGGGCCGATGGGCTAAGCAGGCGGCGCGTCAGGTTGTCCAGGTCCTGGCTGGCCGCGTCGACGCTGCGCCGCATCGCGCGCCGCAGGTCGGTGGCGTCGCCCGCCAATGACGCCATCCAGTCGGCGCGCGGGGTGGCGGCCAGTTCGGCGGCTGCGGTCGGGGTGGCGGCGCGCACGTCGGCGGCAAAATCGGCGATGGTGAAGTCGGTCTCGTGGCCGACGCCGGCGATCACCGGCATGGCGCAATTGGCGATTGCGTAGGCCACCGCTTCTTCGTTGAAGCTCCACAGGTCCTCGATCGAGCCGCCGCCGCGGCACACCAGCAGCAGGTCCACTTCGGCGCGGCGCGAAGCCAGGTCGATGGCGGCGGCGATCTTGTCGGCCGCGCCCTGGCCCTGCACTGGCGCCGGGTACAGCACTACCCGCACGTGCGGGGCGCGCCGCTTGAGGGCGGTCAGGATATCGCGCAGCGCCGCCGCCTGCGGGCTGGTGACGATACCGATGGCGCGCGCAAACAAGGGCAGGGGGCGCTTGCGCTCCTGCTCGAACAGGCCCTGCGCGGTGAGCTTGTCCTTCAGGCGCAGAAACGCCTCATACAACGCGCCGACGCCGGCGCGGCGGATCGCTTCGACATTGATCTGATAGTCGCCGCGCGCACCGTACAGCGTGACGAGCGCGCGCACTTCGACCTTGTCGCCTTCACGCGGAACGAAACCGGCGAACTGGGACTTGCCGCGGAACATCACGGCGCGCACCTGGGCCGCGTCATCCTTGAGCGTGAAATACCAGTGGCCGGAGCTGGCGCGCGTGAAATTGGAGATTTCGCCGGCGATCCAGGTCAGCGGAAACGAACGTTCCAGCAGTCGGGCCACTTGGGCGTTGAGCGCGGTGACGGTCAGCACCGGCGGCGCGGTGTAACTGGAATCGGGGTCGAATAAAGTCTGCATGGGGAAGCTGTCCACAAAATTTTACGGCGGTCATGCTTATGTCATATATCCAGAGAAACTTCAAGGATTTTTGATAAGTGGCTGATTATAAAAGAAAAATGACTGTGCGTCATTTAGTGGCAGTGGGAAAATTTCCTTATGGATCAAGGACTTTGGTGAAGCCGAGGGGAGTTGCTCACAAAGTTATCCACAGAAGGTGTGCAGAACTGTCGGGCTTGCCAATTGCACGAAACTGCCTTTTTAATGCGCAGGGGGTAATTCCCCATAGGAATCAATGACTTGTCACTGCTTGTGGGAACTTGCTAACATTGTTATCCACAAAACGTGTGCGTAACATCGGTGGATAACTCCGGTACCGCTAAAAACTTGAGCAGTTGCTCATTCTGCTTTGCAATCAATTACTTAGCAATGCAGTCAGAATCTTGCTCACAATGTTGTCCACAGATTGTGTGCAGAAGCAGAGGGTCTACCATTTAAATTGTAAGGTGTCGGACTCGTTCTAAATGTTCTATTC
>JAZJXM010000056.1:0-14195 GCA_040390915.1 Pseudomonadota bacterium
CCCAGGATACCGCCCACGCCGTGCACGCCGAACACGTCCAGCGAGTCGTCGGCGCCGATCAGGCGCTTCAGGCCGTTCACGCCCCACAGGCAAATAATACCAGCGAGCAATCCGATTACCAAGCCGCCCATCGGGCCGACGTAACCGGCAGCCGGGGTAATCGCCACCAGGCCAGCGACGGCGCCCGATGCTGCGCCCAGCATCGACGGCTTGCCCTTGGTGATCCACTCGCCAAATACCCACGACACGCACGCGGCAGCGGTAGCGAGCAGCGTATTGATGAAGGCCAGGGCCGCGATGTCGTTCGCTTCCAGCGCCGAGCCGGCGTTAAAGCCAAACCAGCCAGCCCACAGCAGCGAGGCACCGATCATGGTCATGGTCAGCGAGTGCGGCGCCATTTGATCGCGGCCGTAACCGACGCGCTTGCCGATCATGATCGCGCCCACCAGGCCGGCAATAGCGGCGTTGATGTGAACCACGGTGCCGCCGGCGAAGTCGAGCGCGCCTTTTTGGAACAACCAACCGGCTTTGGCCGTTTCGATGTCCAGCGTGGCGGCGTTGGTGATCGCGTCAGGACCGGTCCAGAACCAGACCATGTGGGCGATTGGCAGGTAGCTGAAAGTGAACCACAGCACCATGAAGGCCAGCACGGCCGAGAACTTGATGCGCTCGGCGAAGGCGCCCACCACCAGGCCGCAGGTGATGGCGGCGAACGTGCCCTGGAAGGCGACGTAGATAAACTCGGGAATGACGATGCCCTTGCTCCACGTTGCAGCGTAGGCGAACGTGCCCTTGGCCGGATCGTAGATGCCGTTCAGGAAGGCGCGGTCGAAGCTGCCGAAGAAAGCGGTGCTGCCTTGGGTGAACGCGATCGAGTAACCGAACATGCACCACAAGACGATGATCAGGGAAAATACCATGAACACTTGCATCAGCACCGACAACATGTTTTTGGTGCGCACCAGGCCGCCGTAGAACAGGGCCAGGCCGGGAATGGTCATCAGGATCACCAGCACGGTGGCGATGAACATCCAGGCGGTGTCACCCTTGTTCGGGGTTGGCGCAGGCGCGGCCACGGTGGCAGTCGCTGGCGCAGCGACGTCGGCAGCCGACGCGGCTGGGGCGGCGGCAGCGGCGGCAAGCGGGGTGTCAGGCTTGGGTGCGTCTTGCGCCGCCACTGGCAGCGCGGCGCTGAAGGCGAACAGCATGGCCGCCCCAGCGAGCCATTTGGTCATGGTTTTATTCATCTTGGTTCCCCTTAAAGTGCTTCGTTGCCGGTTTCACCGGTACGGATACGCACGACCTGTTCCAGATTGGTCACAAAAATCTTGCCGTCGCCGATCTTGCCGGTACGGGCTGCGCCTTCAATCGCTTCGATCGCCTGTTCGACGATGGCGTCATCGACTGCCGCTTCGATCTTGGTTTTCGGCAGGAAGTCGACCACGTACTCGGCGCCACGGTACAGTTCGGTGTGGCCCTTCTGGCGGCCGAAGCCCTTGACTTCGGTGACGGTAATGCCCTGCACATTGATCGCCGACAGCGCTTCACGCACCTCGTCGAGCTTGAAGGGTTTGATAATGGCGGTAATCATTTTCATACGCTGCCTCGATTAGAAAGTTTTGGAAACGGTCAATACTAGGCCGGACTTGCCCATGTTCTTGCCTTGCGGCGTCAGGAAAATGTCGGTATTGGTCTTGATGCCGGCCAGCGCGACCGACATGAAGCCGAAGTCCTTGGTCACGCCGATCTTGTAGTCGTTATAGGTGTACATGCCATTGTGGGCGACGCGCTGGCGGCCGGCGTGCAGGTTCAGCAGCAAGCCCTTGCTCAGTTCAATGTTGGCGCCGATGTCGAGGTAGCCGCTGCCCTTGCTGTCGGCGGTGCCGAACAGGTTGGTGGTGGCGTGCGAGTACTTGACGTAACCAGGACCGTAGCTTACCTGTCCATACAGTTCAAAGGTATTGGCGCTCGTTTCCAGGCCGTTGGACGGGTACAGGTAGTACAGGCCGCCGACGTCATACGAGAATCCGCCGCCGATATCGCCGCGCTTGCCGCCATACAGGTCGATTTCAACGTTGGCGTCGCCACCCGCATCGTCGATCCACTTGATGGTCGAGGCCCACACGCCGGCGTACATGCCGCTTGGATTGTGGGTGTAGTCGGCGCCGCCTTGCAGCGCCGGTTCGAAGCGCGACTGGGTCAGGCCGCGGTAGCGGTAGTCGCTGGCCACTGCGATGTTGTAAGCGACGACGTGGTCAGGCACCGCTTCTTCGGCGTGGGCGACAGGCGCGACCAAGGTGCCCATGGCGAGAGTCAGCGCGGCGGCAAGAGACAACTTCGTGGTCAGGTTTTTCATGGGTTTCCTTATTGGTATGAACGGACAAGGCAGTTGCGGTTTAAAATTGCGACTTCACCCTTCATTAGCAGAAGTCGTGCCAGCTCGCCACAAGGCCAGTCGCACTTGTTTTTGCAGGAAGCTGACCCATCTTGCTCTTAATAAACAGCAAAATTGGCCAAACCGCAAATTTGAACGCAATAATTGCACCACGATGTTGCGTAGGCAGCACCAGAACGGTGCGCCCTAGATTTTTACCAAGGAATTCACATGGATATGAACAGCTTTTTCAATGACCTGCAGGGCAAGATCAACCAGGCGATCGAGAGTTCGCCGGCCAAAGACATCGAAAAAAACGTCAAGGCGATGATGACCCAGGGTTTTTCCAAGCTGGACCTGGTCACGCGCGAGGAATTCGATATCCAGAATCAGATCCTGGCCAAGACGCGCGCCAAGCTCGAGGCCCTGGAGCAACGCGTGCAGCAGCTGGAAGACAGCCTGGCCGGCCCGAAGGGCTAAGCCAGGCTGATTGACAAGCAGCGATGTTGCGCTTACTTGGTGATGGTGTTGCTGGTCATCCGGTTCAGGGTCGCATCGTAGGCATAGCCGGCAGCTGTCATGCCGGTGATCGTGTACTTGAAGCTGCCTGACTTCTTGGTCGCCGCCGAATCGGTGGTGGCGACCCCGGCAGCATTGGTGAGCGCGCTCTTGGCGCCGCTGACCACGCCGCTCCAGCTGCCTTGCACAGTCACGCCCGGCACCAGGTTGCCGGCGCTATCGCGCACCGTCACCCTGGCCTGCGCATAGCTGCCGTTCCTGGCGCTGACCAATCCCATCGTCATGGCATCGGCATAGATGCGCGGCAGCACCGACGTAGCTGTGATCGTCAGCGCCCGGGTGTCGCTCAAGCCATTAACGTTGTTCACTTTCAACGCCGCGCTGTAGCTACCGGCTGCCGTATAGGTGTGGCTGGCGGCAACGCCGCTGGCAAGCGCGCTGCCGTCGCCGAAATTCCATTCGTAGGACTGAATCGGGCCGTTGGCGTCAGTCGAGCCGCTGCCCGAGAACGCCACCGTCAACGGCGCCGTGCCGCTGGTGGCGCTGGCGCTGATCGCCGCACTCGGGAAGCTGCCGGTGGCCGGCGCCGTCACCTTGAATGCATAGCGGCCAATGCTGCCGTACGTGCCGTAGCCTACCGACAGCGGATCGCCCTGGCCGGTGCCCTGGACACTGACGTAATAGGTACCGGCAGCCGGCACGGCAAAACTGAGCGACGCATTCAGTGCGCCGGCCAGATTGGACTCGGCCAGCAGAACGCCACTGGCGTCGCGCAGCTGCAGCAAGATGTCGAGGTTGGGCCCGCGTTCGAACGGCGCCGCCGTGATGGTGACGCTGCCAGCGCCAGCACCGAACTTGAACACGTCGACATCGGACGGTGCTTCCACCACGCCGATCGCGTCGAAGCTATTGACGCCATTGAGCAAGGTGCCCGCCAGTGGCGCAGCGGTCGCGCTGGTGTTGCCGAAGTCATCGGCGGCAAACTGCACGCCATTGCTTTGCATGACCAGGAAATCGTCTTCCTTGTTATTGGCGTCGAGATATTCGCCCTTGCTGAACTGGACCAGTTCCTTGTAATAGCCCACGCCCATGATCGGCGCCCAGCCGGTGGCCCCGCTGCCGTTGCCCTGGTAGTAGCCGACCGTCGAGGTGCCGTCGTGCGACAGGCCCAGGTTGTGGCCCACTTCATGCGCGACTGCCTCGGCGATATTTTTTTCGCTGTTGCCCAGCTTGTCCTGGAAGATGAACGCCGTCTTGTAGGTTTCGTTGGTGTTGTCGAAGATGCCGACGTAGGCGAAGCCGCCGCAGCCGCAATCGCCCTTGACCGTGCCGGCCGTCCAGTTTTTGGTGATCAGGGCGCGTGCGCCGTAAGTATCGTCGGTCGACGTTGTGCGCGTCATCTGGTCGGCCGGCGGCTCTTCAGTGGTGACGTCGACGTCGAACGGCGCGTAGTCTTCGGCCACCCGGCGCCAGATGTTCTGCACCGTATTGAGTTCGCTGGCGTTGAAGGTGCCGGGCACGCCGTCCAGGTCGAATGCAGGGCTGACGATGGGGTCGACGCCGTAGCTGGAATTCCACGCGCTGCCGGTGGTGGTGTGGCCGTTGAAATCGAGGTAAATCTTGCGCTTGGAACTGGGGCGCGAGTGCAGCAGAAAGGTTTGCTCGGGCGGATAGAGGGCGCCCGGCGGCGCCAGGTCGCTGCCGGACGTGGTCAAGCCGTTTTCAATGAACAGCAAGCGCCCGCTCTTGTCGATCCAGGCCGAACGGTCGGTGCGCAACTGGGTGGCAAATTCGCTGGGCGATTTGCCGTAGTAGGCAGCCACGGCCGGCAAGTTGCTGCCCAGTTTGGCAATCGCATTGGCGCCGTTGCTCATCTCGCCCATGCGCAGTGTGGGAAACGGCGGCTTGGCGGCGACCGGCTTGCCGCGGCCGGCAGCGGTCTGTCCCATGGCCGAGTCGGGCGCCAGCCCAGCCAGGCCGACCAGTGCGGCCAGCGCCGCCGAAGTGAGAGTTTTGGTAAGGATAGGCACGCCGGGCTCCGATCAAATAAACAGCACGTCAGGGAAAATATGAGAATTCCATGCGGCAACTATATCAAGGAAAACCGGCGCAAAGCGTGAGAATCCACGGGCATTTACCGAGTGTGGACGGCCCGCCACTGTCGCTTTCGCAACTGCGTTTCATGGCAGGAAACTGCGTTGAACGAAGCGTCAACATTCGAGGGAATTGTTCGCGTGACGCTGGCCATTGCCATGTGCGCCAGTGATCAGCGCGCGTTAATGCTGATCATCACCCTGGCGTCGGATTCGTTGGTTTCGAAACCTGAGCCATGCTTAATCCACGAAGGAAACAACAGCAGGTCGCCCGGTACCATGGCGAATCTTGCAAACTCGAACATGCTTTCGACCGGAATAGCGGGCCGGATAAAATGCAAGGCAGGGTTGGGATTTTCCAGGAACAGCTTGCTGCTCTTGTCATCGGCCTGGATACACAAGGCGGCCGACACTGTCGCGTCGGGATGCACGTGGTGCTTGAGTAAGCTGCCAGGATATTGCACGTTGAACCATGAATTGTCGATGGTCAAATCTTTAAAGCCCAGCTCGCCTGCATACTCGTTGATCAGTTTGCTCATTCCCGCGTTCAGCCCAGCAAGGACCGGATAGCGCGCCTCCAGTTCCGCAAGCAGCTTTGCACTTTTACTGAATGAGGACTTGGTGCCACCGAGAAAAGCCCCATGCTCTCCTGCCTCGGTTTCAAGGCAGTGGCGGCAAATCGTCTCGAGCTGCTGCGGCGAGAGGACGTCCTTGAAATAATTCACGGGAGTGGGAAACAGTTTCCAGGAGTGCTTTTCCATTGATTGCCTATTCCAGCGCCATGGGCAGCCTTGGGTCGGCGGCCAACGGCGGAATTATGGCCCAAGCATGCCATCTCGTCCATGACTGGCGCGATTCACTGCCTGTGTGAACCCATCGCACCTTTGGTCACCCTCAATGGCGCACGACAGGCAACGCTTACTATTTGCCGGGTCCACCCAGCCCAATTCAGGATCCCGATGAGCCTAGCCGTTTTGCGTAGCCGCGCGCTGGCCGGCATGGAAGCGCTGTGCGTGAGCGTCGAGGTGCATCTGGCCAACGGCCTGCCCAGTCTGACCATCGTCGGCCTGCCCGACGCCGAAGTGCGCGAGTCGAAAGACCGGGTGCGCGCCGCTTTACAAAACGCCGGCTTCACGGTGCCGGCGCGGCGCATCACCATCAACCTGGCGCCGGCCGACCTGCCCAAGGAATCGGGCCGTTTCGACTTGCCCATCGCGATCGGCATCCTGGCCGCCTCCGACCAGATCCCCAACATCGAACTGGACCGCTACGAATTCGCCGGCGAGCTGTCGCTGTCGGGCCAATTGCGCCCGGTGCGCGGCGCGCTGGCCATGGCGTTCGCCATACAAAGCGGCAAGGACGGCAAGCCGCGCGCGTTCATCCTGCCGCACGCCAATGCCGACGAAGCGGCGCTGGTGAGCGGCGCCAAGATCTATCCTGCCGCTACCTTGCTGCAAGTGTGCGGCCACTTTACGGCAGCCGATGCCGGCGGCCGCCTGACGCGCCACAGCCCGCAATCGGACCGGGCAGCGCCGGTGTATCCGGACTTTGCCGACGTCAAGGGACAACAGGCCACCAAGCGCGCGCTGGAAGTGGCGGCCGCCGGTTTTCACAGCGTGCTGCTGATCGGCCCGCCCGGCGCCGGCAAGACCATGCTGGCGTCGCGCTTTGCCGGCTTGCTGCCGGCCATGACGGACGAAGAAGCGCTCGAGTCGGCCGCGGTGCAGTCGCTGACGGCCGGCTTTTGCGCCGAGCGCTGGAAGGTGCGCCCGTTTCGCAGCCCCCACCATACGACCTCGGGCGTGGCGCTGGTCGGCGGCGGACCGGTGCCGCGGCCCGGCGAAATCTCGCTGGCGCATTGCGGCGTGTTGTTTTTGGACGAGCTCCCCGAATTCGACCGGCGCGTGCTGGAGGTGCTGCGCCAGCCGCTCGAATCAGGCTGGGTGACCATTTCGCGCGCAGCCCAGCATGCCGATTTCCCGGCGCGCTTCCAGCTGATCGCGGCCATGAATCCCTGTCCGTGCGGCTATCTCGGGCATGTGTCGGGCAAATGCCATTGCACCAGCGAGGCGGTGCTGCGCTACCAGGACCGGATTTCCGGTCCCCTGCTCGACCGGATCGACATGCAAATTGAAGTGCCGGCGCTGGGGCCCGATATCCTGGCCAGCGTGGCCATGGGCGAAGCGAGTGCGTGCATTGCCGAGCGCGTGGCGATCGCCTATGCGCGCCAGCTGGCGCGCCAGCACAAGTCGAACCAGCGCATGAACACGCGCGACATCGACCGCCACTGCAAACTCGACCTGGCGGGCGAGCAGGCGCTGCGCAGTACGCTAGTCAAGCTGCACTGGTCGGCGCGCGCCTACCATCGGGTGCTGAAGGTGGCGCGCACCATCGCCGACCTGGCCGGGTCGGACCAGATCACCGAGCCCCACGTCAGGGAAGCGATCCAGTACCGGCGCGGCTTGCGCGAACGCTAGCGACTCAAGGGGCAACCATCGCATTGACTTCGCTGGCGAAGTCAATCTTGTTGGCACGGGCGAATGTCACCGCTGCGGCCAGCTCTTGCCTGGCGTCGCGCAAGTAGTCAGGCAAGGATTTGGCAACGTACAAGCCGTTGCGCGTCTTGATCCCGCCGTCGCGCATCATCTGCTTCAGGCCAGGCATGTCGGCGCTCATTTCTTCCCATTGCTTGATGGCGCGCGCCAGGCCGTCGATGCCTATACCAAATTGCTGTCTGGCTGCGCTGTCGAGCGTCAGGCCCGGCGTCGCCAGTTTGGCCGCCAGCGCCAGCGCTGCGCCCTTGCGCGCGGCCATCAGCTGTTCGACCATGCCCGCGGTCGCCTCGCGCGACATGGCCTTGGCCTGCAGGTCGATGGCGGCGACCTGTTCGCCGATGCCAGCGGCAAGCAGCAGGCGCGCCTCGGCCGCCACGGCTTCATTGTTGACATCGACGAAACGCGGCATCAAGTCGCTGGCGCGTGTGACGGGGCCGCTTTGTGCTTGCGAAATACCAGGCTGGGCAATGAACGCGGCCAGCGCGCAGATGAGGAAAAATTGTTTGCGCATGGCAATGCCCTATATGTAGATGGAACGCTCTGCCGAAAACTCTACCACGCCAGGCGGGCGGCGGCAAACCGGCTGGCCCAAGCGTGTCTTGCTTGACAGACCTGATACCATGATGGGATGCGACCTTTCACTTATAAAACATTGACCCTGTGTGCGCTGGCCAGCCTGACGCTGGCCGCATGCAGCCCTAAATTCAACTGGCGCGATTACAGCAGCCAGGATGCGCCGTTCCGCGTGATGTTCCCCGACAAGCCGTCGACCCATACCCGTAGCGTCGACCTGGACGGCTTGAAAGTGGACATGACCATGACTGCCGCCCAGGTCGACGGCAACATGTTTGCGGTCGGCACCGCCGAAGCGCCCGATGCCGCGCATGCCGAAGCGGCGCTGGCGGCCATGAAAACGGCAATGGTCAAGAATATCGGCGCCACCATCGACAGCGAAAAGAGCGGTAACGCTTCAGCCGTCGCCGGTGCCAGCGCGGCGCGCAGCGCAGCGATCGATATCGACGCGCACGGCGTGCAAAACGGCGTGCCAATGCGCCTGATCGGCCATTTCGAATCGCGCAACAAGCGCTTCTACCAGGTGATCGTGCTGGGCAAGCAAAAGGACCTGTCGAAGGAAAACGTCGAGATGTTCATGTCCTCGTTCAAACTCCAGTAAGCGGCCATGAGCGCGCCCCTGCGCGGCGCGCTGGCCGCCCGCGTGTTCGCCTGCTTCGCGCTGGGCTACCTGCTCTCGTACGCGCTGCGGGCGATCAATGCCGTCATCGCGCCGGCGCTGATGGCCGAACTGGGCCTGTCCAATGCCGACCTGGGCTTGCTGTCATCGGCCTATTTCATCAGCTTCGGCTGCATGCAGCTGCCGCTCGGTATCTGGCTGGACAAGTATGGGCCGCGCCGCACGGAAGCGGCGCTGTTGCTGTGCGCCGCTGGCGGCGCCGTCCTGTTCGCCACCAGCACCTCGCTGGCCGGCTTGTGGCTGGGCCGCGCCCTGATTGGCATTGGCGTCTCGTCCTGCCTGATGGCCGCGTTCAAGGCGTATCGCTTGTGGTTCGCGCCCGAACGCCAAAGCCAGCTGGCCAGCTGGATGCTGGTGGCCGGCACGGCCGGCGCGCTCAGCGCCACAATCCCGGTCACGCTGGCCTTGCCGCTGGTGGGCTGGCGCGGCGTGTTCTGGATCGTGGCGGCGCTGCTGCTGATGGCGTCGGCGGCGATTTTTCTGCTGCTGCGCGCGGCCGAGGCGGCGGCCGGCCCGGCGCTGCCCGCGCGCAAGCAGGCCGATGGCGGCTACCGGCGCATCTTCGGCAGTGCCTATTTCTGGCGCATGGGCGTACTGGGACTGGCCAACCATGGCATCTTTTTCGCGTTGCAAACCTTGTGGGCCGGGCCGTGGATGATGACGGTGCTGGGCAAGAGCGCGCAGCAAACCGGCCAGATCCTGTTCGCATTCAATGTCGTGCTGATGCTGTCCTACCTGGCGCTGGGCTGGGCCGCGCCGCGCCTGGCCGCGCGCGGCTGGAACAGCCATCGCCTGATCGGCACCGGCATCGCCGGCATGCTGCTGGCCCAGGGCGCGATGCTGACCACCAGCACGCCTGGCGCCTGGCTGCTATGGCTGGGACTGGCGCTATGCGTGCCGGTCACCACGCTGGTGCAGTCGAACGTGGCACTGGCCTTTCCCGCGGCGCTGGCCGGGCGCGTCAACGCGGCCTACAACTTGCAACTGTTTATCGGTGCATTCGGCGCCCAGTGGGGCTTCGGGGTGCTGGCGGACGCCTTCCATGCCCGTGGCGCGGCGCCAGCCGACGCGTTCCGGATGGCGCTTGCGGTGGCGCTGGCCTTGCAGGCGCTCGCGTGGTTATACTTTGTGGCGAGCGGGGCGCAAGCCGACGCCAACAAAGAGTAAAATTTCTTTGAAGTACAAGTCACGCGGGATGCCCTCCGGCGCCAGATCGTGTTATCGTTTCGTCATGAACCGCACAATGAGAAAGTTCCTATGCTAATTACATTTACATCCAAGGCTGCCGCAGAAGTGACGATGTACAAGGAACACGCCAAACGCATTCTGGACTTGCTGCACAAGGATCCCGACCGCGGCGTGATTACCGCGGCTGAAGCGCCCGAAGCGGTCGCCGTGCTCGAACGCGAAATCGCCGAGACGCGCCTGCATGCCGCGTCCGAAGATGTGCGCCGCGATGTCGTGGCCCATCATGGCGAAGCGGGCGACGACAGCGAGCACGAAGGCGCCGAATTGGTCAGCTTTTCGGCGCGTGCCTATCCTCTGCTGGAAATGCTGCGCGCCGCCAAAGCGGGCGGCAACGACGTCCTCTGGGGCGTGTAATGGCGGCGCTGGTGGCGCACAGCCACCAGCTGGCCGCAGCCGACGGCACGTCGCTGCACGTGTCCGATTTCCTGTTGCCGCTGGCCGGCGCGCGGGGCGGCATCGTCATCATGCATGGCCTGGGCGAGCACAGCGGCCGGTACCGCCAGTTGGCCCAGCGCCTCAATGCAGCCGGTTGGTCGGTGCGTTGCTATGACCATCGCGGTCATGGCCGCTCGCAAGGTGCACGCGGCGACGTTCCCAATGGCAGCCCGATGCTGCAAGATGCCCAGATCGTCATCGAAGATTTCATTGCGCGCACCGGTTACCGGCCATTTTTGCTCGGCCACAGCATGGGTGGCCTGTTCGCCTGCCATGTCGCGCTGGCCGCGCGCGCGCCCTTGCGCGGCGTGATCCTGTCGTCGCCGGCACTTTCCGTGCCCTTGTCGCGCCTGCAGATGCTGTTGCTCAAGACGATGCACAAGCTTGCCCCGTGGCTGGCGATGCCGAACGGCTTGCAGCCGCGCTTCCTGTCGCATGATGCGCAGGTGGTGGCCGCCTACCTGGCCGATCCACTGGTGCACAACAAGATCAGCGCGCGCTTGTTGACGTCCATGCTGGCCTCGATCGCGTATTGCCAGGCGCACGCGACCACGCTGGCGCTGCCGGCCTTGCTGCTGGTGGCCGGGGACGACCATCTGGTCGACTTTAACGGCAGCAAACGCTTCGCGGCCCAGCTACCGGAAGGGCGCGCGGCCATGACCGTGTACCCGCAGCTGTATCACGAAATCTTCAACGAAACGGCGTCAGAGCGGCCGTTCGAGGACTTGCGCGACTGGCTCGACGCCCAGCACGCTTTCCCGCTTCCCTAGCTTGCCACACCGTATCACCGCCCAGTAAATCGCACTGACCAACACGCAGGCGATCCACATCGACCACAGGGTGTGCGTAAGGAAGTGCGCGCCGCGTAATTGCTGCATCCAGCCGACGCCCAAGCCGAAGCCGAGCGTGGCGCAAAATACCGCCGCAGCCGTGCGCGGCCGGTGCGGCAGCCAGAATACCGTCAATGAGATCAGCCACAGCGCGCTCGACGCGTGCCCGGCCGGCATGCAATGGCCGGCACTGGCGCCAGGCAACGCCGCTTCAAACAGGCGCACATAGGTTTCTGTGCCGCCGAATTCGGTCAGGCTCCATGGGCAGTGCGAATAGCTCACTCTTTTGATCAGGCTGATCACCAGGGGCACCAGCAGCGCCGACAGCGCCACCACCCGCAGCTGCAAGCGCAGCACGCAGCTGCTGCGCGGGCGCCACAGGTCATACAGGGCGGCCACGACCACTGCCACCGCCAGCGCCGTCAGCATCGCCTTCAGATAGACATGACTGAACGTTTCGGTGAACCAGGCGTGGCGCAGCGGGAATGCGCCGCTCGGGTCGAACAGCCGGTGCGCCAGCCTCAGGTCGACATCGGTCAAGCCCAGCAAGGCGATTGCCAGCGCACTGGCAGCGAGCAGGAAGGGAATCAGGTATTTCATTTTATGCACGGCGCGAACAGATCCAGGCCAGGCTGGTACACGCTGGTTTTGACACTAAGCATGCCCAACACCGAGTGAAAAATATTGTCATGCGAAAAGGTCTGGCCAACCCGCCCAGCCAGGCAAGGCTGGTCGATCCGGTAGCGCGACTTGAAACCATCGGACAGCCACATCAGGAATGGCACTTCACGCTGCTCGGCCGGTGCGAACAGGTAGGGCGCGCCGTGCAAATACATATTGTGTTCGCCCAGCGATTCACCATGGTCGGAGAAGTACAGCATCGCCGTATTGACGTGATCGCTGGCCGCGCTGGCCTTGAGCAGCTCGATCGTGCGGTTCAGGAAATGGTCAGTGTACAAGATCGTATTATCGTAGGCGGCCACGATAGCTTCGTTCGAACACTTGTCCATTTCGATGGTTTCGCATACCGGCGCGAAGCGCTTGAATTGCGCCGGATAGCGCTTGTAATAGGCCGGACCGTGACTGCCTTTCTGGTGCAGCACGATCACCAGGTCGTCCTTGGCTGCGCGTATCATTTCCGGCAAGCGCTCGAGCAGGCGCTCGTCGTAGCATTCGTCGGCCACGCACCATTGATTGCCCGCCACCGGCTTTGCCAGGTCCTCATAGGCAACCCGGTCGCACGCGCCCTTGCAGCCAGAATTATTATCACGCCACAGCACTTGGTAGCCGGCATGCTGCAGCACGTCGAGCAAACCCTGCTGGGCATAGGCTTGCGCATCCGTGTAGTTTTCGCGTCCCAGGTTGGAAAACATGCAGGGCAAGGACACCGCAGTGGCCGTGCCGCACGATTGCATGTGGGGGAAGTTGATCAGTTCGCTCTGGCGTGCCAGTTCCGGATTGGTGATGCGCGCATAGCCATTCAGCGAAAAGTTGGCGGCGCGCGCCGTTTCGCCGACCACGATCAGCGTGACCGAACGGGCGTGATTGCCGCTGCCGCGCTCGAGCTTGACGGCGTCGGTGCCCAGTGGCGCCACCACCACTGCCTTGGCGCGCTTGAATTTGACGTAGCTGTTGAGCGCCTGAATGTAATTGGTCGGCGTGAGCAAGAAACGCAATTCACGATGCTCGCGCAGCGACGGCACCAGGGTCTTGGAAAATGCCAGCAACATCACCACGGCAATCACCAGCGAGCCGGCGAAAAAGCCGGCGCGCCGCAGCATGCCGCGCACGCCGGTTGGAAATTCGAGACGCACGCGCCACACCAGCAGCGACGGCATGATGCCCAGCATGGTGACAGTCAACAGCAGCTTCCAGCTCAGCAGCTCGGTGGCTTCGGCGATGTCGGTTTCGAACAGGTTCTGGATCATCGACCGGTCGAACTGCGTGCCGTACTGATTCATGAAATAGGTGGCGCAGGCCGTGGCCAGGAATAGCGCGATCAGCACCGGCTTGAGCACGTAACGGAAACTGGCCAAAGTCAGGAAGGCATTGAACAGCATCACGATCACCACGAAACTGCCGGCGATCAGCGGGACGTGACCGAGGCTGAAATTGCCGGTGGCAATGAGGAAGTTGCGCCAGAATGCGGTGTTATAGGCGGCGACCAGGAAGGTCGAGGCCAGCAGCGTCAGCGTAGCTGGTCCGATGCGTGGAGAAGTCGTCAATTTCAAAGGTTTTGCCTGGCAAATCGGTGCAGTAGAAAGAGCCGCACTTGGTTGAGGATAATAAAGTATGCAGCATTCTAGTGCAGAACCAGGGCCGTCAGAAGCAATTCGCGAATCCACGCAACAAAAAAACCCGCGAAGCTCACGCTGCGCGGGTTTGCATTCCGTCTCTGAAGTCTCCGTGCAACAGGCAGGAGAATTACTTGATCACTCCTGTCGGAAGTCGCGACGACCCTTCGTCCTGCAATATCCGTCGATCTTCCTGGGTTAGCGGTGCAGTGGTCGTGCACTCACGCCGGGGAATATTGCTACCGGCTACTTGCTGGTTACGTTTGCACACGGGAGCGGATGCAACCAGCGTATCAGGCGCTTTCGGTGTCTCGGCACAACCGGACGCCATCACAATCGCTGCACCGATTAATAATCTTGCACTTACAGAAATCATATTCATTGCTGCGATTCTCCTTGTTGGTTTATGCGAAGCATTGCCTGTCAAGTTTAACATTGAATATTGAACAATAAATACACTATCTGGGTTTTTAGCACATCTGTTAGTGGGCGCTACATAGGATGGGACGAAAAAAAACCCCGCAAAGCTTTCGCTCTGCGGGGGTTTTTTCATATAACTAGCCTGACGATAACCTACTTTCACACTGGTTGCAGC
>JAZJXM010000057.1:0-3972 GCA_040390915.1 Pseudomonadota bacterium
GCCAATGGCGCATTGCCCGACCTGACCCTCTTTTAAATCAGTTCGCGCACCGTCAATTCCTTCTTGACGTAGGCATACAGCACCGGCGCGGCGATCACGCCGGCCACGCCAAACAGCGATTCGCCCACCAGCATCGCCACCAGCAGTTCCCACGAGCGCGCATTGATGTGGGCGCCGATGATGCGCGCGTTGAGGAAGTACTCCAGCTTGTGCAGCACGATCATGAAGCACAGCGAGCCGAGCGCCACTTGCAGCGAGATCGACAAGCCCAGCACCACCAGCACGCTGTTGGAAATCAAATTGCCGACCACTGGCAGCAAGCCAGCGATGAAGGTGATCGCCACCAGCGACTTGGCAAACGGCAGCGTCACGCCGCACAGCGGCAGCACCACGAACACGAAGATGGCGGTGATGCTGGTGTTGATGGCCGAGATCCAGACTTGTGCGAACACGATGTCGCGAAACGCTTGCGCCAGCCGGATCACGCGTTCGCGCAGCGCCGCTGCCAGCGGACGGCGTTGCGGCATCGGGGCGTCGTCGTGCAGGCTGACCATGACGCCAATGATCATGCCGATCAGGATGTGCAGCACAGTGCGCCCGGCCTCGGCGCCGGCGTGCTTGGCATCGGTGGCGTGTTCGCGCAGCAGGCCGGTCAGCATTTCGCGCAGCGAGTCGGCGTCCACCGGCAGCTTCGCGCTCAGCCACGGCGGGATTTGCGCGCGCGAGGCGTCGATGATGTCGGCCAGCTTCTGAAACAGGCCCGTCACGCTGGAGGTGTCGACCTTGAGCAGGACCACGATGCCCCAGATCGACAGCGTCAGCAGCGCCACCACCACCGAGCCGATGACGCCGGCGGCGATCACGCGCGCGCGCGCGTCGCTGATTTTGCCGCGCAATCGGGGCGCGATCAGGTGTACCAGCGAAAACACCAGCAGGCCGGCGAACAGCGCGCCCACCAGGCCCTTGAGCATGACCATCAGTAGAAACAGCGTGGCGAAAATATACGAGGCGATGCTGCTGGCATCGAGCTTTTTCGGGATCGTCATTAGTGCCTTTCATTCCAGGATGGGGCGATGCAGACAGGTTCGCTGATCAGTAAGCAAATGTAAAGGCTTTGCGCTATTTGGATGGCAGGCCCTATAGTTGTCCCCAGATTGATCCCAATCTCCCCTTCCCATTTCAATGGGTTTGCCCACGGTGCTGTTACCCGTGGGTTTTTTCTTTTGCGGGTCAGGCGTTGGCCAGTGCGTCCAGCGCGTCGCCGGCGACGCGGCAGATGCGCCAGTCCGGCAGCAGTTCGGCGCCCATGCCCTTGTAGAAGTCGATGGCCGGCGCATTCCAGTCCAGCACCGACCATTCGAAGCGCCCGCACTGGCGTTCGAGCGCCAGCTGGGCCAGCTTGACCAGCATTTGGCGCCCATAGCCCTTGCCGCGGCAGTCCTGCTTGACGTACAGGTCTTCCAGGTACAAGCCTTTGCGCGTAAGGAAAGTGGAAAAATTATGGAAGAACAGCGCGAAGGTCACGACCTTGCCGTCTTCTTCGCCGATGATCGCTTCGCATGCGGGGCGAACGCCGAACAGGCCCTCGTGCAGCATCACCTCGGTGGCCACCACCAGGTGTTCGAGCTTTTCGAAAACGGCCAGTTCGACGATCATCGCGTGGATGTGGGCGACGTCGGACGGCTGGGCCGGGCGGATGGAAAATGGAATCGCTTGTGTCATGGGACCTCGGGAACGGTACTGAGCTCACACACCTGCTTGGGTGTGGCGGTGGGGGTGCGGATGGCCCAGGCCACGCTGGCCAGGCACAAGAACATGCCCAGAAACTCCAACGGGCCGGGACGGTAGTGTTCCAACTTGATCGACAGCAGCACCGAAATGACGGGCGTGACCACGCCGATGTACACGGCTTTTTGCGAACCGATCCGGTTGATCAGCGTGAAGTAGCAATTGAAGGCGATGACCGAACCGAACAGCGACAAGTACAGCAGGCCACCCCAATAGCGCAGCGAATGTGGCAGCGTGAACTGGGCGCCGCTGGCAAACGCCCAGCAGGTCACCATCACAGTCCCCCACAGCATTGACCAGGCCATGGTCAGCAGCAGGTTGGACGAATGTTCGCGCACCTTGCTCACCACGACGTTGCCGGCCGAACTGGAAATGGTGGCGGTCAGCGCCAGCGCCAGGCCGAGCAGGAATGGGCCGGCGCCGCCTTTCAGAATGTCGTGCCAGGCAGCGCCAATGGCGTGCCAGAACAGCAGCGTCACGCCGCTGACGGCGACCATGCCGGCAGCCCAGGTGCGCCAGCTGATGGCGCTGCCGTAAGCGATCCGGCTGCAGATCGGGTTCCAGAACACCATCAGCGCGAACAGCACCGCCACCAGCGCTGACACCAGGAAGCGCTCGGCGTTATAGGTACAGATGTAGGACAGGGCGAACGAGAAAAAGCCCTGCACCATCATCCACCGCTGGGCCGGCCACGGCAGGCGCAAGCGATCGCCGCGCGCCAGGCACAGGGCGAACAGGGTGGCCGCGGCCAGGCCGAAGCGGTAGGCCACCGACACGGCCGGCGCCACTTCCCCCAGCTGCAAGGTAATGGCCCAGAAGGTCGAGCCCCAGATCAGGCAGGCAATGGCAAACAGGAGGGGAGAGGACATGCGAAAAGTATACGGTGAAATGGAATTTCCTGCCGGCAGGCACGGGAAAGCGACAACGGGGGCGCTGTTTTTTGAGCGGCGTCAAGCGGCTAGGGAAGTGACGGGCGCAGCGCGCAATGCCGGTACGCTGACGCTTGACTCTGTGGAGTGGTGCTGGCGGCCGTGGCCGCAGGCATTACCACGCCAGCTTGAGACGGCGGTACAGGAAGCTGAGCACGAACAGCGGGCCGATCAGCAGAAAGCGCAAGTCATCCAGGAAAGACGGTTTCTTGCCTTCGATCTTGTGGCCGATGAACTGGCCGATCCAGGCCAGCACGAAGATGGCCAGCGACAGCGGCAGCACGGCCGGCGTGGGCATCAGGCTGAGCAGGCCGAGCATCAAGCCCGACATGACCAGCATGCCCAGCGCAAACGGCGCCGACAGCTTGACGTAATAGGCCAGCGACAGCAGCGTCACGCCCAGCGCGGCGAACGGGTGGATCGCCCAGACGATGCCGAGCAGGGTAAAGACGATCACTGGCACGCAAACGAAATGGATCACTTCGTTGGTGTGGTTCAAATGGCTTTCGCTGTACTTCGCCAGCAAGGTGTCGATTTCGCGCGGCTGTGCTGTATTGTCCATGGGTGTGTCTCCGGCTTGTGAGCTCTGTTATAGGATTTGCCGGACGATTCTACACCGGCGCGGCGCGCGGGCAGCTAGAATTGCGCGCATGGCTTCCTCTCTCTCATTGCTGACCGGCCTGGCGCCGGTGCTGGACGCGCGTACCCGCATCCTGGTACTGGGCAGTTTTCCAGGCGCCGCCTCGCTCAAGGCCCAGCAATACTATGCCCATCCGCGCAATGCGCTGTGGCCGATTCTGTCCGCGCTGACGGGTGAGGACCTGGTGAATTTGTCCTATGCCGAGCGCCTGCCGCGCTTGCTGGCGCATGGGTTTGGTTTGTGGGATGTGCTGGGCGCCTGCGAGCGGGCAGGTAGTCTGGATTCCGCCATTCGCATGCCCGCCGCCAATGATTTCGCGCGTTTGCGGGCGTTGTGTCCGGTGCTGGAAACAGTCGGTTTCAATGGCCAGACGGCCGGCAAGTTCGCAGCGCAATTCGCGCTGGAGGGCTATCACTCCGTGGTGTTGCCATCGACCTCGCCGGCCCATGCGGCGTTTTCATTTGAACAGAAACTAGTGCGCTGGCGTAGCTTGATGGGATCGCACTCACTGTAGCGCGTAGTGGCATTCTGGGTTGGGTGCGATGGTCAGTAGTCGGCTTACGCCCCGTTGCAGACGCTCAGATGTTCGTCCGACATCCGGGTACAGCCGAGAAG
>JAZJXM010000058.1:0-42530 GCA_040390915.1 Pseudomonadota bacterium
CGCACAAGAATCGCCTGCTGGACCACCTGCTGCGCGACGAAACGCTGGACCAGGCTGTTGTGTTCACCGCCACCAAGCGTGACGCCGACACCATTGCCGACCGCCTGAACATCGCCGGCTTCTCGGCAGCTGCCTTGCACGGCGATATGCACCAGGGCGCGCGTAACCGCACGCTCGACGGCCTGCGCCGCGGCCAAGTCAAAGTGCTGGTGGCAACCGACGTTGCCGCACGCGGCATCGACGTACCGAACATCACCCACGTATTCAACTACGACCTGCCGAAGTTCCCGGAAGACTATGTGCACCGTATCGGCCGCACCGGCCGTGCCGGTCGCAATGGCCTGGCGATCTCGCTGGTGAACCACGCAGAAGGCATGAACGTCAAGCGCATCGAGCGTTTCACCAAGCAGCTCATTCCGGTCAACGTCATCGAAGGCTTCGAGCCGAAGAAGACCGCATCGGCGCCGCGTTCGGCAGCACGTCCAGGCAGCTGGAAGCCGGGCGACAACCGTTCGGCAGCCAAGCCAGGCCAGCGCACCTTCAGCAAGCCAGGTGCAGCACCGCGCAAAGAAGGCGCGCCAGCAGGCGGCGGCTACAAGGGTTCGAACCCACGCTCGACCGACGGCGCACGCCGCTCGTACGGCGATCGCTGATCGTTGAAGTAGTAGATGATCAAGAACGGCTGCCTCGGCAGCCGTTTTTTATTGCCCAACACTGGCAACACCGGGGTCAGACCTTTTGCCATGGGGCAAAAGTGGTCTGACCCCGGTGTTGCCAGTGGTGGGGTAAAAAATTATCTTTTAGTAGGCGCAGGTGCGAAAGCCGGCGAACATGTCGTCGCGCTCGGGCTTGTAGAAGTTGCGATAGCGCGCCGAGGCAAAACGCGCCGGGGTGGCGAACGAGGCCCCGCGCAGCACCTGATGCGTCATGAACCACGGTTCCGAATACTCCAGGTAGCGGTCCGCCACAAAGCCCGGATACGGCTCGAACGGACTGGAAGTCCATTCCCACACTTGTCCCCAGCGAAATCCGCCCTGCCCCGACAGCGCCGCGTATTCCCATTCGGCTTCGCTGGGCAGCCGGCGCCCGATCCAGGCGCAATAGGCTTGCGCTTCGAATAAATTGATGTGCCGTACTGGCTCGGACGCGGCCAGCGTCGACAGCCGCCCGAAGCGCATGCTGCGCCACTGCGCTCCTTCGCGCTGCCAGTAACGGGGCGACGAGCGCTCTTGCTGCATCAGCCAGGCGCTGCCCGCCACGCTCCAGAACTGGCGGTTCTGGTAGCCGCCATCGGCCATGAAATCGGCATATTGGGCGTTGGTCACGGGACCGGCGTCGATCTCGAACGGCGCCACATAACAGGCGTGCGCCTGCTTTTCGTTGTCGAACACGAAGCCGTCGGAGGCTGTTCCCAGCCTGATGGTGCCGCCCGGATAACGGATTTCTGCCGCCTGCGCCGGCAATGGCGCCACGCCGCTCAGCGCCGCCGGTGCCGCCACGCCCAGCGTCTGCATGGTGTACAGCAAGGCTTCGCCGTGCATGTCTTCGTGCGCCAGCGCCAGCCGGTAAGGATACAACGCCTCGTCAGTGCCGCTCTCGCGCGACAATTTGTCGAGCGTGCGGTCCAGCACTTCGTGGCAGTAGGTTTTCAGCGCGCCAGTGCTGGGCAGGTCGAGCGCCCAGCGCGTGCGGTGCGGCACCGTGTTCGAGTCGAACCAGTCGTCGCCGCGCGTGATCAAGGATCCGCGCTCGGCCGCCGCCGGATGGCTGGAACGCGCTTCGCGCAATATAAACCACTCGGCAAACCAGGCGGTGTGCCCCAATTCCCACAACGGCGGGTTGATCGTGGCAAGATGCGGTACCCGGTGTGCGTTGTCGTAGCCCATGCCGGCCAGGCAGTCGAACAGCGTCAGCGTATAATTTCTGGCGTCTTGCAATGCGTCGGCCAGTGCCTGCCCCTTGAGGTGGCGGAACGAGTGTGTCGATGTCGTTGAGGTCATACACCAGATTGTAGCGATTTTTCGGAGACTTCCGTTGCAAGCGAAACAACTGCTCATCGTCAGCCCGGCCGGGGCCAGGGAAAACAACGGTAATTGGCAAACCGCCAGCCGCTGGGCCCATTTCCTGCGCACCCGCCACCAGGTCGCGATCGCGTCTGACTGCTGTTCCAATGACTACGCGCCCGACCTGTTGATCGCGCTGCATGCCCGCCGCTCGGCGAGCTCGCTGGCCGCTTTCGCCAGCGCCTATCCCGAGCGCCCCAGCGTGCTGGTGTTGACCGGCACCGACCTGTATCGCGACATCGCCACGTCCAGCGAAGCGCGCGCCGCGCTGGAGCAAGCGACCCGGCTGGTGCTGCTGCAGCCGGACGGCTTGTCGGTTCTGCCTGCCCACTTGCATGCCAAGACCAGCGTGATCTTCCAATCGGCGCCGACGGTACAGCCGGCTATCCACGGCCAGCACCGCCGCCACTACGACATCTGCATGATCGGCCACCTGCGCGCCGAAAAAGATCCGTACACCTTCATGCGCGCGGCCAGCCTGGTCACCAGCCCCAAGGCGCGCTTGCTGCATATCGGCGGCGCGCTCGAGTCGACCCTGGGCCAGGCCGCCAGCGCCACCGCGCTGGTCAATCCCCGTTACCAGTGGCTGGGCAACCAGCCGCACGGCGCCACTCGCCAGCGCCTCGCGCGCAGCCACGCGCTGGCCCTGTGTTCGCTGATGGAAGGCGGCGCCAACGTCATCATCGAGGCCGTCACCAGCGGCGTGCCGGTGCTGGCGAGCGATATCAGCGGCAACCGCGGCATGCTGGGCCCGGACTACGCCGGCTATTTTTCGGTGGGCGACGCCCCCGCGCTGGCGCAGCTGATCGACCGCACCATCGCCGACCCCGATTTTCATGCGCTGCTCAAACGCCAGTGCGATGCGCGCGCCGCGCTGTTTGCGCCCGAGGCCGAGCGCGCGGCCCTGCTCCATTTAGTAGATAATCTCTTCCAATAACAACCAGCTTCGAAACGGACACCACCATGAGCAATACGCCCGACCAACCCATCAAACTGACGTCGTTCTCGCACGGCGGCGGCTGCGGCTGCAAGATCGCGCCCGGCGTGCTGGCTGAAATCCTGAAAAATTCGAGCGGTTTTCCGGTACCGAAGGAACTGATGGTGGGCATCGAGACGGCCGACGACGCCGCCGTCTACAAGCTCAATGACGAACAGGCGCTGATTGCCACTACCGACTTCTTCATGCCAATCGTCGACGATCCGTTCGACTTCGGCCGCATCGCCGCCACCAACGCCATCTCGGACGTGTACGCGATGGGCGGCACGCCGATCATGGCGCTGGCCCTGGTGGGCATGCCGATCAACAAACTGCCTTTGGCAACCATCGGCCAGATCATCCGCGGCGGCGAGGCCATTTGCGCCGAAGCGGGCATCCCGATCGCGGGCGGCCACACCATCGATTCAGTCGAGCCAATCTACGGCCTGGTGGTGCTGGGACTGGTGCATCCGTCCAAGGTCAAGCGCAATGCCGACGCCCGCGCCGGCGACGTGCTGGTGCTGGGCAAGCCGCTGGGCGTGGGCGTGCTCTCGGCAGCCCTCAAAAAGGGTGTGCTGGGCGACGACGGCTACGCGGCCATGATCGCCAACACGACCAAATTGAACAAGCCAGGCAAGGCACTGTCCGAAATGGCCGGCGTGCACGCGCTGACGGACGTCACCGGCTTTGGCCTCCTGGGCCACTTGCTGGAACTGGCGCGCGGCGCCAAGCTGACGGCGCAGCTGCAGATGGCTGCCATCCCGCTGCTGCCGGGCGTCGAGCAGCTGGCCCACGATGGTTTCTTTACCGGCGCGTCCGGCCGCAACTGGGACGCCTATGGCAAGGATGTGACGCTGGCGCCAGCCATTACGCCGGCCCAGCAAGCGTTGCTGACCGATCCGCAAACCTCGGGCGGCCTGCTGGTGTCGTGCGACCCGGGCAGCGTGGATGACGTGCTGGCACTGTTTGCGCGCGAAGGCTTCGAGGCTGCCGCCGTGATCGGCAGCATGCAGGCCGGCCCGTCCCGGGTCGACGTCGCCGTTTAAAACGGGTGCCGGCGGCGCATGTCGTTGCGCCGCTGCGCGCGCAGCATCGTCAGCCGGCTGTGCGCCTCACCGAGCCGGTGCGCAGCAAAGGCGAGCCAGACGCCACCGGCAATAACTGCCAGCGTAACGAGTATGGTTTCCATGGCAATGCTCCTTTCGGGTGACGCCGGTCAAGGCGAGGTTAACTTTGCCATTGCGCCCGCGCGCGCTGCTTGACGCTTCTCAATCTCGCGCCGACCATGTTCATTTGCTACTAAGATGGCACCTCCCCCAGCTCACCAAGGAGATTGCCATGTCCTATGTAGATGGATTTGTTGTACCTGTCCCAAAAAGCAATATCGACGCTTACCGCCAGATGGCGACCCGCTGCGGCGCCATCTGGCGCGAACACGGCGCCTTGCAGTTCCGCGAAAACGTTGCCGACGACGTCAAGCCGGGCAAACTGACGTCCTTCCCCCAGAGCGTCGACCTGCGCGACGGCGAAGTCGTGGTGTTTTCGTGGATCGTGTACGAATCGCGCGCCCACCGCGACGAGGTCAACGACAAGGTCATGAAAGACCCGCGCATGGCCGACATGATGAAGCCTGAAAACATGCCTTTCGACGGAAAACGCATGATTTACGGCGGATTCGAGATGTTGGTCGACCTTTAAACCTTGACAAATTTGGCGGGCCTCAATACAGTAGGCCCATGTCCTCCTTCCTGCACCTGCCGAACCTCCTACTACTAGCACGCGCTTAATTGCTCGCAGTGCAACGCTTGGCTACGCCCGGCGCCAGTAAATCCAGGAAAGTTCGACCGATGTTTGCTACTCCCTTCAGCCTCATCTCCCTACTGCTAAAGCTACCGATCGGTTGCCTGGCCTAGCGTTCCGTGGCCGCCCGGCAGCCAGTCCGCCACACCGCCAATTTTCCGACTAGCACCCAGGAGTACCCGATGATGCAATCCCAGCCCGCCACCAAATACCGCGCCTTTCCTGCCGTCGATTTAGCCGACCGCCAATGGCCTTCCCGGACCATCTCCCACCCACCAATCTGGATGAGCACTGACCTGCGCGACGGCAACCAAGCGCTGATCGAGCCGATGAGCCCGGAAAAGAAGCTGCGTTTTTTTGAATTGCTGGTCCAGGTCGGTTTCAAGGAAATCGAAGTGGGCTTCCCGTCGGCGTCGCAGACCGATTTCGATTTCGTGCGCAAGCTGGTCATTGAAAACCGCATTCCCGACGACGTCACCATCATCGTGCTGACCCAGTCGCGCGAGGAACTGATCCGGCGCACAGTGGACTCGGTGGTGGGCGCCAAACGCGCCATCGTGCACCTCTACAATTCGGTGGCCCCGGTATTCCGGCGCGTGGTGTTCAACATGACGCGCGAAGAAATCACCAACATCGCCGTCAGCGGCACGGAGCTGGTCAAGCAGCTGGTCAGCGCCCATCCAGAAACCGAATGGGGCTTCGAATACAGCCCGGAATCGTTCTCCACCACCGAACTCGATTTCTCGCTGGCCATCTGCGACGCCGTCAGCGCCGCCTGGCAGCCTACCCCGGCGCGCAAGATGATCTTCAATTTGCCGTCCACGGTCGAATGCAGCACCCCGAACGTGTACGCCGACCAGATCGAATGGATGTCGCGCAAGCTGGCGCGGCGCGACAGCATCGTGCTCTCGGTGCACCCGCATAACGACCGCGGCACCGCTGTCGCCTCGGCCGAACTGGCCGTAATGGCCGGCGCCGACCGCGTCGAAGGCTGCTTGTTCGGCAATGGCGAGCGCACCGGCAATGTCGACCTGGTCACGCTGGCCTTGAATTTGTACACCCAGGGCGTCAACCCTGGCCTGGACTTTTCGGACATCGACGCGGTACGCCAGCTGGTCGAACAATGCAACCAGTTGCCGGTCCACCCGCGCCACCCGTACGCGGGCGATCTGGTGTTCACCGCCTTTTCCGGCTCGCACCAGGACGCGATCAAGAAGGGCTTCGCCCAGCAAAAGCCGGACGCCTTGTGGGAAGTGCCGTACTTGCCGATCGACCCGGCCGACCTGGGACGCAGCTACGACGCCGTCATTCGCGTCAACAGCCAGTCCGGCAAGGGCGGCATGGCCTATCTGCTGGAACAGGAATTCGGCTTGCAATTGCCGCGCCGTTTGCAGATCGAAATGAGCCGCGCGGTGCAGGCAGAAACCGATGCCAGCGGACGCGAAATCGCCGCCAGCGGCATCCATGCGATCTTTTGCCGCGAGTACCTGGAACAGGTCGCGCCGTATGCTTACGCCGGCCACAAGATGGTCGAGGACAGCAGCAGCGACGAGCCGGTGCAGATCGACATCACGCTGGCGCACCGCCAGTCGACGTTGCGCTTGCAGGGCGGGGGCAACGGGCCGATTGATGCCTTCGTCAATGCGCTCGGCCTGCAGATCAAGCTGATGGATTATCACGAGCACGCGATCGGCTCGGGCGCCAATGCGCGCGCGGCCTGCTACGTCGAACTGCGGCTCGATAACGGCCCGACCGTGTTCGGCGCCGGCATCGACAGCAACATCGTGACCGCCTCGTTCAAGGCGGTGCTTTCGGCCGTGAACCGCGAACTGGCGCGGGTGGCCGAACGCACCACGGTTTAAATCTCGGCCAGCACCCAGTCGACCATCTGCTTCAGGTCCGGCAATTCGACCGTTGGCGCTGCGCCCAGCTGGTCGAATGGCTGCTGCTGGCGGTTGATCCAGCACACCGGCAGGCCGAACAGCCGCGCCGCGCCCGCGTCCCAGGCATTGCCCGACACGAACAGCAGCTGTTCGCGCGGCATGGCCAGGCGCTGCTCGGCCAGTTGATACACCTGCGGATGCGGCTTGAACAGGCGCACCTCGTCCACGCTGATCACATGCTCGAAGCCCCACTGCATGCTCGAATTGACCAGCACCTGGTCGAGCATCGCGCGCGCGCCGTTGGACAGGATCGCCAGCGCCAGCCCGGCATCCTTCAGGCGCCGCACATTGGCAGCCATGTCGGCATATGGCGGCAAGTGCAGCCACGCCTGGCACAGGCTGCGCAAGGTGGCAGGATCGAGTTCCAGCCCCTGCTCGGTGCAGGCAAACACCAGCGCTTCTTCGGTGACCTGGTCGAACGGGACGTAGCGTGCCATCAGGCTGCGCAGCCAGCTGTATTCCAGCTGTTTCTGGCGCCAGCGCTGCGCCAGCGCCACGCCGCGGGTGGGAAACGCATTCTCGCAGGCGCGCGCGACCGCCTGCAGCTCGTACAGGGTGCCGTACAGGTCGAACACGATGGCGCGGATGGGCATGCTTCCAATGTACTCCAGCGCCACGCCGATCGGAAAAAAAGTCGAAAAAAAAGCCCGCCGAAGCGAGCTCTGTTCCAATGTAGTACCAATGCTTTAATCGTGTCTCAGGCGCCCATGCTATCTGCGTGGTGCCCTGACGTGTAAATCGACCAACGTATTCGGAATTACAAATCCCCCGGTACTTGCAGCCATCTACGTTTCACCATTACACATACCGAAACGCGGCGCCGACCTTGAGATAGTGCCGCGGTTCGTCAGAACCACACCACTGAACGTAGTGTAGCACGTTTTTGTGCGGCGCAGCAAATTAATTTGTTTGTTCGCGCCCTACCCGCTCGTATTCGGCAATCACCTGGGCGCCAAACAGCAGCAAGATGGCGCCAATCTCGAGACTGAACATGACGACAATCGCGGTGGTCATCGAGCCGTACACCACGTTCACCTGCGACAAGGTGGTGAAATACCAGATCAGCACATGGCGCGCCACTTCCCACAGCAGCGCCGCAGTGACGCCGCCAATCAGCGCATGCGACAGCGACAGGCGCCCCACCGGCATGACCAGGTAGATCGAACTGAGTACCAGGATTTCCCCGGTCAGACCGACCAGGTACAGCAGCACGCCGGACACGCCGCCCAGCGACCAGCTGTAGCCCAGAAACAGCACGCTCTCCTGGCCGATCACCTGCAAGGTGCCGGCCACCAGCGTGACGATCATCACGCCCACGCCCAGCGCCACGATATAGCAATACGGCAGGATCGCGGAAATGAGAAAGCGGCGCCGCTTGATGGCAACCCGGTGGTAAAAAATCACCGACATCGCGTTTTCCAGCGCGGTAAACGCCACTGAACTGAAGAACAACATCACCACCAGCAGCACCCCGGTGACCAGGTCGCGGTCCTTCAGGAAGTGCGACAGCTCCACCACCACCGCCTTCGACTGGCTGGGGATGATCCACTCCAGGTAGCGCGACAGCGTGGCCAGCAGCTCCGCTTCCGGGATCACGTGCGACAGCGCCACCACCACCAGCATCAGGAACGGCACGATTGACAGCAGCGCGTAATAGGCAACCGCGCCGGCCAGCAGAAGGCCCTGATTGGCCTTGAAGCCCTTGAGCGTGCGCCACACGAAATCGAGCGGATGGCGGGCGATGTAGGCATTGGCACGCCGGTTCAGGATGTGTACATGGGGCAGGTGCAGGTGGCTGATGTCGGGCAGGTGCAAGCTCATTTGGCCAGCCTCAGGCCGGTGAACTGCCAGCGCGCCGCGGCCGGGAAGAAGTTGCGGTAGCTGGCGCGCGCGTGACCGGGTGCGGTGGCGCTGGACGAACCGCGCAGGACATATTGGTTGAGCATGAATTTTCCGTTGTATTCACCCAGTGCGCCGGAAGCACAAGCATAGCCGGGATAGGGGCTGTAGCTGCTGCTGGTCCATTGCCAGCACGCGCCATATAGTTGATCGAGGCCGGCATCGGGCGTGAGCGCAGCGACTTCCCATTCGGCTTCGGTGGGCAGGCGCGCGCCCATGAAGCGGGCGCAGGCGTCTGCTTCGAACAGCGACAAATGGGTCGCCGCGCGCGCCGGGTCCAGCTTGCACTCGCCGTGCAGCGTGAATTCGTGCCACTGGCCGTCGTCTGCGCGACGCCAGTACAGCGGGTGCGCCAGGCGCTCGGCGCAGACCCGGTCCCAGCCTTCGGAAAGCCACAGCGACGGCTCGCGATAACCGCCGGCGTCGATGAAGGCCAGGTACTCGGCGTTGCTCACCAGGCCGCGCGCCAGCTGGAATGGCGCCACGTGCACGCGGTGGCGCGGCAGTTCGTTGTCGAAGCAAAAACCGGCGCCGTCATGGCCGATCTCCGCCAGGGCGCCGTCGAACGCGCTCCAGCCGGGCGTACACGGTGCGCCGGCCGGTGGCGGCGCGTCCAGGTAGGCCTGCAGCAATTCGCTTTGCGCCAGCAAGTGCAGCACGTCGGTCAATATCAGCTCCTGGTGCTGCTGTTCGTGCTGCAGCCCGAGCGTAACCAGCGCCGCCAGCTGCGCGTCGGCCGGGTGCGCGGCCAGCAGGCGCACCATGCGGGCGTCGACATTGGCGCGGTAGGCGCGCACTTCGCGCAGCGCTGGCCGCGTCAGCAAGCCCCGTTTGGCGCGCGGATGGCGTTCGCCCACGCCGTTGTAATAGGAATTGAACAGGACCCGGAACGCCGGATGGAACGGCACGAACGCATCTTCGCAGCGCTCCAGGATGAAGGTCTCGAAAAACCAGGTGGTGTGCGCCAGATGCCATTTGACGGGACTGGCGTCGGCCATCGACTGTGCGCCACAGTCTTCGTCCGACAAGGGCTCGGCCAGCATCAGCGAGCGCTGGCGAACCTGCGCGTAATGGCGTTCGCTCATGGTTGCGGCAGCGCCCGCGCATAGATCAGGGCGAACCAGTTATCCGGATCGGTCCAGACCTTGGCTGCCGAAAAACCGGCCGACTCGAGCAGGCCGAGCGCTTGCGCTTGCCGGTACTTGTAGCTGTTTTCGGTGTGGATGGATTCGCCGGCACCAAAGCGGCGCGTGCCGCCAGGCCAGCGCACGTCGAGCGCTTCGCGCGCTTCCAGGTGCATTTCGACGCGGCTCTCCACGGCATTGAAAAACCCGCGATGGCGCCATTGGCGTACCTGGAAGTCGGTGCCGAGCAACTGGTTCACGTGGCGCAGGATATTCAAGTTGAAGGCGGCCGTTACGCCCAGTTCATCGTCGTAGGCCGCGTCGAGCAGCGCGCTGTCCTTGACCAGGTCGATCCCGATCAGCAGGCCGCCGTCGTCTTCGCACTGGCCGCGCAGGCGGCGCAGGAACGCGCATGCCTGCTCCGGCGTGAAATTGCCGATCGACGAACCCGGGTAGAAAAACAAGCGCTTTTCGCGCCGCACCACGCCGGGCAGCACCAGGCCGGCCGAAAAATCGATCCCCAGCCCGGTCATTTCAATGTGCGCGAAGCGCTGCTGCAGACGCGCGATGGCCTCGCGCAGGAAGTCATAGGAGATGTCGAGCGCCACGTACTGCGCCGGGTGCAGCAGCGGAAACAGCGTGGCGGCCTTGGCGCAGTTACCGGCGCCCAGGTCGATCAGCGTGGTGCCCGGCCCGACCGCGCGCGCAATGTCGGCCCCGTGGCGCGCCACGATGCCAGCTTCGGTGCGGGTCGGATAATACTCGGGCAATTCGCAAATCGCCTCGAACAATTTGGAGCCCAGCGCGTCGTAGAAGAACTTGGGCGAGATGGCGGCGTCGGCAACGCACAGGCCGGCCGCCAGTTCGGCCGCGATCGCGGCGTTGCCCAGCGGATGACTAGCTTCGGTATGGCGGTCAGTTGGCATGGTGTCTCAATAATTTGGGGCAAGTCGCAAGTTGACGTTTTTGTTATGATAGCTGATTATGTTTTTTTCACGGATGCGCTCTTCTAGCGTGCCTCCCACCCCTTAAAGGATAGTCCAATGACCCGTCTCAAGACCCTGCTGGCCAGCGCCATGCTGCTCGCTTGTGCCAGCACCTTCGCCCAGGCTGTTCCTGGCGTACTGCGTGTATCGGCCATTCCCGACGAAAATCCAACCGAATTGCAGCGCAAGTTCAAGCCGCTGGGCGACTATCTGGCCAAGGCCACCGGCATGAAGGTGGAATTTACGCCCGTCACCGATTACGCCGCCTCGGTCGAGGGCCTGGTCAACAACAAGCTCGACATGGTCTGGTTCGGCGGCTTTACCTTCGTGCAAGCGAATGTGCGCAGCAAGGGCAAGGTCGTGCCGCTGGTGCAGCGCCTGGAAGACGCGTCGTTCCGCTCGGTATTCATTACCACCGCCAAGGACATCAACAAGCTGGAAGACTTGAAAGGCAAGACCTTGAGCTTCGGCTCCGAGTCGTCGACGTCGGGCCACTTGATGCCGCGCGCGTATTTGCTGGCAGCCAAGATCAATCCGGAAAACGATCTCAAGCGCATCGCCTTTTCCGGCGCGCATGACGCCACCGTGGCCGCGGTTGCCGGCGGCAAGGTCGATGCTGGCGCGCTCAACATTTCGGTATGGGAAAAGCTGGTCAATGGCGGCAAGGTCGACACCGCTGCCGTGCACGTGTTCTACACCACCCCGCCGTACTACGATTACAACTGGACCGTGCGTTCGGACATGAACCCGAAGCTGAAAAAGAAGCTGACCGATGCGTTCCTGAACCTGAGCAAGTCCACGCCTGAAGGCAAGGAAATCCTGGAGCTGCAAAAAGCATCACGCTTCATTCCGACCACGGCCGCCAACTACGACAAGCTCGAAAGCGTCGCGCGCGCTTCCGGCCTGCTCAAATAAGGACGCCACGTGACCACCTATCGCCTCGAGAACCTGACAGTGCGCCACCTTGCCGCCGGCAAGGCGCCCGCGCTGCACGGCATCGACCTGGTGGTCACCCAAGGCGAGCAGCTGGCCATCATCGGTCCTTCCGGGGCCGGCAAGACCACGCTGCTGGCCACGCTGGCCTGCGCTCACCGGCCGTCCGACGGACGCTTCGACCTGTTCGGCCAGAATCCGTGGGAACTGGCCGAAGGCGCGCGCCACCGTATGCGCGCGCGCCTGTTCCTGGCGCCGCAGGTGCCGCCGCTGCCGCCGCGCCAGCGCGTAGTCAACGCGGTGCTGGCCGCGCGCTTGCCGCAGTGGAGCTTGTGGCAGGCACTGTCGTCATTGATCACGCCATCGGACCCCGACGCCGCCCATGAGGCGCTGGCGCGTTTCGGGCTGGGCGAAAAATTGTATGCGCGGGTTGACCACCTGTCCGGCGGCGAACGCCAGCGCTGCGGCCTGGCGCGCCTGCTGTTGTCGCCGGCCCAGGTGCTGCTGGTGGACGAGCCGCTGTCGGCGCTGGACCCGACGCTGTCGCAAATGACGCTGTCGGTGCTGCAGCGCGAAGCGACTGCGCGCAGCGCGACGCTGGTGTGCAGCTTGCACCAGGTCGACATGGCACGCGCCAATTTCCCCCGCATCGTCGGCCTGCGCGACGGGCGCGTGGTGTTTGACGCGCCGCGCGAGCAAGTGAGCGACGCCATGATCGCCGCGCTGTACCAGAATGAAACGGCCACGCCGTTCGCGCCGGCGCCGCACGAAACGCCTGAACGGCTTGCCGTCGGCGCCTGCTTCTAAACGATGCGCGGCACAGCCCTCCTCCATCCCGATCCAGCCTGGCGCGCACGCGTCGTCATTGCCCTGGTGTTCCTGGCGCTGCTGTGGCCGGCCATGGTATTTAGCGAATTCAAGCCGTGGATATTGTTCGATCAACAGTCGCTGACGTCGGCCGGGCGTTATCTGCGCGCCTTCCTGACGCCGGCCACCGACCCGCTGTTCCTGCAGATGGTGCTGCGCGACACCTGGCAGACCGTGGCCATTGCCACCGCCGGCCTGTCGCTGGCCTTGCTGGGCGCCATTCCGGCGACCCTGATCGTCACCGAACGGCTGTCGATATCGCGCCTGGGCACGGGCCGCATGCGCCGTCCCGCGGCGGCAACGCGCCAGCTGGTGCGCTGGGTTCTGGTGCTGCTGCGCAGCGTGCCCGAACTGGTGTGGGCGCTGCTGTTCGTGCGCGTGGTGGGCCTGGGTCCGACTGCGGGCGTGTTGGCCATTGCCCTCACCTACAGCGGCATGCTGGGCAAGGTGTATGCCGAAATCCTCGAGTCGTCCAGCGCCCACGCCACCGATGCGCTGCTGGCCAACGGCAGCCCGCGCCTGGCCGCGCTGCTGTATGGCGCGCTGCCGGAATCGGCCTCGGAGCTGGTCTCGTACACGGTGTACCGCTGGGAGTGCGCGATCCGCGGCTCGGCCGTCATGGGCTTCGTCGGCGCCGGCGGGCTTGGACAGCGCATGGATGAATCGAACCGCATGATGGCCGGCGGCGAAGTGGCGACCATGCTGATCGTGTTCGTGCTGCTCGTGGCGCTGGCCGACCAGGTATCGAAGATGCTGCGCCGGAGGCTCGGATGAAGCCGGACGCGCCTGCGCGCGCAATCTCGACCTGGCTGCTGATGGCCGCACTGGCTGCGCTGGTGGTGGCCAGCTTCGCCACGCTGCCGCTGCAGTGGGCCGCGTTTTTCACCGAAGACGCGGCGCGCACTACCAGTGAATTTTTGGCCGGCTTCGCACCGCCCGACCTGGCGCCGGGCTTCTTGCGCAAAACTGCCATGGCGGCGCTCGAAACGCTGTCGATGTCGGCGCTGGGCACGCTGCTGGCGGTAGGCGGCGCGCTGCTGCTGTCGCTGCCGGCGGCCGGACGCGGCGGCCCTTGGCTGCGCGCCGGCGCGCGCCTGCTGCTCAACGTGCTGCGTTCAATTCCCGAACTGGTATGGGCCACGCTGCTGCTGGTGGCGGCCGGCCTGGGCCCGTTTGCCGGCACGCTGGCGCTGGCCGCGCACACCAGCGGCGTGCTGGGCCGCCTGTTCGCCGACGCGCTGGAAAACGCCGAGCCGCTGCCCGAAGCGACGCTGCGCACCAACGGCGCCGGCGCCGTTCAAGCCTTCCTGTACGCGACCTTGCCGCAGACGCTGCCCCAAATGCTGTCGTATACCTTGTACCGCTGGGAGAACAATATCCGCGCCGCCGCCGTGCTGGGCGTGGTCGGCGCGGGCGGTCTCGGCCAGATGCTCAAGTACCACCTGTCGCTGTTCCAGATGCCAAGCGCGGCCACCGTGATTATCGCCATGCTGGTGCTGGTGGCGCTGGTCGATGCCCTCAGCTTTGCATTGCGGCGCGCCCTGACCCGCTAACCGAAAGCGCCCATGCTGCAATTGCGCGATGTGAAAAAGACCTATGCCGGACGCACCGTGCTCGGTGGCCTGTCGCACCATTTCAAGGCTGGCGAATTTGTCGCCATCATGGGCGAATCGGGGGTCGGCAAATCGACGCTGTTGAATTTGATCGCCGGCCTCGACACGCCCGACAGCGGCGACATCATCGTCGACGGCGTCACGATGGCGGCCCAGACCGATGACCAGGCCACGCGCCTGCGGCGCACCCGCATGGGTTTTATTTTCCAGGCCTTCCACGTGCTGCCGCATTTGACGCTGGCGCAGAACGTGGCCTTGCCCTTGTTGCTCAATGGTCAAAGCCAGGCGCGCGCGCAAGAGATGCTGGCGGCAGTGGGGCTCGATGGACGCGGTGGCGATTTTCCCCGTCAATTGTCGGGCGGCGAAATGCAGCGCGTGGCGATCGCGCGCGCGCTGGTGCACCGGCCGGCGCTGGTGCTTGCGGACGAGCCCACTGGCAACCTCGACCCTGAAACGGCAGACACTATTTTGTCGCTGCTACGCGCCGAAATCAAAGCCAGCGGCGCTTCCGCCATCATGGTCACGCATTCCCACGCGGCAGCGGCAAAGGCGGACAAAACTCTCCTATTAACACGTTTGGGATTAAATATAGTGACCAATTAGCACTAAACGTGTATATTTCGCCCATATTTTTATCAACTTTGCTGCGAATATATTCTTATCGTAGTATTATCGAAACATCCGCGGTGCATGAAATGTATCCAATTATCACTTTCGGATGAAGTTGACTAAAAGTCGAACCGCCCACCTGAACGCAACCTTTCGGAGGAGTACGATGAACGTACGGCAAAAAAAACTGGAAATGATTGAGGCGATGAATCGCGCCCGGGCGCTCGAACCATCGAGCTTCGTGCCGAACAAGCTGCTCGACACCTTGATCGAAAAGATGAACCTCAAGAACGATGCTGAACTGTGCCGTGTGCTGGAAGTGCAGCCACCGATCATCAGCAAGATTCGCCACCGCAAGCTGGCAGTCGGCGCAACCATTTTGTTGCGTATGCATGAAAAGTCGGAAATGAGTATTCGCGACTTGAAAGAGCTGTCCAGCGCATCCATGCACTAGACAGTCGCATTGCTGCCAGGCGCCGGCAGCCGATCATACTGAATCGGCGGCGCCATTCTCTGCTGTTACAGCGTTGCCACCCAAACCCCGTGTGCACGCTACCCTCACCGCACTACCTCATGCGTTTTTCGGACGCCCGGTCTTGAGCTGCGGCAAACTTGATAGCACCTCTTGCAAGGTCGCCGTATCAAGCTGACTGATCAAGGCTACGCCAATGCGCAGCAATTCGCTTTTCTTGATCTCGAACCCCGCCTTGATGCACGCCTTCTTAACCTGGCCCAGCACCGCGTATTCCTGTTCGGGCATGGTGAAACTGTCGCGCACCAGCTTGGCCTTGCGCACTTTTTCCGGCTCGATCGCCACTGGCGCGACTGGCGCCGGCTTGACGGCGCGCTTCACTGGCGCCTTGGCAACTGGCTTGGCGACCGTTTTCACTGGCGCCTTGACAGCGGCCTTCGGCGCGGGCTTGGCCACTGGCTTGACGGCGGCTTTGGCGGGCCCCTTGAGCGCTGGCGCGGCTTTCCTGGCGAGCGGCCTGGCTGCGGCTTTTTTCGCCGCCGGCTTCAAAGCGCTCACGGTGTGTCCGTTGGTTTTATCGGCAGTGGTCTTGGTCATGGCAAACTCCGTCAGATTATCAATGTAAACAATATATACGATTTATCAAGTATTGAACAGGCACGCGCCGACACCAGTGTTGAGCTGGATCACTTCCGTATGGGGTAGTCGAACTCAGCCGTGCTGTTCCAGCAAGCGCCGTGCATCGTCGAACTGGTAGCCGGCGATGTGGGCCGACAGGCGCGCCAGCTGATGCGGTTCGACCAGTTCGGCCAGCGCTGGCCGGATCGCCTCGAAGTAGTCGCCCGCTTCGCCGCTGAAGTCGCCCAGCAGCTCGAGCAGGCGCGCCATTTGGGCGCGCTGTTGCGCACTGCTGTCGGTGCTCGGCGCCGGCATCGGCTCGGGCGCGCACGCCAGCTCGATCCGGAACGAAAATTCGGTGCCGCTGGCCGCCACGCTGGTAAATTCGATCAGCCCGCCCATGCGCCGCACCAGGTCTTGCGCGATCGCCATGCCCAAGCCGCTGGCGCCGGCCGCGCGCACCGTGCCGGCTGGCTGCAGGAAGGGATCGAACAGCGCCGCGCCCTGCTGCGCGCTCAGGCCAGGGCCGTTGTCGCACACCGAAAAGCGCAGCCCGGCCACGCCGCCATCGCGCCCCACCAGCCGCACCGCCAGCACCGCCTCGCGCCCCGCGCATTGCGCATGTTCGACCAGCTTGCATAAGACCTGGCCCAGGCGCAGCGGATCGCCCACCAGATAGTGCGGCAGATCCGGTCCCAGTTCCAAACGCAACGGCAAGCCAGGCGCCTCGGCCTTGCGCGCAGACGCCGCCTGCACGTCGATGACCAGTTCGGGCAGCGCGAAGGTGAGCGCTTCGAGCGCCACGCCGCCGGCCTCGATGCGGGCCACGTCGAGCACATCGTTGACGATCCGCATAAGTTCTTGCGAGGCGCGCTGGATCTGTTCCACCTGCGCGCGCTGCTTGCCATCGAGATCGGTGCGCAGCGCCAGGCTAGCTGCGCAAGCGAGCGCTCCCATCGGGGTGCGGATCTGCTGGCCCAGCCCGGCCAGGCAGGCCGCCTTGGTGCGGCTGGCCGCCAGCGCCTGCGACAGGCCGGCATTGTCGGCGCGCAGTGCGCCCAGCAGCTCGGCCAGGTCCAGTGAAATGGCCGCCTGCGCCGCGATCAGCTCGAGCAGTTGCAGCCGCGCCGGCGTAAACAAGCCGGGCGCCAGCGCGTTTTCGAGATACAGCACACCGTTCAATTTGCCCTGCCGCTGCAGCGGCAGGCACAGCACCGAGCGGGGTCGGGCGCGCTGCACGAACGGATCGTCGCGAAACTGGAGGCTGGCCAGCGCGTCGTCCAGCACCACCGTTTCGCGCGTGCGCAGCACGAACTGCAGCAGCGACTCGGGCAGCCCGGCCACCGCCAGCGGCATCGCGCGCGCTTCGACCAGCACTTCGCCGGCGCCCACGCTGGCGCGTGCCATGCAGCGCCAGCCGCGCCCTTCCGGCAGCAGCAGCAAGGCGCGCGCTGCGCCAGCCTGTTCGATCGCCATGCGCAGCAGCGCGCCGGCCAGTGCGTCGCGCTCGCCGGCGCCCGACAATTCCTGCGAGGCGCGCAGCGCCGCCATCAGGTCCTGCGCTTCGCCGGGCGCACCGCTGGCCTGCAAGTCGGGCGACGGCACCCGTACCAAGCCGTCGAAATGGCGTTCCAGCTCGCGCATCTTGCCGTACGCGCCCCAGCGTGCGCAGGCTGCCAGCGCGTCGCGCGCGTAGGCCAGCGCGATCTTGTCGAAGCCGCGCGCGCGGTAAAACAGCGCCGCCAGTTCGGCCGCCAGTGCTTCGTTTTGCACAAAACCGCCGGCGCGCGCCGACGCCAGCGCCGCGTCATAGGCGCGCATCGCTTCCATGTCGCGCCCCTGGATACGCGCCATTTCTGCCGACAGCAGCAGGTAGCGGTTGTCGAAATTGGCCGGGCTATGGCCGGCCCACGCCGCCAGCCGCTGCTGCTTGTCCTGCAGCGCCGCCATGAAGCGCACCTGGCGTTCGCGCGGCACGTCGTGGTACAGCGCCGTCATGGTCAGCGCATGGTAGAAGTGATGGGTCGACTCGTTGACCGAGGCCAGGAAAAAATGCTGGTCATCGAACGCCGACTCGGCCGCCTGCAGCGCTTCGTGGTAGCGCCCGAAGGTGAACGCGGCGATCTGGCGCATCAGGTGAAAGCGCGCCCTGGCCGCGCCGAAGCTGGCCTTCTCCATTGCCGCCAGCGCGTCGTCGGCGCAAAAGCGGTGGTCGTCGAAACTGCCCTCGGCGCCGGTTGCGCCCTGCAGGCACAAGGTCAACTGCTCGTAGCAGCGCAACAGCTGCATCAGCACTTCGTTGCGCTGCTGGCGCGCGAACACCTGGTAGCTGCGCGCGCGCTGCTGCACCTCGCCCAGCGGTGCGCCGGCCTCGAAACTGTTCCAGGTGGCGATGTGCGCCGCGTAGCCGGCGTGCGGCAAGTCGCCCGCCTCCTGGCAGGTCTGGAACGCCTGTTCGAGCAGCGTCACGCTGTCGGCCAGCGGCTTGCGCCAGCTGTGCACATAGGCGCCGTGCACAAAGGCCAGCCGCCCGCTACGGCGCGATGGCGCGCCGCTGCCCTTGGCCAGGCGCAGCGCCAGCTCGGAAAAGGCGAATGCGTCGGGAATCGCGCCCAGCGACACCAGCAGGATCGCGTAGCGTGAATAGGTCATGCAGCTGGTGGGCGTGCTGCCAAAGCGCAGCGTGAAATTGAGCGCCTTGACCGCCAGCAGCGGATAGAGCTGGGGACGGGCCGAAAACACGGACGAGCCCATGTCGGAAAACAGGTCGGTGACCACGCCGATCTCGGGGTCCAGGCTGGCCGGCTCCTGTTCCAGGTCGGCGATGCTGCGCCCGGCCATGTTGCGCTCGACCGCGGCCCGTTCGGCAGCCAGCGCTTCGGCCACCTCGTCGGCGCCATCGGGAAAGCGGACACCGAACAGCACCAGCGCCTCGAGCGCGACCGCGACCGCCAGGTCGAACCGGCCCCACACCTGGTACAGCGCGGTGCGCATCAGCGCCACCTGCGCCATTTCAAGGCGCGAGCGCGCGTGCTCGGCCAGCTGCGCATACAGCTGGTCGGCGCGTTCCAGGTGTCCGCACAGGTATTCGCATTCGGCCAGCGCGCACGTCTGCGCAAAGGTCGGTTCGAAGTCGTCCTGCCAGCACGACTGCGGGGTCAGGCTGGCGGCCAGCGCATAGTAGTGGCGCGCAGCGTCGTAGGCAATTGCGGCGCGCGCGCACGCGCCGGCGCGGGCATTCAGGCGCGCCAGCGCCAGCAGCTCGTGCGGATCGTCGATCGCGGCCTGGGCCCGGTTCAGGTGGCTGACCGCGCCGAACAGCTGCTGCTCCGGCGCGCCAGGTTCGAGCTGCGCCAGCAGCTGGCGGCCGATGTGCAGGTGGCGCTCGGGCAGGCTGGCGCGCGCGATCAGCGAATAGGCCGCCTCCTGCACCCGGTCGTGCATGAAGCGGTAGGCGCCCGGGTCGCGCATCACCAGCCCGAGGCGCGCCGCTGGCCACATGCATTCGTCGGTTTCGATCGCGCTCATGCCGGCCACCTGGGCCAGCGTGGCCAGGCTGGCGTCGTGTCCCAGGCAGGCCATCAGCTTGACCAGTTCCAGCGTGGCGTAAGGCAGCTGCTGCAGGCGCGCGATCATCAAGTCGACCACGTTGTCGGAAAATTCCTTGGCGCCGATGGCCGGCCCGTCCCAGTTCCACGCTTCATCGGCGTGGCCGAAGCGCAGCAGGCCACTCTCGACCAGGCGGGTCAGGAACTGCAGCGTAAAGAAGGGGTTGCCCGCGGTCTTGGCGAACACCAGCTCCGACAGCGCGGCGCACTGCGCCAGCGGGCAGGCCAGCGCGGCGGCCACCAGTTCGCCCGCCTCGTTGCGGCTCAAGGCCTGCAGCACCACCTTGCGCATGCCAGCGCCCTGGCGCTTCATGGCTTCGTTGGCCAGCGCCAGCGGATGGCTGGCGTCGACGTCGCTGCTGCGGTAGGCGCCCACCACCAGCACGTGGCGCACGTCGGGATGGCCGGCCAGGTGCGACAGCAGCTTGAGACTGGCGCTGTCGATCCATTGCAGGTCGTCCAGGCATAGCAGCAGCATCGAATCGGCGCCGGTAAACGCCCCCAGGAACTGACGGAACACGGTCTGGAAACGGGCCTGGGCTTCGAGCGGGGCCAGCGCCACCGGCGCAGCCAGGTCGCCGATGACAAAGCGCAGCTCGGGAATCAGGTCCAGCATCAGGCCGGCGTTGGGACCGAGCGCGCCGAGCAAGGCGCGCCGCCAGTTGCCCAGCGACGACTCGCTCTGGCCCAGCATCTGGCGCACCAGTTTCTGGAACGCCTGCGCCAGCGTGGCGTACGGGATATCGCGCGACTGCTGCTCGAACTTGGCCGCCACCACGATCGCGCCGGCCACCGCTTCGGATAGCTGCAGTGCTGCCAGCAGCGCCGACTTGCCGGTGCCGGCGTGCCCGGAAATCATCACCAGTTCGGGCGCGCCGCCGGCCGCCACGTGCAGCGCCGCTTCTTCCAGCAGGCCGAGCTGGGCGGCGCGCCCGACCAGCGTTTCAGGAATCTGCAGGCGCGCCGCGCCGTCGTTACAGGCCAGCACGAACGGCGCGATGCGCCCTTGCGCGTCCAGCATCGCCTGGCAGTGCTGCAGGTCGGCCAGCAGTCCGGTAGCGCTCTGGTAGCGCTGTTCGGCGGTTTTGGCCAGCAGCTTGAGCACAATCGCGGCGCAGGCCGGGTCGACCCCGGCGTGGCGCGCTTCGGGCGCGATCGGTTCGCGCGCGACGTGACAGTGGATCCATTGCATCGCGTCGCCGCCGGCAAACGGCAGTTCGCCGCACAGCAGCTGGTACAGCAGCACCCCCAGCGAATACAGGTCGGTGCGGGTATCGATTGCGCGGTTCATGCGCCCGGTCTGCTCGGGCGCCATGTAGGCCAGGCTGCCGCTCATCTGCTGTTCGGGGGTTTGCGGCAGGCCGCGCAGGCGCGCCGCGATGCCGAAACCGGTCAGGCACACGGTCGGCGCCGGTCCGGAGCGCTCCACCAGGATGTGTTCGGGGCGCAGGTCCTTGTGCACGATATCGTGCCGGTGCAGCTGCGCCAGCGCGCTGGCGATGGCCGCGGCCAGCTGCAGGAAGGCCGGCAGCGCCATCGGCTGGCCGGCATTGACCGTCAAGGGCAGCGCACCACTGTCGGTGAGCACCAGCGCCAGTTGCTCGCCTGCCCGCACCAGCAGCAGCGGGCGCGCGGCCCAGGATGGGTCCAGTTCGGCGCGCAACGCGTATTCGTGTTCCAGCCGGGCGTGGGCTTCGCCCTGTGCGGCGGCGCAGCGCACGAGCACGGGCGCGCCATCCGCATCGCGCGTGGCGCGCAGCAGGTTGCCGCAAGGGTCTTCGCGCAACAGGTGCGCGACAGTGTAGCCGGGCAAAGCCTGAATCAAGGTGTCCCCTTAGATTTTCTGTACTTTACTGCTCGGGTCAGGCTTTGCCAGTATGCCACCAGCGCCCCGGTATGGACAGAAAATTCAGGCGACCATCGTTTCAGGCGAACGTCTTGACGCTGAAATCGACTTCCACCTCGTCCCACCACTGCTGTTCCTTCTCGATCCAGAACGCCAGCGTCGGGTGGCTGGCCAGCCAGTCGCGCCGGATTTCCAGGTCGATCCGGCTTTTCATGCGCAGTTTGAGTTCGCCCGTACCGGCCTCCATGCGCGCGTGCATCAGCAAGATCGCCATGCGCAGCGCCAGCACCGCCTTGGCGAAATCGGGCTCCAGCAGTGATTCGGCCACCTTGCGCAGGTTGCCCTTCTGGGCCAGCACCAGCTTGCCCATCAGCTTTTGCTCGCGCGTGGTGAAACCGGGCAGGTCGGCGTTTTCGACCAGGTAGGCGGCGTGCTTGTGGTAGCCCGTCTGCGACACCGCCATGCCCACTTCGTGCAGCAGCGCGCTCCATTGCAGCGGACGCACGTACAGGCTGCCAACCGGTTTAAGCTGGGCGTACAAGGTCCCGGCCTGCTGCGCCGCGCGCGCCGCGCGCGCTTCGTCGACATGGAATTTGCGCGCCAGTTCCGTCACCGACTGCTCGCGCCGGTCCTGCTGCATCGAACGCAGGTACAAGTCCCACATCACGCCCATGCGCAGGCCTGCTTCGACCGGGGTGATGGCGGCGATGCCCAGTTCGCGCACCAGCGCGATCAGGATCGCCAGACCGCCGATGATGGTGCCGGCGCGCTCGGGCCGCAGGCCCGGCATGTCGATCAGCGCCACCTGGCCGTAGCCGATGAAGCACTGCTTGAGCGCTTCCAGTCCGGATGGCGAGAGCAGGCCGTCACCGAGCTTGTTGCGGGCGATGATCTCGGCGATGGCGCGCACCGTGCCCGAGGAGCCGTAGCCGGTATGCCAGTTCTGGCTTTGGTAAGGCGGCGCGGCATCCTCGAACTGGCTGCGCGCCGACAGGATCGCCGCTTCGTAGGAAGCGGCGTCAATCCGCCCACCGACAAAGAACGACAGGCTTTGCTTGACGGTGCCGATCGAGAACGACTCGACCCGCTCGATTTCCGAGCCGCGTCCCAGTATCAGTTCGGTCGAGCCGCCCCCGATGTCGATCACCAGGCGCCGTTCGCCCGGTGCGGCGATTGCGTTGGCCACGCCCATGTAGATCAAACGCCCCTCTTCCTCGCCCGAGATGATTTCGATCGGGTAGCCGATCGCCTGTTCGGCGGCCGGCAGGAAGGCGGCGCTGTTCCTGGCCACGCGCAAGGTGGAGGTGGCCACCACCCGCACCGCGTCCAGGCGCTGTGCGCCCAGCACATCCTTGAAATTGCGCAGGCAGGCCAGCGCCGACTGCATGGCCGCGTCGGTCAGGTTGCCCTTGGCGTCCAGGCCGGCGGCCAGCCGGATCGGCTCGCGCATGCTTTTGAGCACGCGGATCGACTCGCCGTCGTGGCGGCCCACGTGCAGGCGAAAACTGTTCGAACCCAGATCAACGGCGGCGTACATCGGAGCTTCTTTCTCGGGCATCAACATGGGACGGACTCCGGTGCAAAAATAGCACAGTAACGGGTCCGTGTGACGCAGTCATGACAGCGGCGCCAGGCTGGCCTCGACCACCCGGTTGCGCCCGCCTAGCTTGGCTTGCTGCAGCGCCTGGTCGGCGCGCTTGAACAGGCTCACCGTGCTGTCGTCGGCGCGGATGGTGGTCACGCCGAAGCTGGCAGTCATCGAGATCATGGCGCGCTCGGTCTTGATGGCGCTGCCGGCAATGGCTGCGCGCATCCGTTCGGCCACCAGCAGCGCCTCGACGTTGCCGGTCCTCGGCAGCAGCAGCGCGAACTCCACCCCCACCAGCCGTCCCAACTGGTCGCTGTCGCGCAACTGATTCTTGCATACCTCGATCACCTGGCGCAGCAGCGCGTCGCCGGCCGGGTGGCCGTAACTGTCGTTGACGCGCTTGAACTGGTCCAGGTCAAGCAGCACCAGCGCGGTGGGCAGGCCGGGCCGGCGCGCCAATGCCAGCCACGGCGCCAGCTTGTCGAAAAAGCCGCGCCGGTTCGGCACGTCCGTCAGCGGGTCGACCAGCGCCAGGCGCGCCAGCTCGCGCTGCAGCTGTTCGCGCGCCAGCAGCAGGTAGCCGAAGCCGCCCACCAGCATCAACAAATAATAGGCGCCCGACGACAGCGACTGCAGCATGCCGTTCGACAGCCAGCCCCAGCCGCCCGGCATCAGCAGCACCAGCAGGCCGCGCGCGGCCACCAGCAGCGCCAGCACGCCCGACGTGACGACCAGAAAGCGGCGCAGCATGCTGGCGCCGCGCCAGCCGGCCGCCAGCGCCGCCACGCCCGAGCCGTAGCACAGGCCAAGGATCAGCGATGCAGCCACCACCCGCAGCCCGATCTCGTCGATCACGTAGCAGGCCACGAAGGCGCCGACGGACAGCGCCAGCAAGGGATAGGTGATGCGGCGCCAGCCGCTGTGACCGGCGCTTTCCCACAGCGCGCCCGATTCGAGCGCCACGCCCACAAACAGCACCGCATAGCCGATCGGGATCGAGATTGGGTCGGGCACCAGCCCGCTGCCGCGAAAATACAGCAGCAGCCAGGCCGCTGCCTGGCATTGCTTGGCGATGCTCCAGGTCGACAGGCTGGGCGATTTGCCGCTGTCGACTTCGAAGAAAAACAGCGCCGCGCCCAGCGTCAGGTTGCCCAACGCCAGCGCCAGCACCATGGTGGTGATATCCATCAGTGCCGCAGTCTCAGGTTTCGTGTTCGACGTTGGTGCTGCCGTCGCCGATCTTGCTGGCCCAGGCGTGGGTGAAGAACTGCTTTTCCACCTCGGTCGGGGTGTCGCTCCAGAACACGATCAAGGTGCCCTTGTGGTCGTGCAGCTGGCTGAATTTTTCGATGAAGCCCTCGCCGATGCCGTGCGCGTCGGCCAGCGCTACCGCGTAGCCGTAGACCCTGGTCAGCCGTTCGATGCGATCCGGTTCGGTCTGGCTGTTGGTCGCGGTGATGGTGGGGTGATCTAGGAACATGGGCACTCTCCGGTAGCGGTGAGGTCAGCTTATCAGAAACAGATGCCCGTCAACAAGCCATCTGTGCATGGCAGTGCCGCAGGCTATACTCTGGTCACCATGCCGACCCGCCCCACCCGCCCCTGCCCGCCACCGCTGGTGACCACCAGCGGCGACCGGCGCACGCTCGAATTTGCGCCCGGCGAGGTCCAGAGCGCCATGCTGCTGTCAGACCCCAGCCGGCTGATCCTGGCCTACTGCCGCGCCATCATGTGTTTCGCCCTGTTCGTGCCGCGCCCGCGCCACATTATCCTGGTCGGGCTGGGCGGGGGCTCGCTGGCCAAGTTCTGCTACCGCCATTTTCCCGATGCGCGCATCAGCGTGCTCGAACTGCGCGCCGACGTGATCGCGCTGCGCCAGCAGTTCGGCGTGCCGCCCGACGACGCACGCTTTTGCGTGGTCCATGCGGATGCTTGCGCCTGGCTGGCGGCCGGGCGCGCTAAAGCCGATGTGCTGGTGGTGGACGGCTTCGACGCGCGCGGCTTGCCCCCGGTGCTGGGCAGCGCGCGCTTCTATGGCGATTGCCGGCGCGCGCTCACCGATGGCGGCGTGCTGGTGGCCAATATCTTCAGTTACGACCCGCACTACGGCGCGATGCTGGCGCGCTTGCGCCTGATGTTTGACGGGCGCGTGTGCCGCTTCCACGGCGTGGCCGGCAACAACCGCATCCTGTTCGCCGTCAAGGACCAGCCTGGCGCCCAGATGGCGCCGGGGCGCGCGCTGCGGGTCCAGCGCTGGATCGCGCGCCGCAATGGCTGCGGCCTTGCCCTGCTGAACCGCTTGCTGGTGCGCTCGCTGGTGGCGTGGCTGGCACGCGGATGGAAAGTTCCGTAGAGCAACAAAGCGCGTATAATATTGCCAGCACGTAAAGCATTTGCTTCGCCGCCACCTGGCGTGACAAACTGGCGTGGGCACCTTGCGTGCCATCCGTCCCATTTCAGGAATCCGACATGCCGCGTCACCGCTTGGCTACACCACTATCGACTGCGGCGGCACTCACGCTCGCCGGCGCGATGGCCGCCACGCTGGTGCTGGCCGCTGCCGTCGCGCGGCTCGAGTACGACAAGGTCGCGCTGGCGTTCCAGCAGCGCGCCAGCGCGCGCGTGCAAGCGATCGGCCAGGGCCTGGAGGAAGCGGTCGAGGTGGTGGCAGTGACCAACGGCCTGTTTGCCGCCACCGGCACCGTCTCGCGCCGCCAATTTCACGATTTCACCGCGCCGCTGCTGGCGCGCCTGCCCTTCATCCAGGCCTTCAACTATCACCGCGTGGTCGAACACGACGCGCGCGCCGCGCTGGAAGCCGAACTGTCGCTGCAGGTGCCGGCCACCAGCATCACCGAAATGCAAGCTGGCGGCGGGCGCGCCGTGGCGCCGCAGCGCGCCCGCTACCACGTCGTCGACTACCTCGAACCGATGGCCGGCAACGACGCCGCCTTCGGCCTGAACGTGGCCGGCAACGCGGCCGTGATGGCGGCGCTGGCGCGCGCGACCGAACAGAACGGCCCGGCCGCCACGGGCCTGCTCAGCCTGGCGCAAGACACGCGCCGCAACAGCGGCTTTGAAGTGATCATGCCGGTCTACCGGCCCGGCGCGGCGCTGGCCACGCCGGAGCAGCGCCGCGCCGCGCTGGTGGGCGACACCGCCGCCATCATCCGCGCCAGCGTACTGGTACAACAAATTCTCGACCGCGCCGAACTGGCCGTCGACCCCGACATGCTGGTCTGGGTGTACGCCAGCGCCAGTGCCGATCCGGCCCGCATCGTGTATGGCCAGGGCGCGCCCGGCGCGGCGCGCACCCGGCTGGCGCAGTGGCTCGCGCCCGCCGCCGGCGAGCCGCTGCGGGTCACGCTGACGGTGGCCGGCCAGCCATGGCACGTGATGGTTGACGCCGCGCCGCGCCCGTTCCTGTCCGAGCATCTCGGCTCGCTCGGCACGCTGGTCGGCGGCGCCCTGTTCGCGCTCTTGATGAGCGCCTTCGTGCACACCCTGGTGCGCCGCTCGCGCCGGGTCCAGCTGCTGGTGGACGCCGCCACGGCCGACCTGACGCTGTCGAACCAGCGCCTGATCGACGACGTCGTGGCGCGCCGCCAGGCCGAAGCGGCGCTGCAAACGAGCGAACAGCGCTTTCGCCAGTTGGTGGCCATGTCGTCCGACTGGTACTGGGAGCAGGACGCAGAACTGCGCTTCATCGACATCACCGGCGGCGCCGGCGCCAAGGGCGGCCTGACGCCGGACAGCATGATCGGACGCACGCGCTGGGAAACCGTGGACGGCATGGAGGACAGCGACTGGGGGCGCGCCCATATCGCGCGCTTGCTGGCGCGCGAACCGTTCACCAACCTCGAATATGCGACCCGCGACGAGCACGGCGAACTGCGCTGGCTGTGCATTCACGGCGAGCCGCTGTTTGACGCCGACCAGCGCTTCACCGGCTACCGCGGTACCGGCACCGATATCACCGCCCGCAAGCTGACCGAGCAGCGCATCCAGCACATCGCCCAGCACGACGTACTGACCGGCCTGCCCAACCGCAGCCTGCTGCAAGACCGGCTGGGCCAGGCGGTCGCCTATTCGGCGCGCAGCGGCCACCCGGTATGGGTCATGCTGATTGACCTGGACCGCTTCAAGCTGGTCAACGACAGCATGGGCCACAAGGCCGGCGACGTGCTGCTGATGACGATCGCAGCGCGCCTGCGCTCGGCGCTGCGCGACACCGACACCGTGGCGCGCTTGTCGGGCGACGAATTCGTCATGATCCTCACCGAGCACGACGACGAACACTTGAACCCGGACATCGTGCAGCGCCTGATGGACGCGGTGGCGCAGCCGGTCCTGCTGGGGCAAAAAGAATTTTTCGTCACCTGCAGCATCGGCGTGGCGGTGTACCCGACCGACAGCGCCGGCAGCGGCGCGGCCGGCCTGATCGAGCACGCCGACATCGCCATGTACCGCGCCAAGCAACTGGGCCGCAACAACTTCCAGTTCTTCACCCCGGCCATGAACGAAGAAGCGATGGAGCGGGTACGCATCGAAAGCGCGCTGCGCAACGCGCTTGAACGCGATCAATTCGTGCTGCACTACCAGCCCCAGGTCAACCTGGCCAGCGGCAAGGTGGTCGGCATGGAAGCGCTGATCCGCTGGCAGCACCCGGAACTGGGCATGGTGGCGCCGCACCGCTTCGTGCCGGTGGCCGAGGAAACCGGGCTGATCGTGGCGATCGGCGCCTGGGTCATGCGTACCGCCTGCGCCCAGACCAAGGCCTGGCAAGACGCCGGGCTGGGACGGTTGCGGGTGGCCGTGAACCTGTCGGCGCGCCAGTTCGGCGCGGCCAACCTGCTGGCCGATATCGGCGCGGTGCTCGAGCAGACCGGCATGGCGCCCGAACTGCTGGAAATCGAACTGACCGAAAGCCTGTTCATGAGCGACGTCACGGTGGCGGTCGAGACCATGCACGGCCTGAAAAAACTGGGCGTGCAACTGTCGATCGACGACTTTGGCACCGGCTACTCCAGCCTGTCCTACCTGTCGCGCTTTCCGATCGACGTGCTCAAGATCGACCGCTCGTTTGTGTCCGACATCCAGCGCGACGCGTCGGACGCGGCCATCGTGGCCTCGATCATTGCTCTCGCGCACAATCTGAAACTGGACGTGATTGCCGAAGGGGTAGAAACGGCCGAGCAGCTTGACTACCTGCGGCGCCACCGCTGCGATGAAATGCAGGGCTACTACTTCAGCCGGCCGCTGGCCGCGTCCGATTTCGAGCAATTGCTGCGCCAGAAACAGTGCCTGCCCTCGCAAGCGCAGCACCCGGCGCGCATCTTGGCCTGAGCGGAAATTATTTACACGATTCTTGTGGTTTTTTGGGCATGATTGGCGCGAAATAGACTATCATCTGCCCAATCAGATTTTTAGGCCCGTGAAGGATGACCATGAACCAGCCAACTCCCGCCCGGCGCTCAGTGCGCACCGATTTTCGCACCCGCGACGTCGTCAACCAGGCCATCGCCGCCATCCCGACGCTGGGACTGCAGCAAGTGGCCGAATTTCTCAACGCCATGAACGTGCCGCCGGAAGTGGCGATCCGCACGCTGGTCTACCCAGCGCGCCGCCGCAACTAAAAGCGTCAAAAAAAACCGGGGTCAGCAACCCCGGTTTTTTTATCGCTTGTCGAGCGCCTGGGCGTCGATGTCGGCCAGCGAATCGCGGCCCTTGTCGGTGACGCCGTGACCGCCCGTGTCGAGCGCGACGATGTGGGATTTCTTGCCGAGGAATAGAGCGATGTCGGCGTCGAGCTTGAACGCCGGGTCGGCCAGCAAGGCGCGCAAGCCATTGATGCAGCGGCGCAAGAACAGGACCTGGCGCCCTTTTTCAGTCAGCGCCACGCGGCCGTCGCGCGCGTATTCGATCATTTTCAGGCCCGACAGGCGTTTGGCGTTGCGCCCGACACAGGCGTTGACCCGGTCGTGCGCGGCGCCGCGCTCGATGTGTCCCAGAGCGTCGTATTCGTCGCCAGTCAGTTTTTCATTCTTCATTGCAGCTTTCATGGTGAGCCGTTCGGCCCCCATGGTAACACGCCGCCTTCCGCAACTACTTACCTGAGCAGCTGCAGCGCCATCCAGGACAGGGCGATCGACAGGCACACGCCCAGCAACACCAGTGCGCTGACCGGTGCCCGGTCCAGCACGGAGCTGCGGCCGAGTGGAATCTTGTTATATAAGGAAGTGCCCATGGTGTTCTCCTCGTTGACAAGAAATCGGGTGACGCTTTGATTATATTTACAAAGCGGGCGGCCGACGTGGCCCGCGCTGAACATTTCTGCAATGTGTACCTAGCAAGCAACAAGCATTAAAATAATCATACGTTTGTATGGCGCGCCGCCGACGCCGACACACTGCTACGATCAAGCCATAATGTTGTTGCAGGAGATCCCATGCAGACCCACAAATCGTTCCCCACACCGGCACTGGCGCATGCCCTGTTCGACGAAGTCGATATCGGCAGCGGCGAGAAGACGACGGCCCAGCTGGAAACCGAGGCGCTGATCCGGGAAATTCCGCTGTTGCCGCCGGAAGAAGAAAACGCACTGTCCGACGACGCCGACGAGGCGGGCGACAATGTGCGCGCCCAACGCGAACACGACGACTCGCTTGAACGCGACGAACCGAGCGGCGACCTCGACGGCCTTGATCCGGTGCCGCCCAAGGGCCGCTAAGGCGTCAGGCCTTGACCGGCGGGTTCGGCAAATGTGGCGGTTCTTCCACCGGCGCATTGACCGGCGGCGGCACGTCATCCGGCACCGGTTTCGGGGTCGGGTCAGGCAAATCGGGATCGGGCGTGGAATGGGCGCGCATGAACATGGTGGTCCTCTTATGGTGACGAGCGGGAGCCGGACGCGGCCAAGGCCAGCAGGTTATCGATTTCGATCCGTGCCACTTGCAGACCGGCCAGGCAGGCCGCCTCGGCTGTCGCATGGCCGCCCACGCTTTGGCTGCGCGTGATGACGGCATCGTGCCCGTCGCGCGTGATGCGATACGTGAAATCCCACAGATCGCCGCAGTCCCGCAGCGGCGTCACGTCGATGGCATATCCCTTGTACTGCGCCTGGCTTTGCATGAGTGTCTCCGTTTTTCAAAGCCTAGCATGGACGAATTTGAAATTCCGTTCGGTACTTCAATCGTGCGCGGCCCCATTTCCCTTCCCTGCCCCCAGTCAAGTTCGGTATAGTGCGCTGTCCCGACCACTCCCATGCGCCACGATGAAACTGCCACTGAGTTCCTTGTTTTCCGCCCTGTTCGCCTCGAGCGCCGCCACTGCCGCGCCAATGACACTGGACGATTACCTGGCCCTGACCGGTCCGGCCCCGACCGCAAAAATCGCTTACGGCAGCGCGCCGTCGCAGTTCGCCGAACTGTTCCGCCCGGCCGGCGCCGGCCCGTTCCCGGTAGTGGTGCTGGTGCACGGCGGCTGCTGGACGGTCGAATATGGCGGCATCACGCAGATGCACAACGTGGCTGGGGCCTTGGCTGCGCGCGGCATCGCCGTGTGGAACGTGGAATACCGCAGGGTTGACGAAGAAGGCGGCGGCTACCCCGGCACCTACCTCGACATCAACGCCGCGCTCGACAGCCTGGCTGCGCAAGCGGCGACCTATCAGCTCGACACTACACGCATCGTCGCGATGGGCCACTCGGCCGGCGGCCAGCTGGTGCAATGGATTGCCGGACGCCAGCGCATTGCCGCGACCAGCCCCTTGTTCCAGGCCGCGCCGCTGCCGGTGCGCCACATCATCAGCCTGGGCGGCCTGGCCGACCTGCGCCACGAACAGGCGCTGATCAAGAACAGCTGCGGGCGCGACCTGGTGCAACTGGCCGGCCTGCCCAGCGCCACCCGGCCCGACGTGTTTTCCGACACCAACGCGGCCGAGCTGATGCCCAACGGCAGCCGCACGGTGCTGGTGACGGGCGAACTCGACACGATCTCGCCACCGCGCGCCGCGCACGACTACGCCGCCCGCGCACGCGCGGCGGGTGATCACGCCGAGGTCGTGATCCTGCCCAAGGCCAGCCACTACGACGAAATCGCAGCCAGCTCGCCGTCGTGGAAGCTGATCCTGCCGCTGATCGAACAGGCGCTAGGCATCATTCACTAAGAGATGCCGCTCACGTAACATTGCGTAGGGTGGAAAAGCGCAGCGCATTCCACCGTACGGAGGACCCCGATCCTTGATTACTCACCGAAAGGCTGCACCTTGAACATTCGAACATTGCTCTGCGTGGCTGTCGGCACGTTCTTGACCGGCGCCGCCGTCGCCGCAACGCCGGAAACGCAGGTTGAGCAATTCCTGCGCAGCGAAATGGCGGAACGCCAGATCCCGGGTTTGCAGATCGTCGTCATCAAGCATCAGAAAGTGATATTGTCCAAGTCCTTTGGCATCGCCAACGTCCAGCACAAGGTGCCGGTGACGCAGGACAGCCTGTTCTCGATCAACTCGGCCACCAAATCGTTCACTGGCGTGGCGATCATGCAGCTGGCCGAGCGCGGCAAGCTTGATGTCGCCGCACCTGTGTCGCGTTACCTGGACGACTTGCCGGCAGCCTGGCAAGCCGTGACGCTCACGCAACTGCTCAATCACACGTCCGGCATACCCAACATCATCGACCGCAGCACCGGTAAATTGTTCGACGGTGGGCCCGACATGGCCTGGAAGACGGTCCAGGCGCTGCCGATGGAATTCGTGCCCGGTCAGCGCTTCAGCTACAACCAGACCAACTACCTGTTGCTGGGCAAGATCATCGACCGCTTGAGCGGCGAACCTTTTCTGGCGTTCATTCAGCACCGGCAGTTTGATGCGGCCAAGATGGCGCACAGTGGTTTTGGCGATGGCCAGGACGTCGTCATGCGCAAGGCCAATTCCTACTTCCTTGCCGGCGACGGCAGCGGGCTGAAAAACGTCAACGAAGAATTCCCCGCCTACTTGCGTACGGGCGCCGGCATCAATGCCAGCGCCACCGAGCTGGCACAGTGGATCATCGCGCTGCAACAGCAACGCTTGCTCAACGCGCACAGCTTGCAGCAACTGTGGATGCCGAGCACGTTCAACGACGGCAAAGCTGCGCCATGGGCGCTCGGCTGGCCGGCCATCCGCGCCAAGGAACACCGCGCTGTGGCTGGCATTGGCGGCGGCAGGTCCGCGTTCTATGTGTATCCGGACGACGATCTGGCGGTCATCGTCCTGACCAATCTTGCCGGCGCACAGCCTGAACAATTAATCGATACCGTTGCCGGCTTTTATGTGCCGGCGATCGGAAAAATGAACGGTAGCGCCTATACGCTGTACCGCTTACGTGACCGCCTTGGCAAGACCGGTTTCGATGAACTAGGCCAGACATTGACGCAATTGATGGGCGAGCATGGGATGTCCGCGCCGTCCGAAGGCGACCTGAATGCCTGGGGCTATCGTCTGCTTTCAAAGCAACAGCGCAAATCCGCCATTGAAGTGCTCAAGCTGGAGGCTGGGCTGTATCCAGACAGCGCCAACGCGCACGACAGCCTGGCTGAAGCGTACGAGGCCGACGGCGCGAGCCACTTGGCCGTTGCACACTACCGTCGCACATTGGCGTTGGATCCCAAGAACACGCACGCCAGCGCACGCCTGGCCAAGCTGGAGCCGCAGACATAAGCTGCCCCAGCTCAAAGTATGAGGTCGGTGGTCGGCCAGCAGCAGACGTTCAAGAATAGAAGGCAACAATGACACCGGAGCGTGAAAGTGAGTACAACGAGCTGCTGGCCTATGTAGGACTGTTCGCGACCGTAGTTTGGCGGATTGACCCTGCTTCTGCAGCGCACCCGACGAACGCCATCGAAGAAATAGTCAATCAATTTGGCAAGTCAAAAGCGCTGATAGGGCTGCGTCAAGCCGCAAACGACACTATTGAAGAAACAAGTAATTGGAACAACGAGGCGCGAGCTATTGCCGACGAAGGTTTTAGAGCGGCTGGTGCAGTCACTTTGTCAGAGATAACCCGCCGCTTCTCCTCGAGCTACAAGCGTATCGTTAAGCGTGGCCACATCAGAAGCGACACGGAATACCATGTCATCAACGCCATATTGGTAGACCAAGGAAATGCGATTTCAGTCGACGAAAGAGCGCAACTGCAAAGGCTTACTGAAACATATGACGAAAGAGCTTGAGGTCCGAACTCGGCGGGCGCGACCGGGCAGGAGCAGCCAGACGGCACCATTCTCGAATGTGAACAAATTGGAAATCGACCAACCTACCTTCATCGCCATCGAAACAATTGTTTGGTTGCAGGCCAACAATGAAGACGTGTTGATCCAAGCGTGCATTGGACAGCCATACGAGCAGGATGCTGCTTGGACCTGTCCAGCGGCACTGATTGGCGTTGATGGTCGGTATCCTGACATTGTGGGTGACAGCTCTATGCAGGCGCTTCAGCTCGCCCTCCGTCTAATTCGACAGCGCCTTGGGCACTTGCTAGAAGCTGGTGAAATATTGGCTTACCCAGCTGATAGAGACAGTCGTTGGGACATCGATTCACTGAACGCAGTATTTGGTTTGGGTTAATGTCTTATGGGCGCAACTAACCGGCCAAAAAGCGACCTTCATACGATTGCTTGGGCAGCGATCTAAAACACGTTAAGGATCCACATGCGCACGCTTTTACGGTCAATCCTTGTATCAGCAGTGCTCGTGGTGCCAGGGACGGCGCATGGGATTGAATTGTCGCATTGCTTCAGCGCTTTACCAATAAATGCACTGAAGCAAGGATGGCTCACTGCACGTATTGGGGGAAATGCTCCGCCTGAATATTGGGGGGCACTGATTGCTGCGATGAAACCTATACGAGTCTATGCAGACCACGTCAATGTTGCCGTAGTTACAGCGCGTACCGCCGAGCGGGAGTCTGGGTACTATTTTGTGCCGCCCGAGTCGTCCTATCTGCCAACTAACGCCGTTCCTGGACGTTCCTTCGTTTGTAGTAGTTATGGGGGGAAGCTTGAATTCACTTTCTTACGTTGAGGCGATAAGCCTAATGAAACATTGCAGCTGATGCCCTCAGCGCTGTATGGGCGCCAGCAATGGTGCGGAAGCCGCCGACTATTTAGGATAGTGTTTTTCTGTTCGAGTAGGGTTACTTCGTCACTTCCGCTTAGTACGCTGGCGTACAGACTTTGTATCGGGCAAGAATTAATCTGAAAGCCTATTCATCGCTTTCAGAGGTTCCCCGTGACACATCCGGCATTGATTTTCGCTGCCTGCCTGGCAGGCGCGGCACTGGCCCCGTCCAGCATCGCCAAGCCCGTAGCAAAGCGCGCAGCCACGTCCGTCGTGCTCGACGCAGAGCATGTCAACGCGGCTGGCAAAGATGGCGGCGCCAAGCCGGATGCCGTCGCCACGCTGCGGGCCCAGATCCTGCTCGACCGCGCCCACTTTTCGTCCGGTGAAATCGACGCTGCCAGCGGCGCCAACCTGCGCATGGCGATCAAGGGGTTCCAGCGCCAGCGCGGCCTGACGGTCAGCGGCGAACTCGATGCGCCCACCTGGGCCGCGTTAAATGCCGACCCCGCCGTTGCCCTGACCAGTTACACCCTCACCGAGGCCGACGTGGCCGGTCCGTTCCAGCCGATCCCGGAAGCGATGGAAGACAAGGCCAAGCTCAGCGCGCTCGGCTACGCCAGTGTGGCTGAAGCGCTGGGCGAACGATTCCACATCAACCCTGCCCTGCTGCTGCGCCTCAATCCCGGCCTCGACCAAGCAAAGGCTGGCGGCGAGATCGTGGTGCCCAATGTGCTCGATACCGAACCATTGCCCAAAGCCGGCAAGATCGTGGTCGACCGCAGCGACCGCACGCTCGCGCTGTTCGATGTCGACGGCAAGCTGATCGCGCAGTTCCCGGCCTCGTCCGGTACCGACAAGGACCCGCTGCCAATCGGCAACTGGAAAGTCAACGGCATCTCGAATCTGCCGGTATTTCATTACAACCCGGCCCTGTTCTGGGATGCCAAGCCGCGCGACAAGAAGGCCACCATCCCGGCCGGTCCGAACAATCCGGTGGGCGTGGCCTGGATCGACCTGTCCAAGCCGCACTACGGCATCCACGGCACGCCCGAGCCCAAGGCCATCGGCAAAACCCAGTCGCACGGCTGCATCCGCCTGACCAACTGGGATGTGACGGCGTTAGCCAGTGCGGCCGGTCCCGGCACCGACGTCGTCATGCAGGAATAACCTTAAAACAAGAAAAGGAATCACCATGAAACACATACTCAGCTTCCTGGCCGGCGCGCTGCTTGGCGCCATGGGCCTGTTCGTCTACCTGAGCCAGGTCGGCTATGACTTGCGCGCCTCGGCGCCGGCCACCGTGGTAACGGCGCCGGTTGCGGTGCCGCTCACGCCGGCTGCCATTCCAGCCGGTCCGGCCGCGCCAGCCGGTCCGGCCAGTACCGCCGTCGCGCAGCCGCCACCGGTCATCAGCGCTGACTTGAACGAGACCGACCTGCCGCTGCGCCCGCCGCCACCGCCGCTCACTGCGCCAGTGCCGGTACTGGCGCCAAGCACCAAGCTATTGCTGCCGGTCGAAGGCGTCAAATATTCCCAGCTGTCGGACAATTTTGACCAGCCGCGCGGCGCCGAACGCCATCACGAGGCGCTCGACATCATGGCGCCGGCTGGCGCCAAGGTGTACGCGGTGAGCGATGGCAAGGTAGCGAAACTGTTCAACAGCAAGCCGGGCGGCCTGACCATCTACCAATTTGACCCGACCGAAAAGTTCGCCTACTACTACGCCCACCTGGAGCGCTACGCGGACAACCTGAAAGAAGGCGCCACCATCAAGCGCGGCGAACTGATCGGCTACGTCGGCAGCACCGGCAACGCCAGCCCAGCCGCGCCGCACCTGCACTTCGCGGTGGTGGCCCTGACGCCGGAAAAGCAATGGTGGAAAGGCACACCAATCAATCCCTACCCCCTGATCGCCGAATAACAACAACCTGAAGGAATACCATGAACACCACTAAAATCATCGGCATCGTGCTTATCGTCGGCGGCGTGCTGGGACTCGTTTTCGGCGGCTTCAGCTTTACCAAGCAGACCACCAAAGCCGAACTGGGCCCGATCTCGCTGTCGGTCCAGGAAAAGCAGAACGTCAACATCCCGCTGTGGGCCAGCCTGATTGCGATTGCCGCCGGCGCAGCTGTGCTGGTGGCCGGCGCCAAGAAGTCCTAGTCCTTTTCATCGACGTCGGCCCCGACGTTGATGGCCGCATAGGCGCGCTGCACCGCCAGCGCTTCGCGGCTACCCATGCCGTACAACTCCTGGGCCGCTTCGATCATCTTGGCGCGCGCTTCCTTGTAGTTGGTCACCGCGGTAAACTTGGTGCTGGCCGCCTTGAACCAGATCCGGTACGCCTTGTCGGTGCCGATCCCGCTCATCGCCGCTGGCGCCTTGACCAGGTATTTGCTGTAATAGTCGCTATCCTTCTCGGCCTTCGATCCCTGCGCCAGGAAGTAGAACATGCGGTTGTTCGGCCCGCTGCTGTAGTGCACGTCAAGCCGCTTGAGCGAACTGTTCCAGGCGTCCGGGCTGCTGCCATCCTTGCTCGGCTTGTACAGCCAGCGCAGCGGCGTGGCGCTCTTGCTGATCTCCTTGCCCATCACCCAGTCGTTGCCCGCGTTGGCCAGCTGATCGCCCACGCCGCCGGCGCGCGCGTACGCTTCTACCGCCTCGCCGTTGATGTCCGAACTCGATTCATTCAAGCCGCCCGACTCGCCAAAGTACAGCAGGTTGGACGTCGATGCCGTCACGCCATGTCCCATTTCGTGCCCCACCACGTCGATCGCGCCCAGGCTGTTGAAGGACGAGCCGTCGCCGATGAACATGCACTTGCAACTATCGTTGTAATACGCATTGTCGTACGCGGTGTTGACGTGGGCGGCGATATAGGAAGCGGTATTCTGGCCGTCCAGCGAATGCCAGCCCAGCACGTTCTTGAGCATGTCGTAGGTGTTCATCAAGCCCCACATGGCGTTCACGGCCGCGGTCTGGCCGTTGGCGTCGGTGGTGCTACCGCCTTCCTTGTATTGCAGGCCGTCGCCCCACTCGTTGGCGCTGGCGGTGTACACCGCGCCCGCTTCGCTGCCATGGTCGGCGTTGGTGATGGCCATCGCGCCGAACTGGCCGTTGATGCCGCGCGAAGTGTCGAGCATCTTGAACAGCTTGCCATCCTGGCTGGTGCTCAAGGGGACCACGCCGTTGTACTGGCTCTTGCCGCTGCCGGTGGCGGTAGCCGTTTGCAGCATGCTCCACTGGTCGATGATGCGCGCGTCGTTGGCGCTGACGATGGTGTCGTGGAACAGCGGCTGCTGGCCGATCCGCATCCGGGTGCGCACATGGTAGGCCAGTTCGTACGAGTCGATGACGTCGGCCAGGTCAAGCGCGTTCAAGTCCTCTTCGGCCTTGCCGGCCGCCGATGGCACGCGTTCGGTGCGCACGATCGGGTACACCAGCAGCTCAGCGCGCGGCGGCGCCATCGCCACGCCGCCCGTGGCCACCGAGCGGATGGCGGTGGCGATCGCTTCCTGCGGGCCGATGACAGCCTTGACGCCCAGCGCGATGCCGCGGTTGGCGGCGGGCACACCCAGCCTGGCGCGCCGGTCGGCCACCGACTGGCCCAGCAGCTTGCCGTTGTGGCCGACCACCAGCACCGTTTCCGATCCGAAGACCGGCAAGCCCTTGTACGTGTGCTTGAAGCGCAGCACGGCGGAACCGGTGCTGCCGGGCTGTTGGCTGTCCAGCACGTAGCCATGGTCCAGCCCCAGGCCGAGCATGGTGCGCTGGCCCGACAACTGGGTCAGCAGCGCCTGCGCCATGTGGGGGGCAATGGCAACCGGAGGGTTCATCATCGCTGAGCCGCTGGCCAGCAGGGGCATGGTGCCGGCCAGTGCGGCCAGCATGATCTTGAGGTTCATATCGTCTCCCGTGGGTGGTTCCACAGGCGATAGTGGGCCGAGATGGCCGGCCTGTTGTTGGCCGGGCGCAAATGGTTTCCACAATGAATTATCAAGCCGTCATCGGGCCGGCTTGTAAAAGCCCTCCAGTTCGCGCTGCACCAGTTCCTGCCCTTCGGCGATGACGAAGTCCTGGAACGCGGCCGCCACCTTGGGTATCGGCTGGCCGGCCAGGTGCATCACGTGCCAGTCGGCTTCGACCGGATTGCCCGGCATGGGCAGCAAGCGCAGCAGGCCAGCCTGGAATTCGAGCGCGCACGCGTGCACCGACAGAAAACCGAGACCCAGCCCGGCCGACACCATGCGCTTGATGGCCTCATTGGACGACACTTCGGAGCCGAAATTGAGCGCGTGGCCGCCCTCCTTGAACAGCTTTTCGACCGCGGTGCGGGTGCCGGAGCCGCGTTCGCGCACCAGCAGGTTGGCGTTCAGCACGTCGGCCAGCGTCACCTTGCGCTTTTTCATCAACGGGTGCGACGGGCTGGCCACAAAGCCCATAGGGTGGCGCGCGAAGCGGGCCGCGTTGGTGCGAAACTCGCGCGGCGGTGTGCCCATGATGGCCAGGTCGATTTCCTGGCGCGCCAGCATGCCCAGCATCTCGCCGCGGTTGCCGACCTGCAGTTTCAGGCGCACGTCGGGCCGCGCCATCGTAAACGGCACCAGCAGCGGCGGCAGCAAGTGCTCGGCGGTGGTGACCACGCCAATGCGCAAGGTGCCGCTGGCCACGCCATCGAGCGCCGCCAGTTCGTCGCCGGCCTGCTCCCACAGGCGCAGGATGCGCTCGGCGAAATCGGCCATCACTTCGCCAGCCGCGGTCAGCTGGATCGCGCGTCCGACCTTGCGCGTGAGCGCGGTGCCGGCGATTTCCTCGAGCGTGCGCAGTTGCAGCGACACCGCCGGCTGGGTCACGTGCAGCACTTCGGCGGCCTTGGAAACGCTCTCGTGGCGCGCCACCAGCAGCAGCGACTGGAGTTGGCGAAAGCTGGCGTGATACATAAGCTATTCCTTATCGATTATTGAAAATCTTTAATTTTTCTTTTATTTGCAAGCGGCTTATATTAACAGCCATTGGAGGGACACATATGCAAACCATCGTCATCGTTGGAGGCGGCGCCGGAGGACTTGAACTGGCGACCAGGCTGGGAGACAGCATCTGCAAAGCGGGCAACGCGCGTGTGCTGCTGGTGGACCGCTGGCCGGCCCACTTCTGGAAACCCTTGCTCCATACGCTGGCCTCGGGCAAGCGCGATGCGCAGACCACCGAAGTCGATTACGCGGCCCAGGCCTGCGAGCACGGCTTCGAATTCGTGCGCGGCGAAGTGCTGGCGGTCGAGCGAGATGCGCGCTGCATCCGGCTGGCGCCCTTGCTGGGCGCGGACGGCGCCGAGCTGCTGCCGGCGCGCGCGATCGGCTACGACAAGCTGGTGCTGGCACTCGGATCGGTGACCAACTTCTTCGGCGTGCCCGGCGCGGCCGAACATGTGCTCACGCTGGACGACGTGCCGCAGGCCGAGGCCTTGCGCCGGCGCTTCATCGATGGCTGCGTGCAGGCCGGCGCGCGCCATGCGGCCTGCCCTGACGACCTTGAGGCGGGACTTGACATCGTGATCGTGGGCGGCGGCGCCACCGGGGTCGAACTGGCGGCCGAACTCAGTCACAGCGCGCGCACGCTGGCGCGCTACAAGGTGCATGCGCTCGACCCGGTGTGCCATGTGCGCATCCGCATCCTCGAACGCGGCTCGCTGCTGCTGCCGCATTTGCATCCGCGCCTGTCCAAGCGCGCCGCGCGCCATCTGCGTTCACTCGGCATCAAGGTGCTGACGGACTGCGGCGTGGCCAGCGTCGGCCCGCAAGCGGTCATCGACACTGACGGCCGCAGTTATCCGTCCGCGATCACGCTGTGGGCCGCCGGCGTCGAAGCACCGCCGCTGTGCGCCAGCATGGGGCTGAACGTCAACGCCCTGCGCCAGATCGCGGTCACGCCGTCGCTGCAGGCGGTGGGCGACCCGAACGTGTTTGCCATCGGCGACTGCGCCAGCTTCACCTGCCCGATCAAGGGCAAGCTGCCGCCGCGCGCGCAGGCCGCGCATCAGCAAGCGATGTTCCTGGCCCAGGTGCTGGCCCGTCCGGGCGCGGTCAACGGCGCGGTGTTCGCCTACTGCGACTACGGTTCGCTGGTGTCGCTCGGGCCGCTGGCGGCAGTCGGCGTGTTGCGCGCCAATTTCGCGGGGCGCAAAGTCCAGCTGGACGGCGTGCTGGCGCGCTGGCTGTACAGCATGATGTACCGCAAGCACCTGATGGCCTTGCACGGCTTTGCGCGCATGGCAGCGCGCACCGCGGCCGACTGGATCGCGTCAAGAATTTCGCCGTCGGTCAGGCTGCATTAGCGGCCAGCAGCGCCAGCGACCAGGCGCGCGCGTCATCGATATTGTAGAAAATGGCGTGCTGCACCAGGCCGTCGTAGACGCGTGCAAACAGCGGTTCGATAAAGTCGCGCCCGTCGACGCCTGCGTCAGCGACAATCACGTGGGCGATGCAGCGCAGTTTCGTGGCCGAGTAGCGCACCACCCGCCGCAAGCTCTCGAATGCGTCGGCCGGGCACAGCATCGATTCACGGATGATGGCGATGCCGACGTAGGGGCCGGCGTCGGACAGCGCCTTGGCCTGCGCAAAGCTGTGCTGTCCCCAATACTCAACCAGTTCCTTGTTCCACGGGCCGGTGATCTCCGAGATCATCAGCTGCCCTTCGACATGGGTCGAAAAGCTGCCGTGCGGACGATATTGGGCATTCATGGCGAGGCACACCGAAAAGCGAACTCAAGACTGATTGTATCAGCGCCGCAGCACCCGTGCTCCGCGCGCCTGGCGCGCCGCAGCGACGCCTTCGAGCCAGTTGCGCCCGCCCGCCTCGAGCGCGGCGTCGATCACCTCTTGCGGCAGGCTGAACACGGAAGCCCAGGCCGCGCGCCCGTCGGCGGTATTGGTGGGAAAATCGTGGCGCTCGATCGGCCAGCCGTATTTACGCGTCAAGGCCCGCACCACCGTGCTCAAGGTCACCTTCCTGTGTGCAAAGATGCTTTCGACGCCAGTCATGTCGTGCGGCGCCAGCAGCACTGCCAGCACCTGGGCGCGCAGGCTGGCCGGACCGCTGGGAAACCTGCCGATGGCCACCATGTTATTTGGCGGCCTTGACCACCACGCCGCCCTTGATCACCACTGCCACCTTTTCCAGCAGGCGCACGTCGCGCAGCGGGTCGCCCGCCACCGCAATCATGTCGCCAAAGCGGCCGGGCTCGACCACGCCGACATCCTTGCTGGCCAGCGCCTCGCTGGCGTTGACGGTGGCGGCCTGGATCGCTTGCAACGGACTCATGCCGTAACGCACCATGGTGGCGAACTGCCTGGCATTGTCGCCATGCGGGTAGATCCCGGCATCGGTGCCGAACACCATCTTGGCGCCGGCAGCATGGGCGCGCCGGAAGTTTTCACGCTGCAGGTCGGCGATCTCGCGGTCCTTGCGCAAATTGTCTTCCAGTACGCCGTTTTTCTTGCCTTCGGCCTGCGTGTAATCGGTGTTGTAGATGTCCATCGACAGCCAGGCGCCGTGCTTCTTGGCCAGCGCAATGCCTTCGTCGTCGATCAGGCTGGCGTGCTCGATGGTGTTCACGCCGGCCCGGATCGCATCCTTGATGCCGCTGGTGCCATGCGCGTGCGCGGCCACCTGCAAGCCCCACTGGTGGGCTTCTTCGGCGATGGCTTTCATTTCCGCCAGGCTCATTTGCTGCTGGCCGGGCTCGGTATTTCTGGAAAACACGCCGCCGGTGGCGCAGATCTTGATCACCTGGGCGCCGTACTTGCGCAGTTCGCGCACCATCTTGCGGCCCTGCTCCGGGCTGTCGGCGTTGTACGGCGAGGCCTGCTTCATCGATGGCGGGAAAAAGGTCGAATCGCAGTGGCCGCCCGTGGCGCCGAACGAATAGGCGGCCGTCACCACGCGCGGGCCGCGCACCTTGTTTTCGTCGATCGCCTGGCGCAGGCCGACGTCGTTCCAGGCGTCCGAGCCGACGTTGCGCACCGTCGTGAAGCCGGCGTCGAGCGTCGCGCCGGCGTGCGGCACCGTCAGCACCGACCAGAAGCGGTCGCCGTATTCGAGGTAGTTGTAGCCGCCGTAGGCAGGATCGGCATCGAGGTGCACGTGCATGTCGATCAGGCCCGGCAGCAGCGTCATGCCCGGCAGCGCGATCCGGGTCGTGGCCGGGTCGGTGGCCAGGTCGGCGCCGCCGCTGCGCAGCGCGACAACGCGGCCGTCGCGGATTAGTACTTGCGGCTGCGCGATCATTTTGCCGCTGCGCACGTCCAGCAATTGCTCGGCGCTCACCAGCACATCGGCGGCGCGGGCACTGCCGCAACAAGCCGCCAGCGCCAGCGCAGCAACCAACAGGGAACGTGTAGTCATGCTCAACTCCTGGTGTCACCCGCAAATGGCGGGCGCGCCATCTTACATCAACCAGGGTCAGGTCGGGCAATGCGCCATTGGCGCATT
>JAZJXM010000059.1:0-36036 GCA_040390915.1 Pseudomonadota bacterium
ACCATCAAGACCCTGCGTGAAATGGGCTTGCTTTCAAGTTGTGTATAACGAGGTGAATATAACCGCGAGCGGCTGAATTCCTGTGGGCGTGGCAAGGACAGCGGCAACAAAGCCTTGCACTACTGCGAAAATAACATCCTGTTCTGACGAAGCACTGACGATTTTTCCGATTACAACGAAACAGCAGAAATATCATTTGGCTCATCGATATTGCCACACAGCAATATAGAATTCTCTTGCCGGATCGCACCAGTCGGTCCACACCTCAGGAGAATTCAACATGAAAAAATCGACCTTGCCCCTCACCGTGCTGGGCGCCGCCTGCGCCGCCGTGATCCTTGCCGCCTGCGGCGGTGGCGGAGGCGCAGGCACGGCGCCCGCAATGCAGCCAGCGCCACCAGCGCCGACGATATTGGGCGCGCCGACCGTGTTTGGCACCGTCACCGGCTTTGGCAGCGTGATCGTGGATGGCGTGCGAATCGACGACAAGGCCGTCGTTGCGGGCAAGGAGCGCGCCGACGGCGTCGTCGCCCCAGTCGAACTGAAACTGGGCCAGCACGTCGCAGTGCAGCACGACGGCAACCGGGTCGCCACCAGGATCCGCGTGAACGCCGAAGTCGAAGGATCGGTGTCGGCGATTGACCTGGTGGCCAGGACCATCACGGTGCTGGGCCAGAGCGTCATCATCAACATCGACGGTGCGCTGGGACCGGTGACCGTGTTCGGTGCGCCCTACGCCGCGCTGGCGGACGTCAAGGTGGGCGACGGGCTCGAAATTCACGGCCTGATCACCGCCGACGCCAACGGCAAGGTCACGCTGCAAGCGACCCGCATCGAGAAAAAGAACGCCGACGTGGCCGATCGCGTCAACGGCATCATCTACGACCTGGCCGCTTCGGCTCACACGTTCAAGGTCGGTGGCCTGCTGATCGACTACAGCAATGCGACGCTGCTGCCGGCCGGCGTGGTGCTGGCCAACGGGAACGATGTGAGCGTGGCGATCCCGGTCGGAACGGTCGAAAAAGGCACGGCCGTCAAGGCCAGCGCGGTCAAGGTCAAGGACCACAAGGCCGATACGCAGGGCAAAGTAGTCGAGCTTGGCGGCGTAGTTTCAGCCTTTAATGCGCCGACGCTGACCTTGACCGTCAACGGCGTCAAGATCGACGTCTCGGCGGTCAGCTTCGAGCAGCCCGGCAAAGGCCTGACCGACCTGAAACCGGGCGCTTACATCATGCTCAAGGGGACCTATGGCGACGGCAACGTGCTCAAGGCGGCGACAGTGGTCATCCGCAGCGCGGACCACGAACAAGGCAAGGATGTTGAACTGCATGGCAGCGTGGCCGACTTCATTTCCATCGCCAACTTCAAGGTGCGCGGCGTGACGGTCGACGCGACCGGAATCGTTCCCGATCCGGCGTCGTGCGGCGCCAATGCCCATGTGGCCAACGAGCTGCAGGTGGCGGTGTTCGGCAGCCTGTCCGCGTCCGGGGCGGTCAAGGCCAACGCCATCAAGTGCGAACAGGTTGTGATAGGCAGCATCATCGTCACCCGTCAGGGCAAGGTTGGCTCGGTGGACTTGGCCGCCAAGACGTTCCACATCACGACGGTCAAGGAAACGCTGACCGTGCGTTATGGCGAGGCGACCGCCTTCATCGACGTGGAACCGGCCAGCCTGGTCGACAAGTATGTGACGGTCGAAGCGGCCGCCTCGGCCAACGGACTGGAAGCGCGCAAGGTGTCGCTGATCAAGTAGGCGGAAACGCCGTCCTCGCGTCAGCGGGGACGGCGTTTATTTGAGCGCGTCGGCGCCGGCCCGTGCTACCTGGCCATCCTGGGCGCTGCTGGCGCCACTGACGCCAATCGCGCCGATCACTTTGCCGCCCACGATCAAAGGCTCGCCGCCCTCGACCATCAGCAGGTCCGGCAGCGACAGCAAGGCATTGCGCCCGCCCGCCACGCCGTCTTCGAGCGCCTTGCTCGGACGGCGCATCATGGCCGCCGTGCGCGCCTTCTGGATCGCCAGATTGCCGCTGGCGGTCTGGGTGTCGTCCAGCACTTCCATGTACACGGTAAAGCCATGCGTATCGACCACCACCAGTGCCATCTTGAAGCCGTTCTTGCGCGCCTCGGCCGCGGCAGCAGCCGCCGCTTTCTTGGCTTGCTCCAGGCTCACGCCAGGACCATAAGCAGCTTGCTGGGCGTGGGCAAGCGAGGCAGCCAGCAACAAGCCGGCGGCGATGGCGGATTTGATGATCATGTTGGCAGTCTCCCGTGGTTGGAAAAACTTACTTGGCCGGATCCAGGTGGAACACGGCAAACGCGGTAAACAGCGAACTTTCGGTCGCTTTCTGCACTTTCAGCTCGAAGCAATCTTCAGCGGCCATGCTGCGCCAGTTGGTCACGCCCAGGCGCGAAAAAATCATCCCGGCCTTGGAATCGAGTCCCAGGTCCAGCACCAGGTGTGCATTGCGCGGCGTGCCGGTGTAATTGACCGACTGCAGTTCGAAGCCGAACACCGTCATCCACGATTCCCACAAGCCCTTTTCGGTGCCGGCGGCAATCCGGTTGAACATCTCTTCGAGCGTCACGCCTTTTTTGACGATCGGGCGCAGCGCCAGCAGCGATGGCGACGAGCGCGGGTCCGGGCAACGCTTGCCAGCGCCACGTTCGGCGATCGCCTTCAGTTCCTTGGAAACGGCCGCTTCACGCTCGGTGTAGTCGCGCATGCGGGCGTGGGTTTCCGGGTCAAGGAAGGGATTGGCGACCTTCTCGGCGCGCCGGATGGCGCGTTTGGTCGGGGCTGGCTTGTCGGTTGGGGTAGTCATGGCTGTGCTTAGGTAAACGGTTCAAGGGCGCAGTCTACCATCAAGCCATCCCACCTCATCCCGAATTCACCGACAACTGCTTCTTCATCCAGCGCCTGGCGCTGTAAATACGCGCAAAACCAACGACACGCCGAATCACCCCAAAGCCGTATGGATGCTGGTACTATGCCTTTCCCGGTAGCGGCATGCATATGTCCGGCTTGAACCGAAATCGTTGAATTCATTCTTGCGTGCTGAGATTTGTCGACCGATCACATTCTTGCTACCAAACTGGTCATTCCGTCCAGCCCAACCGAGTTGGTGCTGCGCACGCGTTTATGCCAGCCGGACAAGGGCGCCAGCTTGATTCTGGTGTGCGCGCCGGCCGGCTACGGCAAGACCACCTTGATCGCCTCGTGGGCCAAGGCCAGCGCCGCCAAGGTGGCCTGGATTTCACTGGACGCCGACGACAACGACCCGCTGCGCTTCCTGACCCATTTCATCAGCGCGATCCGCAGCCAGTTTCCGGGCCTGGGCACTGCCGTGACCGACATGCTCGAATCGGCCCCGCCGCCACCGATCGGCGGCTTGATGCGTTCCCTGGCCAACCAGTTTTGCGACCTGCCCGGGCCCCTGTGCGTGATCCTCGACGACCTGCACACGGTGCACGAGGCGAGCATCCACAAAGCCATTGCCTCGCTGGTCGAACACCAGGCGCCGCAGCTGCAGCTCATTATCGCCAGCCGCTGCGACCCACCGTTTTCGCTGGCGCGCCTGCGCGGCCAGGGCAAGCTGCAGGAATACCGCACCAAGGACCTGCGCTTCACGCTCGAAGAAGCGGCCAGCTTCTGCAATGAGGTGATGCACTTCGCACTGCCGCCAGCGCAGGTGGCCACGCTGGCCACGCGCACTGAAGGCTGGATCGTCGGCCTGCAGCTGGCCGCGGTGTCGCTCAAGGACACGCCCGACAAGGCGCGCTTCATTGCCAGTTTCGCCGGCGACGACCGCCACATCACCGACTTCCTGCTCGACGAAGTGCTGCGCAGCCGCCCGCAAGAACTCCAGCAATTCCTGCTCTATACCTCGCTGCTGGAGCGTTTTTGCGCGCCGCTATGCGACGCTGTGACCTTGCGCAGCGACGGGCGCGCCATGCTCGACGAGATCGAGCGCAGCAATATGTTCGTGCTGGGGCTGGACCACCAGCGCATCTGGTACCGTTATCACCACCTGTTCAACGCGCTGCTGCAAAGCCGGTTGCGCCAGTCGGCGCCGGAGCTGGTCAAGCTGCTGCACCAACGCGCCAGCGCCTGGTTCAGTGCGCAGGAGCTGATCCCGGAAGCGATCAGCCACGCCATCAAGGCCGAGCAGTTCGATAGCGCGCTGGCGCTGATCGAGCAGCATGGCGGGCGGCTGTTTTCGCACGGGCAGATCAGCACCGCGCTGGTGTGGGCGCGCGAACTGCCGGTCGAGACGCTGGCGCGCAGTCCCTTGTTTTCGCTCACCTGCGCCTGGGGCCATTTTTATGCCGACAATCTGCCGGCGATGGAAAAGCATATCCACAGCGTTGAACTGTGCCTGGCCGACTTTCATGCCGCGCCCATTGGCAGCGACGAACGGGCGATGCTGGGCCAGGCGGCGCTGCTGCGCGGCTGCCGCTTCGCCTATTGCGGCGAAATCGACGCCGCCATCGAGCACCTGCAGCACGCCTACGCCGCGTTCGCGCCAGGGCGCGCACTGCACGGCGTGGCCGCGATCAGCCTGGGCGTATGCTATTTCGTCAGCGGCGATTTCGCCGAAGCCCACCAGCTGCTTGGCCGCCACGCCAGCCTGGCCGACGCCAAGGCCAATGCGCTCATTCCGATCACTGCCGTGCTGGGACTGGCCCGCATGCAGTTCCTGCGCGGCCACCTGCAAACGGCCAGGCAGATGTACGAACAGGCCCTGCAAGAATGCAATGACGCCGGCTGGCAGGACTTCCCCGCCTGCGGCATGCTGCACATGGGGCTCGGTGAACTGGCCTACGAAATGAACGATCTGGCCGGCGCCGAACGCCACTTGCAGCGCGGAGTCGACATGGTCGCCAACGGCATGCAATACGGGACCACCTGGGGCCACGTGCTGCTGGCCGAGACGCGCTGGGCGATGGGCCAGCGCGACGATGGCCGCCATCCCGAGCGCGAACTGGCGCTGCGCAAGTATGCGGGCCGCTTCGTGGTCGACCTGCCGCCGCTGTCGGCCGCGATCGGGCGCATGTACATCAACCGTGGCCGGCATGAACTGGTGGCGCAATGGAGCGAAGCGGCTCGGCTGCCGCTGGGCGAGACGCTGTCGGTGGGGCGCGAAGCCGAATACCTGGTGCTGGCGCGCTACCTGACCAGCCTGGGCATGGCAGAACAGGCGTTAGCGTTGCTGGCGCGCCTGCGGCCAGTCGCCGAACAGGGCCAGCGGCGCACCGTGACGGTCGAAATCCTGCTGCTGCAGGCGCTGGCGCTGCACGCCCTCAAGGCCGACGCCGACGCGCTGCCGGTGCTGCGCGAATGCCTGGACCTGGCCCGCAATACGGGCTTGCGGCGCTTGTTCCTGAACGAAGGGGCGCCGCTGGCCGAGCTGCTGAAAAAAATGGTGCGCGCGGCCAGCTACAGCGCCGACGCGCTGGCGTTACTGGCCTGTTTCCCGTGCGATGCGAGTGCCGACGTCGCCGAAACGTCGCTGTCGCAGCTATTTAGCAAGAAGGAGCGCCAGGTGGTCGCCTTGCTGGTACGGGGCGATTCGAACCAGGACATGGCAGATTCGCTGTTCGTCTCGCTCAACACGCTCAAGTCGCACATGAAGAACGTGTACGCGAAGCTGGGCGTGAACCGGCGCTTCCAGGCGATCGAGCAGTTGCGCAAGCTGGGACTGGACTGCCACAACGAGAGCTGAGCGAGCGCACAGTTAAAAGCACGTAAAGGCGATGGCGCCAAACCGGTGCGACCACTATATTCGCAGTACCTCCATTTGCGAAAGACTGCCATGCCGCCCCGCTTCAAACGCCTCGTGCTCACTGCCCTCTTGTTCGCGTCGGCCTTGGCGCCGTTCCCGTCCCACGCCGCCAAAGTGATGGAAATGGAAGCGGACGACATGATGCGCGCCGTCAGCCATGTCAAGGACACGCTGGCGCTGACGCCCAATCAGCAGATCCTGTGGCAACAAGTGTCCTCCAAATCGACGGCCATGCTGCGGATACGTCAATCGCGCCGCGAAAAACTGCAAGCGATGCTGAAGGCGGCGCTGGCCGACCCGCGCGGCGAACTGCGCGAACTGGACAGCGGCGTCGACGCCGAGACCAGCACCAGTGCGGCCGAAAACAAGGAACTGCGCGCACTGTGGCTGAGCGTCAATGATGCACTCGACGACCAGCAACGCCAAAAAGTGGCGCAATTCATGATCAGCCAGCTCGATCGGGTCGAAGCGCCGCCACGCGCGGCCGGGCCGGGGCCGGAGCGTGGCGAAGGCGGGCAGCGCCACCACAAGCCCGACAGCGCCGGCGGACCGCCGCGATTCTAAGAAGTTTCACTTCAATTTATATCAAACCTTTGTCGCCGCGCCAAACGCCGGTTTGCGCTGCCACTAAACTTGTCGATACACTTTTTGCATCTCACTATCGACGGATTTCGGATGAGCACTACCAACCTGGCCAGTGCCTTGTTATCATGGTGCAAACTTGCATGCAAGATAGTCTCACTACCTACGGCCGAGTTGCGTTTCAGCACCCGCCTCGATCCCCAGCATATCCCCGACCTGTTCAAGCTCTTCACCAAGCCCCATCCCCGCTACAAGGTGTTTCGCAACAAGTCGCTGGGCGCGGCCTTGATCAACCTGCGTTCATTCGCCGACGCGCAACACTATTTTGCCAGCGTCAACCAGAAAGGCTATGCCGGCCACAAGCGCCGCAAGGCCCGCTCGCGCGGCTATCGGCTGTGCGAGATCACACGCGATGCGTACGCCGAGCAGATCCATGCGATCAATATTTCATCCGAAATGCGCCAGGGCCGGCCGATGGACCCGTCTTACCGGGTGCGCCAAGCGCAGTTCGACGTACGCGCCAGCGATCGCTGCTTCGGGGTCATGAATGCCAGCGGGGAGCTGGTCGCTTATTGTTACCTCGGCATCCTCGGCAATTTCGCGGCAATCCACCAGCTGATGGGCTACAAGGGGCACGACGGCGTCATGTATTTCATGTTGGCCGAAATCATCGCGCTGCTGATCACGGAGGGATCGATGGAATTCTTCATGTACGACTTGATGCTTGGCGGCAGCGCCGGCCTGCGCGATTTCAAGCGCAGGGTCGGCTTCGCTCCCTATCGCGCAAAATTTTCCCTGCACGAGTGATTAGGTCACGCAGTCGTATTGATCAAGTTGCCCGACGGGCCGGACGCCTCCAGCTTGCTCGCCAGGCTCTGCAGAAATTGGCCGAGCTTGCTGCCTGCCTCGTCGCTGTCGAGGCCCAGCGATGCGAGCAGGCTGGCAAACGACTGTTCCAGCGCCGACGTGGCCGACGTCGCGTCGTCGTCGCCGGTGCTGTCGATCAGGCTTTGCAGGCCCGATTGCATGCCCCCGCCGGGCGGCGGCGGTGGCGGGCCATCCGGGCGGCCACCCGGCGGCTTCAAGGTTTCCATCAGCGTATTGAGAAATTGGCCCAATGCCTGCGCCGGCGCGGCGCTGTCCGTGCTGCTGCCGGCGCCGAGCTCCGTCAACGCGCTGGCAATGGCGCTGACGAATTGCCCCGCGTCCCCGGGCGGACGGACCGAGGCGGACGCCGACGCATTGCCGCTACTGCGATACTGGCTGGCCTGCACCTGCCCCGTACTGCAACTGCCCACTGAATTGATCGACATGGCACTTCCTTTCGTGATTAGCGGCGGGGATGATGCTGGGCTGCCTGGGCGCGCTGCTCGGGCGTCAACAGCGCGGCAATCTGCGATTCCACCCGCGCACGGCCCAGCGCCAGCGCGGCGCTGGCATTGCCAATTTCGATGGCCGCGGCGCCAGCCTTCGCTTCGTCGAACTGGCCGCTATCGGCCATCTGGCGCAGCGCGTCATGCGCCTTGCGCAGCGCCATCTCCTGCTCGAAGCGTGCCGGCTCGGCCGCATGGCGGATTGCGAATGCCTTCTGTTCTTGCGCCTCGCTCAACACCATGCCGGGACCGCGTCCATGTTCGCCCGGTGGACCGGGCGGCGGCCCTGGCAGTTGCGCAGCGGCGCTGGCCATCACGCCGGCAAAGGCCAGCGCGGCGATGCACGATTGTCGAAGTTTCATGTTTGCTCCAAAGGGTGATGAGGAAACCCCGATTCTCCGGCCGCGCCATGTAAAGCGCCGTTAGGGCCTTGTAAAAGCGGGTAAAGAGGGCGCGCCGCGCAAGCACGTTTGTTATCATTGCCGCATGAATAAAGTACTGTTGATCGACGACGATATCGAGCTGGTGGGCATGTTCCAGGAATACCTGGCGCAAGAGGGTTTCGGCGTAGGCACCTGCAACGACGGCGAGACCGGCACCCGGCTGGCGCTATCGGGCGCGTTTGCGATCGCCATCCTGGACGTGATGATGCCGCGCATGAACGGCATCGAAACGCTGCGCCGCATCCGCGAACGCAGCCGCATGCCAGTGCTGATGCTGACCGGGCGCGGCGACGACACCGACCGCATCCTGGGCCTGGAGCTGGGCGCCGACGACTACGTCACCAAGCCATGCACGCCGCGCGAGCTGACCGCGCGCATCCGCGCCATTCTGCGCCGCGCCAACCCGCCGCCGGAAGACAACAACGGCCCGCTGTCGCTGCGGGTCGGCAAACTGGCGATGGTGCCGTCGATGCGGCGCGCCAGCTGGGACGGCGCAGCGCTGGCGCTGACCAGCACCGAATTCAACCTGCTCGAAGTATTGGCCCGCAACGCCGGCCGGCCGGTGAGCAAGAACGAACTGTCGGAACAGGGCCTGGGCCGGCCGCTGGCGCGCTTCGACCGCAACATCGACGTGCACCTGAGCAGCCTGCGCCACAAGCTTGGCGCGCTCGACGACGGCCGCTCCTGCCTGCAGACGGTGTACCGTCTCGGCTACCAGCTCATCAGCGAGTAGCCATGGGCCGCCTGTTCTGGAAATTCTTCTTCGCGATCCTGTTTGCGCAGCTGGTCACCACCGTCGGCGTGGGCGCCACCTTCTGGGTATGGGACCAGGCGCGCGACAATGCGGCCGACGCCCGTGGCCGCGGCGCCCACATCGACACCAGCCCGTCGGCTGGCGCGATCCTCGATGCTGCCGCGCTCACGCTCAAGTACGGCGGCATGGCCGGCTTGCGCGAACTGGCCGCCAGCGCCACCAGCCGCAGCGTGTATGCGCTCGATGTGAACGGCGCCGACCTGCTCGGACGAGAAGTTAGCAGCGCCATGCGCACAGAAATGGACCGCTTGTTCGCCAGCGGCGAGCACGGTGGCGTGGTGCGCAGCATGAGCAGCCCTGAAGGCCAGCACCTGATCGTGTTCGTGCGGCGCAGCGACTGGCCCGGCCGCGGTTTCCGGATGCCGCCCCCACCGGACGTATTTGGCGAGCCTGGCCCGCACCGCCCGCGCGGCGGCCCGTCCGACGCCTATCGCCTGCCCTACATCACGATGGCGGTCGGCACCTTGGCCAGCTTGCTGTTCGCGGCCCTGCTGGCGTGGTATTTTTCGCGCCCGATCCGCGCCCTGCGCGACGCCTTCGAAGCGGCGGCTATGGGCGACCTGGCGCCGCGTTTTGGCGCCGGCAACGGCGGGCGGCGCGACGAACTGGCCGACCTTGGCCACGATTTCGACCGCATGAGCGCCCAACTGCGCGCGCTGATGGACAACCAGCGCCGCCTGCTGCACGACGTGTCGCACGAACTGCGCTCGCCGCTGGCGCGGCTGCAGGCGGCGATCGGCCTGGCGCACCAGCAGCCCGACAAGCTGGCCACGTCACTGGAACGGATCGAGCGCGAGAGCGCGCGCATGGACAAGCTGGTGGGCGAGCTGCTGACGCTGTCGCGCCTGGAAACGGCGTCCGCGTTGCCAGCGGCCGAAACATTCGCGATCATGGAGATGGTGCAGGAAATCGCCGCCGACGCGCACTATGAAGCGGCCAGCCAGGCACGCCAGGTGCAGGTCACCGGCAGCACCACGGCGCAGGTGTCGGGCACGCCTGACCTGCTGTGGCGCGCCATCGAAAACGTGGTGCGCAATGCGGTCAAGCATAGTCCGCCGGATGGCACTGCCGAAGTGGCGCTCGAATCGACTGCCACTGCAGTGCTGGTGCACGTACTGGACCGCGGCCCGGGTGTCGATTCGCTCGACCTGGCTACGATCTTTGAACCGTTCTTTCGCTCCCACCCGAACGCCAACAACATCGACGGCCATGGCCTGGGGCTGGCGATCGCGCAGCGCGTGGTGGCAGCCCACGGCGGCACCATCGTCGCTGCCAACCGCGCAGGCGGCGGCCTGCGGGTGACAATCTCGCTGCCTGTCGCTTAGCGGGTCCTGGCGCGCGTCATCAGAAAATCCTGATGCATGACGTTGCCGTGATAGTAAGGCGCGGCCAGCGCTTCGAATTCCTGCCGTATCTCCGCCAGCTTGACCGGATCATTGGCCAACGATTCGACCAGCTTCTGGATCGGTCCCACCGAGTGTTCCATGAACAGGCGGAAGTGGTGAAGGCTTAACGCCGGAATCTCCATGGTGCCGCGCGCGAAAAACGGAACATCAAACTGCGTACCCAAGCGCTCTGCAATCACTGCGGGCACGCCCCATAGCGGTGGTGCGGCAGCGCCGGGCGGCGGCGGTGGCGAGTTGCGACCGACAAACATGAACATCTTGCCGATGAAATGCTCTGGTGGCCAGGTGGCGAACGCGATGCGTCCACCTGGCTTGAGCACCCTGCGCATTTCGGCGATGGCCACCTCGGGACGCGGTGCGAACATGTGGCCGAACTGGCTTAGCACGACGTCAAAGGTCGCATTTTCGTACGGCAATTTTTCTGCGTCGCCTTCGATCCACGCGATCTCCTTTTGATTGGAAATATGTGCATTCTCGCGCGCCTGTTCCAGCAGTTCCGGGGTCAAGTCCAGCGCGCAAACTTGCGCCCCTGCCCTGGCAGCCGTAATGGCCACCACCCCAGTTCCGGTGGCGACGTCAAGCACCGACTCGCCGGCGCGCACGTCGGCAAACTGCACCAGCTTTGCCGCTGACGGTGTCGTGAACGTGGCGGTCGGCCCGAACGAGGCCCACATGGCTCGCTGGCGTTTTTTTAGTTCTTCAAATGGATCCTGTGTCATAGCTACTCCCTGAAGTGAGGATGACGCGTTTGCTTCACCTGGCAGGCAACGCCGATACGCACGTCGCCAGCCCCCATACGATCAATAACGCCCCGGTTGCGCGGCTGATCCAGTGCCCCACATGCACCAGCTTCTCCACCAGGACATACAGCGCCAGGCCGGCAATCCAGGCCAGGTTCATCACGCCGCCCGCAAACAACAGCAGCATCAGCATCCAGCAACACCCTACGCAGTACATACCGTGCCGGACACCCATAAGGAATGCACCGACGGCGCCAGTACGCCAATGCGTGACGACAAAATCGAGCGGGCTTTGGCAGTGCGTCAGGCATGCTGACTTGAGCTTGGTGAATTGATAGGCGCCAGCGGCGATCAGCAATGCACCCGCCAGCAGCACACTGGCGTTCTCCATCATTGGCGACAGCAATGCCGCGCGCTCCATGCCGTATTGGAGCACCACAGCAACGATGCTAAACACGCTCCACACGACCAGGTAAGCGGCCGCAAACAAGCCTGACAAGGACCCGGCGCGACCATGCGCCGCCTGGCGGCGCGCGATCGTGTCGTACAGGAGAATCATGGGCGTTGCGCTGGGAAGCATCATGGCGGCCATCATGACGATCCACATGCACAGCATGACCAGCGCATGCGCCATGGTCCATGGACCTGCACTCATGGGCATGAGCATGCCGTCCATTTCTCCCATGGTGCCGGCGCCTTTCAGAAGGTACGCCCAAGATAGCGCGATCACGAGCGACAACAGCACTATCGGCAAGCTGCGTTCGTGCCGCGCGACTTGCCCGACCAAGACACGGCCAAATGCCTTCATGCCGCTTAGCCAAGCACGCCGGCCGGGCTTTGAATAACGTGCGCCAACGTACTGTGCTTGCCCTTGGTGGCAAAGGCGATGGCGCCGCTGCTGTCAATGTCCGACGACGCGATTTCCCCTTCCACGTGTTCGAACCCTTCGGGCAACACCAGCGTTGCCCGCAGTGGTGAGCCGGTCACCGGATTCTTGATCGGTTCCACCTCGGTCGTCAACACGCCGGGGATGATGATCTTGGCCACGCGCTCACGCTGGTCAAATTCAAAGTGGATCGGCGCGAAGATGGGGTCATGCATGACGCTGACAATCAGGCTGAATATATTGAAAAGCGTGCCTTCCTGGGAGTTCTGTCCGGACAGGATGGCGAACAGGGCGTCACGCTGCGCCGGACTGGCGCGCGCATCGATGATCGCTTGGGCTTGTCCGTTTCCTTCGTGCAAGGCACCGGGGAAATGGACCGTGACACAAAAGCTGAGATCATCCAGCCGGACCGCGTCAAAATGGCCCGAGCCGATGTGCATGGCGACCAGCCCCTTGCAATAGCCTTCGGTGGGTCGGGCATTGAAGTCACATGGACAGCCATAAGCGCAGCTGCAATTTTTGACCCAGTCGCCTTCCAGACGCCAATCTGCATTTGCCATGGTTGCCTCCCGATTTACATTGCATTGGTCACAATGCACTATTCACTCTAGGTCGCTAATCGGTAAAAACAAGGCGATTCACGCGAATTCCATGGCTTGTTGCGCCCAATGTTGCTTTGACGTAGCGCATCTTCCAAGTAGCTTGTTTCCAAGAAAGTGTAATGATGACTACCGAGATCATCTACGGTGTTGAATCAGACCTGGCGGCACCGGAATTTCATTCCTTGCTGAGCGCCTCAGGCCAGAATCGGATCGATTCGACAAAGCGGCTGGCGATGGAATGCCCCTGGTTGGCGCGGATCGCCTGGCCAATTTTTCGTCTCAGCCACCGATCCTGCGCATGGCGCTGACGGCAGGATGATCCTGGCGCGCGCGGTACAGCTGCGCCGGCCGGTTGCTGGCGTGACGCAGCTTGCCCGGGATCTCTTCCAGGAAATCGCCTTCCTTGATACGCTTGCGAAATGCGCTTTTGTCGACCGGACGGCCAAGCACGATTTCATACACGCGCTGCAAATCGGAGAGCGTAAATTCAGCCGGCAGCAGATGCACTGGCAGCGACGAATATTCCACCCGACTGCGCAAGCGCGCGATTGCCGTGGCCAGTATCGCGCCGTGATCGAACGCCAGGTCGTCCATGTGCTCTGTGCCATCAACCTGATGCCACCTGGCCGCATCGGCGCTGCCGCCAGGCGTCAGTTCAACTTGATCCGACGAGATCAAGGCGAAATAGGCAAACGTCGTCGACCAGCCGCGCGGGTCGCGCGTGGCACTGCCAAAGCCCTGCAGCTGTTCGAGGTAGGGCGTCGACACGCCGGCCTTGGCACGCAAAGTCCGCAACGCCGTGGCGTCCAGGTCCACATCGCCGCGCAGGTCGATAAAGCCGCCCGGCAGCGCCCATTTGCCGCGACAGGGATGGTCGGCGCGCCGTACCAGCAGCACCTGCAAGACCTGGTCCCGCATCGTGAAGATAACCAGGTCGACGCTTGTCAGTGGAACGTCGTAGTCATGAACGTTATAGGTACGCAGGAATTCCTGCTCGGTGCGATTATCGGTACTCATCGTGTCCTCGGCGGCGAAGTGCCGATTGTAGCGCGAATTAATGGGCACCCGCCCCCACCTCGCGCGCAGCGAGCGTCACCGTCACGCTCGCCGCAGGCGCATCCGACGCTGACGCCAGCGTGACGATGTAATCGCCGGCCGCGATGTTCCACTTGCCGCTGGCGCTGTCGTACATCGCCAGCAGGCGCGGATCGATCACCATCCGGCAGGTGCGGCTGGCGCCGCGCTTGAGCGCGACCTTCTCCCACCCGCCCAAGCGGCGCGGCGCTTCCCAGCCGCCAGCCGCAGGCCCCACGTACACTTGCGCCACTGCCTTGCCTTCGCGCTTGCCGGTGTTGCTGACCTTGAATTCAACCACGATACTGTCGCCCGTCGGACGCGCCGCCAGCCGCTGGTAGGCGAAGCTGGTGTACGACAAGCCATGGCCGAACGCAAACAGCGGCGTGTGCCCTTTCAGTTCGAACCACTTGTAGCCTACCGCCGCGCCTTCGATGTTGTAGTCGACGCTGTAGCGGCCTCCCGGCTTGGCGGCCGGGTCGCCATCGACCCTGGGGCGCGGCAGCTGCGACTCCGAACGCGGGAAGGTGGCCGGCAAGCGGCCCGACGGATTGACTTCACCACTGAGCACGCGCGCGATTGCTTCGCCACCGGCGGTGCCCGGATACCAGGCTTCCACCACGGCGCCGACCGCATCCAGCCACGGCATCGTCACCGGGCCGCCCGTCTCCAGCACCACCACCGTATTCGGATTGGCCGCAGCGACCTTGGCGATCAGGGCGTCCTGGCCGTCGGGCAAACTCAGGTCGGGCACGTCGATGCTTTCGGCAGTCCACTGGGTGGCGAACACGATCGCCACGTCGCTGGCCGCTGCCAGCTTGGCCGCCGCCACTGCGTCCTTGCCGTCGTGGTAGACCAATTTCGCCTTGCTGCGCGCAGCGAGCGCCTTCATCGGCGACGACGGGTTGTACACCGTCGGCCCCGGCCAGCCCGTTGGCCCTTCGTTGGGCACCGCGCTGCCGCCTTGCGGATACACCTGGGCCGAGCCGCCACCGGTCAACACGCCCACGTCGGCATGGCCGCCGATGATGGCGACCGTTTTGAGTCCGGGCGCCAGCGGCAGCAGCGCATGCGCGTTCTTGAGCAGTACCATTCCTTCTTCCGCGTCCGCCTGGCTGATCAAGGCATGCGCAGGGAAGTCGATCTTGTGTCCTTCTTCCACCGGCAGCGGATGGTCCATCAAGCCGTTGGCGAACATGGTGCGCACGATGCGGTGCGCCATGTCGTCCAGCCGCGCCTGCGGCACATGGCCGTTCTCGACCGCTTCCTTGAGGGCCGCATTGAAATACTCGGCATGGTCGAACGGCCAGCCGGACTGTTGATCCAGCCCGCGATTGGCGGCCGGGATGGTCGAATGGGTGGCGCCCCAGTCCGACATGACGTAGCCGCGATAGCCCCAGTCGCCCTTGAGCACTTTATTGAGCAGGTAGTCGCTCTCGCAGGCGTAGTCGCCGTTGACGCGGTTGTAGGCGCACATGACAGCGCCAGGGTTGCCGCGCGCGATCGCAATCTGAAACGCCAGCAGGTCCGACATGCGCCCGGCCGCGTCGCCGATTTTCACATTGATTTCGCCGCGATTGGTCTCCTGGTCGTTGTACGCGAAATGCTTGACCGTGGAGATAATGTGGTTCGACTGGATGCCGCGTATGAACTCGCCCGCCATCACGCCGGCCAGCAAAGGATCTTCGCCCGCGTATTCGAAGTTGCGCCCGTTGCGCGGCTCGCGCATCAGGTTCACGCTGCCGGCCAGCAGCACGTTATGGCCCGACAGGCGCGCTTCGTTGCCGATCATCGCCCCGCCCTGGTAGGCCAGTTCCGGATTCCAGCTGGCAGCGGTGGCCAGGCCCGATGGCAATGAGGTCCGGGCACGCGCCGTGGCGGTGGGCTGGCCCGACACGCCGATGCCGGCATCGGTCAGCCATTGGGGCGGCACGCCCAGGCGTTCGGTCCCGTAGATAAAGCCGGCCGTATCCGGGCGCCCTTCCTTGGGCCCTTTGATCCCTTTGAACTCGGCCGAAAAATAACCGAACACCGTACGGATTTTTTCGTCTTCCGTCATCTGCGCCACGGCGCTCGCCGCGCGCTGATCAGGGTCCTGGGTGGCGGCCAGCGCCGGAAAGCACAACAAGACAGCGGCGCAGCAAGCGAGTAATTTCATTGAAGTCGAGCCCAGCGAGTGATTTAGTTGCGACGACCGGAGCGGGTGACAACGTCCACCCACACCGCCAGCGTCAGGATGAAGCCCTTGACGATCATTTGCCAGTAGCTGTCCACGTCCAGCATCGACATGCCGTTGTCCAGGCTGGCCATCACGAGCGCGCCGATCAGCGCGCCGTACACGGTGCCCGAGCCGCCGCGCATCGAGGTGCCGCCGATGAAACAGGCCGCGATCACATCCAGTTCCCCCGCCGTGCCGGCCGAGGGCGATCCGGCCGCCAGGCGCGCAGTGTTGATCAAGCCGGCCAATGCACACATCAAGCCCATCAGGCCGAAGATCCACAGCTTGACGGCGCGCACGTTCACGCCCGACAGGCGGGTCGCTTCCATATTGCTGCCGACCGCGTAAATGCGCCGGCCGAACACGGTCTGCGTGGCGACATAGCTGAACGCGCCCAGCAGCACCAGCAACAACAGCACCGGCAGCGGGATGCCCTCATAGCTGCCCAGCGTGCGCACGAAGGCAAACAGCACCAGCGCGATCGCAGCCAGTTTGACGCCGTCGCGCCACAGCGGCGCCACTGGCAAATGGTGCAGCGCCAGGCTGACCCGCTGGCGCCACGTCAATAGCGCCGCCAGCACGAACAGCACCAGCCCGAGCACCACGCCCAGCGCCGGCGACAGATAGCCCTGCCCCAGCAACACCATCTCCGGCGACACCGGCGCCACCGTCACGCCGTCAGTCACGCCCAGCACGATGCCGCGGTAGGCCAGCATGCCGCCCAGGCCGACAATGAACGACGGTATGCCCGCGTACGCGACCAGGTAACCGTTGCACAGGCCAAGCAGCAGGCCGCAGGCCAGCACCAGCACGATAATCACCGGCAAAGGCAAGTGATGGCTGACGTCGAGCACCGCCGCCACGCCGCCCAGCAAGCCGAGCAAGGAACCGACCGACAAGTCGATCTCGCCGGCGATGATGACGAACACCATGCCGCACGCGAGGATGCCGGTGATGGCCATCTGGCGCATCAAATTCGACAGGTTGCGCGGCGAAATGAAGCCGCCTTCGGTCTTCCAGCTGAAGAAAACCCAGATCAGCGCGATGGCAAACAGCAGCGCCAGGATTTTGTATTGCGTGAACAGTTGTTTGATTTTGATGGGGTTCATGTCAAGTCTCTTGTTGGCCGAGCGCCGCCGCCAGCAGCATTTCCTGCGTCAGTTCCTGGTTGACGAAGTCGCCGCGCAGCTGGCCCTCGCCCATCACCAGCACCCGGTCGGCTATCCCCAGCACTTCGGCCAGTTCGGACGACACCATGATGATGGCCATGCCGGCGCTGGCCAGTTCGAACATCAGCTTGTAGATTTCGTATTTGGCGCCAACGTCGACGCCGCGGGTGGGCTCGTCGAGTATCAGCACTTGCGGTTTTGTCAGCAGCATCTTCGACAGCACCGCTTTTTGCTGGTTGCCGCCGGACAGGCTGGTGATCGGCAAAAACGGGCTGGCCGTTTTCAAGCCCAGGCGCGCAATTTGCTGGTGCACCGCCGCCAGCTCGGCCTCGCCGTCGATGCGGGTAAAGCGCGCAAACGTGTCCAACACGCTCAAGGTGATGTTCTGCCCGACCGTCAGGTCGCGCACGATGCCATGCTGCTTGCGGTCTTCCGGCACCAGCGCGAAGCCGGCGCGGATCGCCTTGAGCGGGGTGCTGGTGTCGATCTTCTCGCCATGCAGCCACACTTGCGCCTCGCAGCGCCCCGGATAGGCGCCGAACAGCGCCGACACCAGCTCGGTGCGCCCTGCCCCGACCAGGCCGGCGATACCGAGAATCTCACCCTTGCGCAGCGTGAACGACACGTTATCGACGCGCTTGCGCTCCGGCTTGTCGACGTCGTAGCAGGTGACGTTGCGCGCTTCAAAAATGACCTCGCCCAGCGCATGCTCCTGCTTCGGATACAGCTGGTGCATGTCGCGCCCGACCATCTGGGCGATGATGCGTCCCACGTCGAGCTCGGCCATCGGCGTGGTGGCAATGTGCTTGCCGTCGCGGATGACGGCAATGGTGTCGCAAATGGCCGCCACTTCGTCGAGCTTGTGCGAAATGTAGACGCAAGCGACGCCCTTGGCCTTCAGGCCCCGGAGTATATCGAGCAGCACCGCGATTTCGGACGCGGTCAGCGAGGCTGACGGTTCGTCCAGGATCAGCAGCTTGGCGTCCTTGTTGAGGGCCTTGGCAATTTCAATCAGTTGCTGGTGGCCGCCGCCGTAGTTCATCACCGGCAGCACCACGTTCACGTCCGTCAGTTTCAGTTCGGCCAGCAACTGCTCGGCGCGCCGGTTCATGGCCGGATAATTCATGCGCCCGCCCGCCAGCGTGATCTCGTTCCCCAAAAACAGGTTTTCCGTGACCGACAATTCCGGCACCAGCATCAGCTCCTGGTGAATGATGACGATGCCGGCCGCCTCGGTCTCGCGGATCGATTGGGCCCGCAGTGGTTGGCCTTCCCACAGGATCTCGCCATCCCAGCTGCCGTGCGGGTAGACCGCCGACAGCACTTTCATCAAGGTCGACTTGCCGGCCCCGTTCTCGCCGCACAGGCCTATGCATTCGCCAGGGCGGATCCGGATGTCGATGCCATCGAGCGCGCGCACACCGTCGAACTGCTTGACGATGCCCTTCATTTCCAGCAAATAGCCCGGCATTATTTGCCCGCGATTTGTGCTTCGGTATAGAACCCGTCCTTGACCAACATGCCGATGTTGGCTTTGGTCAGCGGCGTCGGCTTGAGCAGCAGCGTGTCGACCTTCTTGAAGCCGTTGTCATACTGCGCGTTGTAGGCCGGCCTTTCATTGCGCACCAGCTGCACCGACAGCTTGGCCGCTTCGCTGGCGATCAGCTTGAGCGGCTTGTAGACCGTCATGGCCTGGGAACCGGCAATCACGCGGCGCACCGCGGCCAGGTCGGCATCCTGCCCGGATACCGGCACCTTGCCGCTCAGTTTTTGCGCCGCCAGCGCCTGGATCGCGCCGCCCGCGGTGCCGTCGTTGGACGCGATGATGGCGTCGATCTTGTTGTTATTGGCAGTCAGTGCGTTCTCGACGATGGCCATCGCTTCGGACGGGCTCCATTCCTTGACCCACTGCTTGCCGACGATCTTGACGTCGCCCTTGTCGACCAGCGGCTGGAGCACGCTGAGCTGGCCTTCGCGCAGCATTTTGGCATTGTTGTCGGTCGGCGCGCCGCCCAGCAAGTAGTAATTTCCCTTCGGTTTGAGCTCGACTACAGCGCGGGCCTGCATTTCGCCGACCGCCTTGTTGTCGAAAGAAATATAGGCGTCGATATCGGCATTGAGCACCAGCCGGTCATACGAGAGCACCTTGATGTGGGCCTTCCTGGCTTCCTTGATCGCGTTATTGAGCACCGTGGCGTTGTAGGGAACAATCACCAGCACGTCCACGCCGCGCGCAATCAGGTTCTCGATCTGGGCGATTTGCTTTTGCTCGCTGGCGTCGGCCGACTGCACGTACACCTTGGCGCCCAGGCCGGTGGCGGCGGCGACGAAGTAGTCGCGGTCACGGGCCCAGCGCTCAACGCGCAGGTCGTCGATCGAAAAGCCGATCTTCGGGTTCTTCGCGTCCGCCATGGCCTGGCCGCTGGCCAGCATCATCAGCGCCGATACGAGGGCAGTGCTGCAGATCTTTTTCATTCGGTCTCCGGCTGCAATGTAATTTAACTACAAAACGTTATCTTGCCATATTTTTAGCCGCCCAAGCGGAATCTTCATTACGCAGTCAGTGCGCCCTGCCGGGCGCACCCATAAAAAAACCGCCTGCGAGCAGGCGGTCCGGTTCAGCGCGGCGCAACGATCACCAGCCGATGTCCTTCAGCAGCTCGAACGTCAAGTCCACCGGCAGCGATGGCGAATGGGTCAGGTCGGCGCTGATGGCCGGTTCCATCAGCAAGTTGCGCTTGGCGGTGGTGTTGAAGTGCGACACCGACGAGCCCGACTGATACGGATTGGGCGTGAACATGGTCACGCGCTGCATCGCATCGGTGCCCGCAATCAACGTCTTCGACACTTCGAACTTGCCGACCGTTCCATTGGTGCCACCGTTGGGCATGGTCAGGCTGGCAGCGATGGTGGCGCCATCGGCTTGCGTCACGCGCACGGCTGGAATGGTGACGCTTGGATCGACGCCCCCCATGCCGGCCACGGCGCCTGGCACATTGTCGGCGACGATGACGGCGATGGCGCCGGCGTTCTGCGCGTTCTTGACCTTGACGGCAAAACCGCAGGTGCCGCGGCTGACCAGCGCGATTTTGCTGCGCACCGCTGCCGCATTGGCTTCATTGAACGGCGTGCAGGCCGAACCGGCGCTGTCGGCTTGCAGCGCCACCGCCGCGATTTGGCCGGTCACCGGCGGATTCGTCACCGCCGGGCCGAAGTCCGCTTCGCCGACTGCATACAGGCCGCCTGCGGTCTTGGCGCCGGCGCCGATCAGGCGCAGCTGCGGCGTGGCCGACAGCACCTGCGGCGCCGCCGCCGTCACGCGCGCGCCGGTCCACGACAGGCCGCCCGGGCGCAGTGCCGACGCTTGCCGCTCGGCGTTGCTCATGTTGACCCACAGCTTGTCGGTGGTGTTGTCGAGCAGGTAGTGATCCCATACCGAAGGATAGCCGGCAAACGGGGCGCCGCTCAGGCCGTTGGTGAAGGTCTGAAAGCCCACGCCATGGCCCATTTCGTGCAGCAGCGTCGTCACGAAGTCGATACTGGTGCCGTGATTGGCATCCAGGCCCAGGTAGAACGAGGTGCCGGTCAGGCAACCTGGCTTGCCCAGGTTGACGTTGAAGTTGGCATTGATCTGCGCACCGGGCGCATCCGAAATTTCGGCGCCGTACAACTTGTTGGCCAGGGCGTAGGAATACCATGTGTCTGCCTTGAGCGCGCCCGGGAAGCCGCCAAAGACCTGGGTCGCGCCCGCGCTGCCGAGCACGGCGCCGGTCGCGGTGCAGCTAAGCGCCGAGAAACGCGCATTGATCAGGATAGGCACGGCGCTGGTCAGCGTTGCGCCCCAGATATTGGCCGCGTGGGTGAACGCGATCAAGCGCTGTTCGCCCAGCGTGGTGCCAGTGTTGCCGCCGACCGGCGCGGCCGGCGTTGGGTCATTGAAGCCCACGCCGGCCAGGTTGATGTTGTTGATGACGATCGTCGCGGCAGCCTGGGCTGTCCCGGCGGCAGCGCAGCACACGGCAAGGGCCGCGGCCATCATGGTCAAGCGGGGGCGCTTATTGAACGTCATGCTGGTGCTCCTTCGAATCCGTGGTCACTGGGGTGGCTAAGGTCTTTTCTACGGCGCTGGCGCCTTGCACGCATTCGAGCACCAATTCACCGGCGCCATTGCGTTTCATGACGGAGTACGAGATCGATTCTTCATCCACGTGGGCGGCCACGATGCCGTTGCCTTGCAGGCGGGCCACACCGGCCATCGGCGCACCGGACGCTTTGCGTTCGGCGGCGTCGGCTGCGCGCTGGGCGGCGCGCAAGTCATTCAATTCCTTCGCTTGGGCGGCGGTCGGGTTGCGCATTTTGCCGCTGACCGGATCTTTGAACACGGTCTGCCCTTCCTGGGCGTTCTGGCCGGCGGCGAAGGCCGAACCGGACAGCGCCAGCGCCGCGATTGCGGCCATGCTGCGCATTGACAATACGGTGATGTGCATTTGTTTGGTCTTTCAGAAAAATGTACTTCAATCGGTCCATCGTTTCTTCAGTCCCACTCAAACAAGCTGGTTGCAAATACTCTAGCCTTACAGACAACTTGTGTGTAAATTAACTTAACGGTTTATCTATTGTTCTTCGCGTAAAAGTCCTAATTTCGTACGGTTTTGTCTATGTGATCTGTTCGACATTGAAACGATCAGCAGTGTTGTTTTTGAGCAGGGATTCGTCGCGTGTCGTCTTTACGCTCGGCCAGATTAGGTTGGCGACGAACAATGCCACTGCTCAAGTCGCTTTAATACGGACTAACTTTATTTCTAAATCACAACCGACCGCTGAGGCATATTTCTTCAACGTCGCCAACGAGGGGGTGTGCTTGCCGACAGACTCGAGCCGCGAAATGGCGCTCTTCGTCGTCCCCATGCGCTCGGCAACGGTATCCTGGGTCAGTCCAGCTTTTGCGCGCGCTTTCAGCATTTGGTCCGCAAGAGCGTATTCCAGCGCAAGCGCTTCATAGGCCTCGGTGAACCCAGGGCGCTTCTTCGCTTCGGCAATGAACTCTGCTTGATTATGTGGAACTGGCTCGAATTTCAGGTCAGACATGTTGCACCTCCTTAAGACGCTTGCGCGCAAGTTTCAAATCATTGTCTGGCGTCTCTTGCGACTTTTTCACGAACGCGTGCAATATGATTATTCGCTTTCCCGAAAAGAAACAATACATGGCTCTCCCCGTGCCAGATTTACAACGCGGCCGCAACTCGAAGAGGCCAGCACCAAACGCCCTCGAGTGTGGAAGGCGCAAATTCGGCCCGTGTTCTACCAACAGATCAACCAGCCGCACATAGTCCGCAAGGAGATCTGCCGGCCATGATTTGACCTCGGCAAGTACGCGCTCGTTGAAGTATTCGATCTGAAACGCCATGCGGTCATGTTAGCGAATATGCTAACCACACGCAATCCATCACGCCACCCGTGTTTGACGCCGAGCACCAAGCAGTCACGGCCGCGCGAGCGCCCTACGCGAGGTGTAATGCACCGCGCGCAGTGGCGATGACCTGCGCGCTCAGCCGTTCCAGCTTGGGCGACTGCACCCGCCACGCATGCCAGTACAGCATCACATCGGTCGGTTTGTCCGGCGCCAGGTCGACCAGCTCGCCGGCCGCAACCCGATCTGCGTATTGCAGTTCAGGAATCATGCCGTAGCCCAGTCCCAGCCGGATCGCTTGCATGAACGCTTCGCTGGCCGGCAGGTAGTGACTCGGGTAACTGCCCGGCGGCAAACCGAGTTCGCGCAGCAGGAACGTGGACTGCAAAGTGTCCTTGCGGTCGAATACCATCAGCGGCGCCAGCCGCGCCGCTTCGCGCTGCAGCCCGTCGGGAAACCACTGCGCCGCGAACGCGGGCGTGGCCAGCAGACGGTAGCGCATCGCGCCCAGCATCTGCACTTCGCAGCCGCGCATCGGTTCGGGCTGGCTCGACACGCCGGCCAGTGCCAGCCCCTGCGCCAGCAAGGTGTAGGTATGGTCCTGGTCGTCGAGCAGGATGTCGAGCAGGATGTGTTCCTTGATCAGGAACTCAGCCAGGCCGGGCAGCAGCCAGGTGGCCAGCGTGTCGTTGTTGACCGCCAGCGCCACGCTCAAGGGGCTGGCGCCGCTGTCGGCCATGAATTCGTCCTCCAGCAAGCGGCTACGGCGCAGATATTGCACCAGCCGCTGGCCGGCGGCGGTGGCGCGGCATGGCTTGCTGCGGATGATCAGCGGCATGCCCAGTTCGCTTTCCATGGCGCTCACGCGCTGCGACACCGCCGACGGCGTCAGGTGCAGCCGCAGCGCCGCCTGCTCGAAACTGCCGCTGTCGATGACAGCCAACAAGGCCTCCCCTTTGCGCGCATCAAGCATGCCAGTTCCTTAAATTAGCAAATTTTAATTATACTGAGATAAATTAAATTCGTTATGTTTGTCAGTGGCCAGCCGTCAAAATGACTCCCATCTTCACACGACCGAGGGCTGGACCATGTTTGCATTGACCACTTTTCTCAATGGCCTGGGTCTGGGAGCCGGCCTGATCATGGCGATCGGCGCCCAAAACATCCACGTCATCCGCACCGGCATCCGGCGCGAACACCTTGGCCTGACGGTACTCACTTGCATCCTGGTCGATGCCACGCTCATCACGCTGGGCGTGGCTGGCGTGGGCACCGTCGTGCAGGCTTCGCCCATGCTGATGGCAGTGGCCAAATGGGGCGGCGCGGCCTTTCTGCTGTGGTACGGCGTGCGCAGCTGGCGCGCGGTGTTTGCCAGCGGCGCGATGACGATCGCGCCGGACCCGGTGCGCGCCACGCGCCGCCAGGCATTGCTGAGCGTGCTGGCGCTGTCGCTGCTCAATCCCCACGTCTACCTGGATACAGTAGTGCTGCTGGGCGCAATTGGCGGCGGCTTCCCGGTCGCGGCGCGCCCGTCGTTCGCTGCCGGCGCCATGTGCGCGTCGATACTGTGGTTCAGCGCGCTCGGCTACGGCGCCACGCGCCTGTCGCGGTTTTTCGCCAGACCGCTGGCCTGGAAATGGATCGATGGCTTCGCCGGCACCACCATGCTGGCCTTGGCCGCTTCCGTTGCCTGGAGCGGCTGATTGCGGTAAGGTGGCGCTCTGCCCATACCTCGATTGTTCCCGTGCGACCACCATCCCGTCTGTACTTAGTTGGCGCCCTGCTGGCCGCGTCCTGGTTGAACTACGCATCGGCCGACACGCCGCCCGCGCCCCGACTGAGCGGCTTCGGCAACATCCACCGCGCTATCACGACGCGCGTGCCGGACGCGCAATTCTGGTTCGACCAGGGCCTGCAACAGGCGTATGCTTTCGATGAATTCGAGGCCGTGCGCGCCTTCAAGGGTGCCTTGCAGGCCGACCCGGCGTGCGCGATGTGCGCATGGGGCGTGGCCTGGCAGCTGGGCCCGACCTTCAACCGCCCGCAGCGCGGCGACCTGTCCGAGGCGCGCCGCTACGCGCTGATGGCGCAGCAACTGCTGCCGCTGACAGCCTCGCCACAGGACCGCGAACTGGTGTCGGCCATGGTCACCCGCTACGGTTGGTCCGACGTCATCGCGAGCGCCGCGCCGACGCTGGCCACTGACTGGTGCGGCAGTGCCGCCTCGGTCAAGGCCAACCTGCTCGACCTGGCCTACGCGCAGCAGATGCACATGCTGTCCGATACCTACCCCGACGACCCGGACCTGCAATCGCTGTTCCTCGAAGCGCAAATGATCACCGCGCCGCGCGCGGGCTACGACACGCAGACTTTGCAAACGCTGCCGCGCACGGTGGCGCTGATCAACCGGGTCAAGGCGGCATTGCGCCTGCATCCGAACCACACCGGGTTGGTCCACTATTACACGCACGTGGCCGACACCCCGGCCGATGCGGCGCCCGCTGCCAGGATCGGCGAACGGCTGGCGCGCCTGGCGCCGGACGCGCCGCACCTGCTGCACATGCCGTCCCACCTGTACGTGCGCCTGGGCCGCTTTGCCGACGCGGTGCATGCCAACCAGCGCGCGCTCGAAGCGCAGGTGCGCCATGCAAAGAACCTGGAACAACAGGGTTTCAAGCTGCTCAAGGACTGGAACTCGCACAACCGGCGCTTCCTGTGGGTGTCGGCCCAGATTCAGGGCGACGGCAAGACTGCGATGGCGATGGCGCGCGAACTGGCCGACAGCGCCGGTGCCAAAGACGATGACTTCAGCCAGTACCTGCGCGCGATGCCGTTGCTGACCATGGTCCATTTCGCGCAGTGGCAGGACATTCTCAAGACAACCGACACGGCCTCGCTGGCGCCGCACGTCGTGGCCCACGCGCGCGGCCTGGCGCTGGCGCGTACCGGGGCCTCGGCCGATGGCGAACAGCAAGCGCTGGAAAAAATCATTGCCCAGACGCCGGCAAAAAGCGCCACGCTGGCCACCTTGCTGCTATCGCCGCTGAAAGCCGAACAGGCCTTCGCCAAGGGCGACCAGCAGGCGGCGAGCGCCGAACTGCGCGCGGCGCTGCCGCTGGAAACGGATTTCATCACGGTGGAAAAGGCACTATGGGCAGGCAGCGCGCAGCGCGAACTTGGCCAGGGCTTGCTGCGCGCGGGCGATTTCAGAGGCGCCGAAGCGGCATTTCGCGTCAATCTGCAGCAGTTGCCGGGCAATCTATTTGCGCTGCGCGGCTTGCATCAGGCACTGCTGGGACAAGGCAAAAAGACCGCAGCGGGCAAGGTGAAGCTGCAATGGCGTAGCAGCGCACTGCTCGCCGACAGCAGCCTGCGGCCCTGATCAGAGTCCCTGCGCCTTGAGCTCGGCAATCTCGGCCTCGCCGTCATCGACCAGCCGTTCCCAGCCGTCGAACTTGGCCACGCCCAGGCTGCGCGCCATCGACAGCAGCAGGCTTTGTCCTGGCGCGGCGCGTTCCGGCTGCAGCGCGTAGAGCGGGTCGCGAAAAGCCGCGGCCGGCGTGGTGATGCTCCAGCCCATCTGCTCGAACTGGGCGATCAAGTCGTCCAGCCATAGCGCATTGATCAGGTTATGGTGCAGTAGCAGCACCTGCGGCACGTCCCTGCCCTGCAATTGCTGCGACAAGGCGCGGTACGCCAGCGCGCGCTGGCGCATGTGGCTCAGGTAGGCGCGCTTGATCGGCGCCAGCTCGGCCTTGGCGTCCTTGCCCAGCACTTCGACCAGTTTGTCGTTCAGGCGCCAGTCGCTGGTATCGAGCGTCACGTAGGCGTTGCGGTAGCCGTGCGCGGCCAAAAAGCTGCGCATGCCGTCGCGCTTTTCAGGCGTGTTGCCTTCGCGCAGAAAAGTGAAGCGGAACCACTTCTGGTAGCCGGGCAGGGTGCTGATGATGGCGTCGCAGTCGAGCAATTGCTTCTGATACTGCGCCAGCGACACCTGCGCGCTGGCCAGGTCCGGGTGGGTCATCGTGTGGTTGCCGATCACGTGCCCCGCTTCGCCCCAGGCGCGCGCCAGCGCAAGCCCTTCGGGCCGGTTGGCGCCATTGGCGGCGGTCACGAACAGGGCCGCGCTGACCTTGTGCCTGGCCAGCGCGGCCAGCATCGCCGCATTGCGCTGCGGCGCCGACAGCAAGGGCGTGGCTTCGATATCGGGTCCGTCGTCGAACGTGAACGCGACCGACTGGGCCTGCGCGGAAAAGGAAACGGCAAACGCCAGCAGTACGCTCAGCAAACGGGTCATGTGATCGGGCAGGAAGAATGGGAGCACAAGGCTATCACAAGCGCTTGGTCAACGGTTTGAACAGCGCCCGCAGCGCGCCGTCCGGCGGCGCCAGCAAGGCCACCGCGCTGGCAAGCGCCTTGTCGCTGGCGGTCCCGAACAAGCTGGTTTTCTCGGCCGCGGGGTGCTTTGCCGTTGCCAGCTCGCCGCCGATCGATGGCAGATGGTGGGCCAGATCGGCTTCGCGCAGGAAGATGCCGGCGTCGGCCGCACCAGGGAATGCCGGCGAAATGAGCACATCGGGCGTGATGCCGCGCGCCTGGATCTCGTGCCCGTTGGGCGTGAAGTAGCGCGCCACCGTCAGCTTGATGGCGCTGGCCGGTGACAGTGCAATGATGGTCTGGATCGAGCCCTTGCCAAAGGTCTGGCTGCCGATCACCTTGGCGCGGCCATGGTCCTGCAAGGCGCCGGTCACCAGTTCGGCGGCCGAGGCCGAGGCGCCGTTGACCAGCACGGTCAATGGCACGCTGCGGGTCCAGGCCGGCAAGGCATCGAGCGCATCGCCGCGCACCAGGTCGACAAACGCCGGGCTGCCGGCGGCCACGGTCGCGGTGGTGCCAGGCATCCGGCCGCGCGAGGAAAACAGCACCGCGTCCGGCCCCAGGAAGGTGGCGGCAACGCCGGCGGCAGCGGAAATGAGGCCGCCCGGATCGTTGCGCAAGTCCAGGATCAGGCCCTGCGGGCCGCCATTGACGTCCAGCGCCTTCAGGCTGGCCACCAGGTCATTGGTGGTCGAGCCGCCAAATTCGGCAATGCGCACCCGCACCAGGCCGGGTTTGACTACCTGCACCGCCACGGTCTTGCTGTGCAAGGCGGCGCGCACCAGCTGCACCTTGATCGGCTCCCTTACGCCGGCGCGCGACACTTCCAGTTGCACGCCGGTGCCAGGCGCGCCGCGCATGCGCTTGCCGATGTTGTTCGACTGCAAGCCGGTCACGGGCTCGCCGTCGACGGCGATGATGATGTCGCCCGGCAAGATGCCGCCCACATCGGCTGCGCCGCCCGGGCTGAGCGCTTGAATCCGGATCGCGCCGGCGTCGATTTCGACTTCCACGCCGATGCCGACATAGGCGCCCGACTTCATTTTTTCCATGTCGTCGAGGTCGTCCTTGTCCAGGTATTGGGAGTGCGGGTCGAGTGCGGACAGCATGCCGCCTATGGCGTCGGCAAATACTTTCTTGTCGTCAATCGGATCGACATAATGCAGTTCGACCTGGCGGTAGGCGTCCAGCATTTCCATCAGCGCCGCCTGTTTGACTGCCATGTCCGGCGCGGCTGTGACCAGCGGCGCCGCGCTCAACAATGCGACAACTGCAATAGCGTGTTTCATCTTGTCGGCTCCTCGTTTCGATGAGCAAAGACTAAGGTAGTTTTCTGAATGCAAAATTAAGACAAGCGTAAAAACAGGTAAATGCCGTATTCACATTTTTACAACGCAAATGTAACAGGAGCAATTGTCATTGCAATTATCAACATTCTTTTGTACAGTGTAATGGTGGGCTCCATCTCGCCCGCGCCAATTCTCCAAGAGGTAGTGGTCATGTCCGAGAAGTCTTTCGCAGTAGCAAGCGTCTCCGTGGCGATCGTCTGGGGGACGTTTTTTTATCCCCCGACGCCGCGCGCAGCCAAGCCTGCCGCGACCGAAGCGGCCGCTGTCGTGGCCAAGCCGGTCGCCCGCCCTGCAGCGGTGCTGCATGCCATTGCCGCCAACAACAACTGCATCTTGAACGCTGCCCACGATGCGCCCGGCTGCGCGCCTTTGCATAAACTGGCCAGCGATTAGCCGGTCACGCCGGTGTGCAGGTGGCGCCGGAACGGCACGTCAGCGCCTGGTCCTTCCTCCATGTCGCGCGCGTAGCGATGGCCGGCATACACCGCGTGCGCAATCAGGCCAGGCGCGAGCGCATCACCCGCACATTGCACCGTCTTGATTCCAGCGCCCTTCCATTCCGGTTCGCGTAACATCAATGCATGGTATAGCGCGTCGTTCGGCAAGCGCGCCGTGACCGCCACCACCGAGGCGCAGGCGACCTCGCTGGCCTGGCCAGACCACACCTGTTCCAGCTGCACTTTGCCGGCGCCGTAGCCGACGATATTGTGCGACACCACCTGGCGCACCTGCAGTTCATGCATGCGGCGCTGGATGTGGCGGTAATCGAGCGTGTTGCTGCTCCAGGAAGCGATGGTGTCGTCCGGCGTCACGTAGATCACCGCGCGCCCTTCGACGCTCAGTTTGTCGGCAATCGTGCTGGCATAGTAAAAATAGTCATCGTCGAAAATCACCACCGGGCCGTCGGGCAGGCGCCCATCCATGATGTCGTCAGGCGTGAAAATGCCGGCCTCGCCAAAGCCCTTGATGCCCATGCCGTTGCTGCGGCCAAAGCCGTCGCGCCGCCAATGGCAGCCGGTGGCCAAGAGCACATGGTCGGCGCCGAAATCGAGCACGTCCTGGGCGTTCAGCACGCTATCGAGGTAGACGTGCACGTTGGGCAGCTTGTCGATCTGGCCCACGCGCCAGTCGCGCACGCGGCCCCATTCGGCAAGGCCAGGCAGGCGTGCCTCCTTCGCTACCCGCCCGCCCAGTTCGCGGGCCGCTTCCGACAGGTGCACTTCGTAACCGCGCTGGCCCAGCGCGCGCGCCGCTTCCAGGCCGGTCGGGCCGGCGCCGACGATGAGAATTTTGGCGGCGGACTTCCTGATCGCGATGCGCTCGGGATGCCAGTTCTTGCGCCATTCCTCGCCCATGGTCGGGTTTTGCGTGCAGCGGATCGGGGTGATGGTGTTATCGCCCGAGACGCAGATATTGCAGCCAATGCACTCGCGGATATCGTCGATGCGCCCTTCTTCGATCTTTTTGGGCAGGAACGGATCGGCAATCGATGGCCGCGCCGCGCCGATCAGGTCCAGCACGCCGCGCTTGATTTGCGAGACCATGGTATCGGGCGAAGTAAAGCGCCCCACCCCCACCACTGGCTTGGTGGTGACTTGCTTGACCCAGTCGATAAACGGCTCCTGCGCGCCCTCGCGGGCAAAGCGCGACGGCACCGAATCGTTGTACCACGCGGCCAGGTTGACGTCCCACAGGTCAGGCAAGTCGGCCAGCATGTGCACCACTTCCTTGGCTTCGGCGAGCGTCATGCCGCCATCGCCGAGCAGCTCTTCGGTGGCGAAGCGCACCGCCACGGCGCAGGTGTCGCCCACCGCGTCCTTGGTGTCTTCGATCACTTCGCGCAGCAGGCGCACCCGGTTTTCCAGCGAGCCGCCGTATTCGTCGGTGCGCTGGTTGCGCCGCTTTTGCAGGAAATGCATCGGCAGGCCCAGGTCATGCGCGGCGTAGATGTAAACGATGTCGAAACCGGCCGCCCTGGCGCGCAGGGCCGCGTTGCGGTGCCAGCGCCGGTATTCGGCGATGTCGCGCTTGTCCATCGCGCGCGCTTGCGACGGATAGCCGTATTTGCTGGGCTGGTGCGACGGCGCCAGCAGCACCTCGCGCGAATACAGGTTCGATGCGGTCGGGCCGTTGTGGGTCAGCTCGATGCCGGCCAGCGCGCCGTAGGCATGCACCGCGTCGCACATCAGGCGCAGCGCCGGAATGTCATGGTCGTCCCACAGGCGTGCCTCGACGAACGGCGACAGGTCGCCCGACGGATGGATTTCGCACTCCTCGGTGCAGATCACGCCCCAGCCGCCTTCGGCCTTCACTTCGCGCATCGCCGCGTGCGCCTGCGGCATTGCATGGCCCATGCCGTTGCAATGGGGGACCTGGAAGAAGCGATTCTTGGCCGTGACCGGGCCGATTTTGACCGGCTCGAACAGGATGTCGTAACGCGGATCGCGCGTCATCTCAGAGCGCTTCCGCGACGGCAGCCACGCGCGCCCGGTTCCAATAGCGCATGCCGTGGAACACCGGCAAACTGATGGCGCCAAGCGCCACCGACCACCAGAACGCTTCGCGCCCCATGCCGTAGAAAGCCCAGACCGAGAAAACCGTTGCCATCACGGCGCTGCAAACCATCAAGGCCAAACCGCGTCCCGTTGCGCGCACGACGCCGCGTTTCCATAACTTGATCAGGGCCAGGCCACCCACCAGGTACAGCGGCAGGTTCGCCGCCGTCACCATCACGGACAGGAAGGTGAATCCCTGGGCCAGCGAGCGGTTGTAATTCATTAGCACCATGGCGCTGGCCAGCACACCGGAAAACACCAGCGCCAGGGTCGGGGCGCCATGCAGGTTTTGCTTCTTGAACGCGGCCGGGAATACGCCGTGCTTGGCGAACGACACCGTCAGTTCGCCGGACAGCATGGTCCAGCCATTGAGTGCGCCCAAGCCACTGATGACAACAAAAATGGCCAGCCATTTGCCGGAACCGCTGCCGACGTAACGGTTGAACAAATCGGCAAACGGCGCGCTCGAATTGGCCAGTTCGGCCTGCGAAATGAGTAGCAGCGGCACCGCCGACACGCCGACATAGATCGCCGCCGTGATCAGGGTGCCGGCCATGGTGGCGCGCGGGATCGTCGTTTCCGGTTTCTCGACCTTATCGGCCGGGATGGTGGCGCTCTCCACCCCCAGCATCGCAAACAGCGCGATCGTTCCGGCCGCCGCCGTCGCTTCGAACGACAAAGGCGTGGTCGGAAGATGGGCGACATACACCTGCGCATCGGTGACCAGCAGGTACAAGCCGAGCACCATCACGGCCAACATCGGCAACAGCTTGAGCGCGGTGGAGACGATTTGCACCCGCCCTGAGGTATGCGCGCCGCGCATGCTGACCAACACGAAGAACCAGATCAGCATCAGCGCCGCCGCCGGCTGCAGCCAGGGCGCGCTGGACAAGGCCGGCACCAGCGCCGTCAGATAGCCGACCACGCCGACTGCCAGCGTCGCGTTGGAAATCCACAGCGACACCCAGTAGCACCACATGATGAAGAATGCGGCGCCATTGCCGAAGGCGCGCCGTGTGTAGCCGTACGGGCCGTCCTCGCCCGGCAGCGCGCGTGCCAGGTGGGCAAACACGTGGGCGATGAACACGCATCCAAGCACCGTGATCGCCCAGCCGAGAAAACCATTGTAGCCATACGGCGCCAGCGAAGCGGGCAGCATGAACATGCCCATGCCGATCACATTGCCGACGATGAGCGCGGTGCACATCCAGAAGCCGAGCGGCTTGGCCGTGGCCAGATCATCGCGCATAAGCGCTCCGCAGCAGGTTCTGAAAATGCCAGACACCGCTTTCGCGCTTGGGATTCAAGCGTCCGGCCGTGTAGGAACCCGACGCCAGCCCCCTTTGCACGTGTTCGCAGATACTGATGTCCTCGGCCTGGATTTCATCGCTGAACGCTTGCTCGTTGTCGACCCGCGCCTGCACTTGCGGATCGTCCGTATAGTAGTAATCGAATTCGACGATGCAGCGGTCAATCCCGACTGGGATGATGCGGTTGGTCTGCAGCCGGCCCGGCGTAATATTGAGCATGATGTTCGGGTAGATGAAGTAGTAGAACGCATGCCCGTCGCCGTAGATGTCGCCGCTGTTGCGCAGCGGCGAATGCTGAAGCGAGTACCAGTCGTGCAGCTCGGTGTCGTAGAGGCGGTAGTCAAGCACCTTGGACAAGCCAGGATGGACGAACGGCAGGTGATAGCCTTCGAGGAAATTGTCGACGTAGACCTTCCAGTTGCAGGCGATCGGATACGCATCGCGCTTGGCAAAGCGCATTTCTCCAAGCGAGATCGGCGCGATCCGCGCATCGATGTCCCTGAACACATCGGCAAAGGCCGGCGCGGCCTCGTCCAGCGCCACGAACACCAGTCCTTGCCATTCCTGCACCTGGACCTTCGGCAAACGGATCTCGGTGACGTCGAAATTGGCCGCGCCCTGCATTTCGGTGGCCGCGCGCAACTGGCCTTCGAGCGTATAGGTCCAGCCGTGATAGGCGCATTGCAGCGATTTGGCGCCCTTGCCGTTACAGGTGGCGATCGGCCCGGCGCGATGACGGCACACATTGTAGAAGGCGTTGAGCGCGCCATTGGCGGCGCGTACGATCAGGATCGGCTTGCCGGCGACGTCGCACACCACATGGTCGCCGCTGTGTTGCAAGTCGCCGCTGTGCGCGGCCAGCTGCCAGCTGCAGGAAAACACGGCGCGCTGTTCCGCTTCGGCCCATTGCGCATCATTGTAGAAATCGGCGTGCAAGGCGCAAGCCTGTTCCAAAGGATGCTTGCTGCAGTGTTCCGACATCGTCATGGTCTGGGTCCTGTGCTGTGCGATCCCTTACTGTCCCACAAATTATCAAAGTCGCAAACAACTTTTAGTTCGCGCCTGGTGCGATTGCGCGCCGCATGCGTTCCAGGCGCAGTATCTTCTGCTCCACCTTGACAATCTCGGCGTTTGAAATGCCGGCCGCGCGCCCCCGCTCCACGTCGGCGCGCAATTGCGGCAACAATTCGTCGACCGCGGCCGCAAAGGCGGCATCCACGCGCGCTTGCTGGCCCTGTTCATGCAGGCGGTAGGCATCATGGTCCGCCAGCAGGGCGGCGCTAGGCGCTGGCGCCGCGACGGAACTCACCTGCAGCGGCGGGCTGCGCGCGTCCCCATGTGCGCGCGCCTCGGCCATGCTGGCCCATGCCGGCGTCTCTGCGGGCAGCGCAGCCATCCATTGCGCACCTTCGCTGCGCACGGGCGCCGCAAGCGGCACGGGCATTGCAGCTTGCACTGGCTGCGGCACGGTGTCGTGCTGCGGCCACAACGTCCAGGCAGCGCCCATTGCCAGCACGCCGGCGATGACTGCGCCCTTCATGCCGCGTCCCGCACAATCTCGATCTGCGCTTGGCGCCGCAATTGCTTGCGCAGTGCCGCCAGCTGGGACAGGGCCAGTTCGCGCGCGATGGCGCGGCTGGCGGCATAGCGCACCGATTCCGAGCCGCTCTCCTGGTAGCCTTGCTCACGCTGCTCGACCAGCACAATTTCCCAGGCCGCGTCCGGCGTACGCACTGGTGCCGAGACCTGGCCATCGGCGTGGGCAAACAGAAGCTGCGCCAGCCACTCCGGCGCGCCCGTGTGCCGCACCCAACCCAGCGCACCGCCGCTGGCGCCGTCCGGCGCCACCGAGTATTGACGCGCCAGCGCCGCGAAATCGGCGCCGCCTGCCAGCGCAGCGGCCACGCTGTTGGCCGCAGCTTCATCGGGCAGCCTGATATGGCGCGCCCGCACCCGCTCGATGCGCACGAACTGGTCACGATGCTGACGATAATACCGGTTCACCCGGGCCGCGCTCACGCCGCGCGCCAGCTGATCCAGCAAGGCGCTGCCGCCGTGCGCGTCGTCGCCCATGCCGTGCATGCGCAACAGCGCCTGCGCGTCGGCCTGTTCGGTCAGCACGCGCCGCAGGTCGGCCACCGCTTCGGCACCGAAGCGTCGGCCGCAGGTCTCGAGCACCAGCACCGCCCAAGCCTCCAGCCTGGCCTGCTGCTGCATGAACGCCGTCTCGCGCGCGAACATCGACACCCTGCCCTGCACATTCTGGCGCTGGTAGACGTCGAGCAGCGTGATGTTCCGCTCGCGGCCCTTGGGCAAGGCATAGCGCAGCAGCACTATCGCCCGGGCGCGTTCCTGTTGCGCGGCAGTGAGCGTCGCTTCCAGCACCAGTGCGCCCGGCTTGCCAAATACCGCATCGAGCTGCGCGTCGTCCAGCCGCGGCTGGGCCCGGATCATGCCATCGATGCCGCCGGCAAGCTGGTCGCCATACTGGGAACGCAGCAACGCCACCAGCTGATCGTCGAACCCCACTTCGCGCGCAAAGCCAACCCGCGCGCCGGACGACAGCGCGGCCTCGCCATAGCGCCTGCGCGCCGCGCCCGCCAGCAGCCGGTTATCGATCAGGCGCTCGAGCGTGGCCTGGCGCGTGAGCGCCGGTTCCTTGGCGCGCGCCTGGTGCCACATGGCGTCGACACTGAACGACAGCAGCGGCGCGCCGTCGATGCGCGCAGCCACCGCCGGCGTGGCTGCCGCGACGGCCAACTGCGCCGCCAGCAGCAGCGCGCCGGCCAGCGCGCGCCAGATCAGGGTCGGCTTCAAATCGCCAGCCGCTCGGCGGCACGGTTAAGCACGTGCACCACCATCGCCACCGAGTGCGGGATCATCTTGCGCGCCACTGCGCTGCGGTCGGCATGGTCGGTCGACGACAGCACGATGCCGCCGTTGGCGTACGAATAGGTACCGCCCTCGGTCAGCAGCGCGCGGATATCGGTGGCGCTCGGCGACAGCGGCGTGTAGGTCGCCAGCGCCGCGTTCACCAGCGCCGCATCGCTCAGGTGCTCGCTATCGTAGTAGTCGCTGACCCATTGCTCCCAGCCCGAATGGCCATTGCCGGACGTGCCCCAGGTATGGTGCGGCTGCAACAGGTCGGTGGTGTGCAGCACGAAGCCAAGCGACTGCGCGGTCGGACGTGCCAGGAACTGGCCGAACCAGTATTGGCCCAGGTTGTCGATCGGCTGGAATGGCATCGATTCGAAGTCGGCGTATTGCGACGGCGTCGAATAGCCACCCATGCGGTAATGGGCTTCGGTGATGCCAAAGCTGTTGTATTTGCTGCTGTCGCCAAACCAGCCTTTGAGGCCGCCGGCGCCGTCGTCGAGGTAGTCGCCGACCAGCCAGGCCGCGGCCATGTTGTCGATGTCGCCGCGATTGGCCAGCTTGGCGTAGTTGTAGCCGCCGAAGGTATTGCCATGCACGTCACGGCCTGCGCCATGGTACTGGAAGTGCGAGTAAGAGGTGTAGTTGGCGATGCCCGAACCGAGGCCCCACACCGGCGCCATCACGCAACTGCCGGTAGTGGCGCCGCACAGGTACATGTCAGCGAAGTCGTCGACGTCATAAGCGCCTTGCCCCAGCGCCTGCGCGAACTGGTCCATCGTGTAGCCCGAGCGCAGCACGCCCGCTTCCAGCTTGGCGTAGTTGGTGGTAGCCGGATGGGCCTTCATGAAGGCGACGGCATCGAGCACGATACGGCGGTGGGTGTCTTGTTTCCAGGCGAATGCAGGTGCGCTTGCGAAGAGGGCTACAGCGAGGCCGGCGGCCATCAGTCCAGATTTCATCGTCACTCCAGGTGGGGGAAAGAATGGCGAATGTAAAGACAATTTGTGACCATGATGTGACTCCCGAGGGTCAAGTCTGACATCTGGACACGGGCCCAGCAGTGGG
>JAZJXM010000060.1:0-6618 GCA_040390915.1 Pseudomonadota bacterium
GACCCCGGTTTGCGGTGGGCAAAAAAAATGCCGCTACTCCAGCGGCATTTTTTTGGGAGCGGACGGGATCAGCCGTGCTGCTTGATGAACTCGCCAATCTTCGGGCAGATCTGCTCGCGCCAGCGACGGCCCGAGAAGATGCCGTAGTGGCCGCAGCCAGGCGCCACGAAGTCTTGCTGCATGTTGGCAGGAATGCCCGAACACAGGTCGTGCGCCGCTTGCGTCTGGCCGGCCCCGGAGATGTCGTCCAGCTCGCCCTCGACGGTAAACAGCGCCACCGTGGTGATGTCTTGCGGACGCACCAGATTGCCGCCCACCATCCAGGTGCCCTTGGGCAGACTGAATTCCTGGAACACGGTCTTGATCGTGTCGAGGTAGTATTCGGCCGGCATGTCGAGCACCGCGTTGTATTCGTCGTAGAAGCGGCGATGGCCTTCGGCCGGCTCGTCGTCACCGGTGACCAGGTGCATGTAGAACTCGCGGTGGCTTTGCGCGTGCCGCCCCGGGTTCATCGCGATGAAGCCGGCATGCTGCAAAAAGCCCGGGTAGACGCGCCGCCCATAGGCCGGGTAGTTGGCCGGCACCGCGTAGATCACGGTGTTTTCAAACCACGAGAAGTTCTTTTCGACCGCCAGGTCGTTGACCGCCGTCGGCGAGCGGCGCGGGTCGATCGGGCCGCCCATCATCGTCATCGTTTTCGGCAGTTGCGGATCCTTGGCGCTGGCCATCAGCGAGATGGCGGCCAGTACCGGCACGGTCGGCTGGCACACGGAAATGACATGCAGATCGGGTGCCAGCAGGCGAATGAAATCCTGCACGTAGTAGATATAGTCGTCCAGGTGGAACGGGCCTGCCGACAGCGGCACCATGCGTGCATCGGTCCAGTCGGTGATGTAGACGTCGTGATCGGTCAGCAGCGCGCGCACGGTGTCACGCAGCAAGGTCGAGTGGTGGCCGGACAGTGGCGCTACCAGCAGCACCTTCGGCTGGGCCAGCTTGGTGATCTGTTTGTCGGTCAAGTCTTTCTTGAAATGGAGCAGCTTGCAAAACGGGCGCTGTTCTACCAGGCGCTCCATGATGCCGACCGTTTCGCCGTCAATGACGGTGGATTTGATGTCAAATGCTGGCTTTTCGTAGTCTTTGCCCAGTCGGTACATCAGCTCGTAGCCGGCCGCGATCCGTTGCGCGAAGGGGGTGTGAGCCAGCGGCGAGACTGGATTTGAAAATAATTTGGATGAGGCATCGGCCCACTGCATCAGCGGCGTCAGGAATGAGCGTTGCATCTCGTGCAATTGGTAAAGCATACAGTTCCTTCAAGATAATCAGCGCCGTTGCAATCGGTTGCAGGGAACGCCAATTAATTATAGGCTATTTGGGAGTCGCGATTTGCAATTTTCCCTGCCTATTGGAAATTCGTCATCGGGGTTTTTGCCGGGTAAGCAAGCCGTGATCGATACGCAGTTTTAACACAAAATGCTGCACTGCGTTTATGGCCTACCTAACGCAAAAATAAAATGACCGTGCTGCGAAGAAAATTGTTGTGTATGAGTTACTGAACCGGCTCGTGTCAGTCCGTGACCGGGCTGTCGACACCGAGGATTTTGTGCAGCGTGGGCGAGGTGGTGGTGTATTGCATCGAGATTTTTTTGTTCGGGAAAACGTAGGCAGCGGCGCCGAACGCGGCCAGCGCCGCTTCGTGAAAGCCGCACAGGATCAGCTTCTTTTTGCCCGGATAAGTATTGATATCCCCTATGGCGAAGATGCCCGGCTCGTTGGTTTCGAACTTTTCCGTGTCCTGCACGCGCAGCTGGCGCCGCTCGATATCGAGGCCCCAGTCGGCGATCGGTCCGAGCCGCGGCGACAGGCCGTAAAACACCAGCAGCGCGTCGAGCGGCAGGCGGCGCGTGACGCCATCCTGGCCGCTGATCTTGAGTGCCGTGAGCGATCCGACATCGCTGTCAAAGCCGCTAATCTGGCTGCCGGTGATCAATTGCAGCTGGCCGGCGTCGGCCAGCGCCCTTACTTTGGCCACCGAAGCGGGCGCGGCGCGGAAGTCTTCGCGGCGGTGCAGCAAAACAACAGTCGCGGCTTTTCCGCTCAAATTGACGGCCCAGTCGAGCGCCGAATCGCCGCCGCCGCAGATCACCAGCTGCTTGCCTTCAAACTGGCCGGGATCGGTGACTTTGTAGTGCAGCTGGCGGCCTTCGAATTGGGCGATGCCTTCCACTTTGAGGGTGCGCGGCTGGAACGCGCCGACGCCGGCGGCAATGAAAATGGTGGTGCTGATGAAGCGCGTGCCGTTCGACGTTTCCACATCGAAGCGGCGGTCGGGACGGCGCCGCACCAGCGTCACTTCCTGGTGCAGGTGGAACGTCGGCTTGAATGGCGCGATCTGTTGCAGCAGGCTGTCGGTGAGCTGCTGGCCGGTGCACATGGGCACGGCGGGAATGTCGTAGATCGGCTTGTCGGGGTACAGCTCCATGCACTGGCCGCCAACGGCCGGCAGGGAATCGATGATGTGGGCGCGAATTTCCAGCAAGCCCAGTTCGAACACCTGGAACAGACCGACCGGACCGGCGCCGATGATGACGGCGTCGGTGTCGATCGGGGCCATGGCGCCGTCGGCAGGGCTTAGCGTACCAGGCGGTCCAGCTTGTCCTTGACGTCTTTCCACTCTTCAGCCTCCGGCAGGGCCGCCTTGGTCTTGGTGATCGACGGCCAGGTGCGCGCCAGTTCAACGTTGATCTTGATGAACTGCTGCTGGTCGGCCGGTACGTCTTCCTCGGCGTAGATGGCGTTGACAGGGCATTCAGCCACGCAGACTGCGCAGTCGATGCACTCGTCCGGATCGATGGTCAGGAAATTCGGGCCTTCCCGGAAACAATCTACCGGGCATACATCGACGCAATCGGTGTAACGACAGCTGATGCATGATTCGGTGACAACGTGGGTCATAACAGTCCTATCAATGGTGTGGTGTTGCGCGCAGGCGGTGACGCCGGCTGGTGCAAAGCACTGTATTTTAAGGCAATTCGGTTTTTCCCACAAATTCGGCTTAGACACTATCCACATAAGCAAATACGTCAGCAAGTGCGCTTTTGGCGAAAAGACCTGCATCGTGCTTCGGCCGCACGTCAGATCGTGTTTGTCGCTCCGTCAAAGCTGAGCGGGGCCGGTTCCATGGCGTATGTCCGTGTCTAAGAGGAAATAGTGGCGCCAAGGCTGCGCGCCGTTTGACGCCGATCAATAGTTCGGCAAGGCTACAAGAAGAACAGCGCCGCCATTGCCACGATGGTCGGGGGCAGGGCGCCCAGCAGCAGGCCGGCCACGCCGATCGACTCGTCCTCGAAGCCCTCGCGCAGCAGCGCCACGCCGGCCGGGTTGGGCGCGTTGGCGATTACGGTCAGGCCGCCGCCAGCCACGGCGCCGGCCATCAGCATGTATTTGGCGTGCTCGGTCATGCCGGCAATGAGCGAGCCGAGGTAAGTGAGCGCGGCGTTGTCGGTGATGGCCGTCAGCGCGGTGGCGCCAAAGAACAGGGCAGTCGGTCCCAGGCTCGACACCAGCGGCTGCAGCCACCATTGCTGCACCCCGCCCAGTACCACCAGCCCGGCCAGGAAGAAGCCGACCAGCAGGCCCTCCTTGAGGATCAAGGGATTCTGGTACTGCTCGTAAGCCTTGGTGAAGCCGAGGAAAAACATGAACAGGCCGAGGAAGATCACCGGATGGTGGGCGAAGCCGACCACCGCAGCCAGGAACGCGACGTGGATGGCGCATACCAGCACCGGTATGCGCGCCGGCTGCGCGGCGCTGGCGTCGTCGTCGGGGATATGGGCGCGCAGCAGCAGCGTGACCGCGCTGGCGTTGACCAGGATCGCCAGCGCTGCTTTCCAGCCGAACGTGGCGGCCATGAAGGCGCTGTCCCAGTGCCAGGTATGGGCCACCATCAGCACCGGCGGCGCGGCAAACGAGGTCCAGGTGCCGCCGATGGACACGTTCACGAACAGCACGCCCAGCGCGCTGTACTTCATCCATTCGGGCATGCCACGGTCTTGCCGGAAAATCTGCGGTCCCAGCATCAGCGCGGCCAGCGTCATCGCGGCCGGCTCGGTGATGAGCGAGCCGAGCAGCGGCACCAGCGCCAGGCACAGCCACACGCGCACCATGGCTGTTCGCAGCGGCACCGCCCTGGCCAGCAGGGCGATGGCGGCGCGGATGGTTTCCAGCACCGGGCGCGAGGCGGCCACCACCATGATGACGAACACGAACAGCGGTTCGGTATAGGTGCGCGATTCGGCGTAGGCGATGGCCTGGTCGCCGCCGTTGACGATGGCCATGGCCAGGATCAGGATCAGGGCCCACAGGCCGAACACGACTTCGACTTCGCCGAAAAAATGGAACAGCCCCGCATGACGGGGGAAGCGCTCGGCCAGCCGTTCGAACGACTTGGTGGCGAAGGTGTGCGCCAGGGCCAGCGCGAACAGGATGGCGGCAATCAGGTCGATGGTGGTCATGGGCTCTTCGGGCGATGGCGAAGCATCATTATAGATCAGCCAATGCCGTGCTTTTGGGCCTGCGTGCCCGGTGGTATGATGGCCGCTATTGAAACGGAAAGACGCACATGGCAGACATCAGCATCATACAAGAACACACGTTGACCCACAAAAAAGCGCGCGAAGCGGCGCAGAAGGTGGCCGACGCCATGGCCGCCGAATACGGCCTGGAATGCGAATGGGAAGGCGACGTGCTGCACTTCGAGCGCAGCGGCGTGCAGGGCCAGCTGACTTTGGCAAAGAAAAAAGCCGAGATGTTCATCCGTCTCGGCTTTCTGATGAGCGCATTCGCGCCCACTATCCAGGCCAAGGTCGCCGAAAACATGAAGAAAGTCTTCGCCGCCGCCTGAGTCTGAATTAACCCTTCAGTTCTTCGATCAGGTCGACGTACTGCTGCATCGCGTCTTCCTTGCTGCTGCCTTTCAGGCCATCCCACGCATCGAACTTGGCACGGCCGACCATGTCGGTAAAGCCCGGGCGCTTGCCTTCGGCGTCGCCGGCCGAGGCTTGCTTGTACAGCGCGTAAATCTTCAGCAGCGTCATGTTGTCAGGACGTTCTGGCAGGTTCTTGGAATCGGCGAGGGCCTGGTCGAACTGTTCTTGCAAACTCATAAAATCTCCTGTGGACGGATAAATGTTGCTCGGTGAATGACGCTAGAGTAATGTGCCTACAATCTTATCGCAACAATAATCATATTGCGCGACATAATAGGCAAATCGCTGTTCATTAGAGGAGACGCTCCATGTTGTCGAAAGCTCTGTCCGGATTTAGCCGCAAGAAAATGTCTACTGTCGATACCGCGTGGCTACGGATGGACTCGGATGGCAACCTGATGATGATTGTCGGCGTGTCGATGCTGAGCAAGCCTGTCAGCGTGGCAGGCTTGCGCCATGCGCTCGAAGCGCGCTTCCTGGTGTACAGCCGCTTTCGCAGCCGCGTCGTGACCGACCTGTCGGGCGCCTGGTGGCAAGAGCAGGAAGTGGACCTGGACGACCATGTGATCCACACCGCGCTGCCGTCTTCCAGGAACAATGCCAGCAACAAGCCGGCCCTGCAGCAGCTGGTGGGCCAGCTGTCGCAACAGCCGCTCAATCCGGACAAGCCGCTGTGGCAGATGCACCTGGTCGACAACTGCCGCGGCGAAGACGGCAAGCTGCGCCAGGCCCTGATCATCCGCATCCACCACTGCATCGCCGACGGCGTGGCGCTGGTGGGGGTGTTCATGTCGATGTTCGACCAGAGCGTCGACCAGCCCGAGCATGTCGTCAAGCCCAGCGTGGCGGCGGCAGCCGAAGAGAATCCATGGGAACAGATCATGCTGCCGGTGACGGTGGCCTCGGTCAAGGCGATTGACCTGTCGTCGTCGGTGTTCATCAAATCGATGACCATGATGACCGACTTCGACAAGCTGCCGGCGCAGATCTCGGCGCTGGGGCACACTGCCGGCCAGCTGGCGATCGACGCGGTCAAGCTGACCACGATGGACGAAGACAGCCACACGCGCCTGAAGGGCAAGCCGAACGGGAAAAAGCACGTGGCCTGGAGCGAGCCGCTGCCGCTGGCCGAAGTCAAGGCGATCGGCAAGGCGTTTGGCTGCTCGATCAACGACGTGCTGATGGCCAGCGTGGCCGGCGCGCTGCGCGCCTACTTGCGTTCCAAGGGCGACGAGGTGGCGCACGACTGCAATGTGCGGGTGATGGTGCCGGTCAACCTGCGCAAGGCCAGCCGCCAGCAAAAGCTGGGCAACGCCTTCGGGCTGGTGCCGCTGGTGCTGCCGGTGGGGCTGGAAGATCCGGTGGCGCGCATGTACGAAGTACGGCACCGCATGAATGAGCTCAAGGGCAGTTACACGGCGCTGGTGGCCATGTCGGTGCTGGGCGTGCTGGGCGCCACGCCCAAGCAAGTGCAGACCGAGATCCAGAACTATTTCGCGCGCAAGGCCACCGCGGTGATGAGCAACGTGCCGGGACCGCAGCGGCCCTTGTTCATCGCCGGCAGTCAGCTCGACCAGTGCATGTTCTGGGTGCCGCAATCGGGCGACATCGGCATCGGCGTGTCGATCCT
>JAZJXM010000061.1:0-36363 GCA_040390915.1 Pseudomonadota bacterium
GGTCGCCCGGCTCGCGGGTGACGGCGATCTGCTTGGTCAGGCCGGCGCCGAGCGAATCGGTGCGCGCCACGATGATGCCGTTGTCCACGCCCAGTTCCAGGAAGGCGTAACGCACGGCGCGGATCTTGGCCAGGAAGTCTTCATGCGGCACGGTGACTTTGCCGTCCTGGTGACCGCACTGCTTTTCGTCCGACACCTGGTTTTCGATCTGGATGCAGCAAGCGCCTGCCTCGATCATTTGCTTGGCCATCAGGTAGGTCGCTTCGGCATTGCCGAAACCGGCATCGATGTCGGCAATGATCGGCACCACGTGGGTGATGTGGTTGTCGATCTGGTCCTGGATGGCTTGCTTGGCAGCGCCTGTGGCACTGTCGAGCTGGCGGAACAGGCCGCCCAGTTCGCGTGCATCGGCCTGGCGCAAAAAGGTGTACAGCTCGCGGATCAGGTCGGCGACGGCAGTCTTTTCATGCATCGACTGGTCCGGCAGCGGGCCGAACTCGGAGCGCAGCGCGGCAATCATCCAGCCCGACAGGTACAGGTAGCGGCGGTCGGTGTTGTTGAAGTGCTTCTTAATGGAGATCATCTTTTGCTGGCCGATGAAACCGTGCCAGCAACCGAGCGATTGGGTGTACTTGGACGCGTCGGCGTCATAGTTTTCCATGTCGTCGCGCATGATCTTGGCGGTGTACCGGGCGATATCGAGGCCGGTCTTGAAGCGGTTCTGGGCGCGCATGCGTGCCGCGGACTCCGGATTGATGGCATTCCAGGCGCTGCCCTGTTTGTCTTTGAGGCCGGCGATGGCGTTGATATCGTCTTGATACTGGGACATGTGAATCTCCTGGGCAAGTGAAAAATCGAATTAATAAAAGCAAGACTGCATACAAGAATGATAGACTTTTTTTGCGCCTTGTTCGAGTCTTATATAAGACATATAACTAAAATTAATTCGTTTATTTTCAATTACTTAAATTGTATTTTTCGGTATGTGAAACATATTTTCAAAAAATGGAATGCCATTTGATTTTTTGTTTTGCTGCGATTTCGCATCGTGAGATGGCCTTTCAGCACAGCGCCTCACCACGTGGAAACCGGCTGGTGCGCTGCAACTGACAAATCTGGACGCTGTATTCGGAAAAAAAGCTGGCGCGGCCCATTTTTTTTGCGGCCACGTGTTCCGGGTGCGCCGCCCACAGGCGCATGCCTTGCTCGCTATCGAATTCGACAATGGTGACCCGCTCGCCGTCCGTGGCCGTGAAGCCCTTGTGCGCAACGTGGCCGGGCGTGCTGCCGCTGGCGTTGCACCAGCCTGGCTGCCAATTGCGCGGCGCGGCCATGACGGCGCTCGATCATGCCCAGCGGCGCTGGCGCCTGGCCTACCTGTCGCAAAGCCTGGGCGCGATCGAAGCTGCGGTCGGCGCGGGCTTGGCCATTACGGTTGGCAAAGCCGGTTTGCGGGGCAAGGGCCTGGACATCCTGGGACTAGCCGATGGCCTGCCCGCCTTGCCGGCGTTTGACGTGGCGCTGCACCGCGCGCCGATGATGGATCAAACGGCGCGCTTGCCCTTCAAGATCACCAGCGCGATGCCGCCAAGAATGGCCAGCGACGCCGCCAGCAAGCGCGCGCTGACCGGTTCGCCCAGCATGAACACGGCACCTGCTGCCGCGATCACGGGCACACTCAGTTGCACGGTAGCCGCAGTGGTGGTCCTTAACTGCGGCAGGGCCGCATACCAGATCGCGTAGCCCAGGCCGGAGGCGAGTGCGCCGGACAGCACGGCGTAGCCCATGCCGGCCAAGTCGAACACCGTATCGCGGTACAGCAACGCACCGAGCACGATGGCCATTGGCACGGTGCGAATGAAGTTGCCGGCAGTGACCTTCAGCGGGTCGCCTGCGCCCTTGCCACGCAAGGTATAGACGCCCCAGGCCATGCCCGCGCCCAGCATCAGCACGGCGCTGGGCAAGGGCGGCGCCGACAAGCCAGGCAGCATCAGGCCGATCAGCCCGGCCCCTGCCAGTACCAGCCCCAGCAGCTGGAGCGCCAGCAAGCGTTCGCCTTTCCACAGGCCATGCGCAATCATGCTCGCCTGGACCGCGCCAAACAGGATCAGTGCCCCTGCCGATGCGGGTAGCCGGACGTACGAAAACGAGAATCCGGCCGCATACCCAAACAGGGCCAGCGCGGACGGCCAGCTGCCCTGGCCCGTGCGCGCGCCGCCGCGCAGCGCCACCAGGATTGCCAGCACGATGGCGCCCGACACCAGCCGCACGCCGGTGAAGGTGGCCGCATCGACCTGCGTGTGTGCCAGGGCCGCCCGGCACAGCAGCGAGTTCGCGGCAAAGGCAAGCAGTGCCAGCGAGGTCAACAGACAGACGCGCACAGGGGACATGGGAAGACTTCCTTTCAGCTCCAATATTGTCGCGTTTCTTTACAACTTGCAAAGAGAATTTGGCGCGCCTGGCGCGCGTCCGGTGTCGCCAGCGCCAAGTGGCAATGCCGCAGCGAGCGTCACGCTGTCCACGGATGGATGACAGTAACGCTGGCAGCTGCATATGGCGCTATATCGCGTGAAGCGACTATGAACTTCCTCGATACTGCGATCGCGGCAATATAGCCATCTGGCGTGGGAAATTCGCGCCCGGCGTCTTTCGCGGTCACGGCCAATTCGGCGTAGCGTCGTGCCGCATCGATATCGAAAGGCAGTATCCGATTTCCGAACAGCGCGATGACACCGTCGAGTGCTTGCGCCAGCATGTATTGATGCATGCGGGCCTGCAAGCCTGGCGCACGGCACGCCAGGCCGTCCATCAGGCTGCGGCACCGTCCGCGGCGTCGTACCAGATCCCGTGGCGGTCGCCCTGCCACGTCAGCAGGTGAAACAGGTAGGCGGTCGCGAGCATGATCAGGCCGCCGGCCAGCGCCGCCTCGCTGACCAAGCCGAACAGGCAGAACAGGAAGCCGCTCGCATGGGACACTATTTCGATCCTGCGCGCCACGCTGCGGTCCGGCCGGACGTCGAGGAAGTTCAGGAAGAACCAGAGTTTGAGTCCCAGGGACAGGTTTTTCCAATGTTGCGCATGTTTGTCGATCACGAATTTCTCCTCGTTTAAGGTTGGGATATCCACTTCAAGCACTGCAGCAAGACATTTCAAGGATTCGACGCTCGCCTTGTGGCCGCTTTCGATGCGCTGTATGGTCCTGACGTTCAGGCCGGACATCTGGGCTAATTGCTCCTGGGACAGGTTGCGGCTAAGGCGTAACTGCTTGAGTATCATTGGTGCGCTCCGATGCGGGTGAGCCTTCAGTATCGCGCAAGATGCGCATTGTCGGTGACGACAATCGCCCGACTTTGGCCCGACAAGGGCGCCATGTCAGCCTGGTATTCCCGGGATCGGAAACGACTGTGTGGACCAGCTTCAGTGCCGATGGGGCCATGCTGACGTATCATTTGGACCGGCACGCCAAACCGCGCATTGAGTTTGTCCTCAAGCGCGTGGCGCGCCAGGAGCATGCCACATGGACAGGATGATTGGAATTTTATGGTAATAGTGACACACAGTGGCAAGTTTCATGCCGACGACGCCTGGGCCGTCGCGGTCCTGAAGATCTTGTTCCCACAGGCGCAAGTGGTGCGCACGCGCGATCCGGAGCAGGTCGAGGCGGCTGATTTTGCGGTCGATGTCGGCGGTATCTGGGACCCGGCCACGGGGCGCTTCGATCATCACCAGAAAGGCTTTGCCGGCGCCCGCTCGACCGGCGTGCCGTACGCCAGTGCGGGGCTGGTATGGAAAGAATACGGGGCGCGTTGCGTCAGCGCACTGGCGCTAGCGCATACGGGGCAGCAACTGCAGGAGGCGATGGCCAGCGAGATGGCGCAATCGATTGATAGCGATGTTGTGCAGTATCTGGACCTGTCCGATGTGGGCGCGGCCAAGAATGCCCCGGGCGGCTATGGCCTCTCGGCGGTGGTGTCCGGGTTCAATCCCAACTGGCTCGACGAGCACAGGCTGGGCTACGGCGACGCCGCCGCCGCCGCCGTCCACGCGCTGGGGCAATTTGCGCGCGCCATGGAGCTGCTCACCGATATCATGATCAACGCCGTGAAATACCGCGTCGGCGCTTGGCTCGCGCTCGAACAAGTGCGGCAAGCGCCAGTGCTGGAGGAGGGGCGGGTGCTGTTTTTGCAAAATGGCGCGCTGCCCTGGTCTCATGTGGTACGCAAGGAAATGCCGAAAGTGCTATTCGTCATCAGTCACAATATCGCCGAACAGCGCCACATGATCCATACCGTCGCAGTCAGCCCGGACAGTTTCAAGGCGCGCGCTGACCTTCCCGAGGCGTGGGCCGGTTTGCGTGATGCACAGCTGGCCGCGGTAACCGGCGTTGACGACGCCGGGTTCTGTCACAACGGGCGCTTCATTGCCTCGGCCAAGTCGTATGAAGGGATACGCAGCATGGCGTCGCTGGCGCTGCAAGCGCTCGGGCCGAACTTCGACGGCTAAACGCCGAAGAACTCCGTGTGAATCAGGCTCAAGGCCAGGCGCCGGTCATTGCGATCGACCAGCATGTACGCCGCCACTTCGCTGGCGCCGGCGGCAGCCAAGGTGACGCGCACGCCACCGGCTAGCGCTGCCGACAAAGCCCGGCTGGCAATCGCGCTGCCCGCGTTGGCCGCATCGAGCACGCCGTCGCCCACCACCGCCACGATGGCGACGGCATCGTTGCGGCTTACTTCCACCACGCCGGCCATGTGATGCGCCACCAGGGTTTCATAGGCCGCATCGAGGTGTTCGCGCGCCAGCAGCACGTTGATGGCCGTCTGCGCCGTCAGCACGCTCTTGATGTTGATGCCGGCGCGGTCCAGCGCCGAAGTCACTTCGGCCAGGATGCCCGGCTTGAAGCCCACGCCCGGTCCGTGCAGTTTGAGTATGGCCACGTCGTCGCTGGACGACACGCTCTTGACGACATCGTGCGTCACCGTGCGCTCGCCGTCGATGATGGTAAACGGATGCAGGCCCAGATCGGGACGGGTGATGTTCAGGATGCGGATCGGGATGGCCTGGTCGAACAGCGGTTCGATGGTGCGCGGGTGCAGGATCTTGGCGCCAAAATAGGACAGTTCGGCCGCTTCCAGGTAGTGCAGCTGGGCGATCGTCTGAGGTGCGGCGACCGCGCCCGGATCGGCGCTGAGGAAACCGTCCACGTCTTTCCACACGTCGAGCGATTCGGCGCCGATGCAGCGCGCAATCGATGCGGCCGAATAGTCCGAGCCGCCACGCCCGAACAGGGTGGTCTTGCCATCCCGGCTCACGCCGTAAAATCCGGGTACCACCACCACGCCGTCGCCGGCCAGGGCTTGTGACACCGGGCCGGTGCTGGCGTCGAAATCGCAGGCGGCATTGCCGAAAACGCCGTCGCTGATCAGGCCTATGTCCTCGGGCAAGGCTTCGCGCGCATTGACGCCGCGGCTTTGCAGCACCGCCGTCAGCAACAGGCTCGACAGGCGTTCGCCGTAGCTGAGGATGACGTCGTTGACAAAGTCGGGCACGTCGCCGATGTAGTGGATGCCGGTCAGGAAGCGTTCGAGCTGGTCCAGGCGCGCGTTCAGGGCCGTTTCGGCGCGGCCGCGCTGCAGCGGATCGGCGATGTTCGCCTCCAGGATCTCTTTTTTCAGCGCGCGCAAGGTCAGCGTGTAGTCGCGGCTTTCGGCCAGCGCCGACAGCGTGCCGGCGCCTTCCTTGGCCGCCTGGACGCAGGCGATAAGCGCGTTGGTGATGCCGAAAAAGGCAGAAACCACCAGCACCAGCGGGCGCTGGTAGCTTTGCACGACATTGACGACGCGGTCAATGTCTTGCGGTCGGCGCAGGTTGGAGCCACCGAATTTGACGACGATTTTCTTCATTTGCTGTTCCTTTTTTGAGTGCTGCGCTCATGCGATCCTGAAAGTATGGATCCGTGACCGCAGCTTGTCAAAAACAGCCCGCCATCAGAAGCCGGCCGGATAGCTGGCGCTGGCAGTCATCGTGATCGGCGCGCCCACCTTGTTGCCCGGCACCGTCAGCGAGGTCATCGGGAAGTACAGCTTGGCCGTGGCCGGCAAGCCGTAGGCGCTCACCTGCGCCTTGGCCGCCGCGCTCACGCGGATGCCCCACAGGTCGAACATCGGCCCCATGTCGCGTCCGATCAGGTTGGAACTGGACATGAGCAGGAAATCGTTGCCGCTCAGCGTGGCAGGGTAGGCCGCGTACGTGCCAAAGCCGTAGCCGGCGGCCACGCTGGCCCAGTTGGCCGCGTTCTTGCTCATGTTCCGGTCGAGCAGGTACATCAAGGTGTAGATTTCCCAGGCGTCGGTGTAGGCGCCGTTGTAGTAGTGGGCGTGCTCGGCCAGCTGGCGATAGAACATGACGCGCGCCGTGTTGTTGGCCGCGTAGGACGCGTCGCTCCAGATACTGTCGTAAGTGGCGGTGACCGGGTCGGCGCTGGCGAGCGCGCTCTTGAGCGTGTCAAAGGTTTGCTTGCCGGCGCCCGGGCGCGACACGATGGGCGTGGCCTGGCCGGCGGCGCTGGCATTGAACTTCATTTGCTTGTGCATCGGGAACACGTTGTTCGACACCTCGCCGGAGCGGTCGGCGTAGACTTTCAGGCGCGCCGGCTGGATGCCGTGGCCGATTTCATGGGTCTCGCCCCAGCCCAGCGGATTGAAAGCCCAATCCTGGTCATACGGGTTGCCCGAGCAGCCGTCGCCGCACAAGGCGTGCACGTCGGCAATCACGTGCTGGGTGCTGTCGCGCCGGTGCTGCAAGCCGCTGCAATCCCATAGCTTGGCATCGCACACCGCCAGCACCGTGGCGGCCAGCTGCAACTGGCCGTTGGCCGCATTGAAGCCGGCCAGTTCGTAGGTGTCCTTGATCGTGTAGAGCCAGGTGTCGGACGCCAGCGCCGCCATATTGTTGTTGTACAGCGCCATGGACGACTTGAACTGCGGCAGCGTCGATTGCAGGGTCAGCGCGTCAGTGGCAAAACCAACCCAGTTGGTCGGGGTCGTATTGACGGCCGCCTGGAAGTTGGCCACGTCGCTGGCATTGTTGGCGTCGCGCAGTACCGGGTGGGTAATGACGCCGTCGACCGTGACTGACACGGCCGGGTTGACGCCGCTGGCAGCGTCGATGAACAGCAGCAGCGGACCGCCAAACGGGCTGCTGATGGTCACGCTGTGGTTCTGCAGCAGCGGCACGTGTGGCGACGCGATCTGGGTCGGGCGGTCATAGGTGTTGAACACCCAGGTGGTGTCGCGCAGCATGTTCAGGCCGAAGCTGACCTTGGCGGCGCCAGCGTCGGTCCGGGTCAGTTTGACGGTCGTGCCGGGCATGACATACAGGCCCGTCAGGTACTCCTTGCGCCCGCTCTCTGGCGCGGCCGTACTCACCGTTTGCGAGATGGTCGGGGTGCTGGCGGGAATGTTTGGTGCGAAGTTGCCCAGGTTCTTGGCCAGCGCTGACACGTCGCGGTTGATGTAGACCGTCATGTCGGAGAAGTAAGCGCGCAGGAAGGTGCTGGTGTCGGCCTTGTTGATCGGGTAGGAGACGGCCGTGCGCAGCTTGTCGCCCCACAGCACCAGCAGTTTTTCCAGTTGGTAGCCAGGCTGGGCGAACAGCGCCACGCCATTGCCGTCCAGTTCGCGCAGCGCACTGCGCAATGCGGCCGCTGGCGTGCCAAATTCGGCCATGTAGCTGGCGTCGCCGGCGCAACTGATGCGGCCCGACGTGGTGCAACCGCTCCAGGTGGTGCTGAAGTTGCCCAGGTCGAGATGGGACAGCAGGTTCTTGATGCTGACCAGGTAGTCGGGCTTGGCCGGCAAGGTGGCCGGATCGAAGGTTTTCAGGCCTTCCTGGCTGAAGTAATTGGAACTGACGCCCAGGCCGAAATGCTGCATCAGGCCGGTCGAGATGTCGTTCAAGTCGCGGTAGTGGTGCAAATACAGCACCGGGATACCGCGTGCTTGCGCATCGCGCACCGCTTGCACGACGCTGGCGGCAACGGCCGGCTTGTTGCTGTCGCCTCGGCCGATCACCAGCAGGCTGGCGCCGTCCAGGCAGGCTGCGAGCGCATTGCCGTCGCACAGGTCGTCGGCCTGGGTGGCGCCAGCGGCAAGACCGTTCACGCTCACGCCAGGGAAATTGGTGTAGAACCAGTCGCGCGTTTTCTTTTCGTGCGGGAACCAGTAGGTTTCGACGCCGGGCAGGTGCGCCGTGACGACCTTGAAACTGGCGCTGCCCGCGCTGGCGCTGAGCCATTTGACGGTGTTTAGCATGAACTGGTTCAGCGCCGCATTGCCGGGGATGGCCAGCGGATTGGCGCCGAACACGGCGTAGCGGGCGAAGCCGCCCGGCGCATTGCCGAACACGCCCAAGGGGCGCTGCGTGCCGGCGCTGCTGTCGCTGTAGCGCCAGTTGCCTGGCAGTAGAACGTGGTTGCGCGCGTTGTCATTCACATTGAGCCAGACTGAATCATGGCCAGGTTCCCAGTCGATCGCGCCGACGTTCTGGAACAGGCTCTGCTTGAGCGTCGCATAGGCGGCAATCTGGGTATCGATCAGGGCGTCCGCGGCCAATTTGATGGCCGGCGCGTCCACTGCGCTGGCGTTGCCGCTGCTCAGGGCAAGCGTCAATGGCGAGGGCGCAGGCGCAGGCGGCGTGACCGGATTGGGCGTGGCAGTGGTGGCGCCGCCGCCGCCGCCGCAGCCATTGAGGACGAGCATGACGCAGGCAAGCGTCAGGCACTGGCGGGCCCAGCGCTGGGCCGAAGAGACGTAATTTGGTTTCATAGTTGTTCTGTATTGACGCAAAGAAACTATTGTCGCACAGTATTGTTTTTGCCGCAGCAGATCCGGGCCGTGCGTGCCGAGGCTACGTCGTGCGGGGGCTCACATAATCGGGCGCAAAGTCATCGACTTGCACCGCGGCGTCGGTCAAGCGCGCGAACGTCGCCAAGACCTGGCGTTCCTGCGCGCTAATGGCCCCGGCGGCAGCGGCCGCGGCCAACCATGCCTGCATGGCCGGCATGCTTTGCGGCATGCGCTGGAAGGCGCCGGACGGGATCGCCGCTTTCAGGCGCTGTTCGATGGCCACGACCTCGGGCAGCAAGGCCAGCGCCAGGTCGGCGCTGGCCAGCGGATCGTTCGCTTCGCTCGCCATGAAACAGTCGGCCAGCAGGCGATCGCGGTCGGCGCCGGCCTTTTGCATGGCCTGCGCCACCGCGCTGCCCAGTGCGTCGGACGGCGGGCGATGCGGCAGGCCGAAGGGGAACAGCAGCGCGCGCAGCAACGCCGCCAGCACGCGCCGGGGGAAGTTATCGAACACGCCTGTCAGCGCTTGCTGCGCCTTGAACAGCGCGTCCTGCAGCGACCAGTGAACATACGGCAAGTCGGCCGCGGGCCGCCCGTCATCCTCGTAGCGCTTTAACACCGACGAGGCCAAATACAATTGCGACAGCACATCGCCCAGGCGCGCGGAAATCCGCTCGCGCCGCTTGAGTTCGCCTCCCAGCACGAACATCGACAGGTCGGTCATGACGGCAAACGCGGTCGACAGACGGGTCAGGGCGCGGTAGTAGGGCGTCAGCGCGGGCGTGGCGGCGGCTGGGGCCTCGGCCAGGCGTGCACCGCCCAGCCCGTACACCAGCGCCCGCGCCAGGTTGCCAAGCACGAAGCCGAGGTGGCCGAAGAAAGCCTGGTCGAAATCGCGCACCGCCTGGACGCGGTCGGTTTCCTTGACGGCGGCCATTTCCTTGAGCACAAACGGGTGCGCGCGGATGGCGCCCTGGCCGAAGATGATCAAGCTGCGGGTGAGGATGTTGGCGCCTTCGACCGTGATCGCGATTGGCACTTGCTGGTAGGCGGTGGCCAGAAAATTGCTGGGCCCGGTGCAGATGCCCTTGCCACCCAGGATGTCCATGGCGTCATTGACCAGCCCGCGGCCGCGTTCGGTGACGTGGTATTTGACGATGGCGGAAATGACGGCCGGTTTCTCGCCCAGGTCGACCGCCAGCGCTGCCAGCGTGCGCGCCGCATCCATCAGGTACAAATTGGCACCGATGCGCGCGAGCGCCTCTTCTATCCCCTCGAATTTGCCGATCGGCAGCTTGAACTGGCGCCGCACGGCGGCATACGCGCTGGTGCCGCGCACGGCCATCTTGGCCATGCCAACGCTCGACGACGGCAGCGAAATGGCGCGCCCGGCCGCCAGGCATTCCATCAGCATGCGCCAACCCTTGCCCACTTGCGCCTGGCCGCCGATGACCCATGCGAGCGGGATGAACACCTGCGTGCCGGAGGTCGGGCCGTTCTGGAACACCGCGTTCAGCGGCCGGTGGCGGCGTCCGATCACCACGCCCGCATGCGTGGCCGGGATCAGCGCGCAGCTGATGCCGGGCGCCGCGTCCGACGACAGCAAGTGGTCCGGGTCGCTGGTCTGGAACGCCAGGCCGAGCAAGGTCGCCACCGGCGCCAGCGTGATGTAGCGCTTGTTCCAGGTGACGCGCATGCCCAGCGTGGCGCGCCCTTCGTGCATGCCCATGCAGACCACGCCGGTGTCGGGGATGGCTGCCGCGTCCGAGCCGGCATACGGGCTGGTGAGCGCGAAGCAGGGTACCTCGACGCCGCTTGCCAGACGCGGCAGGTAGTAATCCTTTTGTGCCTCGGTGCCGTAGTGCAGCAACAGTTCGGCCGGTCCGAGCGAATTGGGCACCATCACCGTCACTGCCAGCGCCGAGCAACGGCTCGACAACTTCATGATCACGTGCGAATGCATGGTGGCGGAGAACTGCTTGCCGCCGTATTGTTTTGGAATGATCATGCCGAGGAAGCCTTGTTCCTTCATGAATTGCCACGCCTGGGGCGGCAAGTCTTGCCCTGTCTGGGCATCCCAGTCGTTGACCAGCGCGCAAAGGCGATCGACTTCATGGTCGAGGAAATGGCGTTCCTCCGCGCTGAGCGGCGGCTTGGCGTAGGCCAGCAGTTTGGACCAGTCCGGTTTGCCGGAAAACAGATCGGCGTCCCACCATGTTGTACCGGCCTCGAGCGCATCGCGTTCGGTGTCGGACATCGTTGGCAGGATGCGCTTGAACAAGTCGAGCAGGTGCGGGGTGAGCGCGGTGCGGCGCACTGGGCCGACCGCGAACGGGACGATCAGGCCGATCGCGAGCAGAAGCAGAAAAAATAATGGCATGCGCATTCCCCTGTGTAATCAGGGAAGGGTAGGCCGATGCGGTGAATGCTTCTGTGCGGTAAGGAACGTACCGGCCATGGCCTTGTGGAGCCGTTAATCGTTCAGTGTTAGTTTGCCCAGCGTGAAAAAGGCTGACGGATCGGTGCGAAATGCCACCAGTGCCCCCTGTCGTTCGCACAAGTAGTATTCGGTGGACGCATAGAACCGGCAGTAGTCGTTCTGAGCGCGGAAGTAGGACAATTCACCGCGTGGATAAAACAGCGTCGGATTCGCCGCTTCGACGCGGTCAAGCGCTGCATCGCTTCGCACTTTCGTGAGACGAGCTTCGCTTCGGAGCGTCTTGACCAAGGGGCAGACTGAGGCGAAGGGCGTGGCCGCGTTTTTGTTCCGGTCAAACAATTCGTGACAGGCAGAAAGGTCTCCTACTGCTAGCCCGAATCCTTGCAAATTCAGATTCAAGCGGTTTACCCAGGCTGCATGCGCCTTGACGTTCACCGTGGGATCACCTGGCCATCCTTCGGCCAGAATGAAGATAGGCTTGGTGCCTTGATTGGCGATGAGTGCATCGATGCCTTTCCCGCTCCACAGTCCGGAAGCCAGGTTGCCATAGCCATTGACGTTTCCGAATTTCGCAGTTGCGGGAAACTGTGGAATCAGGAACGAATTGCTCGTACGGTCGGAAAATCCCGCCGACAAATAAAGCGCGTCTTCGACCTTGGCCGCATCGGGGATGAGCACGTCGTACCAGCGCGCCGTATGAGTGGACCGCGTCCACACCGCCAATGGGAACGTCTCGGCGAGGATAAGCGACACAAGCACCAGCATGATAGTGCCGGTGCGCAGTAGCGTTTTTCTGTCCAACTGCATCGAGCCGAGCAGAGCAAGCAGCACTGCTCCGCTGAGCAAGTGGAGCGGCAGAGCGTAACGGCCATTGCCGGAAGTGACGCACCAGAGCGGATAGCTGACTGCAAACACCGTGAACACGACGAGTCCCGAGCCTCGGAGGGGGCGCGCAGGCGCCTCGGCGGCCGCAGGGGCAGCGTTCTGCTGCACTCGCCTGAACTTCCACAGCAAGCGCGCGCGATGACGCATCAGGGGAAGCGCCAGTGCCAACGAGGCGATGACCAGGTAGCGCGGATCGATCACCATCCTTTCGGTGGTGACAAACTTCGTGGGAACGAGCATGCGCCAGGGTAAGGTAAGCATGTCATGCACTGAACTCTGGAGGAATCGGTCATTGACCAGTTTGACCGCTGGGTAGTACGGCGACACAAATATATTGTTGAAGAACGGGAAGAATGGATTGCCCAATTTTTTCCAGACCGCCAGAAGAGGGAAGCCGGCAAACACGCCAAAGCCCAGTGCCGCGGCAGCCCCTGCGATGGCCAGACTGACAAGTACGACCTTCACTTGCCGGCTGTGCACCAGCAATGCGGGGAAACAAGCGACGCCAAATAACGCGTAAGGCAATTTCAACGCGCCACCCGCACCCAGGAGGAAAAATGCAGCGGCCACGTGGTGCAATCGCTTGCGTTGCTCAAGGCCGTCGAGTTTCATGAGTATCCAGATACCGGCGAGGACCGGGAGGCTGGCCACCAGCTCGGCGAAGCTGGTACCCAACTCGGCCACGACGACAGGATGGCTGATGCTGATGCCGGTGAATACCAAGGCAATGATGCTGCGATGGGAGCCCGGCTGAATGAGGGTGCGGCAGATTGCGTATACCAGAATGAAATTCATTCCATGGAGGGCGCCTAGCAGTGCTGTCGACATCGCGCTAGACATGTGACTGCTGGCCAAAAAATAGAACGGCAAGTGCGCCAGCGGGTTCAGATAACTCTGTACGCTCGCTGCCATGAAATCGAGAGGTAGCCGGTTGGTCAGGAAAGCGTACGAGATATAAAAGTGGTAATTGAGCTGGTCCCAATTGAGATCCTTGCCCTGTGCGACAGCGGCAAAGACCGCAATAGCAAGCAGGACAAATGACGGCAGCAGGGCGCCCTGATTACTGAGGGCATGTCGCATCTTGGAAATCATTGCATTAACGACAAGTCGAATTGAGGACTAGCAATAATAACTCCCGGGTAAAACCCTGCGTCGAAAATTTTGCTTCTTGCAAATTTGAAAACATGCCAAAATTGTGTATTGGACACCAGCCGGGGCCAGCGATGCAGTTGCTTTTCAAGATAAACGCCAGTTTGCTGATCTGCTTCGGGCTGGGCAGCGCCGCGATCGGCTGGCATGCCAGCGCTGTGTTGCAGGAAAACGCCAAGCGCGAAGTGATCGGCAATGCGCGCTTGATGATGGAAGCGGCGCTGACGGCGCGCACCTATACCACCCAGGAAATCAAGCCGCTGCTGGAAAAGCTGATGCTGCAGCAGTTCATGCCGCAATCGGTGCCATCCTACGCGGCGACCCAAAGTTTCAGCAGCCTGCGCGCCACCTATCCTGATTTCAGCTACAAGGAAGCGGCGCTCAATCCCACCAATCCGCGCGACCGCGTGGTGGAATGGGAAGCGGACTTGGTGCAAAAGATGCGCGACCACCCCGAAGGCAAGGAATTGATCGGCGAGCGCATGGGCACTACCGGCGCCGGGCTGTTCCTGGCGCGCCCGATCCGCATCAGCGACGCCAAGTGCCTGGCTTGCCACAGCACCCCGGGCGCGGCGCCGGCGACCATGCTGGCGCAGTACGGCAACAACAACGGTTTTGGCTGGAAGCTCAACGAAATCATCGGCGCCCAGATCGTGACGGTGCCGCTGGAGGTGGCGTTGCGCCAGGCCGACCGAACCGTCAAATCGATCATGATCGGCACGGTGGCCATCTTTGGCGCCACGCTGTTGCTGGTCAACCTGCTGTTCTATTTGCTGGTACTGCGTCCGATCAAGCGCATCAGCCGGGTGGCCGATGCCGTCAGCGAAGGGCAAAGCGGGGTCGCCCATTTCACCATCAAGGGCACGGACGAAATCGCCACCTTGAGCGTGGCATTTAACCGCATGCGGCGCAGCCTGGAAAAAGCCATGTCATTGCTGGCACAAGGCCAGCCATGAGCCATGAAGTGTTCCTCAGCCACTCGCACGTGGACAAGGTGTTTGCCGACGCCATTTGCCACTGGCTGGAGGCGGCCGACATACGCTGCTGGGTCGCCCCGCGCGACATCCGTCCCAGCGAAGACTGGGCCGAGGCCATCATCAACGCCATGGACCATAGCAAGGTGTTGTTGCTGGTGTTCTCGTCCAGCTCGAACAGCTCGCCCCAAGTGCGGCGCGAAGTCGAGCGCGCTGTCAACAAGGGTCTGCACGTGCTGCCATTTCGCATCGAGAATGTGCCGCTGTCGAAAAGCCTGGAGTATTTCATCAGCACCCAGCACTGGCTGGACGCCATCGATGGTGACTTGGAAAGCCATCTGGGCCAATTGCGCGACTGCGTCGCTGCGCTGCTGGGACGCGGCGCGCCAGCAGCGCCCGCTATCGGGCCGGCGCTGCGCTCCACTGCCATGTTGCCGAGCGAGCAGTTGGAGCGGCTATGTGCCATCCTGGCGCGCTTTATCGGCCCCATCGCCGGCCACATGGTGCGCCGCGCCGCCGTGCCTGGGCGCTCTGCGCAAGAGGTGGTCGATGCGCTGGCGTGTGAACTGGAAGACGACGGCGAACGGCGCCAATTCCTGACCCAATGCGGCGCCGCGCTGCGCTAGTCGTTTAACCGAGCGGAATATGATGCGGCCGTACGGCGCCGTGCCAATCCTGATGTTCATCCAGAATCACGGCCACCGCGCCTTGCACCGCCTCGGCCACACTATCGGCCATGGGCGACTCGGCGGCGAGCGTGTGTTCGACCTGCGTGATCACGTGCGCCAGGTGTGCGGCGAGCCGCTTGGAGGACTGCTCGAGCCGGTACGCTTCCGATTGCGCCAAGGCCCCATGCAGGGCCGCGCCCAGCGCGGGAAAGAACACTGTCACCATCGACAACCACAAGCTGTGCCAGAACAGGTGCATGGCCGCGCCGGCGGCGGTCAGGAAGAACAAGGCAGTGCTGATCATGTGCACGCGGTGCTGCAGCGCGTGCTGTTCGGCCGCCGCGCGCTGATGGTATTGGCACTGGCCACGCAGCAGGGAAATCGCCCACAGGCCGTAGGCGCGTACCGCGGCCGGCTCTGACCACAGCATCAGCTGGGCGTTGCGCGCCGGCTGTTCGAGCTGGGCGCACAGGGCGCCGATGTCGTTCGCTTCGCGCACATGCTGGCCGGGATTGAACACGCGCGCATACCAGCTTTGCGAAGGGTGGGCGCGCGCGAAGTCCACCAGCGGCGCCACCAGCGGCAGATACCAGCTCAGCTCCGCGTGGGTGCGCGCCACCAGCCACTGTCCCTGCCAATCTTGTTGATGGCCGCGCCAGTAGACCAGGCCGACGCTGGCGATCACCAGTACTTCGGCCATGCTCCACCAGCCGGCGTACGAATGCAGGCTGTGGGTGTTCAAGTCCCAGCCCAGCGCCGCCGGCAAGGTGGCCAGCAAGGCCGCGAATGCGCTGAGCAGGTAAATCATCCAGTAAGCGCTGCGATAGCGGTCGCCGGCGCGGATGGCGCTGGCGTTGAAGCTGCGGTGGCTGGGCGCGCACGCGGCGATTAGCCAGGCCAGGCTGGCTGGTGCTGGCGTGGACGGTCCCATCGTGCCTTTGTGAACGCCGCTGCCTGCCAACAGCAATCGCTTGATCAGGCCATGCAGCGCCATCGGCCGGGCGCGCCGTGGCGGCGCCGTGAGCGGCTCATACAATTGGTCGAACAAGCTGTATGACACCACGCCCAGGCTGCGGTCGCCATAGTCGATCAGCCAATCGCCCGCTTGACCTTGCAGGGTCGTCGCGCCGTCGTCCAATAGCACCGAAAACGCCGTGCCGAGCCGCAGGGCCAGCACGCGCTGGGTCAGGGTGTGGTAACTGCCATCGTCGAAACAGGCAAGCGGTGGGAGCGGCGTGTACTTGGCAGTAAAGCGCGCCCGCGCGACCGGCCACTGTTCGCCGGACGGGCCGGTCAGGATGGCGTCGCCCGGGGCGGCGGGAACGGGACCTTCGAGCGTGGCGACAGTTTCCCCGAACCGGCTAAAGCGCACCGCCAGTAACTGGGGCCGCTTGCAGGCGACGATGGCGTGCGCATGCGCGGCCAGCGTATCGCTGCCGCTGTGGAATTGGCTCATGCCCGGTGCGCTCACTGGTCCAGCCCCAGCGTGTCGAGCATGGCGGTGAAGCGGGCGTCGCCGCGCAGCTTGGCCAGTAACGGTTCGTACTTGATATAGGTGAGATCGGCGTCGCGCTGCGCATAGGCCCGTTGCAGCCAGGTGAACGCCAAGTCTTTTTCGCCGCGCCAGGCATACACCTGGGCCACGCGGAAGGCGCGGTCCTGGGCATGGCTGGCGATCAGCGCCGCGAGCGCCTGCTGCGACAAAGCGTGGTGCCCGAGCGAAAATTCGGCCATGGCCGTGCCGCTCATGACGTGGATCTCGCCCGCTTCGCGGTAATGCGCCAACGCTTCGGTGGCGCGTCCTTCCAGCAGTGCGGTCTGTCCCAGATAATTGTGGGCGTGCTGGGCGTGGGTGCTGATCTCGAGCGCGCGCATCAGGGTCTGGCGCGCTTCTTTGAGTTGGCCATTGGCGTTGTAATACGAACCCAGATTACTCCACGCGAACATCGACAGGGGATCGGTCTCGATCACTTTCTTGGTGGTGGTAATGGCTGCCGGCAGTTGGCCCATGATCGCTTGCAACAAACCGTAGCGGCGCGCGATGGTGCTGTCGTTCGGATCGAGCGTGCGGGCGCGCTCGAAATCGGCCTGCGCGCCTTTCCAGTCCCAGTACGAGAACATGCGGATGAAGCCGCGCGTGGCGTAGCCGAGCGCCAGGTCCGGCGCCAGCGCGATGGCTTGTTCGGCCGCTTCCAGCGCGCGCTGCTTGGCGCCGGTGATGGCGGCCGGGCTCAAGGGCTTGTCGCTAAAACGCATGCCTTCGTGTTCGGCCAGCGACAGGCCGGCATACGCGGCCGCATAGCCGGGGTCGGCGGCAATGGCCTTGCGATAGACTGCCACGGCACGGGGATAGGACTCCGGCGTGTTCTGGTTGTACAGTTGGTTGCCCAGCAAATACTGCTGATAGGCCTCGGTATTGGCGGTTTGATGCGCGTTGGTCAGGCGCTGGGCCGGCAGCAGTTTGACCTTGAGCGCGGCCACTACGGCGCCGGCAATGTCGTCCTGCAGCTTGAAGACATCGGTCAGCTTGCGCTCGTAGGTTTCGGACCAGATCTGGGTGCTGTCGGCCACCCGGATCAGCTGCGTCGAAATGCGCACGGTGTCGCCCGATTTGCGCACGCTGCCTTCCAGGATATGGCTCACGCGCAGCGCCTTGGCAATCGCGCTCACATCCTGTTCCTTGCCCCTGAATGAAAACGAGGAATTGCGTGCGATCACGCGCAGTTGCGGCAGCTTGGACAACAGGTTCAGCAGTTCCTCGGACAAGCCGTCGGAAAAATACTCTTGTTCCTTGTCCGCATTCAGGTTGGCGAACGGCAGCACGGCAATCGACTGGTTGTCGGCCGCCTGCGCCGCGCCAACGGCGAGCGGGTCGGACTGGCGCGTGCCGCCCCAGTAGGCCAGGCCCGCGCCCAGGGACAGCAATACCAGCGCGGCGGCGAGCCAGGATGGCCGCACGGCGGGCGCGGCGGGCGCCATGACTGGCCGAGCTTGCGCGCGCGGCGCTGTTCCGGCCAGCAGGGCACTGATACGCGCGGTGAACGGGGCGAGCTCGTCGCCATTGGGCAGGCGCGTCCATTGCACCGCCTGGAATTCGACCGGCACAATGGCTGCTGGCGCGAGCGTGGCGTCAATCACAACCGGCACCAGAAAGGCTTTTTCGCCTGCCATGGCGTGGGTGCGCTGGGCGGCCAGATTCCATTCGATGCGGAAATAGGCTTCCAGCCGGGCGTTGGTGGTGGCCGAGATGACCGGCACAAACAAGGCGCAGTCCTGGATCTGCTTGCGAATCTTGCTATCCCAGGCGTCGCCGCTGCACAGTTCGTGCTGGTCGAACCAGACCTCGATGCCGGCCGCGTTCAGGGCGGCGGCAATGCGCTCGACCGCTGGGGCGTCTTGCGAAGCGTAACTGAGGAAGACCGTTCTCGGGTCAGGCGTAGGCGGCATGGGCGCGGAGCGATCGCGGTGAACGCTGCAAAATTGTAACCATCGGGCAAGTATTGCAGGGGCGCGAAAATTGGTCAATTCATATTTATAAATTGCCAAGATCGGCCCGCCAACGCCACCCGAAGCGACGGGCGCAGCGTTAGCCTGGCATTTTTTTGAGTCGGCTTGCAGCGAGCTTGTTGCCTTGCCTCGCGGCCTTTTCATACCACTGGCGCGCTATCGCTGGATCGGCTTGCACCGCGTCGCCTTTTTCATACATGTGGCCTAGTTGGGCCTGGGCGTCGGAATAGCCCAGGGAGGCCGCCTTATTCATCCAGAACAGGTATTTTTCACGATTGGCAAAACGCGCGAAGCCAGTCTCCGGGTTGAACAGCATCGCCAGTTCATACTGGGCCTTCAGATGATTCTGTTCAGCTGCTTTTCCGTACCAGTAATAAGCTTTTTCCGGTGCTTGCACGAGGCAATCATAGGAGTTGGGCCCGGTATGAAAGTAGTAGCCAAGCATGAATTGCGCGGGCGCATAGCCCTGTTCCGCCAGTTTCGCCAGCGAGGCGACACCCTTCAATACTTTCTCTGGGTATTCACCCTCGTCACCATCAATGCTTTGCATGGCCTGGGTATAGAGCGCCGGCGCACCAATCGCAGTGGCGCCCGGGGTGACTTTGGGCGCTGCAACTTCAAAGGCCGCTACAGGGCCGCAAACGAAGGCCGTGGCAAGGCAAAAAAACAGTAACACGGGTAATTGCCTAGCTTGTGACATCATGGGTCGTTCTCCGGTGTACCCTTGCCGCCTGTCGTGGCAGAGGGAGGTGGCTTGTGAGGTAACCGATAAATTATAGTCGAATCGGCCAGCGCGGTATTTGGACTTTGTACTGCAAGAAATGCTGTTTTGACCCTCCAGCGGCAAGAAAGAAGAATCGCGGGGCAGCGCCCACCAGCTGTTGCATTGGAAGCGGACGCAGTCCAAATTGGCTGAAATCGTTGCGCAGGGGATGTATTGACATGATTCTGATCATGCCGCATGATTGCATGAAAATATGAGGGCGAATATGCTAAAGGAAGTTGGCGCCAGCGGCCAAATATCGCTGGGAAAGAAATATGCTGGCAAGTTGTTTGACGTCATCCTTCATCCTGGCGACAGATTCGAACTGATACCGGTCCGTATCGTGGCGACCACGCCACCTCAGATGCCGCAGCTACTGCAAGTGTCGGATGGATGGGTGCCGCCCGGCGGTTACGATGGTTGTACGCAGTGGGCGCTGGACAATCGCATCGCGCTGGAGCAGTATGCGCGCCAGGTCGAGGAAGAGGGAACTGCTGCGGAGCAACTGCAACGTTTCTTGGCGGAGCATCCAGAAATGTTGACTGGTGACCATGGCGAAATTTGATATATTCGTCAATCCGAATCCGGCCGCTCGACATCTCCTGTATGTTGACGTGCAAAGTGATTTCGTTCGCCTCAGCACTAGGTGGTGTATCCCACTTTCTCGCCATGTGCCGCCCAGAGCAATCGTGCAAGGCGTACAAGCACTGCTTGAGGTCGATCAGCAGCAATATGTCATGGACACTCCCAACCTTCTGGCGGTGCCGGCAAGTCTGTTGCGTCAGCAGGCTGGTCGGCTGTCGGCGAGTGACCAGTTAATCGCGGAGTCGTGCATTGAATTCATGTTGCGCGGTTATTGACGGTTCTTGGATGCACGCTTGCAGATGATCTGACCCAGGCTGAACGGGCGCACGTTGGGCTCATGCGGAGTTTGTTCCGCTGTGTTGAAATAGGCTGGGCATGCTGCGTCGCCGCGTGTGCCGTGCCGCTGAGGAATAACAGGATATCACTGCGTGCATACATGCCCCTGTGTTGGCCCTGATGCCAACCGAGCAATGGCGAAGCGGCGCATACGGGACGGTAGAGGTCGCGACAAAGTGTTGCGGTATGAATTTGGCCCGGAAATGGACCGGCGCCGCGGATTGCGAATTCACCAATGCAAAACGCCCACTTGCACGAGTGGGCGTTGCGTGAATAATGTTCTTGGTGGCCCGGGGCGGAATCGAACCACCGACACAAGGATTTTCAATCCTCTGCTCTACCGACTGAGCTACCAGGCCAAGAGGCATGATTATAGACACCCGACCAGCTGTTTGCAAGGCCGAGTCATCAATTTCCTTGAAAATTGGCAAAATACAGAGTGAAACGGTGTTGTTTCTAGCCGCTATAATGCTTCGCATGACCAGTACAACTTCCTCCCCGACACCAATCCTGAGTGCAGTTTGCATTGTTGGCAACGGCGCCATCGCCAAGACCACCGCGCTGGGCCTGGCCCAAGCCGGCCACAGCGTGACGTTGCTGGTGCCGCCCGCGACCGCGACCGCGCCGCCAGCGGATGCCTCCTGGGATGCGCGCGTCTACGCGCTCAATCACACCGCCCACACCTTGCTGTCGTCGCTCAAGGTATGGGGCGCGCTGGACGCGGCCCGCGTGGCCCCGGTCGATACCATGGCCGTCAACGGCGACGGCGCGCAAGCGGGCGACCTGGCGTTTGACGCATTCGGCGCCCATGTCGGCGCGCTGGCCTGGATCGTCGAAGACCGCAACCTGAACCAGGCGCTCGACGCCGCCCTCAAGTTCGCGCCCAACGTGCAGGTCGTAAGTGGGCGCGCGGTCAGGCTTGACACGCGCGACGACGGCGCCTGCGTGCAGCTGGCTGACGGCGCCAGCATCGCCAGTGCGCTGGTGGTGGGCGCCGACGGCGCCCAGTCATGGGTGCGCGGCCAATGCGACATCGGCATCGACTATCGCTCGTATCACCAGCGTGCGGTGGTCACCAATTTTTCCTGCGACAAGCCGCATCACGGCGTCGCCTACCAGTGGTTCACCGGCGCCGAAGGCATCATCGCGCTGCTGCCGCTGCCGGGCGACCGGGTCTCGCTGGTGTGGTCGGCGCCGGACCCGCTGGCCGACACCATCATGGCCGAATCCCTGGGTGAACTGGCAGTGCGCCTGGCCGCCTATGCCGACGAAAAACTGGGCACGCTGCGTCCCTTGCTGCCGGAAGTGGTCAAGGATGTGCCGCTGGCGCTGATTCGCCCGCACGCCATCGTCGCGCCGCGCGTGGCGCTGGTGGGCGACGCCGCGCACGTGGTCCATCCGCTGGCCGGGCATGGCATGAATCTCGGTTTTGCCGACGTGACCGACCTGCTGGCCGCCCTCGCCGCGCGCGAAGAGCAGCGCAGCATCGGCGACGCGCGCGTGCTGGCGCGCTATGCACGCGCGCGCACGGAAGACATACTGCTGATGCAGCTGGCCACAGACGGTCTGGCGCGCCTGTTCGCCGCAAATCTTGAGCCAGTTCGCATCGCGCGCAATTTGGGATTAAACTTGTTGGATAAGTTGCCTATGCTAAAGCGTCGCCTGATGTCGCATGCAATGGGCAAATGATGAATATCACCGGAGAAGTCATGGTAAAAAGTAAATTCGCGCTGCTCGTCATGACGAGCCTGATCGCTTCTTGCAACGCGGCCGAAACGCCTGCCGAAGCCAAAATCAAGAAGGCGCTGCTGCCGTTTCTCGGCGAAGGCGCAAAGATCGATTCGATCCGGGATACCGGCGTGGCCGGCTTGTACGAAGTGCGTGCCAATGGCGACATCATCTATACCGACAAGAAGGGCGAATACCTGTTTGTCGGCCAGCTCATCAATGCCAAGACACAGCAGAATCTGACCCGGGCGCGGCTCGAGGAAATCAACAAGGTCAAGTTCGCGGACCTGCCGATCGAAAATGCGGTCAAGCTGGTCAAGGGTGACGGCAAGCGCGTGATCGCGATCTTCGAAGACCCGAACTGCGGCTACTGCAAGCACTTCCGCAAGACCACGCTCAAGGAAATTGACAACGTGACGGTGTACACCTTCATGTACAACATCCTGGCCGAAGACTCGGCCGTCAAGTCGAAGAACATCTGGTGTGCGGCCGACCGTAACAAGGCATGGGACGACTGGATGGTCGACGGCAAAGCGGCACCGACGGCACCGGCCAACTGCGAGAACCCGAACGAGAAAGTGTCGGCGCTGGGCCAGAAGCTGCGCATCACCGGCACCCCGGCCATCTTCTTTGCCGACGGCACGCGCGTGTCCGGTGCGATCGGCACCAAGGCGCTTGAAGCGAAGTTCGACGCCATCAAGTAAGCAGTCCCCCGGGCGCCGTGCCGGTGACCCGGTGCGCGCGCCCCATCGTTTTGACGATGGCGCACAAGCAGAGAGATGATGAAAAAACCAACTCCAAAAAAGCAGCTGGCGGTCCGTTACGCCATCGTCCCCAAAGATCTGGCCGGCCACCTGTTCGAGGTCAGCGTCAGCGTTGCTGCGCCAAATGCCGACGGCCAGGTATTCGCCTTGCCGGCCTGGATCCCGGGCAGCTACATGATTCGCGAATTTTCGCGCAATATCGTGCGCATCCGGGCCGAGTCGCAAGGCCAGTCGGTGGCGCTGGCCAAGCTGGACAAGCATTCCTGGCGCGCCGCGCCGGTGGCCGCGCCGCTCACCGTCATCTACGAAGTCTATGCCTGGGACTTGTCGGTGCGCGCCGCCCACCTTGACCAGACCCACGGTTTCTTCAACGGCACCAGCGTGTTCCTGCGCGCGCTTGGCCACGAAGCGACGCAGCACCAGGTCGATATCGCGCGCCCGCTTGACCCCGCAGCCAAGACCTGGCGCGTGGCCACCGCACTGCCGGAACTCGGTGCCAAACGCTACGGCTTCGGCACGTACGTGGCATCGAGTTACGACGAACTGATCGACCATCCGGTCGAAATGGGCGACTTCGCGCTGGCCACGTTCAAGGCCCATGGCGTGCCGCACGATATCGTCATCTCCGGGCGCGTGCCCAATCTCGACATGGCGCGCCTGCAGACCGACCTCAAGCAAATCTGCGAAAGCCAGATCGCATTCTTCGAGCCGCGCAGCAAGCGCGCGCCGATGGACCGCTATGTGTTCCTGACGCTGGCCGTGGGCGACGGCTACGGCGGGCTCGAACACCGCGCCTCGACCGCGCTCATTTGTGCGCGCGCCGACCTGCCCACCACGGCCACGCCCAAAGGCGCCGACATCAGCGATGGCTACCTGAAATTTTTGGGCCTGTGCAGCCACGAGTATTTCCATACCTGGAACGTCAAGCGCATCAAGCCGGCCGCCTTCGCGCCGTATGACCTGCAGGCCGAGACCTATACGCCGCTGCTGTGGCTATTCGAAGGCTTCACCAGCTATTACGATGACTTGATGCTGGTGCGCAGCGGGATCATTGGCGAGCCGGCCTATTTGAAGCTGCTCGGCAAAACCATCGCCGGCGTCTTGCGCGGCAGCGGGCGCACCAAGCAAAGCGTGGCCGATTCGAGTTTCGACGCCTGGGGCAAATACTACCGCCAGGATGAAAACGCACCCAATGCGATCGTCAGTTATTACGGCAAAGGGGCCTTGATCGCGCTCGCGTTCGACCTGACCATCCGCGCCAAGACCGGCGGCAAAAAATCGCTGGACGATGTGATGCTGGCGCTGTGGCAGCGTTTCGGGCGCGATTTCTATCCAACAGTCGGGCGTGGCGTTACTGAAGCGGAAGTCGAGGCGCTGTTCGATGAGGTCAGTGGCCTCAAGCTCAAGGTGCTGTTCGAGCGGCACGTGCGCGGCACCGCGGACCTGCCGCTGGCCAAGCTGTATGCGCCGTTCGGCATCAAGCTGGTCGACGAACGGCGCAGCGCGCGGCCGTCGCTCGATGCCGGTTCCAGCCGGGATGGCAATGATTGCAAGCTGACGCAGGTACATGAAGGCGGCGCGGCCCATCGCGCCGGCCTGTCGGCGGGCGACGTCCTGATTGCGATCGATGGTTTGCGGGTGGCCAACCTGGATGGCATGCTGGCGCGCTACAAGGTGGGCGACACGGTCGCCGTGCACGCCTTCCGGCGCGATGAGCTGCTGACGTTCCAGGTCACGCTGCTGGGCGACGTGGCCCCTTGCGTGACGCTGACGGCGGACGAGCGCAAAAAGAGCGGACGACCGAGCGCCGTCTGATCAGTTGAACAAGCGCGCCAGTTCCACGCCCGGTTCCGGCGCGCGCATGAATGCTTCGCCAACCAGGAACGCGTGCACGTTCGCGTCGCGCATGCGCTTCACGTCGTCGGGCCCCATGATCCCCGATTCGGTCACCACCAGCTTGTGCGCCGGAATGCGCGGCAGCAGGTCGATGGTGGTCTGCAGCGACGTTTCGAAAGTGCGCAGGTTGCGGTTGTTGATGCCCACCAGCGGCGTGCGCAGTTTCAGCGCCGCGGTCAGTTCGTCGCCGTCATGCACTTCGACCAGCACGTCCAGTCCCAGCTCCAGCGCGCACGCTTCCAGTTCCGCCATCAGGCCGTGATCGAGCGCCGACACGATCAGCAGGATCGCATCCGCACCCATCGCGCGCGCTTCGTACACCTGGTACATGTCGATCATGAAGTCCTTGCGCAGCACCGGAATGTCGCACGCTGCGCGGGCCTGTTTCAGATACGCCGCGTCACCCTGGAAAAAATGCACGTCGGTGAGCACGGACAGGCACGCGGCGCCGTGGCGCGCATAGCTTTCGGCGATCTGCTCGGGACGAAAGTCGGCGCGCAGTACGCCCTTTGACGGCGATGCTTTCTTGACTTCGGCGATCACGCCGGCCTTGCCGGCGGCGATCTGCCGGCCCAGGCTCGCTTCAAAGCCGCGAATCTGGCTGCGTCCATCGGCGTCGGCTTCTACTTCGCGCCGCAGGCTGGCCAGGTCGCGGTATTTCTTGGCGGCGGCCACTTCGTCGGCCTTGACCGCGAGGATCTTGTTAAGAATATCGGACATAATTTTTCAACTTGGTCATAGGCGACATCGTCCTTGCGAAAGCGAGGACCCATGGCATCTGTGAACAAACGTGCCATGGGCCCCCGCCTGCGCAGGGGCGATGTGGTGGTTAGGTGGTGCCCAGTTGCTGCGTGACGTCGATGAACTGCTTCATCTTGGCCACTGCGGCGCCGGATTCGATCGCGCTGCGCGCCCTGCTCAGGCCATCGCCGATCGACGACGCCACGCCGGCCGCATACAGCGCGGTGCCGGCGTTGAGCGCCACGATGTCGTACGCCGCACCCGGTTCGCCGTTCAGCGCTTCCATCATCATGGCCTTCGATTCGGCCGCACCGGCTACCTTCAGGTTGCGGCTGGCAATCATCTGCAGGCCGAAGTCTTCAGGATGGATTTCGTATTCGCGAATTTCGCCGTTCACCAGTTCGCCGACCATGGTGGCTGCGCCGAGCGAGACTTCATCCATGTTGTCGCGGCCCCATACCACCACCGCGTGCTGGGTGCCCAGGCGCTGCAGCACGCGCACCTGGATGCCGACCAGGTCGGGGTGGAACACGCCCATCAGGATATTCGGGGCGCCGGCCGGATTGGTCAGCGGGCCAAGGATGTTGAAGATGGTACGCACGCCCAGCTCGCGGCGCACCGGCGCGGCATGCTTCATGGCTGCATGGTGATTGGGCGCGAACATGAAGCCGATGCCGGTCTGCGCGATCGATTGCGCGATCTGCTCGGGCTTGAGGTTGATGTTGGCGCCGAGCGATTCGAGCACGTCGGCGCTGCCTGACGATGACGACACGCTGCGCCCGCCATGCTTGGCCACGCGCGCGCCGGCCGCTGCCGCCACGAACATCGAGGCGGTCGAAATATTGAAGGTGTGCGCGCCGTCACCACCGGTGCCGACGATGTCGAGCAGGTTGGTGGTGTCGGCCATCGGCACCTTGGTTGAAAATTCGCGCATCACTTGCGCGGCGGCGGCGATTTCGCCGATGGTTTCTTTTTTGACGCGCAGGCCCAGCGTGAGCGCGGCGATCATGGTCGGCGACATTTCGCCCGACATGATCTGGCGGAACAGGTGCAGCATCTCGTCGTGAAAAATTTCGCGGTGTTCGATGCAGCGCAGCAGGGCTTCTTGAGGAGTAATCGGCATGGTGGTTCCAGGTTAGCGTTCGAGGAAATTCTTCAGCAGGGCATGGCCGTGCTCGGACAGGATCGATTCGGGGTGGAACTGCACACCCTCGATGTCGTACTCCTTGTGCCGCACGCCCATGATTTCACCGTCGTCGGTCCATGCCGTCACTTCCAGGCAGGCCGGCAGCGAGGCGCGCTCGATAGCCAGCGAGTGGTAACGGATGACCGTGAACGGGCTGGGAAGTCCCTTGAAAACGCCAACGCCGGTGTGCGCAATCAGCGAGGTTTTGCCATGCATGACCTGTTTGGCGCGAATCACTTTTCCGCCAAACGCGGCGCCCATGGCCTGGTGGCCAAGGCACACGCCCAGGATCGGCATCTGGCCCTTGAAGTGCTGCAGGATGTCGATCGAAATGCCCGCCTCATGCGGCGTCTTTGGGCCGGGCGAAATGCAGATCCGGTCCGGCTTCATGGCCGCGATTTCAGCGAGCGTGATTTCGTCGTTGCGCACGGTGCGCACTTCCTCGCCCAACTCCCCGAAATACTGCACCAGGTTGTAGGTGAACGAGTCGTAGTTATCGATCATCAGCAGCATGTCAGAGCTCCCCATCCAGGCCGTCTTGCACCTGTTCGGCGGCGCGCAGTACCGCGCGCGCCTTGTTTTCAGTTTCCTGCCATTCCATTTCTGGAATCGAGTCGGCCACGATGCCAGCGGCGGCCTGCACGTACAGCATGCCGTCCTTGATCACGCCGGTACGGATCGCGATCGCCACATCCATTTCGCCGCCGAACGACAGGTAGCCACAGGCGCCGCCGTAGATGCCGCGCTTGGTCGGCTCCAGTTCGTCGATCACTTCCATGGCGCGCACTTTCGGCGCGCCGGTCAGGGTGCCGGCGGGGAAGGTCGCGCGCAGCACGTCCAGGTTCGACATGCCTTGCTTGAGGCGGCCTTCGACGTTGGACACGATGTGCTGCACGTGCGAGTACTTTTCAACCACCAGGCGCTCGGTGACCTTGACGCTGCCGATTTCGGAAATGCGGCCAAGATCATTGCGGGCCAGGTCGATCAGCATCACGTGTTCGGCGATTTCCTTGGGGTCGGCCAGCAGTTCTTTCGATAGTTCGGCGTCGCGTTCCGGCGTGGCGCCGCGCGGGCGGGTGCCGGCGATCGGGCGCAGCGTGACTTTCTTGCTGCCGTCGGACGCGGTTTCGTTGCGCACCAAAATTTCAGGCGAGGCGCCGACGATCTGCATGTCGCCGAAATTGTAGAAGTACATGTACGGCGACGGGTTCAGCGAACGCAGCGCGCGGTACAGCGTCAGCGGATTGTCCACATACGGCTTGCGGATGCGCTGGCCGATCTGCACTTGCATCAGGTCGCCGGCCATCACGTATTCGTGGGCGCGCGCCACTGCCTTCAGGTAGTCTTCCTTGCTGAAGTCGCGCACCGCTTCGGTGCGCACCGAGCTCGATGTGACGGGTGCGTCGACGCCGCGCCGCAGCATCATGCGCAAGTCCTTCAGACGCTGGCGCGCCTTGGAAAACGCTTCGGGCTGGGTGGTGTCGGCGTACACGATCAAATACAGCTTGCCCGACAGGTTGTCGATGACGGCCAGTTCCTCGGTCACCATCAGCTGGATGTCGGGCAGGCCCAGGTCATCTTTGGGCTGGGTGTCGGCCAGCTTCTTTTCGATATGGCGCACGGTGTCGTAGCCGAAGTAGCCGGCCAGGCCGCCGCAAAAGCGCGGCAGGCCAGGGCGCAGCGCGACCTTGAAGCGGGCTTGGTAGGTTTCGATGAAGTCGAGCGGGTTGCCCTCGTGCGTTTCGATGACGGCGCCGTTCTTGACGATCTCGGTGCGCCGGCCGAAGGTGCGCAGCACCGTGTTGGCGGGCAGGCCGATGAAGGAAAAACGGCCGAAGCGTTCGCCGCCGACCACCGACTCGAGCAGGAAGGTATTCTTGCCTGCGTTCTGGGTCTGGGCCAGTTTCAGGTACAGCGTGAGTGGCGTTTCGAGGTCGGCAAAAGCTTCCGAAATGAGCGGAATGCGGTTGTAGCCTTCGTTGGCGAGGGATTTGAATTCGAGTTCGGTCATGCTTTTCTCCATGCCGCCGGGCGTAGGTGCGGGCGGTGGTGTTCAAAAAACCTGTGGCCGCAAAAAGGCAGCCGACAGCAATCAATACGGGGTTACTTAGCCCAGGATTGCCAGCGTCGCCAAAGCCAGGCCTCAATCGAGCCGGTCTGCGTCACATTGTGTTTTTTGATGAAAAACATGTATTTTTGGTTCAGTTTGCGGTGATGTTATGCGAACTAATCAGGTTTGCCGCTTCTAACAGCGTAATAACTATACCATCGGAATCGGTTTCGTGTATAGACACGCCGTGGTTGTAGCCATACGGTACCGTCAGTACGGGGCAGCCGGCCGCGCGCGCCGCTTGCGCGTCGTTGGATGAGTCGCCGATGGCCACCACCTGCCTTGGGTCCAGGTCGAAGTCGCGGCACACCTGCAGCAGCGGCATCGGGTCAGGCTTCTTGCGCGCCAGCGAGTCGCCGCCGTAGACCACGTCGAAATAGCCAGCCAGGCCTTTTTGCGCCAGCAGCGGGGTAGTGAAAGCGATCGGTTTGTTGGTCACGCAGGCCAGGCGCAAGCCTTGCGCCTTCATCGCTTCCAGGCCGGCGATGACGTCCGGGTACAGCGCGCTGTAATCGCCATTGATGCGCAAGTAATGGCGCTGATAAGCGTCCATGGCCGCCTCGAACGTTTCTTCCACGCCGTTGGCATCGAGATCGAGCGCGAGGACGCCGCGTATCAGGTTTTCGGAGCCTTTGCCGACCATCAGCGCGATTTGCGCCTGGCCGATGGCCGCCAGGTCGAACTCGGCGCGCATGCGATTGATCGCCACGTGAAAGTCAGGCACCGTGTCGAGCATGGTGCCGTCCAGGTCGATGATGGCCGCGCGGATCTTGGTATGGTTGGACTGATTGGTGTTGATAAGCATGGAATTGAGTCGGTAATGATGTGGCGATCATAACGCATTGATGTGAAATGGCGGCATGTTGCTATGCGTAATTACAGTATTGACATCGTTTTAACCCTTAGTGGCATATACTGGGCAGGCCCACACAGGAGGCCATTATGCTGGTTGCTCGCGCGCGCACATTGATCCCGGTTTTCGTTCTCGGCCTGCTGGCCTCCTGCGGCGGTGGAGGCGGCGGTGGCGCCACGCCCCCACCGCCGCAAGGCGCGCTGGCGCTGGCGCTGAGCGAAGTGGCCAACGTGCCGGGCGCCGTCTTTGCGGCCGCGCCGGAAGGTGATGCGCGCTTGTTTATCGTCGAGCGGGCCGGGCGCATTCGCATCGTGCAAGGCGGCGTTTTGCTGGCCACGCCGTTCCTCGATATGAGCAGCCGCACATCGACCCAGGGCGAGGGCGGCTTGCTGTCGATTGCCTTCCATCCCCAATACGCCAGCAATGGCTGGCTGTTTTTGTACTATACGGACCTCGCCAACAACATCGTCATCGAGCGCCACCGCGCCTCTGGCAATGCCAACCTGGCCGAAGCTGGCAACGGCCTGGAAATCATCCGCATTCCCCATCCCGGCTATACCAATCACTTCGGCGGCTTGGTCGCGTTTGGGCCGGACGGCATGCTCTACCTTGCGACGGGTGACGGCGGCGGGGGCGGCGACCCTGCGCACAATGGGCAAAATACCGCCTCGCTGCTGGGCAAGATGCTGCGGCTGGACGTGTCGGCGTCGACCCTGATGCAGCCTTATGCGATCCCGCCCACGAACCCCTGGTTCAATGATGGCAGCGGGCGGCGCGCCGAAGTGTGGGCGCTGGGCCTGCGCAATCCGTGGCGCTATGCCTTCGACAGCGGCAATTTGTACATTGCCGATGTCGGCCAGGACCGGCGCGAGGAAGTCAACGTCGCCGCGGCCGGGCAAGGCGCGCTCAATTACGGCTGGAACACGATGGAGGGTTCGCTGTGCTACAGCGCCAATACCTGCAACCAGAGCGGGCTAGCCCTGCCAGTGTTCGAGTACGACCATGGCACCAGCGATGTCAATGGATGTTCAATCACGGGTGGCTATGTGTATCGGGGCGGCGCGATCGCCGAACTGGCCGGTCGCTACTTCTACTCCGATTACTGCAAGGGCTTTCTCAAGAGCCTGGTGTATGCCGGTGGCGCCGTCAGCGCGCAGGCCGACTGGCCGATCCCCGATGTCGGCAATGTCGTTTCGTTCGGCCGCGACGGCGCCAACGAACTGCTGCTCATCTCGGCCAGCGGGAAGGTGAATCGTATCGTGCGGGGCAATTAAGGGATGCGTAGGCGCCTCCTGTGAGGCTGTCGGTCTGGCAAGCGCCAGACCGTCTTTGCATGCTATTACTTGCCGGTTTTTGCCAGTTCAACGCGCATCGCGTCGATGACTGCCTTGTAGTCCGGCTTGCCGAAGATGGCCGAGCCGGCAACGAAGGTGTCGGCGCCAGCCGCGGCGGCCGCGGCAATGTTTTCAATCTTGATGCCGCCGTCGACTTCGAGCATGATGTCGCGCCCGGACTCGTCGATCATGCGGCGTGCCATGGCGATCTTTTTCAGCGCCTCGGGAATGAAGGACTGGCCGCCGAAACCCGGGTTGACCGACATGATCAGGATCATGTCGATCTTGTCCATCACATGGTCCAGGAAGTGCAGCGGCGTGCCCGGGTTGAACACCAGGCCGGCCTTGCAGCCGTTATCGCGGATCAGTTGCAGCGAACGGTCAATGTGCTCCGACGCTTCCGGGTGGAAGGTGATGATGTTGGCGCCAGCCTTGGCGAAGTCGGGGATCAGGCGGTCGACCGGCTTGACCATCAGGTGCACGTCGATCGGCACTTGCACGTGCGGGCGAATCGCTTCGCATACCAGCGGGCCGATGGTCAGGTTGGGAACGTAATGGTTGTCCATGACGTCGAAGTGAATGATGTCGGCGCCGGCGGCGACGACATTGCGCACTTCCTCGCCCAGGCGGGCAAAGTCGGCGGACAGGATGCTGGGGGCGATGCGAAATGTTGTCATGGCAATGGGCTTGCAAGTGGAAGATGCGCTATTTTACGCCTTCGCCCGCGCTCCACCGTGGCGTACCTGAAATTGGCGCGCAAGGTATCATGCGTGCATAGAACAGCAATAAAAGGAATCAAGATGGCCGATTACGCATTCGATGTCTCAGTCAGGACCCAGTACCTCGCTGAGCAGTCAGACCCGAGCCGCACCAATTACGTGTTCACGTATTCGATCACGATCAAGAATACCGGCACCGTGGGCGCACAGCTCATCTCGCGTCACTGGGTCATTACCGACGCCAACAATCACGTCGACGAAGTGCGCGGGCTGGGCGTGGTTGGCCATCAGCCGCTGCTCAAGCCGGGCGAGCAGTTCGAATACACCAGCGGCACCCAGCTGGCTACGCCGCAAGGCTCGATGTTCGGCGAATATTTCTGCGTGGCAGAAGACGGGCACCAGTTCGAAGCGAAGATCCCCGAATTCGTGTTGTCGCTGCCGCGCACGCTGCATTGATCAGTCGCGCGGCAGTTCCGGCGGCGCCGCTTTCTCTTCTTCGGGAGCGCGCAGTGCGCGCGGCTGGTGGTCGGACGGCTTGTCCGCGTACATGGTCCACCACACAATAAACACCAGCAGGAAAAACGCCACGCCTGCTTCCATCATCAAAATCCACATATCGGTCCTCATGTCATCAACACGCCGCAGTTTACTCCTTTCAGTCGCCGCGCTGGCATTGAGCGCGTGCGTGACGCCACCGGCGCCGCCGCCACCGCCGCCAGTGGTATTGCCCCCGCCCGTGCTGGTAGTGGTGCCGCCGCTGCCACCGGTGCCGCCGCCGCCGGCCACGCCGTTGATGACGCCGTCCACCTTCGGCGCCTTGCCGGGCTGGGACCAGGACGACCTGCGCCAGGCGTGGCCGGCGTTCAGCGCCTCCTGCGGCGTGCTGGGCCGCAAGGAAGAGTGGAAGTCTGCCTGCGCCGCGGCACAGGGCGTGTCCGCCGGCGACGTGCAGGCGATCCGCAACTATTTCGAAACCTGGTTTGTGCCCAACCAGATCCGCGCAGCCGATGGCGCCGACTCCGGCCTGATCACGGGCTACTACGAAGCCATGCTGCACGGATCGCGCCACCGCGGCGGCACCTACCAGAGCCCGCTGTACAAGGTGCCGGACGACCTGTTGACGATCGAGCTGGCCAGTGTCTATCCGGAACTGAAAGGCAAGCGTTTGCGCGGTCGCCTGGTCGGCAAGAAAGTGGTGCCTTACAGCACGCGCGCCGAGATTGCGCGCGCCGACATGTCGGGCAAGGAATTGCTGTGGGTGAACGATCCGGTCGAAGCATTTTTTTTGGAAGTGCAGGGCTCGGGGCGCGTGCTGCTTGACAATGGCGACACGGTGCGCGTGACCTACGCGGACCAGAATGGCCACCCGTACAAGGCAATCGGACGCTGGCTGATCGATCAGGGCGAACTGAGTGCGGCCGAGGCCACGGCGCAGGGCATCAAGGCATGGATCGCGGCCCATCCGGCGCGCCGCCAGGAACTGTTCAACGTCAATCCGAGCTATGTGTTCTTCCGCGAAGAGCGCTTGCCCGATCCGAGCGTGGGACCGAAAGGCGCGCTGGGCGTGCCCTTGATGGCTGGCCGTTCGGTGGCGATCGATCCGCAAGTGTTGCCGCTGGGTGCACCGATCTTCCTGTCAACTACCGAAGCCAATAGCGCGGTGCCGCTGCAGCGCCTGGTGATGGCGCAGGACACGGGCGGCGCCATTCGCGGCGCGGTGCGGGCCGACTTCTTCTTTGGCTTTGGCAGCGACGCCATGGAAAACGCCGGCCGCATGAAGCAGCGCGGGCAGATCTGGGTACTGATGCCCAAGTCTGCCCGCTGAGGATCAAGGTGCGGCGCCGGCGCTGCCTTTGCTTTCCATCTGGGCGATGCGGGCGTTGATGCGGCCCTGGCGCTGTACATTCTTTTCGGCGGCGGCGATCTTTTTCAAGATGGCCACTTGCGCCGTTTTCAGTGCATCGTCCGCGCTGGTGGCGATATCCGGGGCGACGCCGACCACTTCCCAGTCCAGCTTGGTCACCGGGTTCATCGAGCGGCCGTTCGGGACGAACATGTCGAAGTGCTCGTTGAGCCTGGTCACGTCGCCAGGGTGGGCGCCGCCGCCGGTGGTTTCACCAACGATGGTGACCCGCTTTAAATTTTTCATTGCAAAGCTGAAGTCCTCCGCTGCCGAAAACGTGTACTTGCTGGTCAGGATATAGACGTCCTTCTTCTGCCCGTAGCGCGTGCCGGCGACATTGTCCGAACTCCACATCTGCTCGGTGCGGTCGCCCTCCCGGTAGTAAATGTCGGTCATGTGGGTGCGCTCGTCGAGGAAGTAGCTGGCCAGCATGGTGACCGTGCTCGGATCGCCGCCGCCGTTCTTGCGCAGGTCGATGATCAAGGCATCGGTGTTGCCCAGCACCGTCATCGCCGCAGCGATGCTGTCGGCTGCCGTCTTGGCCGGCGCAAACGCGTTCAAGGCGAAATAGCCCACGTTAAACGGCAGGCGTTCGACCCGTTCGATGCCGAAGTTTTGCGCTTTCATGTCGGCCAGTTCGGCGGCCTGCTGTTCGGCGTCAGGCTTTTTGTCCTTGCTCATTTCCGGCAGTGGCTCGGCGCTGTAGGAAACGCGCAAATGCTTGTCATTGGTGAGCGCGCGGATATCGTCGGTGAGGGTCTTGCTCAATTTTTCGGCGCTGGTGATGGCAGCGTAAGCGCCGCGCTTCTGGCGCTGGCGCAAATCCAGTTCCACTTTCTTGGCCAGCTCCGGGAACACGTAGCTGGCGCGCAGTTCGCGAATCACGCCATCGATCACCAGCTGGCGCTGGGCGGCATCGACGGTCATGTCGGCCTGCGGCGGTGGGCCGGGTGGTTGCTGGGCGAGCGACAGTGCCGAAAAAAGCAATCCGGCGGCGGCGAGTGCGAGTTTGGTGCGTTTCATGATGTCTCCTGGTTGGATGGTGTGGCGAGTTGTGAGCGCGCTTCGCGGATCCGGTCGCCTAACGATTTGGCGGCCAGGGCAGCGATGGCGCTGTCGAGTACTTGGGAAAGCGAGAAGGGCAGGTCTGCCTCCAGCGAAGCCGATGCCATGGCGGTCGCTTGCCAGCACACCTTCAGCGCGGGCACCATGTCCTTGCCCTTGGCGGTGAGGCGGATCATCTTGTGGCGTGCGTCGGCGGCGCCTGCCTCGGCAAAGACCAGTCCTTCTTTGATCATCAGGGCCACGGTTTGGGTGGCCGCCGGCTGGGTAATGCCGGCCACTTCGGCAATAAAGCCGATGGTCAGTGGTTCATGGTCGATCAGCGCGCGCATCACCGGCGTGTAGCGCGGGCGATAGTCGAGCCCGGCGTCCAGGTAGGCAGCGCCGACCGCACCGTCGAGCAATTCGATCAGGTGGCGTAATTGGGTTCCGTGGGTAGCTTTCATGGATCGAAGTGTATAAGCGCTTATATATTCTGTAAAGCATTTTTGGATACGTATATGGCGGCGCCAGCGATACAATCGCGGATTGCGCTATCAACCATTAAAGGGTGCCTCATGGAATATTCTGATTTGCTGATCGAAACGCACGGCCGCGTCGCCGTGATCCGCCTGAACCGTCCGAAAGCGCTCAACGCGCTCAACGACAACATGATGAACGAGCTGGGCGACGCGCTGTACAAGTTCGACGCCGACAACAGCATCGGCTGCATCGTGCTGACCGGTAGCGAAAAAGCGTTCGCTGCAGGCGCCGACATCGCTGCCATGGCCAATTATGTGTACACCGACACCTATGGCGGCAATTACATCGGACGCAACTGGGAGCACATCTTAAATGTGCGCAAGCCCGTGATCGGGGCGGCGGCCGGCTATGTGCTGGGCGGCGGCTGCGAGCTGGCGATGATGTGCGACTTCCTGATCGCGGCCGACAACGCCAAGTTCGGCCAGCCGGAAATCAAGGTCGGCGTCACGCCAGGCGCCGGCGGCACCCAGCGCCTGCCGCGCGCCATTTCCAAGTCCAAGGCGATGGACATGTTGCTGACGGCGCGCATGATCGATGCAGCCGAAGCGGAGCGCACCGGCCTGGTGGCGCGCGTGGTGCCGGCCGATAAATTGATGGAAGAGGCGATTGCGGCCGCGACCATCATCGCGGCGATGCCGCTGTCGGTGGCGATGCAGATCAAGGATTGCGTCAACCGCGCCTATGAGACCACGCTGACCGAAGGCGTGCGCTACGAGCGCCGCTATTTCCACGCGGGCTTCGGCACCCCAGCGCAGAAAGAAGGCATGTCGGCCTTCCTGGAAAAGCGGCCGGCCAACTTCGACGGTCTGTAACTGAGGACCTATTCGGCAATGGCGGTGATCTGGACACTGCTCACGCGCCATTGCCCGCCGCGCTTCACATACACGTCGGTGTAGCGATAGTGGGACTTGAAGGGCGCGCCGTCGTAACTGCCGCTCATCCGGGTGGTGCCGCTGAGCAGGGCGACGTCACCATATAAGCGCACATCGAGATCGTCTACCTGGTAGGGGGCGATCAGCAGTTTCGGCGAACCCATGAAGGCCAGGAAGGCGGCGCCGTCGCTGACGGCGCCGTTGTCGCGGATATGCCGGTAGTCGGGTGCCATGTTCGCTGCAATGGCGGGCAAGTCCTTGCGGACTATCGCGCCGTCCCACGCGTGGGCCTGGCGGGCAAGCGTAGCGATCTCGTTTGCTGGTTCGGGTGTGGCGCAGCCTGGCAGCAGGGCCACGCAGGCGGCCAGCGCAATGGCGTTGAGTGTCAGTTTTATCATCCACATAGAATAGGGCCAAATCGGGCTGGGTTCAACCTTCCTGAATAAAAGGCCTTGCCAGAACGCTGGGGGCTTTGCTATAGTTCGCCTCCCCGCTGAAAACGTTAACGTAATCAAGTAGT
>JAZJXM010000062.1:0-8811 GCA_040390915.1 Pseudomonadota bacterium
CAGTATCCCAGTTGGCTTGTTCGTGGTCAATATGTATTTGTTTTTGATCAATTAACCGATAGTTAATGCACCTATTTCAACAACAGCGCCAGTGCGGCGGCTTTTTGCAGCATGATCGTGATCGCGTCCTGCGGCGACGGGTGGCCCAGGTAGAAACCCTGCACCAGGTCGCAGCCGTATTCTTCCAGCATCACCAGCTGTTCGTCGGTTTCGACGCCTTCGGCCACCACGATCATCTTCAGGCCGTGCGCCATGGCGATGATGGCGCGCGTGATGGCAGCGTTTTCCGAATCCTGCGGCAGCCCGCAAATGAAACTCTTGTCGATCTTGAGCGCGCGCACGTCGAAGCGCTTGAGGTAGTTCATCGACGAATAGCCGGTGCCGAAATCGTCAATTGACAGGAACACGCCGATCGCGCGCAGCTGTTCCAGCGTGGCCATGGTGGCGCGCGCGTCGTCCATCAGCGTGCCTTCGGTCAGCTCCAGCTCCAGCAGGCGCGGGTCCAGCCCCGTGTCGTTCAATGCCGAGACCACGATCTGGGTCAGGTTCTCGTCCTTGAACTGCTTGGCCGACAGGTTGACCGCCATGCGCAACGAGCGCTGGGTGGCCTTCTGCCATTGCCTGGCCTGGATGCAGGCGGTGCGCAGCACCCATTCGCCGATCGGCACGATCAAGCCGGTTTCTTCGGCCAGCGGAATGAACTCGGTGGGCGAAATGATGCCGCGCTCCGGATGGCGCCAACGCACCAGCGCTTCGACGCCGACGATCTCGGACGAGCGCACATCGATCTGCGGCTGGTACAGCAGATACAGTTCTTCATTCTTGAGTGCCTTGCGCAGGCCCACTTCGAGTTTGACATGGCTCATGATCTGCATGGTCAGGGAGGAGCTATACAGCTTGGCGTTGTTCTTGCCGCAGTTTTTGGCGTGGTACATGGCGGTATCGGCGAACTTGAGCAGCGAGTCGCAATCGTCGCCGTCCTCCGGATACAGCGAGATGCCGATGCTGGCGGTGACGAAAATCTCGTTGCCGTCGATCTGGAACGGACGGCGCATCGCGTCCTTGACCCGGTGCGCCACCGCCATCGCGTTTTCGACCCGGTCCAGGTCCGGGATCAGGATCGTGAATTCGTCGCCGCCCAGGCGTGCCAGGTTGTGCGACTGGTCCCCGCGCGAGACCAGGTCGCTGGGGCGGATGGTTTCGCGCAAGCGCTCCGAGACGATCTTGAGCAGATGGTCGCCCACGTTGTGGCCCAGCGTGTCGTTGATGCGCTTGAACGCGTCCAGGTCCATGAACAGCACCGCGAACTTCTTGTTGCCGATCTTGGAGCGCAGCAGCTCGCGTTCCAGCGTTTCCAGGAAGGCCTGGCGGTTCGGGATGCCGGTCAGGCTGTCGCAATAGGCCAGGCGCCGGATCTGTTCTTCGGTGCGCTTGCGCTCGCTGATGTCGCGCACCAGTCCCAGCACCTCGGTGGGGCCGGTGGCCACCAGGCGCGCTTCGAAGTGGTGGGCGCTGCCTGCACGCGGCATTTCATAGTCGACCGAACGGATGTCGTGGGTGGCCAGCACCACCTGCATCTGCTCCAGGATGCGCTCGGCGATGTCCCTGGGCAGCACCTCGGCGATGTGCTTGCCCACGCAGTGCTCGGCCGGGATGCTGGCACTGGCATCGTGGCCCTGTTCGTAATCAAGGTAGACGCCTTCCTTGCTGAGGCGGAAAAAGGTATCGGGAATGGCCGCCAGCACAGCGCGATTGTGGGCGTCGGCGATGCGCAATCGCACAATGGCGTCGGAGGCGCGCAGCACGTACAGCACGCGGTGGCCCAGGATCGGCCAGTTGATCGGCTTGGAGACAAAGTCGGTGGCGCCCACTTCGTAGGCGCTGGTGACCGCTTCGATGTCGTCGCCGCCGGTGACCATGATGATCGGCACGGCGCTGCCGGTTTCGACGCGGCGAATTTCGCAGCATGCCGAAAAACCATCCATATTGGGCATGTCGACATCCATCAGGATCAGGTCTGGCGCCATTTCCCGGAACTTGGCGAGCGCCTGCTGTCCATCTTCGGCTTCGACGCCATCGAGGCCAACCTGGCCCAGCATTTCGAGCATGAGCAGGCGCATGACCGGATCGTCATCGGCGACCAGGACTACGCCGCGTTTGTTGGTGGCAGCTGGCATGTCAATTTTCCTTCTCTAGGATGGCGCTGAGCGAATGCCGGACTGCCTGGAATTCCTGCTCCATGTCGGTGAGGATGACGGCCGCCCCTTCGGTCGTGTCGGTCCGTCCCAGTGATTCCATTTCCTTGCACATTTGCGCCAGTGCCTCGGCTCCCACGTTGGCGCTGCTCGACTTGAGGCTGTGCGCGATTTTGCGCAGCTTGCCCGGGTCGACTCCGACGATCGCATGGCGCAGCGTGCGCAGGTGGCCGGGCGTGTCGTCGACGTAGGCGGCGATCACTTTGTGCACCAGCGCGTCGCCGCGGTCCAGGCTCAAGGCGCGAATGTTCTCGAGCGCGTGGCGGTTGATGGCGCTGCGCGCGATGACTTCGCGCGTCTCGAGCGGCAGCACCGGTATCTCGTCGTCGTGGTGCCTGCTTGCCGCGATCGGCACGCCGATCCAGCGTCCGATCACCGCGCCCAATTGCTGCTGCGTGAACGGCTTGCTCAGGTAGTCGTCCATGCCGGCGGCCAGGCACGCTTCGCGGTCGCCCTGCAGCGCGTTGGCGGTGATGGCGATGATCGGCAAGCTGCGCGCGCGCCCGCTGGCCTGTTCGTGGCGGCGGATTTCGGCGGTGGCCGCAAAGCCGTCCATGACAGGCATCTGGCAGTCCATCAGCACGATGTCGTAGGCGCCTGCGCGCACCGCCTGCAGCGCCTCGGCGCCATTGCGGGCGCACTGCACCACCAGGCCCAGGCTGTCGAGCATGGCCCTGGCCACTTCGACGTTGACCGGATTGTCCTCGGCCAGCAGCACCCGTCGTGCGCGCGCCGGCACCAGAGCCTGTGGTGCCGCTGCTGCCAGCTTCGCGCTGGGCACGGCCGTTTCCGGGACCGCAGCGCTGCTTGGCGCGCGCACGCCGCGCGGACGCGTCATGATGCACTCGAACAGGTCGCCGGCGCGCGCCGGCTTGATCAATTGGTAGGCCACGCCGGCCTCGCGCCGCTGGACCGGGTCGGCCGCCAGGCGGTTGTCGCTGATCAGCAGGATGCGGGTGGCGCTGGTGGCCGGGTCGCCCTTGATGGCGGCCGCCAGCGACAGGCCGCTGGTGCGCGTCAGATGCATGTCGATGATGGCGACGTCGTAGGGCTTGCCGGCGGCGGCCGCGTTGGACAGGCGCGCAAGCGCGTCCAGCGGCGAACTGGCCAGGTCGGCCGAGACGTGCCAGTCGGCCAGCTGCTGTTCCAGCTCGTCGCGGCTGTCCGGCTTTTCGTCGACGATCAGCACGCGCAAGCCTTCGATGGGTTTCAGGCTGGTGCCCGGTTCGTCTGCTTCGACGCGGCGCTTGTCGAAGCTGATGGTGAACCAGAACACCGAACCCTCGGTGGGCGCATTGTCGACGCCGATGGTCCCGCCCATCAACTCGACCAGCTGGCGCGAAATGGCCAGGCCAAGCCCCGTGCCACCGTATTTGCGGGTGGTCGAGTCGTCGGCCTGGGAAAACGCTTCGAAGATGCGGCTGCGGGCGTCGCGCGAGACACCGATGCCGGTGTCGTGCACTTCGAAGCGCAAACCGACCGTGGGGCCGTCCTCGCCGGTGACCAGGACGCGCGCCAGTATCTGACCGCGGTCAGTGAACTTGATTGCATTGCCCAGCAGGTTGGCCATGATCTGGCGCAAACGATTCGGGTCGCCGCAAATGGCAATCGGGATATCGTTGGCGATGTCGAAGTCGAGCGCCAGGCCCTTGGCGTGCGCTTGCGGCGTATAGATGTTGTTGATGTCGTCGAGCAGGTCCCACAGATTGAAATTGATGTACTCGATCGACAGTTTGCCGGCCTCGATCTTGGAAAAATCGAGGATGTCATTGATGATCACCAGCAGATGCTCGCCCGAGCGCTTGACCAGCTTGGTGAAATTGCGCTGCGATTCGGTCAGGCTGGTCCCCAGCAGCATTTCGGTCATGCCCAGCACGCCGTTCATGGGCGTGCGGATTTCATGGCTCATGGTGGCCAGGAAGGCGCTCTTGGCACGGCTGGCCGCTTCGGCCGCGTTCTTGGCCTTTTCCAGCTGCTCGGTGCGCACGCCAACCTGGCGTTCGAGTTCGTCGCGATGGTGGGTCAGGGCAGCGCCGCGGCCCTCGATCTGGGCCAGCATGTCATTGAAACTGTCGATCAGCGTGCCCAATTCGTCGGTGCGCTCGTGCGCGATGCGCAGGTTGTAGTTCTGACTGGCCGACACCTTTTGCGCCGCGTTGATCAACTTGGTGACCGGATCGGCGATCGAGCCCTTGAAGCGGCTGGCCAGGATCAGCGCGACGATCAGCGAACCGCCCATGGCGGCGGCGATCACGCCCAGGCTCTTGAAGATGTCGAGCCACATATTGGTCAGATCGGTCTCGATCATGACGACGCCGATCTGGACATGGTGGTTGCCGGTGACGGGCCGGTACAGGCGCATGCGGGTCGACCAGAAGGTGGAGCCGTCGCGGTTGGCGCTGGCCAGCGCGTCGTCGTCGATGCTGGCCAAGGGCGCGTTGGGGGCCGGATCAACGCGGCCGGCCGGCAGGTACTGCGCGAACAGCTTGCCGTTGCGGTCAAACAACACGGCGCTCGAGATTTCATCTTTCGCCTTGAGCGCCGACAAGGTGTTCTGCGCCTGGGTGCGGTCGTTGAACGTCAGCGCATCGACGCTGTTGGTGCCGACCACGCCGGCGAACGACGACAGCTGCATGCCCTCGTCCTTGCGATGGTTGAGCACCGACGTGACGGTGAAGGCGACGAAAACGAACAGCAAAGCAGTCCCTGTCGACAAGAACGAAATAATCGTCAACTTCTTGTTGAGACTGGAGCGCTCGAAATTCAACATGGGGTCGCTGGCACTTTTCACTCATCGCAGGGGGATTCCGGCAGGAAAAATATACGTGTAAAGAAGATTGACAACGTTGACACGGCACAAATATGGCCGCACGGCACAGGGGAAACAACGCTTCGTGGAAACGCGGAAAGTGGTGTTTCCTGATGGCGAGTAGGACGAATTCCGCATCAGCGTTGCACTGGCTCAACGCGCGTGCTGCGCTTGCGCACAGGCAGCCGAAACCGGCTGTGATATGGCGCAACTGCGGTGTCGGGGAAGTTGACAGGTCAGAAAAGCAGATGGGGACGCCTGCCATTTTCCTAACGATCACTGCCGAAACAGGTAGTTGGTATTTACATATGTGACAATTGCGCGAAATGTAGCTTATAAGCAATAGCTTCGATTGCGTTTAGTTAATATCTCTACTAACATGGCACGATCAATCATTACGAGAACCAGATGGCCCCAAGCGAGTCAATGTTGCCACCACTGGTACAAATCAATGCTGTAGCGAACCTGCAAAATGCATGGGTCGCACTGAGCCTGCACGTGGCGCCGATCGTCGGCGAGCTTGCCGACGGCTTGCACAGCGTATTTGCGACGTCCGAGCTGCTGAGCGCGATCGCGCCGCTCGAGTGCATCGTCCGGCTCGACACGCCGCACGTGATCAGCGACGAGCTGCTGGCCCTGATGCCGGCCGCCCGCGTCAGCTTCGCCGTGGCCGCTGGCGCACTGCAGGACGAAGCCAACTGCGCCCGCCTGGTCGCACTGCAAGGCAAAGGACACCGCATCCTGATCGACGGCGCGCTGGCGGGCGCAATCAAGCTGCCGGCGTCGCTGCACGCGACGGCCACTGACTTCAGCGCCGGCGCAGCCGCGCCCGCAGCGATGCAACTGGTATTCGGCCCGCACCTGGCGCACGGCGTCCATAGCGTCGAGCAGCAAAACGCCTGCGCGCGCGCCGGCTACGAATGGTTCAGCGGCGACTACCCGCTGCATCCGGCGGCAGCGGCCGAACAGCACGACGGCAGTTCCCGCAAGCGGCTGCTCACTTTGCTGGGCATGTTGGCGCGCGACGCCGAAACGCGCGACATCGAAGCGCTGCTCAAGCAAGACCCGGCGCTGTCCTACCACGTGCTCAAGCTGGCCAATTCGGCCGTCTTCGCGCACAGCACCCCGATCACCAGCTTTAGCCAGGCGATCAGCGTATTGGGCCGGCGCCAGCTGCAACGCTGGCTGCAACTGCTGCTGTACGCGCGCCAGTCGGCCGACGGCATGGCCAACCCGCTGTTGCCGGTGGCCGCCTTGCGCGCCGCGCAAATGGAGTCGCTGTGCAAAGCGCGCGGCGGCGAACGCGAAGAACAGGACCTGGCCTTCATGACCGGCGTGTTCTCGCTGCTGGACCTGTTGTTCGCGATGCCGATGCAAGACATCGTCGGCGCGCTCAGTTTGCCGGCGCTGGCCGCCGATGCACTGTTAGAGCGCAGCGGACCGTTCGGCGAACTGCTGTCGCTGATCGAAGCGCCGCGCATCGACGCGGCCATGCTGGACCGGGCGGGCCTGGCGCCGCAGCCCTGGTGGCAAAGCCAGCTGCACGCCTACCACTGGGCGATCCAGGTCAGCCGGAATCTATAGCATGTTCCTGCGCGCGCCATCCGACATCATCAGCAGCAGCGTCGCCTTGTGCGAAGCGGTCATGCACATGCGTGGCGACATCCTTGCCGAAGAACTGGGCCGGGTAGCGCGCAACCTGCTGGACAGCCCGTGCGGGCGTTACGTGGCCGACGGCGGTGACGACGTCGCGCTACCGCAGCAGCTGGAAGGACTGGTCCAGGAGATCGTTTGCAACGGCAAGCGCTACGGCCATTTTGTCGTGTGGGGCCGCGCCATCTACGACGAGGGCGATCGCGTGCACCTGGCCAGCCTGGCCGGCCTGACTGCCAACCTGCTGCACATGCACCAGCAAGCGCTGCGCTCGACGCACGCGTATGCCGACATCGAACGGCAGCTGTCGGAGCAGACCCAGATCCTGGACCAGATCAGCGAGTCGGTGCTGACGATGGATCAGACCGGGTACATCACCAGCTGGAACAAGGGCGCCGAGCGGCTGTTCGGCTACAGCGCGCAAGAAGCGATGGGGCAAAGCATCCTGTTTTTGTACGTGGACGAAGACCCCGCCTTCCATGACGCGTTTTTGGAGCAGGGCGGGCAAGTGATGGAAGTACGGCGCCGCAAAAAATCGGGCGACGTATTCTGGGCCAGCATGTCGCTGGCGCCGCTGAAAGACGTGAACGGGCGCCCGGCCGGGCTGATCGCCTACCTGAGCGACATCACCGAGCGCAAACGCACCGAAGAAAAGCTGCACGAACTGGCCTACCGCGACACGCTGACCAACTTGCCCAACCGCGCGCTGCTGACCAAACTGCTGGATCAATCGATGGCGGTCGCGCAGCGCAACGAAGCGTCCGGCTGCGTGCTGTTCATCGACCTGAATCGCTTCAAGCCGATCAACAACGCACTGGGACGGCGCATCGGCGACGAGCTGCTGCGCCAGGTAGCGCAGCGCTTTCGCGCCGCGCTGCGCGAGCAGGACGTGGTGGCGCGCTTGTCGGGTGACGAATTTGCGGTCGGCTTGTTCGACCTGCATCAGCACTTCGAAGCGACCACCGTTGCGCGCAAGCTGCAGGCGGCGCTGACCGAACCATTTTTGATCGAAGGCCACCAGCTGCGCGTGGGCGCGAGCATCGGCATCAGCGTGTATCCGCAAGACGGGACCGATGCCGAAGGCCTGCTGCGCCTGGCCGACATTGCGATGGCGCGCGCCAAGCAAGGCGGCACCGGCGACGACGAGAGCGTGGCTTTCTACAGCCGCGAAATGAATCACGACATGCAAGAGCGGATGCGGCTCGAATCGGACCTGCGCAACGCGCTGCACAACGGCGAACTGCTGCTGCATTACCAGCCCAAGTTCGAGATCGGCAACAACGCGATGGTAGGCGCCGAGGCGCTGGTGCGCTGGCTGCATCCGCAGCGCGGGCTGATCCCGCCGGCGGACTTTATTCCGCTGGCCGAATCGACGGGCCTGATCGTGCAGCTGGGCGAGTGGGTGCTGGAAGAAGCGTGCACACAGGCGGCGCAGTGGATGCGGGCCGGCCTGCCGCCGTTCCGGTTGGCGGTGAACGTCTCGGCGCGCGAGTTTTCGGCCAGCCTGCCGTCGCGCGTGGCGGCGACGCTGGACCGGCATGGTTTGTCGCCGAACTGGCTGGAGCTGGAGATCACCGAGAGCACGCTGATGCGCGACATCGAGCGCGTGATCGACATCATGGATCAGATCACGGCGCTGGGCGTGAGCTTGTCGCTGGACGATTTCGGGACCGGTTATTCCAGTCTGTCGTACCTGAAGCGCTTCCCGATCGACACCTTGAAGATTGACCGCTCGTTCACCACCGGGATACCGGAAGACGGCAACGACTGCGCCATTGCCAGCACCATCATCAGCATCGGCCAGCAGCTGGGCCATCGGGTGATCGCGGAAGGGGTGGAGACGGCCGAGCAGCTGGAGTTTTTGCGCGGCGCCGGGTGCGATGAGGTGCAAGGGTATTTGTATTCGCGCCCGCTAGCGGCGCTGCCGTTCGAGCTGGCGTTGCGGGCGAGCTGGTTGCGCCAGCGCTGAGGGGGCGGTGGGGCCGCGGCCCATGCGGGAGGGAATTCTGTATAATGCGGGTCTGCAGGAAGCGTGGCCGAGTGGTTGAAGGCACCAGTCTTGAAAACTGGCGACGGGTTACACTGTTCGTGAGT
>JAZJXM010000063.1:0-11535 GCA_040390915.1 Pseudomonadota bacterium
AGAAGGGGCAGGGTCTGCCCCTTCTCTGCGGCAAAAGTGGTCTGACCCCGGTGTTCAAACGGGCGGGCCGGCCAGTTTGCGCTGGCGCTCTTCACGCGGGGTGTTGCCGAACAGGGCGCCAAACGCCGTCGAGAAGTGCGATCCGCTCGAAAAACCGCACATCAGCCCTACTTGCACGATCGAGTAGTGGGTGTCGAGTAGCAGCTGGCGCGATCGTTGCAGGCGCAGCTCCAGATAGTAGCGCGACGGCAGGCTGCCCAGGTATTGCTTGAACAGGCGCTCGAGCTGGCGCCGCGAGATGCCGACCAGGTTGGCAATGTCGTCAGTCGAGAGCGGCTCTTCGATGTTCGATTCCATCAGCGTCACCGCTTCGGTCAGCTTCGGTTGCAGTGCGCCAAAGCGCGCTTGCAGCGCTACCCGCTGCCGCTCTTCCTTGCCGCGCACCCGGTCGATGCACAGCGTTTCCTTGATTTGCGCCTGGACCCCGGCCCCGAAAATGAGCTCGACCAGCGTCAGCGCGAAGTCGATGCTGGCCGCGCCGCCGCAACAGGTCAGCCGGTGTTCGTCGATTTCGAACAGATGCGGGGTGAACAGGGCGTGATCGGCGATGCTGTCGACGTCGGCGTACAGGGCCCACGGCAGTGCCGTGCGCACGCCGTTGAGCACGCCCGCGTCAGCCAGCCACAGCACGCCGGCCCCGACCCCGCCCCAGAACGGCGCCGAGCGGCAGTGCTCGATCAGCTTGCGGCTGTTGGGCGGCTTCAGCGACGCTTGCGCTTCGTCGGCCACCAGCAACACCAGATGCCAGTGGCGCTGGGCGTCGGCCGTGAATTTGTCGGGACTGCGCACGTCCACGTGCAGCCGCTCGGGACCGACGATCTTGGCCGCCAGCCGCAGCGGCTGGTACAGCCCGGCCCAGGTCAGCGTGTCCGCTTCGCCCGCGTTAATGAGCAGCACGCGCAGCGGCTTTTCCTGGGCAAGTCGGGCAAGTTTGGCAAGTGGCATGCGGGCGGTCGGGTCTTTATTCGGGGACAAGCGCGCCCGCAGGCCGCTCGGAGTTCCATTGACTGACTATCATACCGGAGATCAACAAAGCCGCGCCGATCCAGCCGCGCCCGGTCATTGTTTCACCCAGCCAGAAGAAGCCAAACACGGCCGCAGCGGCCGGCTCGAAGGCGTAGATGACGGCCGCTTCGTTGGCCGTGCTGTGGCTTTGACCCCAGGTCTGCAGCGAGATGATGGCGGCAGTGCACAGCACGCCGAGGTATGCAATATTGTATAAACCGCCCTTGAGTGATGCAAAAACGTTGAGCCAGTAGGCGTCCGGCGCGGCCCCTCCCCTCAGCGGCACTTCAGTCACCAACAGCCACAGCGCGGCGCACACGGCCACCGTCAGGATCTGGGTGGCGGTGATCGTCATCAGGCGCGTGGCGGCGCGGGTGTGCACCTCCATCATCTTGATGTAGGCGCCAAAGGTCAGCGCCGCGCCCAGCGCCAGCGTGTCGCCAAAGGTCCAGCTGCCGCCGTCCCAGCACAGCGCGGCCAGTCCGGACACGGCCAGCACCAGCGCCAGCGCGATGCGGCGCTCGGGCGGGCGCCCGCCCAGCACGCCCAGCAGCGGCACGATCAGCACGTTCAGCCCGCAAATGAAGGCGTTGCGGTTCGAGCTGGTCAGCGCCAGTCCTTCGACCTGGAACACGTAGCAAAAGAATAACAGCAGGCCCAGCATGAAGCCGGAATTGAGGTCGGCCGCGGCGCCGCGCACCAGGAACGGCGCCAGCAGCAGCGCGGCGATGGCGAAGCGGGTGAACACGATCCAGGCCGGCGACAGCGTGGCGGTCAGGTCTTTCATTGCGGGAAACGTGGTGCCCCAGGCCAGCGTGACGATCAGCAGGGCAACGATGCCGCGCAAGTGGTGAGTCATACAATTCTTTCGACAAGTGTGGCGAAACAGCATCAGTGCGCCATGGTACCTGTCCGTACAGCAAAACGCGAATGCGGCCGCCGTCAAACGCCGCCCAGACGGCTATAATCACTGCCTATGGGGGAACGTTACTTAAAGAGTGTGCGATTGCTGGCGGAATGCCTGCAGGGCTTCGAGCGTTTTTCCGGCGAGTCGGTGCGCCGTCACGGCCTGACCCATGCCCAGTTCGATATCCTTGCCACCTTGGGCAATACGCCCGGCATGACGTACAAGGAGCTGGGCGAGAAGACTTTGATCACCAAGGGCACGCTGACCGGCGTCATCGAGCGGCTGGAAAGCAAGGGCCTGGTGCTGCGCACCCGTTGCCTGGACGACAAGCGCTCGTTCTACGTGGCGCTGACCGAGGCCGGCGAAACCTTGTTTGCGTCCGTGTTTCCGGTCGTCGTGGAACATGGAAGAGTCTTGTTTGCGTCGTATACCGATGCCGATTTCACCGCTTTGGACCATACTCTGTCCAAGCTCAAGCAACTTATAGTTGCGCATTCCACCTGCCCTGCCACCCAACAACAAAAGGAAGAATTTTGAAAACCACCCTGCTGCCAGGCAAAACGCCGGCCAAGTTCGACAAGCACATCATCGGCAACTTGCTGCTCAACGTGGCCACGCCCGACGAAACGCGCGAAGAAAAGATGCTGATTGGCGTGCGCAATGAAGACGGCGACATTTATCGCCTGATCGGCGCCACCAAGATCAACAGTTTCATGAATGCAGTCGAGGAATTGTTCGAGCTGGGCCTGATCGATGAATTGCAAGACACCGAAGAGAGCGTCGAAGGTTGCGACGCGATTTTCCGCGAACCTTGAACAAGAGTCGCGCCCGGGCACGTAACAGCGTAGAATAAATTCTCCTGAGCACTTGTTGGCGACGCGTTTTTTGAATTACTTATAGGGGTATAAATTTTTCATGGACAGACTTGACGCCTTCAAGAGCATTGCTGCTCAGGCCAGCCGCGGTGAACTGACGTTTCCCACCAACGTGGACGCCACCCTCAAACTGCAACGCGCGCTCAATGACCCCGATTGCCATGCCGACGTGGCAGCGCGCCTGGTGCAGTCCGAACCCTTGCTGGCCGCGCGCACCGTGGCGATCGCCAACTCGGTCGCCTACAACCGCTCCGGCAATGAAATTACCAACGTGCGCAATGCGGTGCAGCGGGTCGGTTTCCGTACCCTCAATGCGCTGGCCGCTGCCGTGATCGTGCGCCAGCTCGACAGCAAGATCTCCAATCCGGCTCTGCGCGCCAAGGCCGACCAGCTGTGGAAGCACTCGGCGCACGTGGCCGCGCTGTCCCAGGTGATTGCCAAGCGGGTTGCCAACCTGGACCCGGAAACTGCGCTATTTGCCGGCATCGTGCACGAAGTGGGTGGCTTCTACCTGCTTTCACGCGCCGAAGAATACCCGGGCCTGCTCGATGGCGAGCCCGATGAATGGATTGAACACGGCGAGCAGCAGATCGGCCGCTGCGTGTTGCAAAAACTCAATGTCCCCGCTGCCGTCATGCAAGCCATCGAAGGCCTGTGGGCCGGCATGCGCGCGCTGCCGCCTGAAACGCTGGGCGACACGCTGCTGCTGGCCAACGACCTGGCGCCGGTCGGTTCCCCGCTGCACGAACGGGCTGGCGCGACCAGCATCCAGTCGGCCGCGACGATCGACTTTGTCATTGGCGAAGGCACGCTCAACAGCATCCTCGAAGAATCGGCCGAGGAAGTGAAGACGCTGACGGCCGCCTTGCTGTAAGCGACCGGCAAAAAAATGCCCACCGGTGTAAGGGTGGGCGAAATCCAAAACTAGGGATGTCCTGAAAGAGACAGTTCCACTATAGACGTCCGCACGCGTTCCTTCTGTGCGGTAACACACGGTAGCAGGCAAATCCCTCCAGCATTATTTGATGCCGGGTAGTTAAGAGGCCTGATCGATGCCCAGTTCCTCGCGCCAGCGCTTGAGCAGTTCGTGCCGCTGTCCCGGATAGCGGCTGCCGTCCGACTCGGCTTGCGCGATCCGGTCGATCCGGAAGTGGCGAAACGCCGCGCGCAGCTCGCACCAGGCAGCCAGCACCCGTGCCCCCTCGAAAAATGCCAGCGCGAACGGCCATACGTCGCGCCGGCTCGCTTTGCCGGCCCCGTCCCGGTACTGGAAGTGCAGCTTGTGCCCGTGCCGAATCGCTTCCCTCACCGGCTGCATGAACGCCTCGCTGACCTTGACCCCGCGCTCCATCGGCACCCACAGGCTGGTCTCGGCCATCGTGTCGCGCAGGTCGCGCGGGCTGGCCGTGGCGATCTTGGCCAATGCATTGGCGGCCGCCTTGGCCAGGCCGTCGTCGCCCTGCTGGCCGACCCAGCGCGCGCCCAGCACCAGCGCTTCGAGTTCGTCGGGGCTGAACATCAGCGGCGGCAGGAATACGCCGGCGCGCAGCATGTACCCCACCCCGGCTTCGCCTTCGACCGGTGCGCCCAGTCCCGCCAGGGTCTGGATATCGCGGTAGATGGTGCGCTCCGATACGTCCAGCTTGGCGGCCAGCGCGGCCGCCGTCACCGGCCGCCGGTGCCCGCGCAGCGCGTCCATCAGCAGGAACAATCGTCCGCTTCGGCTCATGCTTCCTCCAAAAGAAAAATGCCGCGTAGCGCAAGGGCTACGGCGGCATTGTGGGTCCTGCGTCAGGCATGCGTCATTACACGACGGCGCCGTCCGTTTCGTCTTTTTCCTTGACCGGCTTGATCAAGTCTTCGCGCTTCACGCCCAGCCACATGGCGATTGCCGCAGCCACGAACACCGACGAGTAAATGCCGAAGCAGATACCGATGGTCAGCGCGACAGCGAAGTAATGCAGCGTGGTGCCACCGAAGACCAGCATCGACAACACCATCATCTGGGTGCAGCCGTGGGTGATGATGGTACGCGAGATGGTGCTGGTGATGGCGCCGTTGATGACTTCTTCAACAGTCGACTTGCGCTGCTTGCGGAAGTTTTCACGGATCCGGTCGAAAATGACCACCGATTCGTTGACCGAGTAACCCAGCACCGCCAGCACGCCTGCCAGCACCGCCAGCGAGAACTCCCACTGGAAGTAGGCGAAGAAGCCGAGGATGATGACCACGTCGTGCAAGTTGGCGACGATCGCCGACACGGCGTACTTCCATTCGAAGCGGATGGCCAGGTAGCCCATCACCAGGATGATCACCATGATCAGCGCGTTCAGGCCGTTCTGGGTCAGCTCGTCGCCCACCTGCGGTCCGACGAATTCCACTTTTTGCTGGCTCAGCACTTCAATGTTGGCTGGATTGAAGCAGCTGGTCTTGACGGCCTTGACGCCTTTGGCGTCGACCACGTCGGCGGTGCGCGCTTCGCCGCCTTCGGTTTTGCACAGCGTGTTGAACACCAGCTGCGAACCGGTCGAACCGGCCACCGTCTTGACGATCGGCAGGCGCAGCATGACTTCCTGCGCATTGCCGAAGCTGGTCACTTCAGGCTGCTCGTAACCGAGCTTGACGAGTTCGCCGCGGATTTTTTCCTGGTTGGCTGCGCCCGGGTACTTGAGCTCCATGACGGTGCCGCCCTTGAACTCGACCGAGAAGTGCAGGCCCTTGGTGGTCAGGAAAAATACGGCTGCCACGAAGGTCAGCGCCGAAATCACGTTGAAAATCAACGCATGGCGCATGAAGGGAATATCTTTCTTGATGCGGAAAAATTCCATCTTGAATCCTGTTGTAGTGAGTGCTTGTTATTTCGTGACCGCGAGGCCAGGCGTCCAGACGGTGCCGATCGACACGCCAGCGAGCTTCTTCTTGCGGCCGTACCACAGGTTGACCACGCCGCGCGAGACGAACACCGCGGAGAACATCGAGGTCAGAATACCCAGGCAGTGCACCACGGCGAAGCCGCGGATCGGACCGGAACCGAATACCCACAAGGCGATACCGACGATCAGCGTGGTCACGTTCGAGTCCAGGATGGTGGCCCAGGCGCGGTCGAAACCGGCCGCGATCGACGCTTGCGGCGAATTGCCGGAACGCAGTTCCTCGCGGATGCGCTCATTGATCAGCACGTTCGCGTCAATAGCCATGCCCAGCGCCAGTGCAATAGCGGCAATACCAGGCAGCGTGAGCGTGACCTGCATCCACGACAACAAGCCCAGCAAGAACAGCAAGTTGGACGCCAGCGCCAGCACCGAAAACGCACCAAACAAGTGGTAATAGATGATCATGAAGACGGCGATCGCGGCAAAACCGTAGACCGTCGAATACAGGCCCTTGGTGATGTTTTCGGCGCCCAGTTGCGGGCCGACCACGCGTTCTTCGATGAATTCCATCGGCGCCGACAGCGCGCCCGAACGCAGCAGCATGGCCAGTTCGGTGGACTTCTGGGCGCTGCCCATATTGGTGATCTGGAAGCTTGAGCCCAGTTCACTCTGGATGGTCGGCGCCGACAGGATGTTGTATTTGCCTTTTTCCTTGAGCAGGATCGCCATGCGCTTGCCGATCCGTTCACGGGTCGCTTCGCGCATCTTGCGCCCGCCATCGCCATTCAGGTCGATGCTCACTGCAGGCTGCTGGTGCTGGTCGAAACTGGCGACCGCGCCGGAGATGTATTCGCCCGACAGGATCACGTCCTTCTGGATTACCATCGGTCCGCCCTGGGCGGCCGTGAACAGCTCGGAATTGAACGGGATGGTGGCAGTCAGCTCGGTGCCTGGCACCACGCTGTCGTCGAGCATGCGCAATTCCAGCGTCGCGGTGCGCCCGATGATGTCCTTGGCGCGCGCCACGTCCTGCACGCCTGGCAGCTGGACCACGATGCGGTCCACGCCCTGCTGCTGGATGATCGGCTCGGACACGCCCAGTTCATTGATCCGCTTCGACAGCGTGGCGATGTTCTGATGCACGCCGTCTTCGACCGTGCGCTTGAGCGCTTCCGGCTTGAGCGTGACGACCAGTTTCAAATCGCTGCCGTCGGCGGTGTCGGCAAAATCGAGGTCGCCGCTATTCGCGCGCAGCACGTTCTTGGCCTGCTCGCGCACTTGCGCGTCCTGGAACTTGATTTCCACAGCACGGCCCACGCGCTCGATACCGGAGTGCAGTACCTTCTTTTCGCGCAGCTGGCCGCGCACGCTAGACTGGATACCCTTGATCTTGTTTTCCGCCGTCGCCGCCGCATCAACCTGCAGCAGGAAGTGCACGCCGCCGCGCAAGTCCAGGCCGAGGTTCATCGGCTGCGCGCGCAGCACCTGCATCCATTTTGGCGTGTTCTTGACCAGGTTGACGGTGACGATATAGTCAGCGTTGGCCGGGTCCGGATCGGTGTTCATGCTGCGCTCGAGCACCGTCTTGGCCTTGAACTGGGTGTCGGTGTCGAGAAAGCGCACGCGCACCGAGGCGGTGCTGCCGGCACCCTCCACGCTCACGCCATTGGTGGCGATGTTGGCAGCCTTGAGCACCGATTCCACATTGGCGGCAATGCCGCTGTTGATCTGCAGCGTGGACGAGCCAGTGGTCACTTGCAACGCCGGCGATTCGCCGAAGTAGTTGGGCGCGGTGTACAGCGCGCCCAACAGCAGGGTCACGACAATGAGGATGTATTTCCAGACGGGATAGCGGTTCATAGTATTCCAGCGTTCGGTTGGGACGGACAGCTTTTACAGCGACTTGAGCGTGCCTTTTGGCAGCACCGTGGTGATCGCATGCTTTTGCACCACAACTTCGGTGTTGGCCGAAATTTCGATGGTCACATAGGTGTCCTTGACCGACACGACTTTACCCAGCAGGCCGCCGGCGGTGACGACTTCGTCGCCCTTGACCAGGCCAGCCATCAATTCAGCCTGTTCCTTGGCTTTCTTTTGCTGTGGCTTGATCATCAGGAAGTACATGACCACGAACATCAGCAACGGGATGGCGAAGGTGCCGAGGTTGCCCATCAGGCCGCCATTGGCGGCAGGGGCGGCGGCTTGCGCGAAAGCGTTAGAAATAAACACGGATACTCCAAGGTGAATGAATTAGTTAAAAAAGCAGCGCTGTATTCTAGCATCGCCGGGTTGCGCAGAGTGCTATCTGGCTGCCTTAAATCAAAATGCAAGTGTTATCAACAAAATAATCACCGTCGTCCTCGCGAACGCGGGGACCCATACTGAGCATATTCAACATGGATCCCCGCGTTCGCGAGGACGACGGCTATACGCCTCTGGCCCTGCCGGCGTTGAACTCCAGCCTGAATGCGTGGAAGCGGTCGGCATCGATCGCATCGCGCATTTCGCTCATCAGCTTCAAGTAGTAGTGCAGGTTGTGGATGGTATTCAGGCGCGCGCCTAGGATTTCTTTGGAGCGGTGCAGGTGGTGTAAATACGCGCGCGAAAAATTCTTGCAGCAGTAGCAGTCACAGCTCTCGTCGAGCGGGCCCTGGTCGTCCTTGTAGCGCGCGTTCTTGATCTTGACGTCGCCAAAGCGGGTGAACAGCCAGCCGTTGCGCGCGTTCCGGGTCGGCATCACGCAGTCGAACATGTCGATGCCGTTGGCCACGCCGGCCACCAGGTCTTCCGGCGTGCCCACGCCCATCAGGTAGTGCGGCTTGTTGGCCGGCAGGCGTGGGCCCACGTGCGCCAGCATGCGCATCATGTCTTCCTTCGGTTCGCCCACCGACAGACCGCCAATGGCGATGCCGGGGAAGTTGATTTCTTCCAGCCCCGCCAGCGATTCGTCGCGCAGGTTTTCGAACATGCCGCCCTGGACGATGCCGAACAGCGCGTTCGGGTTCTCGCCCTGGGTAAATTCATTCATCGAGCGCTGGGCCCAGCGCAGCGACATGCGCATCGAGGTGGCCGCTTCCTGTGCGGTGGCCGGGCGGCCGTCGATTTCGTACGGCGTGCATTCGTCGAACTGCATGACGATGTCGGAATTGAGGGCGCGCTGGATCTGCATCGAGATTTCAGGCGACAGAAACAGCTTGCTGCCGTCGATCGGCGAGGAGAACTTGACGCCTTCTTCGGTGATCTTGCGCATCGCGCCCAGCGAAAACACCTGGAAGCCGCCAGAGTCGGTCAGGATCGGCTTGTCCCAGCCCATGAAGCCGTGCAGGCCGCCGAACTTGTTGAGCACTTCGGTGCCCGGGCGCAGCCACAGGTGGAAGGTGTTGCCCAGGATGATCTGGGAACCGACCGCTTTGAGCTCGTTCGGGTCCATCGCCTTGACCGAACCGTAGGTCCCGACCGGCATGAAGATCGGCGTTTCGATGACGCCGTGGTTGAGCGTCAAGCGCCCGCGGCGCGCATGCGACAGGCCGCTGGTGTCGGTCTTGAGCAGTTTGAAATCAAGCATATTATTTATTCCGGGTAGTGAGCAGCATGGCGTCGCCATAGCTGAAAAAACGGTATTCGCTGGCGATCGCGTGCGCGTAGGCGCGCTTGATGGCGTCATAGCCGGCAAAGGCCGACACCAGCATCAGCAGGGTCGACTTGGGCAAGTGGAAATTGGTAATCAATCGCGTGACGGTCTTGAACGTGTAGCCGGGCGTGATGAACAGCGCGGTGTCGGCGCTGCCCGCTTCCAGCTGTCCCGTTTGCGAGGCCGATTCGAGCGCGCGCAGGCTGGTGGTGCCGACCGCCACCACGTCTTTGCCGGCCGCTTTGGCCGCGCGTACCGCGTCCACGGTCGCTTGCGGCACCGTGTACCACTCGGTGTGCATCTTGTGCTCGGCCAGTACTTCCACCCGCACCGGCTGGAACGTGCCGGCGCCCACGTGCAGCGTGACGTAGGCGAAATTGACGCCCTTGGCTTTCAGCTGCGCCAGCAATGCTTCGTCGAAGTGCAGGCCGGCCGTCGGTGCGGCTACCGCGCCTGGTTCACGCGAGTACACGGTCTGGTAACGGGTTTCGTCGAATTCGTCGGCGTCGTGCTCGATGTAGGGCGGCAGCGGCAGGCGGCCGTGCGCTTCGATCAGGTCAAACACGTCGCCGTCAAAGGTGAGCGTGAAAAACTCGCCGGCGCGCTCGCCCGCGGTGACGTTGAAGGCGTCGGCCAAGCGGATCTTGTTGCCCGGCTTGGGCGACTTGGAAGCGCGCACCTGGGCCAGCACGGTGCGGTTGTCGAGCACGCGCTCGACCAGCACTTCGACGTTGCCGCCGGTTTCTTTGACGCCGAAAAAGCGCGCTTTGAGCACGCGCGTGTCGTTCATCACCAGCAGGTCGCCGGCTTTGAGCTGGTCGACGATGTCGGCAAAATGGCGGTCGGTGAGCACGTCGCCGTCCACCTGCAGCAGGCGCGAGGCGCTGCGGTTCGGCAGCGGCAGCTGCGCGATCCGTTCAGGCGGGAGGTCGAAATCGAAATCGGAAAGCGAGTACATTCTGGAGTTCTGTCAAAAAAGATGAGTTACATCGCCCTTGCGCAGGCGAGGGCCTATAGCACGTATGAACAGAGGTGCTATAGGCCCTCGCCTTCGCAAGGGCGACGAGTTTGCGCTTACAATAGCGCTCACGCGCAAGGCAACCCTCTATTTTATCCTAGCGCAGCCACACGCCGTCAAAATGCCACCTTCCAAGCCCAAAGCCGCGCCAAAAACCAACGAAAGCAAGCTCGCCAAGCTGGGCCTGCACACGGACATGGACCTGGTGCTGCACCTGCCGATGCGCTACGAGGACGAAACCGTCGTAGTGCCGATCCGCGAAGCCTGTTTGCGCGGTGGCCATGTGTCGCAGGTCGAGGGCGTGGTCACCAAGAACGAAATCTCATTCCGCCCGCGCCGCCAGCTGCTGGTCACCATCGCCGACGACACGGGCAACCTGCTGCTGCGCTTCATGAATTTTTACGGCAGCCAGGTCAAGCAACTGGCCGAAGGCACCCGGGTGCGCGCGCGCGCTGAGCTCAAGCACGGCTTTTTCGGCGCCGAGATGGTCCATCCCGGCTACAAGGTGATCAACGAAGGCGCGCCGCTGCCCAAGGAACTGACGCCCGTGTACCCATCCGGCGAGGGCTTGTCGCAGGCTATTTTGCGGCGCGCTATCTCGGATGCGATGAAACGGATCGACTGGCGCGACACCTTGCCGCCGGCGCTGCTGTCGTCGATGAGCTTGTCGAACTTCGAGCCGGCGGTGCGATTGCTGCACTACCCGCCGCAGGAAATCGACGCCAACGCCCTGCTCGACCGCTCGCACCCGGCCTGGGTGCGCATGAAGTTCGACGAGTTGCTGGCGCAGCAGCTCTCGCTCAAGCGTGCGCAGCGGGCGCGCCGCACCAAGGGCGCGCCGGTGCTCAAGGCAGTCGGCACGCTGTCCAACGCGTTCCTCGACCAGTTGCCCTTCAAGTTGACCGGTGCCCAGCAGCGCGTGCTCAAGGAAATTCGCGCCGACCTGAAAAACGGCTACCCGATGCAGCGCTTGCTGCAGGGCGACGTCGGCAGCGGCAAGACGGTGGTGGCGGCGCTGGCTGCCGCGCAAGCCATCGACAGCGGCTACCAGGCCGCACTGATGGCGCCCACCGAGATTCTGGCGGACCAGCACTTTCGCAAGATCGCCGCATGGATGGAGCCGCTCGGCGTCAAGGTCGCCTGGCTGACCGGCAGCCTGAAGAAAA
>JAZJXM010000064.1:0-29976 GCA_040390915.1 Pseudomonadota bacterium
CGGAACTGGGCGCCGACATCGCCGAAAAAGGCATGATGCTGACCGGCGGCGGCGCTTTGCTGCGCGACCTCGATCGCTTGCTGATGGAAGAAACCGGCCTGCCGGTGCTGGTGGCCGAAGATCCGCTGACCTGCGTGGTGCGCGGTTCGGGCATGGCGCTCGAGCGCATGGACAAACTGGGTTCGATTTTCTCGTACGAGTAAGTTGTAGTGCACGGCCCGCAAAACGGGCCGTGACGGTGACTTGGGCGCCACGCGCCGTCTCCGCTGTACATTGTCACAACTGGATTTCATGGAATACAGCCCACCGCCGCTCTTCAAACAAGGTGCCCCAGCGCGGGTCAAGGTGACGGTTTTCGCTTTTATTTCGATCGTGCTGCTGATCGTCGATTCGCACGTCGGTGCGCTCGCCCGCGTACGCCAGATCACTGGCACCGTCCTTTATCCCCTGCAAATGGCTGCCCTGATGCCGCGCGATGCGCTGGCCGGCATGGGCGCCTATTTTTCTTCGCTCAGCGCGCTCCAGAAGGAAGTGCGCGAGCTCAAGGTGGCGCAGATCGCGTCGGCCTTGACCTTGCAGCAGGCCCAGCTCCAGATGGCCGAAAACGCCCAGCTGCGCAAACTGCTCGATGCGCGCGCCCATGTGCCGGTGCCAACCATGATGAGCGAGATCCTGTACGACGCGCGCGATTCGTCGACCCGCAAGATCGTGCTCGATCGCGGCACCCAGCATGACGTCAAGCTCGGCCTGCCGGTGATCGACAACGCCGGCGTGGTGGGGCAGGTGACGCGCGTGTTCCCGTTTACGTCCGAAGTGACCCTGCTGACCGACCGCGAGCAAGCCATTCCGGTCCAGGTGCTGCGCAATGGCTTGCGCAGCGTGGCCTATGGGCGCGGCCAATCGGGCTTGCTCGACCTGCGCTTCGTGGCGCCCAACGCCGACATCAAGGTCGGCGACGTGCTCATTACATCCGGCCTGGACGGGGTTTATCCGGCCGGGCTGGCGGTGGCCCAAGTGGTCAAGGTTGAAAACAGTTCCACCGGCGCCTTTGGCGGCGTGCTGTGCCAGCCGCTGGCCGGCATCGACCGCCACCGCCAGTTGCTCATTTTGATGGCGCTGCCCGAGCTGGCGGTGCGTCCGCCGGACGACGTGTTCAAGCCGGTCAAGAAGGCGGCCTTGCCCAAGATGGCGCCGATCAAGGATGAACCGGCAGCCCCGAAAGAAGGTGCGCGATGAATCGCCCCCATTACATCTTGCTGCCGGTCAGCCCGCTGTTCATCGCCATCAGCATCACCGGCGCCTTTTTGCTCAATCTGCTGCCCTGGGGGCACTTCATCGGCGCGCCCGACTTCGTCGCGCTGGTGCTGGTGTTCTGGGGTATCCACCAGCCGCGCAAGGTCGGCATCGGCATGGCGTTTTTCATGGGCCTGCTGATGGACGTGCACGAGGCCACGCTGCTGGGCGAAAACGCGCTGGCCTATACCTTGCTGTCCTACTTTGCGATCATGATTCACCGCCGCGTGCTGTGGTTCCCGGTCTTGACCCAGGCCATGCACGTGTTCCCGCTGCTGCTGATGACCCAGGCCATCCAGGTCGTGGTGCGCTACATCGTGTCGGGCAAATTTCCCGGCTGGCTCCATTTCATCGAGAGCGCGGTCGCCATCGCGCTGTGGCCGGTGGTGACGTGGCTGTTGCTGGCGCCGCAGCGGCGCGCGGTCGACCGCGACCACACCCGTCCTATCTGAGCCGGGCCGCCGCATGACCGAATTCAAAGACAACGATCGCGAGATCCACCTGTTTCGCGTGCGCCTGACCGCGGTGGTGGTGTTCGTGTTCATCTGCTTTGGCACGCTGGTGGCGCGGTTGCTGTGGCTGCAGGTCTACAAGCACAATGATTTCGCCGCGCTGGCCGAGGACAACCGCATCGCGATCGTGCCGATCGTGCCCAATCGCGGCCTGATTGTCGATCGCAATGGCGTGGTCCTGGCCCGCAACTACTCGGCCTATACGCTGGAAATCACGCCCAACAAATTGCAGGCGACGCTCGATTCGGTGATCGACCAGCTGGCCACGCTGATCGAGATCGAGCCCAAGGACCGCAAGCGTTTTCGCACCTTGCTGGCCGAGTCGAAAAATTTCGAGAGCGTGCCGCTGCGGACCCGGTTGACCGACGACGAAGTGGCGCGCTTCACGGCCCAGCGCTTCCGCTTCCCGGGCGTGGAGGTCAATGCGCGCCTGTTTCGCCAGTATCCGAACGGCGAACTGGCCTCGCATGTACTCGGTTTCATCGGCCGCATCAACGAAAAAGAAGCCGATGAACTGGCCGACAGCCCGGACGCGAACAATTACAACGGCACCGACCATATCGGCAAAGAGGGCCTGGAAAAAAGCTACGAGAAGCTGCTGCACGGGACCACTGGCTACGAGAAGGTCATCAAGACCGCCGGCGGGCGCGCGGTCAGCACCTTGTCGCGCACCGAGGCGATCGCCGGCAGCAACCTGGTGCTGTCGATCGACATCGAACTGCAAAAGGTGATCGAGGAAGCGTTCGGCGAGTGGCGCGGCGCGCTGGTGGCGATCGAGCCGGAAACGGGCGACGTGCTGGCCTATGTGTCCAGGCCCGGTTACGACCCCAACCTGTTTGTCGATGGCATCGATTCGCAGAGCTGGAACGAACTCAATACCTCGCTCGACAAGCCGATGGTCAACCGCCCGCTGTCGGGCGCCTATCCGCCTGGTTCGACCTTCAAGCCCTACATGGCGCTGGCGGCGCTGGAGTTGGGCAAGCGCACCACCAGCTACGCGATCCACGATCCCGGCTTTTTCATGCTGGGCGGGCACCGCTTCAACGATGACAAGCCGGGCGGGCATGGCACGGTCGACATGTATGCGTCGGTGGTCCATTCATGCGACACCTATTACTACCAGCTTGGCCACGACATGGGGATCGACGCCATCCACGACTTCATGAAGCCGTTTGGCTTCGGCCAGATTACCGGCATCGACCTGCTGCACGAGAAGGAGGGCGTGCTGCCGTCTCAGGAATGGAAGGCCAAGCGCTTCAAGAACAACAAGGCGATGCAAAAATGGGTCGGCGGCGACACCATCTCCATCTCGATCGGCAACGGCTTCAATAACTACACGCCGCTGCAGATGGCGCACGCGATGGCGACCCTGGCCAACAACGGGGTGGTGATGCGCCCGCACCTGGTCAAGATCGTGGAAGACGCGGTCACCCGCGCGCGCACGCTGACGGTGGCGCACGAGAGTGCGCGCATACCGCTCAAGCAGGAAAACATCGATTTCGTCAAGCGTGCCATGGTTGGCGTGGCCACCGAAGGCACCGGCAAAGCCGTGTTTGCCAATGCACCGTACACCTCGGGCGGCAAGACCGGTACCGCGCAGGTGGTCGGCTTGCGCGGCGGCAGCCGCACTGCCAAGGTTGCCGAACACTTGCGCGACAACGCCCTGTACATTGGCTTCGCGCCGGCCGACAAGCCGCGCATCGCCATTGCCGTGGTGGTCGAAAACGTCGGTTTTGGCGCCACCTATGCCGCCCCGATCGTGCGCAAGGCCTTTGACTACTACCTCACCGGCAAGCGCCCGGCCGGCAAGGACCAGACCAAGGTGCCGAAAGAGGACGCCGTGCTGGTGCCGCTGGAAGAACTCAAGACCGACGAAGCGGTCGGCTCGACCCACCCGCCGGGCGGCGAAACGCCCGGCAACAAGGAATAAGGCCATGCGCATCAACGAACGGCGTTCCCTGTGGCGCCGCACCAAGCCCTATTTGCTGGTGTTCGACGCGCCGCTGGCGCTGGTCATCTTCCTGCTGCTGTGCACGGGCGTGCTGACCATGTACTCGGCCGGCATCGATTTTCCGGGACGGGTCGAGGGGCAGATCCGCAACATGGTGATTGCCTTCTTCGTGATGTGGGCCGCCGCGCTGGTGCCGCCGCAAACGCTGATGCGCCTGGCCGTGCCGATCTACACGATCGGCGTGACACTGCTGGTGGCGGTATTCCTGTTCGGCGTCGTCAAGAAGGGCGCGCGCCGCTGGCTGTACGTGGGCACCGACATCCAGCCGTCCGAAATCATGAAGATCGCCATGCCGCTGATGCTGGCCTGGTTCTTCCAGCAGCGCGCCGGCATGCTGGGCTGGCGTTCGTTCGTGATCGCCGCCATCCTGTTGATCGTCCCGGTGGGGCTGATCCAGAAGCAGCCCGACCTGGGCACCTCGCTGCTGGTGATGGCATCCGGTTTCTACGTGATCTTCCTGGCAGGGCTGTCGTGGAAGGCGATCATCGCCCTGGCAGCGAGCGGCGCGGCCAGCTTGCCGATCGCCTGGTCGCTGATGCGCGACTACCAGCGCGAACGCATCATGACGCTGATCGACCCCACCACCGACCCGCTGGGCAAAGGCTTCCACATCATCCAGTCGACCATCGCGATCGGCTCGGGCGGCATCAGCGGCAAGGGCTTCCTGAAGGGCACCCAGGCTCACCTCGAATTCATCCCGGAGCGCACTACCGACTTCATTTTCTCGGTGTTTTCCGAAGAATTTGGCCTGCTCGGCATCCTCGGCCTGATGTTTTTGTACCTGCTGCTCATTGCGCGCGGCCTGATGATCGCCTCCAACGCCCCCAATTTGTTCACCCGCTTGCTGGCTGGCGCCATCACGATGATTTTCTTTACCTACGCCTTCGTCAACATGGGCATGGTCAGCGGCATCTTGCCGGTGGTGGGCGTGCCATTGCCGTTCATGAGCTATGGCGGCACCGCTTTTTGCACCCTCGGGCTCGGTGCAGGTATACTAATGAGCATTCAGCGGCATCGAAAGCTTATACAAACCTGACCATGGAGGCGCGATGACCGTGTCGAGAATATCCCCTGCGTTCATCGTAATGACCCTGCTGGCACTGCTGCTGACCGGTTGCGCCAGCACGCCAGCGCCGACGCCGGCCCACAGCCCGGCCCACCAACCGCATCCGCGCGCGCCGGCTGCGCCCACCGCAGAACCGGCGCCAGCGCCGGCGGCGCCCGGCGGCTACTACCAGGACGACGGCCCGGGCGAGTCGCCGCCACCGAACCTGATGGACACGCCGGACGCCGAAGTGCGCGCCGAACCTTACGCGCGCTATGCCAACCGGCCTTACAAAGTGTTCGGCAAACTGTACACGCCGATGCTCGACGAACGGCCGTTCGTGCAGCACGGTCAGGGCAGCTGGTATGGCAAGAAATTCCACGGCCAGAAAACCTCGTCCGGCGAAATCTACGACATGTACAAGATGACGGCGGCCCACCCGACGCTGCCGATACCGTCCTATGCGCGGGTGACCAGTGTCGAAAGCGGCAAGGCCGTGGTGGTGCGCATCAATGACCGCGGTCCGTTCCATGCGGGGCGCATCATCGACCTGTCGTACACAGCGGCGGTCAAGCTCGGCCTGTTAGCGCGCGGCAGCCAGCAAGTGGTGCTTGAACGGGTACTGGCCAATGCGGCCCCGGCCGAGCATGCGCTGGCCGGCCCGGAACAAGGTTTTTACCTGCAGATGGGCGCCTTCAGCCGGGCCGACAAGGCCAACGCCATGTGCGAGCGCATGTCGAACCAGGGCTGGAGCGAAGCGGCGCTAGACGTGGTGCGTTCGGACGGACTGCACAAGGTGATGGCCGGCCCGTTCGCCACCCGCGAGCTGGCGCAGGAGGCGGCGCGCTCGGTGCCGTCCGGCCTGGGATTGAAGCCGATGGTGGTCAAGCGCTAAGCCGCCTTATTGGCTTGCGCTACTGCCCCTGATGGTGGCTTCGCATGGATGAAAAAATGCCCAAAGGAGTGTTGATGAACAGCTGTAAGAGCGCCTTCATGCGCGACAAGACGCGGATGCTTGTTGTGTTGCTGAGCATATCGTTTTTGTTTCTGGGTAAAGCCAATTGCGCACCTTACGTGTTGAGCAACGATGGAAGCCAGGTCTTTGACCATGCCACCAAACTAATCTGGATGCGCTGTCACGTTGGGCAGCACTGGGATGGCAATGCGTGTATCGGCAAACCTGACAGGTATAGCTTCCCTGATGCCATTGCAGCAGCGCTGGCGGCAAACCAGGCGAACCAATCGTCGGGCAATAGTGCCTGGGACGTCCCAAGCTTGCCGCAAATGGCCAGTTTGCGATTTTGCAGCAATGGGTATTCCGCCGAAAAAGTCCGTTTCTTGAAATTTGGCCGGGCCCTGGTCTGGAGTGGCGCCGAAATGCCAGCGCTATGCAATGGGGCGCCTTCAGACTTGACCATCGATAGCGTCTTCAAGGATGTCAGCGCAGTTCCCAGCGACGATATTAACCTGCGGGCGCGGGCCCATTACTGGACCGCGCCGCACGATTGTACGCCTGGCGGACGTGATGGCTTATTGTGTAGCACGGCGCTCGTCGATTTGCGCAATGGCGAGCTTGGTGGCGCGAACTGGTATCAGAAAAGCAGTGCGCAGGTAAGACACTTTGTGCGGCTGGTGCGCCCAAGCTGGATGTTGAATAATACGACGCCGACCGAGGCCGACAAGAATGATTTCTGGTTCGCCGACCCGGTACGGCTTGCCGCTGCACTAGACAAGGCCAGGTCGGCAAGCGGACTGGTCTCATGGGACGTGACGCCACCTTCCCGAAGAAAGTATTTGCAGGTGGAGTACGTGCAGCCTAAAAGTATTGATGTCAACATATTGCTTGAGACGGTAGTGTTGGTCGCGCAACAAAAGCTGATGGCACCTGTGCAAAACTTGCCGAAGGTCAGGCCCGAGCCGGTGCTAGGCAAGGCCGACCTGAACAAAGATGAATTCGAAACGACTGAACAATTTGAGCGGCGCAAGCTTGCCGCCCAAGCGGTCATGGATGCCGACTATGCCGAACAAGTGCGCGCGCGTGGCAATGAAGTGGCCATGCGTACCAAGGCACAGGCCGGGGCCGACATGGCGCCAAATGATGCCAAACAATACCAGGCCGCTTTGCAAGCCGCCTGGGATGAGGTATTGCCTGCGATGTTGGGGAATCCGGCATTAAAGAATATTCAATACAATGCCGACAAGGAAGTCTTCACCAGTACGCTCCATTCAAACCGGGACGGCGCTTTCGCGATGACCGTCACCTCTGCCGCGCCTTTGAAAGAAGCGGCTGACCTCAAAAGCGAGTTGTACCAGTTGAAAATTGTGCCGCATGTCGTGTTTGCGTTTCCGGCCATGAGCGTCGACTGGAGTTTGAAAGAGAATGCGCTCATGCGTGCGAACAGTTTTGCCGCGCAGAATACGTCGTTGCCAGGCTTGTTAGCATTAATCGGGGAATATCCCCATAGTGCGGAAGCGGCCGATGCCAAGCTACGGGTATTTCAACTTGCAAAAAGTACCGACGAGTTAATTGACCTGGTCAATCAGCACCCCCAATGGGATGGCGCCGCTAGTGCACGCAGCACGATTTTCCTGCGTGCGGCAAGCTCTGGTGAATTGAATAAGCTGATCCGGCAAAATGCGCAGTGGGAGGAAGCGAAATCGGCGGCTTTACGTCTGCCTGCACTGCAGCTGAAGGAATTTCACGACGCGGTTGCGCGCGACAGTGCCGCTGCCTATCAGGAATTCATCACCAATTTCGCCGGTCAAGATACCCAGAACCTGATTCGGAAATCGCAAAAGGCCATGCAGCTAGCGCAAGTGCGCGAGAACCGGGAACAGCGTGACGCTAACGCCAGGTCCGAGCGCGAGCGGCCGCAGCGCGAAGCGAAGGAACGGCACAGGAATTTGTGCCTGGCCCAGGTGAATACGTGTGTCGCAAGTTGCCCGAGGTACTATTCCGAAACGAGCAGGCAATATACAGATGCGCCTGAATTTGCGTGTCGGTCGCGCTGTGAATCCGTCAGCTGCTATTGATATTGGCGACAGCTGCGTTGCGAAAAACTACTTGCAGTTGCGCGTATCGAGGTCATCGAACTTGGCGGCGATGGCATCGAGCTTGGTCCTGGTGTCCGCTTCGATGCCGCGGATGCGGTAGGCCAGGCGGGTAGTGGCAGTCGGGCGCCCGACGATCTTGGCGCCGCTCACGCCTTGTTTGGCCAGCGCGGCCAGCAAGGTCTTGGCCGCCGCCTCCGACTTGAATACGCCCAGCGAAATGGCCCACTTGGCCGCGCTGCTCTCGTTCATGATGAAGTAATTGGAGACGCCCTGTTGCTGCAATTCGGCCGCCTTCTTGTCGGCCGCCTCCTTGCTGCCCAGCGGCGGGATCATCACCATGTGGCTGCTGATTTCCTGCACCGTGATTTCTTCCTTGGCCAGCTTGTCGCCCAGCGCCAGGGGCGCCAGCAGCTTGTCGAGGCGGCGCGCTTCGCGCTCGCCGACGTTGCGAATTTCCGTGCACGCCACCAGTTCGGGCGCAGCGTCAACCGGCGCCGGCGCCGGTTCGGCAATCACGTCCGGCTTGGCGGCGTTGGCCGCGGCGGCGCTCGCCGTCAGCAGCTGCAGCTGGTCGGTGCCCATCTGCCGGGCGATCCGTTGCGGCTCGCGTTCGCTGGGCTTGAAATTGCCCAGCATGCCCTGCGCATAGGCGAACAGGGCGGCATTAATGCACAGCAGCGACCAGAAGATAAATTTCAGCACGGGCTATCCGTTGTCAGGGTTCGGTGGGGTGAGTGACGCATGCAGTCCGACCAGCACGATATTGTCGACCATCCGGCAAGGAATCGCCAGCTGCGGCGCAATGAACGGGGCGGCGCCGCCCGAGAGCACGCACAGCGTGGCGCCATGCTGGGCAAAGGCGCGCTCGATGGCCCCGGCCTGGGCCGCCAGGCAACCCGACAGGATGGCGTCGTCGGTATTGTCGGCAAAGCCGGACGGCAGCGCGGCAGCGGCGTTCACTTGCGGCAGCTGGGCCGTGTTGCGCGCCAGCGATGCGGCCATCAGGCCCAGTCCGGGCAAGATCATCCCGCCCAGGAACACCGAGTCGGCGCACAGCGCATCGATGGTGGTGGCGGTGCCGCAGGTGGCCACGATCAGGCGCTGCCCGGGCGCCAGCGCGCGCGCGCCGAGCGCTGCGGCGAAGCGGTCGCAGCCCAGCTGGGCCGGCCGGCGGTAAGCATTGCGCATGCCGTTCATTTCGGCGCGCGCGACAAACCAGTCGACCGACTTGGCCGGGATCATCAGCTGCAGCTGGTCGCGCAGCTTGCTGCCGGCCACGTTGGCCACGATCGCGCGCGTGATGCTGTAATTGCGCCATGCGGCCGGCAAATGATTGATTTCGGCGTGCGCCACGGCGCCGCTGGCGACCCATGCGCCTGGTGCGGCGCCAGCGGCGGCCAGCGCCCATTTGATGCGCGTGTTGCCGGCGTCGATCAGCAGCAGCATGCTCACGCTCCGCGTGCGCGCAGCGATACGTCGCCGGCGTTGATGGTAATACGGCCGCTGGCGCCGTCGAGCAGCAAGGCGCCGCTGTCGTCGACGCCGGCGGCCACGCCTTCATGCAGCGTAACGCCGCGGTCGATCACGCTCACCGGGCAGCCCTGCCAGGCGTGCAGCCGGTTCCAGCGCGCGCTGAAGGCGCCAAAACCGGACTGCTCGAACTGGCGCAGGCTGGCAGCCAGCTGGACCAGCAGGGCGGCCATCAGGGCGTCGCGCTCCATCCGGGCCAGCCACGGCGCGCTGGCGGCCGGAGTGCCGATGCGTTGTTCCAGTTCGTCCGGCAGCGCCAGGTTCAGGCCGACCCCGATCACGGCCCAGCAAGCTTTGTCGCCGCCAGCCTGGGTTTCGATCAGCACGCCGGCCAGCTTGGCGCCGTCCTTGAGCACATCGTTGGGCCACTTGAGCTGAACCGTGACGCCCAGCGCGGCCAGCGCGTCGGCCAGCGCCACGCCCACCGCCAGCGGCAGCCCGGCCAGCGCATGCAGCGGCGCGTTGAATTTCCAGGCCAGCGAAAACGTCAGCGAGCCGGCCTCGCACGACAGCCAGCTGCGCCCGGCGCGGCCACGGCCGGCGCTCTGGCGTTCGGCCACCAGCAGCAGGTTGCCGGACAACGTGGCGGCGCGCGCCAGCAGGTCGGCATTGGTGGAGCCGGTTTGCGCGACCACTTCGACCGCCACTGCGGCGTTGGCCAGGCGCGCAATCTGGGCCGCGTTCACAGGTTTTCCTTGCGCGCCTTGTACGGCGCGCGCGAAAACGCCAGGTCGTAGAGCGCATTGGGCAGCACGCGCAGCAGCTTGGCGACGATCCCCATCTGCCATGGAATGACGCGGTAGCTGTCGCCGCGGGCAATGGCCGCTACCGCCGCTGTCGCAAAACGCGCCACCGGCATCAGGAACGGCATCGGGTAGGCATTTTCTTCTGTCATCGGGGTAGCGATGTAGCCCGGCGCGATGGTCACCACCGCGATGCCGCAGGCGCGCAGTTCGACCCGCAGCGACTCGCAGTAGCACAGCACCGCCGCCTTGGAGGCGCTATAGGCGCCGGCGCCGGGCAGGCCGCGAATGCCGGCCACGCTGCCGATGCCCACCAGCCGGCGCAGGCCGGTCTGGGTTTTCATGCTGGCGATAAAGGGCGCAAACGTGGCCACGGTGGCGCTGACGTTGGTGGCCAGGATGGTGTCGAACGCGTGCTGGTCTTCGGGATGTTCGGTCAGCGTGCCGCCGGACACGCCAGCGCTGGCAATGACGATGTCGGCGCCGCCGTAGGTGTCGATGAAGTCGCGCGCCGCAGCAAACAAGGCCGCATGGTCGGTCACGTCCAGCGCATACACCTTGTGCAACTGGGGATTGGGCAGTTGCGCCACCAGCGCCGCCAGCACCTCGTGGCGGCGTGCCACCAGGCCCAGGGTGGCGCCTTGCGCCGCGTATTGGCGCGCCAGCGCGGCGCCGATACCGCTCGAGGCGCCGGTGATGAACACGCGCGTCATGCTTATTTCTTTTCCGATTTTGCTTTTTGCACCAGGAAGTCCATCACTTGCAGGGCATTTTGCTGCTGCACCGTCTCGCTTCCCGCCGTTGGCGCGGCGCGGTTCGCATAGTAGGGCGAAGTGAGGTAGTGGCCGCCGATGGCAACCATCGGCCAGCTGTTGATGTTGTAGGTGTTGATCGTCGCTTGCGCGCGGTTGACCCACGACTGGGCGCTGAAGCCGCGGTACATCGAAATGAACTTGGTACGGTCGATGCCGGCCTGTTCGATCCAGTTGAACACCTGTTCGTCGGTGAACAGTGGCTGCTGGTTGTCATGGATGGCGCCAAATACCTTGGCGTGATACTTCTCGGTGATGCCCATCGCATCCATCGTCAGGTACATGCGCTGCAGCGGCACTTCGTTTTCGCGGAACGCCACGTGCACCCGCTTGAACGCAACCTTGTCGGCGTTTTGCTTGACCCAGCCGGCCAGCAGCGGATCGAAGTGGTTGCAATGCGGGCAGGCGTAGGAAAAGAATTCGATCACTTCGACCTTGTTGCCGGTATCGGTGCGCTGGGCTTCGGACACGGTCTCGTATTCGACGCCGCTCTTGGGCGCGGCAACCGACGCCGATGCGTTGCCGATGGCGGCCAAGCCGCAGATGGTCAGTGCAAACAACAGTTTTTCGATCATGCGCATGGATGGCTCCTGGGTTTATTTCTGATTCTTGACGATGGCGACGTCGATTCCGCTGTCAATCAGCTTGGCGCGCGCCTTGTTCATGGTTTCTACCTGGGCGAACGGGCCGATGCGGACCCGGAACAGCACGCCGTTGTCGTTGGCCTTCTCGCTGATGGCCGCTTCGAAACCGAGCAGCGCCAGCTTGGCGCGGGTGTTTTCGGCGTCGTCGATATCGCGGAAGGCGCCAGCTTGCAGGAAGTAGACGATCTTCTCTTCGACTTCGTCGGGCGCCGCCGCCAGCGCCACCTTGACTTCGGCCGGCTTGGCTGCCGGCGCCGGCGCCGGCTTGGCGCCGTCCATGGCGGCGACGGCGTCGCCCAGCGGATCGTCGCTGCCCTTCTTGGCGCTCAATTCCTTGTTGGCCTTGAGCGCCGCTTCCTTGTTGCTGTACAGCGGCTTGTTCGGATCGGACGTCTGGCCGGCGGTCGGTTCGGCCATCTTGCCCAGCTTGCCCGTCTTGTCGGTGAACGGGGTCGAGCCCTTGGTGATGGCCAGCGCCACCACGACCGCGATGACCAGGCCGACGATCAGCCCGATGATGATGCCGGTCAGCGTATTGCCGCGCTGGCGCAAGAGTGTGTTCGGAGCGTTTGATGTCATGCGTCGGTACTTTCACGATACATTTGATCGGGCGCGGACACGCCGATCAGGGCCAGGCCATTGCGCAGCACCTGGCGGGTGGCTGTCATCAGCGCCACGCGCGCCAGTTTCAGGGCCGGGTCGTCGACCAGCACGCGCTCGGCCGCGTAGAAGCTGTGCAGCGCGCCGGCCAGGTCGCGCAGGTAGAACGCCACCTGGTGCGGTCCCAGCTCAAGCTGGGCGCGCGCCAGCGCTTCCGGGTAGGCCGCCAGCGTTGCCAGCAGCGCCGTTTCGGTTGGCGCCACCAGCGGCGACAGGTCGGCGTTGGCCAGCATTGCCGCGTCGACGTCACACTGTTCGAGCATGCGGCAGATGCGCGCATGCGCCATCTGCACGTAATACACCGGATTTTCGTCCGAGGTTTTCAGGGCGATGTCGACGTCGAACACAAATTCGGTGTCGGCCTTGCGCGAAATGAGGAAGAAGCGCACTGCGTCGCGCCCGCGCACGATGTCGCCGTTGCCCGACCATTCGATCAGGTCGCGCACCGTAACGTAGGAACCGGCGCGCTTGGAGATCTTGACCTCTTCGCCGTTCTTCATGACGGTGACCATCTTGTGCAGCACGTAGTCGGGAAAACCTTGCGGGATGCCCAGGCCGACCGCCTGCAGGCCGCCGCGCACGCGCGCGATGGTGCCGTGGTGGTCGCTGCCCTGAACGTTGATGGCCTGGGTGAAGCCGCGCTGGAACTTGACGATGTGGTAGGCCACGTCCGGCACGAAATAAGTAAAGCCGCCTTCGGACTTGCGCATCACGCGGTCCTTGTCGTCGCCGTAGTCGGTGGTGCGCAGCCACAGCGCGCCATCGAGTTCGTACGTCTTGCCGGCCTTGATCAGCATCTCGACCGCTTTTTCGACCTTGCCGTCTTCATACAGCGACGATTCGAGGTAGTAATTGTCAAACTTGACGCCAAACGCCAGCAGGTCGATATCCTGCTCGTTGCGCAGGTAGGTGACGGCAAAAGCGCGGATCGAATCGATGTCGTCGGCGTTGCCGCTGGCGGTGACGGGCGCGCTGTCGCTGGCCGATACCGTTTTGCCGGCCAGGAAGTCGGCCGCGATATCGGCGATGTAGTCGCCGTTGTAGGCCGATTCAGGCCACGCGGCGTCGCCCGGCTTGACGCCTTTGGCGCGCGCCTGCACCGAATTGGCCAGCGTGGCGATCTGCACGCCGGCGTCGTTGTAATAGAACTCGCGCGTCACAGCGTAGCCTTGGGCTTCGAACAGGGACGACAAGGCGTCGCCCAGCGCTGCCTGGCGGCCGTGGCCCACGTGCAGCGGGCCGGTCGGGTTGGCCGAGACGAATTCGATGATGACGTTTTTGCCAGTTCCGGCGGCGCTGCGACCGTAGGCGGCGCCCTCGGCCAGGACAGTCTTGATCACCGACTGCTTGAGCGAGGCCGGCACGCGCAAGTTGATGAAGCCGGGGCCGGCGATGTCGGCGCTGTCAATCAGGGCGGCACTGGCCGGGTCGGCCAGCAGGGCGGCGACGATTTTTTGCGCCAGTTCGCGCGGATTGAGCTTGAGTGCCTTGGCCAGCTGCATGGCGATATTGCAGGCGACGTCGCCGTGCGAAGGGTCGCGCGGGCGTTCCAGCACGACCTGCGGCGTGATGCCGGAGCCGGCCACGATAGGGGCCAGGGCGTGTTCGATGAGAGCGGCGATATCTTGTTTTTGTGAGGCGAGCATGTGCAGTGTAGTGTCAGGTAAAAGAGCGGTGGCCAGGCCACGGGCATAACTATGGCCAATTATACTGGTTAGTGGCAAGCCGCAGGCAGGGGCCAGGGTGTTGTTTTCGGCGCGTGCGGGCCGCGCTTAAGCCTCGTCCAAGTCTAACCCGGTACAATTGCACCTTTATAAAGTACCCGATTGCCGCCATGACCAACAAGCGCACTACGCTCACCATCAAGCCTTCCGTCCCCAAGCCGGCGGCCCAGCGCGTGCGCGCCAGCTATGAAGTCAAACCGGTGCTGCAGCCCGGTTACCGGCCCGACCTGAAGCCCGATTCGCTCGCTTTGTGCCTGCTGGGTGCGGCCAATGCCGTGTCCCAGGTGCGCGCCGGCGCCGCCTTGCCGCAAGCTTTGCTGACCGCGTTTGGCGTCACCAATGCCGCGCCCCAGGCGCGCGGCGCGATCCAGGACATCGCTTATCGCACCATGCGCCAGCTGGGACGCAGCGAAGCCTTGCTGGGACTGATGACGTCCAAGGCGCCCGAGCCGGCCATGCTGGCCAGCCTGCTGTGCTGCGCCATTTCGCTGATCGACACCCCGGACGGCGCCGCGCCGCCGTATGAAGAATTCACCGTCGTCGACCAGGCCGTCACGGTGGCCACGTCGCACCCCGACATGGCGCACGCCAAGGGCATGGTCAACGCCGTGCTGCGCCGCTTCCTGCGCGAGCGCGTTGATCTGGTCAAGACCGTGCTGCTGCAGCCGGTGGCCCAATATAACTACCCGCAATGGTGGATCGATGCTGCCAAGGCGGCTTATCCATCGAACTGGCAGGCGATCCTGGCCGCCGGCAATGCCCAGCCGCCGCTCACCTTGCGCGTCAACGCGCGCAAGATCACGGCGCCGGACTACCTGAACATGCTGGCCCGCGCCGGCCTGGGCGCGACCCAGATCGGGCCGTCCGCGGTGCGGCTGGACAAGGCGATCGGCGTGACCGCCATTCCCGGCTTCGATCAGGGCCTGGTGTCGGTGCAGGACGCCGGCGCCCAGCTGGCCGCGCCGCTGCTCGACGTCAAGGACGGCATGCGGGTGCTGGACGCCTGCGCTGCGCCAGGCGGCAAGACCTGCCACATCCTGGAGCTGGCCGATGTCGACATGACCGCGATCGACTCCGATCCCAAGCGCTTGGTGCGGATCGAAGAAAACCTGCAGCGGCTCGGCTTGACGGCAACCCTGAAGGCGTTCGAAGCGCAGACCCGCGTCTGGTGGGATGGCCAGCAGTACGACCGCATCCTGGCCGACGTGCCGTGCACCGCCTCGGGCATCGTGCGGCGCCACCCCGACATCCGCTGGCTGCGGCGCAAGGGCGACGCTCTCCAACTTGCAACACTTTCGGGCAAAATACTCGACAACCTTTGGCAGATGCTGCGCCCCGATGGTAAATTGCTGTTCGTGACATGCTCGCTCTGGCCCCAGGAATCGGAGGCCCAGGCTGCCGCATTCGCGGTGCGCCATAATGCGACCCGCCTTGCTGCGCCCGGCCAGTTGCTGCCCACTGGCGAAGCCGCGCTTGACCACGACGGTTTGTTCTACGCCCTGTTCCAAAAGAGCGCGGCGTAACGCGCGCCTGACGGAAACCCTCCGATGATGCTACGACTTTGAAGGCTCAGGCCCACCTGTGACACGACGATTTTTTCGACTGCTAGCTTGCCAGCTGCTGCTGCTGTTCGCGTGCGCGCAGGCGCAGGCGGCCGACGGCGTCGATATCGTCGACGCCAGGATCGAAGCATCCGAGGAAGGCTACCGCCTGCGCGCCACCTATGCGTTCGACTTGAATCATGGGCTGGAAGACGCGATCCAGCACGGCGTGACGCTGTCGTTTACCACCGAGGTCGAACTGACGCGCCCGCGCTGGTACTGGTACGACGACCGCGCCGTGACCAAGAGCCAGACCATCCGCATCTCCTACAAAGTGTTGACGCGCGAGTACCAGGTGTCGGTGGTGGGCAGCATGCTGCAAAGCTTCCCCACGCTGGACGACGCGATGGTGCTGATCCGGCGCCAGAGCCGCTGGCTGATCGCGCCGCGTGGTACGCTCAAGCTAGGCGAAAACTACCAGGTCACCTTGCGCATGTTCATGGACCGCGAGCTGCTGCCCTCGCCGATGAAGGTGAGCGCATTTGGCAACTCGCAGTGGCGCCTGGAGTCGAAAGACAAGAAATTCCAGTACCGTGCGGAGTAAGCGTTGAAACAGGCCTTGCGCTACGCGCCCATCGTGGGCGGCGCCATCACCAGCATCTTGCTGTTTCTGCTGGCCACCGCTTCGTCCAATTCCGGCTTTTTCGACCGCTACTACGCCTGGCTGCTGGGACTGAACGCCTCGGTCGCGGCGGCGTTGCTGCTGTTCGTGGTGGTGGCGCTGGCGCGCCTGTACCGACGCTTCAAGAACGGCAAGTTCGGCTCGCGCCTGATGGCGCGCCTGGTGCTGCTGTTTGCCGGCATCGGCATCTTGCCCGGCCTGGTCATTTTCCTGGTGTCGGTGCAGTTCGTGTCGCACTCGATCGACTCCTGGTTCAACGTCAAGATTGAAGCGGCGCTCGAGTCGGGCGTGAACCTGGGCCTGGCCGCGCTGGACCAGTCGCTGGGCGAACTGGGCGCCTCGGCCGAAATCACGGCCGCCACGCTGGCCGGCCAGGACCGGCGCACCACCCAGGACATCCTGGCGCGCGTGATCGAAGAGCGCAACGGCATGCTCAGCGCGATGATCGTCGGCGTCGACGGCAAGGTGGTGCAGTCGGCCGCGCAGAACCGGCGCACGCGCCTCACGCCCGACCTGCCCACCGCGCCGATGCTGCTGCAGGCGGTCATGCCAAGCGGGTATGCGCGTACCGAAGGCGTCGACCGCGACTTCAAGGAAGGCGCACCGAATCCCGGTCAGGGCGGGCCCGATGCCAATACCAGCTTGCGCCAGCGGGTGCTGCTGGCCATTCCCGAGCCGCCCGGGGCGCAGCCGCGCTTTCTGCAGCTGATCCAGTCGGTGCCGGTCAACCTGGCCGCCAACGCCCAGGTGCTCAGCACCGCCTATACCGAGTACCAGGAGCGCTTCGTGGCGCGCGTCGGCCTGCGCCGCATGTATATCGAAACGCTGACGCTGACGCTGCTGCTGGCGATCTTTGGCGCCGTGGCCAGCGCGTTCCTGATCGCCAGCAACCTGGCGCAGCCGCTGCTGGTGCTGGCCGAAGGCACGCGCGCGGTGGCCGAGGGCGACCTGTCGCCGCGCCCGATCGTGGCCACCTCGGACGAACTGGGCACCTTGACGCAATCGTTCAACGCCATGACGGGCCAGCTGTTCGAGGCGCGCAGTTCGGTCGAGCGCAACCGCGCCGCGCTGCAAAGCGCCAAGGCCCACCTGGAATCGGTGCTGGAAAATATGTCGGCCGGCGTGATCGTGCTCGACGCCCACTTCCATGTGGTGACCGCCAACGAGGCGGTCGAACGGATTTTGCAAAACGACGTGGCCAGCCATGTCGGCCAGCCGCTGTCGGGCATCGACGGGCTCGATGCGTTTGCAGCGGCGGTGACGCGCGCGTTCTCGGCGCAAAGCGCGCAATCGGCGGCCGGCAGCGCCGGCCAGGTACGCCACTGGCAGCAGCAGATCGAGATTCCGCGCCGTCCTTTCGAGGAGCATGACTTGACGGTGCTGGCGCGCGGTTCGCGCTTGCCGGCGCGCGCCGGCAGCGGTTTCATCGTCGTGTTCGACGATATCTCGGACGTGATCTCGGCGCAGCGCTCGATCGCCTGGGGCGAAGTGGCGCGCCGCCTGGCGCACGAGATCAAGAACCCGCTCACCCCGATCCAGCTCTCGGCCGAGCGGATGCAGATGAAACTGGAAGCGCGCCTGAGCGGGACCGACCTGGAACTGCTCAACAAAGGCACCGCCACCATCGTCAATCAGGTCGACGCGATGAAGCGCATGGTGGACGATTTCCGCGATTACGCCAAGGCGCCGCCGGCGGTGCTGCAGCAGCTCGACCTGAACGGCCTGATCGACGAGATCCTGCATTTGTACCTGGCCGGCGATGAAAGCGATATCATTCATGCCAGCCTGGCGCCGAACTTGCCGCCGGTGATGGGCGATCCGACCCAGTTGCGCCAGGTCATACACAACCTGCTGCAAAACGCCCAGGATGCCATGGGTGAACGTGCCGAGGGCGCGCCGCGGGCCCGGATCGACGTCACCACCGAGGCGATCCACTACAAGGGACCGGACGGGGTGGCAGGCACGGCAGTGCGGCTGGCGATCGTCGACAATGGACCCGGATTTGCGCCCAAGATCATGGCGCGCGCGTTCGAGCCCTACGTCACCTCCAAGGTGCGCGGCACCGGTTTGGGGCTGCCCATGGTTAAGAAAATCATCGACGAACACGGGGGGCGAATCGAGATCAGGAACCGGTCAGACGGAACTGGCGCGTCAGTCCTGATTTTGCTGTTAAAGTTATGTACGGATAGCGTATTGGCTTAACGCGGCAATCGCGCATAGAATGATGGCTGGCGGGCCAAACTGGAAGGCATAGATAGATGGCGAATATACTCGTAGTTGATGATGAAATGGGCATCCGCGAGCTCCTCTCGGAAATCCTGGGCGATGAAGGCCATGCGATCCAGCTGGCCGAGAATGCGCAGCAGGCGCGCGATGCGCGCCTGGCCGGTGCACCGGACCTGGTGCTGCTCGATATCTGGATGCCCGATACCGACGGCGTGACGCTGCTCAAGGAATGGCAGCGCGACGGCTTGCTGACCATGCCGGTCATCATGATGTCGGGCCACGCCACCATCGACACTGCAGTCGAGGCGACCCGGATCGGCGCGTTGAACTTCCTGGAAAAGCCGATTGCGCTGCAAAAGCTGCTCAAGGCGGTGCAACAGGGGCTGACCCGCGCGCAGGAAGCGGTGCGCGCGCCGGCTATCGCACCGCGCCCGATGATGGCGCCACAGGCCGAGGAAAGCGTGCTGACGACCAGCTCGATGTTCTCGTCGGCGTCGTCGCAAACGAGCATGCCGGTGCGGATCGGCGGCATGCCGGCTGGCGAAGGCCACGGTTTTTCGCTCAGTTTCGACTTGCCGCTGCGCGAAGCGCGTGACGCGTTCGAGCGCATGTATTTTGAACATCACCTGGGCCGCGAAGGCGGCAGCATGACGCGCGTCGCAGAAAAAACCGGCCTGGAACGCACCCACCTGTACCGCAAGCTGAAACAACTGGGCGTCGAGCCGGGCAAACTGGCCAAAAAAGGGGGATGACCCCCGCCCGAGACCGGGTGCGCGCCACCATCGTCAGCGGCGCCACGGTGGGCGCGCGCGACGCGCTGGTGGCCGCCGACCTGGACCCTGGCCAGCGCAGCGCCGCCATACTCGAAGGCCTGGTTGACGGGCGCACCACACTCCTTGATTATTCCGACAAGCTTATGTTGCATAGGGTCGCGCCCGCTTGCCTTTGCTGCACCGGCAACCTCGTTTTGCGTGTAACATTAAACCGGATCCTGCGCTTGCGCCCCGACCGGCTGTACATCGGGGTAGCCAACGTGGACCACCTTGATCAGTTGCGATCGTGGCTGCAGACCCCGCCATACGATCAGCTGTTGGAACTGACCCCGGACCTGCTCTAGCACTTGAAAATGGTCCGGCAAGCCCCACTTCGGTGGAAAGTCTGATCGAGCGAAGGAGCTAGCATGAACATGATCTACAACAGCGAGCAGTACAGCGTCGTCGAATTTGGCGTCGATCACAACCTCGAAGCGTTGCGCTTTGGCGGCTATGAAATTGTCGACAAGTCGGGACGCCGTGAAGCCTTCATCGGCGGCAAACTTGCCCAATCGTTCAGGCGCGACGTCAACAACCTGATCGCCAGCGAACCGACGATGGAAGAAATCGACGAGTTCCTTGGTTCCTACGATTCCTTGATGAGCCAACCGGTACTGCTGCACTGAGTGTGGACAGGGAAGGGCGCTCGCGGGCGCCTTCCTTGCGCCATGGTATTCTGTCGCCATGTGCCAACTTCTCGGAATGAACTGCAATGTCCCCACCGACATTGTCTTTAGCTTTACCGGCTTTGCCATGCGCGGCGGGCGCACCGATACCCACCACGATGGCTGGGGCATCGCGTTTTTCGAAGGCGCGGGCGTGCGCCATTTCGTCGATCACCAGGCTGCCGTGGAGTCGCCGGTCGCCGAACTGATCAAACGCTATCCGATCAAATCACGCAACGTCATTGCCCACATCCGCAAGGCGACCCAGGGCCACGTGGCGCTGGAAAACTGCCATCCTTTCGTGCGCGAACTGTGGGGCCGCTACTGGGTATTCGCCCACAACGGCGACCTGAAGGATTTCGCGCCCACCTTGAACGGCGCCTTCCGTCCGGTTGGCAGCACCGACAGCGAACAAGCATTCTGCTTCCTGCTGCAAGAGCTGCGCGCGCGCTTTGGCGACGTGGCGCCGGCCTTGCCGGTGCTGCGCGCCGCGTTGGCCGAGCTGGTGCGCGCCATTGCCAGCCACGGCACCTTCAACCTGATGCTGTCGGACGGCTCGGCGCTGTTCGTGCACTGCTCGACCAGTCTGCATTACGTGGTGCGCCAATACCCGTTCGTGACGGCCAAACTGTCGGACGAGGACATGACGGTTGATTTTTCGCAAGTGACGACGCCGCAGGACCGGGTCGCCATCATCGTCACCGAACCACTGACGACCAATGAAAGCTGGACCAGGTTTGAGCAGGGCGAATTGAAAGTGTTTATCGATGGCCTGCCGGTGTAGCCGTATTGACGTTGACAAAAAAACCAAATAGGCAATGTTTCGGGTACATTAGCGACTTGTGATAAATCAACATTTATTGGACGAATGATGAGCAACCGTAGCCCAGCCGACGCCTTGTCCGCCCCTGTGCGCGACTTCTATCTGGGCCGGCAACCGATTCTCGACCACAACCAGGCCTTGTTCGGCTACGAAATGCTGTTTCGCAATACCGCGTCCGGCCCGGCCGATATCGACACCGACATGGCGGCCACGGCCAGCGTGATCGCGCACGCCGCCCACCTGGGGCTGGAAAAAGTGATCGGCGACGCGCAAGGCTTCCTGAATGTCGACGCCGAAGTGATCATGAGCGATATCTTCGTGTTCTTGCCGCGCGAGAAAATCGTGCTCGAGATCGTCGACAGCATGCCGGTCACGCCCGCGATCGTGGCGCGCATCGCCGAACTGACCAGCCATGGTTTCCGCTTCGCGCTCGACGACGTGGTCAGCGACGCGCCCGACGTCCAGGCGCTGCTGCCGCTGATCGACTACGTCAAGCTGGACCTGCGCGACATGCCGCAATCGGCCCTGATGCGCCTGGGCGCTACCTTCAAGAAGGCGGGCAAGAAGCTGATCGCCGAAAAAGTCGAAACGCGCGCCGAATATGAAGCCTGCCTCGGGCTGGGCTTCGATTATTTCCAGGGTTTTTATTTCGCCAAGCCGGCCGTGATCAGCGGGCGCAAGCTGTCGCCATCGCAGCTGTCGGTGCTAGAGCTGATGGCGCTGATCACGTCGGACGCCGACAATATCGAAATCGAACGCGCGGTCAAATGCGACGTGACGCTCGCGCTCAATTTGCTGCGCCTGGTGAACACGCCGGGCCTAGGCACCGGCTACCGGATCGACTCGCTCAGCCAGGCGGTGATGGTGCTGGGACGGCGCCAGCTGCAGCGCTGGCTGCAGATCATGCTGTACGCCGAACCGGCGCGCCGCGGCCAGGACTTGACGCCGCTGCTGATGCTGGCCACCACGCGCGGGCGCATGCTCGAACTGCTGGCGCAGCGCTTGCGTCCGAGCCAGCGCAATATCGCCGATGTCGCCTTCACGGTCGGCATCATGTCGCTGATGGATACGCTGTTCGGCATGCCGATGGAAGAAATCGTCAAGCAGATTCCGGTGATCGATGAAGTGGCCAGCGCGCTGCTGCAGCGCACCGGCTTTTTCGGCGAACTGCTGCACCTGGCCGAATGCATCGAACGCATGGAGGAACACGAAGACCAGGTCGCGCCCGCGCTGCGCGAGCTGGCCATCTCCAGCGACGAACTGGTCGAACTGGAGATGGCTGCCTTCGAGTGGAGCGACACCGTGGTGCGCTACGCGATCTAAGGCGTTCAGCCAGGCGTGCCGCGTGCCAGCTGGCGGTGCAGGTCAGGGTCGCTGATTAGCTCCCACAGGGCCAGCACCACCACCGCAATGCCGACGATGACGCTATTGCGCATCATGGCGCTGCGGTCGGCCAGTAGCGGCACCCAAGGCGCAACCAACACCCACAAGCCCACCAGCAAGTTGATGACCACGGCCCAGGCATAGGTCTTGTACAGGTCGAACACGGCCAAGGCTGCGATCACGGCGCCTGCGATATAGACGCTGATGGCGATCGGCAGGTCGGGCGGGTAGCCCAGTACCCAGGGCGAGATGAACAGCCACACGCCCAGCAGCAGGATGGCCTGGTCCTGCCAGCGTTTGGAGAAGTGAATAGCCATAATGCCTCCTCAAGTGTGCACGGCGCGACAACAAGGACAGGCAGGCGCAGCGCCGAAGCACCCGCCCTACGATGAGGTGCACTGCGCGGCCCCGAGGGCCTGCGCAGTGCGGCCGGGCTCAACCCGGCTTGCCGCCAATCCATTGGCGATGTAACTCTGGATCGCTGCGCAACTCCCACATGCCGAGCGCCATGACGGCGACGCCGATAATGACGCAGGTGCCCATCATCGGGCCGCGATCGGCCAGCGCTGTCACCCAGGGCGATACCGACACCCATAGGCCGACCAGCAGGTTGATGATGACTGCGATGGCATACGATTTGTACAGATCGAAAGCGGCGATTGCGGCAATCAGTGCACCGCAGATATAGGCGTTGATGGTGATGGGCGCATTGGTAGGGTAGCCGAGCACCATGGGAACAATGATCAGCCATAAGCCCAGCAGCAGAATGACCTCATCCTGCCAGCGCCTGACGGGAAAATGGATAGCCATAGAGCCTCCCGAACGAAACGCGGCGCAAAATCGACGAGGGGCGGGCGCGGCGCCATCGCGCACGGCCTCAGGTGGCGCAATTACTCAACAGGGACACTGGCCACCTCACATTTTCATCATAGACCATCAATAGCGGGTCCGCGAGAGTTCCATGCGTCCCGTGGCATGACAGCTGGCTGGTGGCGCGCATTCAGCTTATAGTGCTGGGCCGATCGATCGAATTCGCGGGCGGAAGTCGTCGTGACGCGGACGACACGAGTGCGTACAATCGGCCAGGAGCAGACGATCGTATGGTGAGAAATCGTGCGCTTGGGTATGCTAATACCCCCTATAACAAGCAGTCGCCGGCGCCGGGCCTCTGCTCTCACAAGAAAATTTCATGATTGCTAAATACTTAAAACAACGGAACATTGCTGCTGCGTGCTACGTGATCGGGATGGGCGCCGCGATCGTACTTAATGCATCCGGTCACCAAGCACTGACTGAGTGGTTGGTGTGGCCGATCTGCGCCGCGTTGGTCGCTGCGTGCTGGTTCTATCTGAAAGCTAAGAAACGCTCCGGCGGCTGGCTGTTGCTGCTTCCCATGAACGTTATCGCGTTTGTTATCTATTGGTCGATGGAAGACTGTTCAGAGAAACCAGAAAATGTCGCCTGCGCAGCGTGTGGAGCGGCGAACTTTCCTGGCGACCAGGTGTGCAGGCTTTGCAAATCCACGATGCCAGCGCCGGCAGCAACTGGGTCTCCAATAGAGACTTAGCCCTGATAGGGTCCGAAACGGAGCGCCAGTAGCGGGACCGGCATGCGCCGCGTGCCGTCGAGTACAATCGGCAGGGATCGGCCAAAAACGGACCGTCCCGTTAAACAAATTTGGAATAGACCCTTGCGACTTCACATCAGCATTTTCCTTGCTATAGCATGCTTAACCCTTGCTGCTTGCGGCCGCGCGGCCGATACTTCAGCTGAAATCGAGCGAATAAAGAAGGATGCGCAGGCGGCTTATCCTAATGATCCACTTTCGGCCGCGAAAAAAGCAAATGTGGATTTGAGCCGATTGGCGATGCCTTCCAGCGCCGATAACAAGCCTCAGCTAGCCGCATCCGCTTTCCTTGGATACTACTGGAAGGGTGTTTATGGATTCCCTACATATTGCCAGCAACAAGGCGAAGCCCTACCGGAATTCACTCGAAATTATATTTCCGTCAATCGGCCTTGGCATGACGCAGCGTCAAAATTTCCGGGCATGCCAACATTTGATGCACAAGCGAAGGCTCGCGCGTTTAAACAGGCTCAAGAAGAAATAATGAGTGTCGCCAAAGGGAAGATGACGTCTACGCGTGAAATATGCGCAATGCTAGAAGGAAATGCAGCAACGGTGGTTGAGCGAATGAAATTCTCAGCGGTTGCGCCCGAACTCTATAAACAGCTTCTCAGTAAGCATGAGTGAATTTTCGGGGCCATCAACAGCGGCTATGGCTCACGACGGCCAACAGCAGCCGCTCGAACACTTTGGAACAGTCGATGCCCTTTAACTCTCTATCAATCCACGACGCCACGTTGTCAGCCATTTACGTGAGCTGGGAGGCCGCCCGATGCGATATTCGGCTGCTCCCCGTTGGCTTGACGCCTCATCTGCTCGTATTTGAAGGATTTACAAACATCCAACTTCCACGACGCGAGAGTTGGGGACCTTCCTCATCGGTCAATAAGCCAGTGGAACTGGAAAACGGGCAGTTTGAAATAGAGCTTCAATCTGGTGATACGATTCGGGTCGAAGCTGCTCACTGGTCATTTCGGCCGGAAGCCGGCTGACGGACACCGGCCATAAGCGGGCACTGAGGACTCGAGAAGCACGGTGTGACTGCGCCACTCCTACACAATAAGGAAATATCTGTGTTGAAGCTTTATCGATTCGCCGATGAAAAAAAGGAATATTGGGAGACCTGGGAAAGCGAAGACCGGTCGCACACCGTCCATTGGGGTGAGCTTGGCACTCGTGGAGAATCTAAGACGGTTAAGTCGACCCTGTTCGCTAAGGCTGAGAAGTCAATTCAGAAAGAGATAGATCGCCTCGTTGAATCGGGGTTTCGTCCCATCGACATCGATGATCATTTCACTTTGCTTATTGAGTACACCGTCGATGGTATGGGCACAAAGGAAGATGTTGAGAAACGCCATCGACTTGAAAGTCGCATGAACGAGACTTTAGGTTGGGCTGGTTTGGGCGCGTGCGATGGGGGGAGTATTGGTAGCGGTTCAATGGAGGTCTGCACGTTTGTCGTCGACTTCGACGTGGCGAAGGCGGTCATCGAGAAAGACCTGGCTGGTACTGAATTTGCGAACTACACGCGTATATTTGACGAGAATTTGTAACGCGCTGGGAAATATGAAATCGCCATCGCAGCTAACGTCCGCAACGGAACGACAGGGATCGCAGGCAGACGTTCCGCGGCTATCCGTCAGTGTCGCGAGTATGATTTTTTTGGTCCGGGCGCCAGGCATTGATGACGTCACGGCCGTGACCGCGTGCAGTCGGCCAATAGCGGGCATTGGTCCCATTGAAATTAAGAACATTGCAGAGGTGAGTTTGCTTCCGTCTATCCAACGCGACTACATTGAGTACATCAAATCTGTCGGCCCTTTTGAGTGCTTGACACAAGAGGATGCAGAACCTGGTTACGTTGTGCTTTGGCCATTTGATGAAATCGTGAAAAACAACTCCGACATTGAAATCGAGATGTATGCTCCAGGCTTCGTCGCTTTCGGGGGAAATGGTGGTGGCGAACTGCTGGTGTTCGATGCTACGGGGGCCGTTTTCATGCTTCCGATGATTGGCATGGAACCTGATTGTGCAATTCGTATAGCTGAGGACTTCCAAGAACTGGTGAGCAGGCTCGAAATATGAAAAAAATAGTTGCTGCCATCTTTTGGACCATTCTGTTAAATGGTGTATTCACGGGCATGTATGTCGCGTTTACAATGAACTTTAATCCAGCCATTACTCATGGCGAGGCTTACGAATTCGGGAATACCTACGGCGGGTATTTTTTCCTACTGTCTGCGGCGCTAATTGTGTATCTTGCAGCTACTAACAGGCTCCCAGGAGCCAGGCAGCGTCGCTGATTTTGAGAAGGTGTGGGCGTCTGCAACGGGGCGACAAGTGTCGGAAAAGGGCTAAGCAAATGCTTGATGTAGATGGAAACGAAGTGAACGTCGGTGATGTCGTGAAAGTTCTAGTCATTGGTGCCGAGTTCCTAGAATGCCTGACGGACGAAGAGAAATCTCATCATGCTGCAATGGTTGGAAATGACTATGTCATTGACGAACTGGTTGAGGACGGGCTGAAAGCTAGTGTTTCAATTGAATGGGAAATCGAGGGTGGAGTTGCCTTCGGTGGTCTTTACATGCTTAGCAATGAATTTCGTCTGACCAGAAAAAATCCCGGCTAACACCACAGTCAAATTCCGGCCAACAGCGTCCGGTCAGAAACGAAAGACAAGTAACGAATGCTATCTCTTGAAGACAAGAAGTGGAAGGAGCTCCACGGCGGCTATAGAATCCCATATGATGCCTCGGCAGCCCTCCGGGCAATGCGAGACGGAAAAGACGTCTGGGACGAACTCTGGAATGAGCTTCACCATCAAGGGGATGTCGGTGTCGCTTCATACGCGGCAGTTCCGGAGTTGGTCCGCATAGCGGGCGGTGAGACTAATCGCGATTGGAATTTTTACGGGTTAGTGGCGACCATCGAAGTTGAGCGCCATCGCAAAGAAAATCCGGCTATTCCCGCGTGGTTGAAGGCAGATTACGATAGCGCTTTAGCGAGAGCTTCCGCGTTAGCTTTGGCAGACATAGGGGCGAGAACTGACAGTGAAACTGTTCGCGCCATTCTGAGTGTACTTGCTCTGGCAAAGGGCGAATTGAAGCTTGGTGCCATGTTGTCGGGGCTGGATTCATCTGAGCTGGACGAATGGCTGGAAGAACGACTAGCCTGGACTGAGCTGTACGAAGAATGAGATTCACTTTCGGCCAGAAGCAGACAAATGATGGATTGCGTCGCTTGAGACACATGTCACGTCGTAATCTCCGAATAGTAAGATTAAACTTTCCTATGTTTGCGAGCAGCACTTGAATACAAGAAAATTGCGTCTTTCCGGCTGCATAGCTTTTTTTTTGGCTGCAGGCTCGATAACCCCCGTCGCCCCCGCAATGCAATCGGACCAGTCAGTTTTCACTGTGCCGCCGGGCAACCCGTCGCTTAAACACGATCAAAAGAAGGCACCAGTTTCAGCGGAGTTGGATCTGCAAACCAGCCTTTCTAAAGAGGCACTACAGCTACGTCTTCGGCAACGCGAGTTCGCTCAACTTGAATTCAAATTACGCAGTGAGGGGAAGCCGGTAGGGTTTGAAATACGCGATGAAATGAACGTACTAGAGTTACGAAGAAGGGCAATCGCGGACCAGTTGTTCTCGCTGTCGGGAGACCTGTCTCTCGATGCATTGGAGCCCGGTGACTTTGCAGGCTACATTGCTGAGTGCTTAAAAAGAATAAACAATGCCGTGGCGGCAGAGAACCCGGAAATGCGGCGTCGATTTTACGGAAGGACAGCCTCTGTTCGACTGGATCTCGTGGCTGAGGGAAAAATTGAATCTATCATTCCGTATTCGTCGAAGCAAGATAAGGAGTTCGGTGACTACCTCCATGATCTAATATGGAAAGTCCCAAGCTTTCCCAAAGTGCCGCAACTAAAAACCAGAAGAATTGAAAGGGTTTCGATTTCATTTTCGTTTACTTTGCAGAGCGGCCAACATGACACTCGAGTCACTAGCCCCCCTCACCTCGCTCCGATGGACCTTTCGCAAAAAACCGCACAGGGCCAGTGAGGTCGGATTTTTACCAGTTTTCCTGGTTCCTCAAAGGTCCGCAAAGGGGCGTTAACTGCCCGTCACCCCAGCCAGTCCTCGTCTGTTCGCGACTGCAGTTCAAACTAACTAAACTACTTTAAGGCTTATTCCGAGACAAGATCGATCTTGATTTTCTTGCCAAGCGCGGAAGCAGCGCTAACCAACGTGATCAATGTCAGGCTTGCGTCCTTGTCGTCCAGCAGGCGGTTTAATGCGGCTCTGCTCGTATTCATTTTTTCCGCGAGCCGCGTTTTGGTGATTTTTTGCCCCTTCATTTCTTGCGTTATTTGCCAGGCAATCACACGCTTGACGGCGACGGCCGTCACTTCGTCGCGTATCCCTTCCTGTGCAAGGAACTCATCAAAATCGCTACCGATGTTTTTCGCCTTCATCACGATCTCCAATTGCTTTGCGCAGCGTACCAATAATGGTACGCTTTGAGAAGGGAGTCAGCGATCACCGAAAGAGCTAGCGCCATGCCGTTACGACAAATTCGGCGCCAGCCAGCTTTCCGCATCCAATTTGCTCACTCCGCGCCGCTTGACCATGTCGTTCAGCTGGTCTTCGCCGATCTTGCCGACTACGAAGTACTTGGCTTCCGGATGGGCGAAGTAGAAGCCCGATACTGCCGCGCCCGGGAACATCGCGTACGACTCGGTCAGCACCATGCCGATTTCCTGCGCTTGCAGCACCTTGAACATGTCGGCCTTGACCGTATGTTCAGGGCAGGCCGGATAGCCAGGTGCAGGACGGATGCCGGCATAGCGTTCGGCGATCATGTCTTCGTTGGACAGGTTTTCGCCCTGCGCATAACCCCACAGGTCGGTGCGCACGCGCTCGTGCATGTACTCGGCGAACGCTTCGGCCAGGCGGTCGGCCAGCGACTTGAGCATGATCGACGAGTAATCGTCGTGCGCGTCTTCAAAGCGCTGTTCGTATTTTTCAATGCCCAGGCCCGAGGTCACCGCAAACATGCCGATGTAATCGGGGACGCCCGACGATTTGGGCGCGATGAAATCGGCCAGGCACTGGTTGGGCCGCTGCACGCCATCGACCATCGGCTTGACGCCTTGCTGGCGCAGGCCGTAATAGGTGAACGCCACCGTGCTGCGCGTTTCGTCGGTGTAGACCTCGATGTCGTCGTCGTTGACGCTATTGGCCGGCAGCAGCGCGATCACGCCGTTGGCGGTCAGCCAGCGCCCTTCGATGACCTTTTTCAGCAGCGCCTGGCCTTCGGCAAACACCTTGGTGGCGGCGTCGCCCACTACCGGGTCGGTCAGGATTGCAGGGAACGGGCCGGCCAGGTCCCAGGTCTGGAAGAACGGGCCCCAGTCGATGTATTTGGCCAGCTGCGCCAGGTCGACGTTTTTGAATTCGCGCCGGCCGATGAATTTCGGGCGCACCGGTGCAAAGTCGAGGCGCGCCTTGTTGGCGCGTGCGCCGGCCAGCGACAGGATCGGCAGCGCCTTCTTGTTGGCGTGCTGTTCGCGGATGCGCACGTAGTCCTGCTCGATGTCTTCGATATACTTGTCGCGGCTCTCTGGCGTGAGCAGCGACTGCGCCACCGACACCGAGCGCGACGCATCCGGCACGTACACCACCGGGCCTTCGTAGTTGTGCGCGATCTTGACTGCAGTGTGGGCGCGGCTGGTGGTGGCGCCGCCGATCAGCAGCGGGATTTTCAGCATGCGGAAGTGCGGATCGCGCTGCATTTCCTTGGCCACGTGCGCCATCTCTTCGAGCGACGGCGTGATCAGGCCGGACAAGCCAATCATGTCGGCGTTTTCCACCTTGGCGCGCGCCAGGATTTCGGAGCAGGGCACCATCACGCCCATGTTTACCACTTCGAAGTTATTACACTGCAGGACCACGGAGACGATGTTCTTGCCGATGTCGTGCACATCGCCCTTGACGGTGGCAATGACGATCTTGCCCTTCGGTTTGGCGACGATGCCGGTACGTTTTTCTTCCAGCAGCTTTTCTTCTTCGATGTAAGGGATCAAGTGGGCCACGGCCTGCTTCATCACGCGCGCCGACTTGACCACCTGCGGCAGGAACATCTTGCCCTGGCCGAACAGGTCGCCGACGACGTTCATGCCGTCCA